>NZ_JBITSN010000004.1:380631-414059 GCF_044540975.1 Streptomyces sp. NPDC085927
CCCCCCGGGGGGCCCCGCCCGGGGGGGGGGGGGGGGGGGGGGGGCCCCGCCCCGGGGGGGGGGGCGCCCCCCCCCGTCCTGGTCAGCTGCGCCGGCGCGATCGGCTTCGTCGGTCTCGTCCTGCCGCACGCCACCCGTGCCCTCACCGGCCCCGGCCACGCCCGGCTGCTGCCCGTCACCGCGCTGGCCGGAGCCGTGTTCCTCGTGTGGGCGGACACCCTCGCCCGCACCGTCGTCGACCCCCAGGAGGTACCGGTGGGCGTGGTGACGTCCCTCATCGGCGTACCGGCCTTCGTCGTCGTGCTCCACCGGGGCAGGAGGAAAACATGAACGACGCCCGCCCGGACGGGACCCTCGCGGACGAGGTCACCCCGGAACCGGGAGCGAGCGGTGCCCCTCCGGACCGGGGACTGCGGGCCGACCGGGTCGGCCGCCGGGCCGACGGCCGCCTGATCGTCGACGGCGTCACCCTCGCCCCGCGCCCCGGCGAGACCGTCGGACTGCTCGGCCCCAACGGCTCCGGGAAGTCCACGCTGCTGCGCCTGCTGGCCGGCGTCCTCGCCCCCTCCGCCGGCGTCGTCCGGCTCGACGGGCGGCCCCTGCCCGAGGCCGGCCGCCGGGCCGTCGCGCGCCGCGTCGCCACCGTCGAACAGCACGCGCACACGCAGACCGACCTGACCGTCCGCGACGTCGTCGCCCTCGGCCGCATCCCGCACCGCCGCGCCTGGAGCCCGGCGTCCGCCGCCGACGAACGGGCCGTCACCGCCGCCCTGGAACGCACCGGACTGACCGACCGGGCCGCCCAGTCGTGGCACACCCTCTCCGGCGGCGAACGCCAGCGGGCCCAGATCGCCCGCGCCCTCGCCCAGGAACCGCGCGAACTGCTGCTGGACGAGCCGACCAACCACCTCGACATCCAGCACCAGCTGGACCTGCTCGACCTGATCGCCGGCCTGCCGGTCACCACGGTGATCGCGCTGCACGACCTCAACCTCGCCGCGATGTACTGCGACCGGCTCCTCGTCCTGCGCGACGGACGCACCGTGGCCGGGGGCCACCCCGCCGACGTGCTCACCCCCGCCCTCATCGAGGAGGTCTACGGCGTCCGCGCCGAGGTGACGCGGCACCCCGGCCACCCGGTCATCCGCTTCCTGCGCGGGCCCGGCACCACGACGGCCCCGAACCCGCCCTCCTGAAGGACTCCGGCCGGGCAGAGGTGTGGGACGGCGGTGCGCACGCCGGGGGCGGACCCCCGCCGAGGCGTTCCTCCGCTCTGCCCGTTCCTGATCGGTTGGCTCCGTTGTCTTTTCGAAAAGGCAACTCATTTTCCGGGTGGGGCGAATTCAAGGAATGTGCGGAGATGATTCCCTGGGCCGCGCTACCGTTGGCGGCCGTCGTGGTGTTCATGGCCGCGGCATCGGGGCGGGGGGACATGTGCGAAGAAACATGAAGACGATTCTGTTCGTTCACGGAACGGGTGTTCGGTCGAAGCGTGAGCGGGAAGCGCTCGACAGGATCGGGGACGGTTTCCGGGAAGTACTGCCGGACACCGTGGTGGAGACGTGCTCCTGGGGCGACGTCCTCGGGGTGACCCCGGCGGACGAGACCGACGCGCCGGACGGCACAGGACCCGCCTGGGCCCCCGACGGGCACGGAGTGGCCTGGTCGGACGCGGAGCGGGCGGTGTGGGCCCGGCTGTACGACGACCCGCTCTACGAGATCCGGACGGCGGTCCTGACGGCATCCGGCGACGCGTCCGCCACCTCACCGAGGGCGCTGGACCTGCTGAGGACGCGTATCGGTGCCATGCCGGACGATCCCGAAGCCGGGGAATTGATTCCGGCGGGCGAACCCGGCGAGCAATTCCGTGCAGCCGTCACGGAATTGCTGCGTGCCCAGGAATTCGTCGCGGCCCTTCCCTTTCTCGCCGCACGGGCGTCGCACGACCTGGTCGCGCGGTCCGTCACCGCCGTGTACATCAGGTTCCGGGAACGGGACTCGGGCCCCGTTCTCGTGTCCGCCGCGGAACGCGACGCACTGTGGCGGGCCATGGAGAAGCGCCTGGGCGGGGCCGCCCTCGGTGTGGGCGACAGGGCCCGGGCCGTCGCCTGGTCCACGGCGCAGCACATGGCCCGTCCGGTGGTCCGGCGCCACCGGGACGCCCTGCTGACCCGCGCCACACCGGCACTCGGCGACATCCTGCTCTACCAGGCCAGGGGCAAGCCCCTGCGGACCTATCTGGCCGAGCGGGTGCGGGAGATCGACGGGCCCGTGGTGCTGCTCGGGCACAGCCTCGGCGGAATCGCCTGCTTCGAGAGCCTGGTCGCCCACGCACTGCCCCACGTACGGCTGCTGGTGACCGTGGGCAGCCAAGTGCCTTACCTGTACGGCCTGGACGCGCTGGCGACACACCGCCTCGGCGCCCCCCTGCCGGATCATTTCCGGGCCCGCTGGGTCAACGTGGTCGACAAGGAGGACCTCCTGGCCTTCCCCGCGGACGACCACTTCGCCGGCCGCGTCACGGATGTCGAGGTCGACACCCGTGAGCCGTTCCCCCGGGCGCACGGCGCCTACTGGACCACACCGCGCGTCTACGACGCGGTCCGCACCGCCGTCGAGGAGTGCTGACCGATGGTCGTACGCGCTCTGGTGGTGTGCCCGGAGACGTACGAGGGCTCGTCGCTGCGGCCCATGCCCGGCTCCCTGGCCTCCGGCGTCCGCTTCGCGTCCTGGCTGGTGAACCACGTCGACGAGCCGTGCTCCCTCACCTTCCTGACCAACACCGACCACCTGTCCGGCCCGCCGTCCGAGCCCTCGGCCCACGCGCCGTCCGCCCCGTCGTCCGAGCCCCCGTCCGGCCGACTGCCCGCCGAACCGCTGACCGAGCTGCTGCCGGCGCGGCTGCGGGCGGCCTCCGCGGGCACCGGACGGACCGACGTGCGAACCGACCTGGCATCGGCCGACCTCCTTCCGATCGGCGAGTTCTTCAGCCCGGCCGGCTCCAGCCCCGTGGGGGAACTCGGGGAGGACGACGCCTTCGTCCTCTACTGGATCGGGCACGGCGGGATCAACCGGGAGAACGGCAACCACCTGCTGTACCTTCCGCACAACGGACGCATCGCACTCGAGGACCTGACACGCGGGATGGCAGGACCGCGCAGACCCGGGCGTCAGATGTTCGTCATCGACGCCTGCCGGGAGGCGGACACCGTCCGGCCCGGCGACGGCGGTGGCGGCCAGACCCTGACCATCGCCGCCGGTTCCGTCCCGCACCCGGACTGGCTGGGCCTGGTGCTCTACGGCGCCCGCCACGGCGAGCAGGCCCTCTTCGACGAGGGCCGGGGCGGAGTGTTCACCGACCGGCTCCTGGACGCGCTGGAGGCACTGCCGTCCGCCGGCCGGCTGGATCTGGAACGGATCGAGCAGACCGCCGTCGCCCTCGAGGCCCGCTTCCGCGCGGCCTACGGACAAGGGGATCCCGAGTACGGCCAGATCCCCACCCACTACTGGCTCAGCCACCGGGGCGACCTGCTCGTGGACCGCGACTTCCTGCCGGGTGCGGCGGTCACCGTCACCCAGGCCGAGACGCTGCACCGGACGGTGAGCAGGGCCTGCCTGACTCCGGCGGAGGAGAGCGGGGTGTGGGAGTGGCTGCACCGCCACGGCCCGCGTCTCGCCGACGACGACCTGACCCTGCCGCAGACGGCCGTGCGGGTGACGGAACTGCCCCACCGCGCGGACGGCAGCCACTGCATCACCGACCTCTGCGTCGTCCTCGCCCGCATCGGGCGTCTGCGGGACGGCATCCACCGGTGGTACGCGTCCTGGGCCACCGACAAAGGCCTTCCGCCGCTGGCCGACGTGTCCGTCGCGCCCACACCCGTGCGGCGGCGCGGGCACCTGGTCATAGACCTGGAACGGGAGGACGGGCTCAGCCACGGCGAGACGTCCGCCGAGCGGGGTGAGCCGCAGAGCACCGCGGGCCCGCGCTACCGCGCCAAGGCGTGGTTCTACACAGGACACCAGCGCCGGCCGATCAGGCTGCCGAGGCAGAGCTGGCGCAAGGAGGAGTTCCCCGGCCTCGTCGAGCTGATCTACGGCAAGGCCCACACCAAGGTCCAGTCCGCGCTCGACGGAGCCTGGGTGGAGTTCATCGTCGACCGGGACCTGTTCGGCCACCGCTTCGACGCACTGCCGAAGTTCTCGGTGCCCAGCGGGAAGGCGCCGCTGCTGGGGGACGGCGGGCCGGTGGTGCTGCGCGACGGCTGGCGCCACCACGGAGGCCCGCAGACGCTGAGCTGGCAGCGCAGGGCCCCCCTCCTGGACTCCGTCCCCGCGGCACGGCTGCAGTGGACCGACTGTGCCTCTTCCTGCCGAACCGGGGAAGCGGAGTTCGAACAGCACGCCCGCACCGTGGAGACCGCCTTCACCCTGAACGCGGTCATCGGCACCGAGGCGGGCACCACGGGCAACACGGCCGACGGCGCCAGGAGCGCGTCGGCTTCGGCGGGAGTGGACGGCGGCGCGAACGGCGCGGCGGACCCGTGCGCCGGCATCGTGCTCTCCCGCCCCCTGGCCGACCGGGCGCACGCCGATCTCGTCGGCACGGCCCTCAACAACGGTGCCCTGCTGGCCATATGGCCGGCCCGGTCCCCGGCCGACGACTGCCGGCGCGGTGGTGACGACGGCGCGGTCTGCGACGGCGCGCTGGTACGGGAGAGCCTGCTGCGCAGACTCGACGGCCGTCCCCTGCACGACCTGCCCGAGATCGTCTTCGACCTGCGCAGAACGGGCGGCACCGAGGCCGAAGTGTTCCGGGACATGGTGGTGCTCTTCGACGACCCGCGTCGTTCTCCACTGGCCCGCGGGCCCCTGAACCCGCCCTGACGGGAGGAGCGGCCCCCACCGGAAGGGGGACCGCGAGGACTGCGGGCCCCGCATGGACAGCTGTTCACAAGGACGGACGTACGGAAGGGACGAGCAATGACGGAAGGGCCGGTCGCCGCCTCGGCGGTTCCCGACTGGTGGGTCTACCGCGGACACCGGGGCGAGTCCCGCACCGGGGAGGGCGCGCTCCCGGGCATTCCCGACCCCCCGCCCTGGCGCTCCTTCGGACTGCACGCGCTGGTGTCCCCCGAGGAGGAGGCCGCGCTGCGCGCACGGGACCCCCTGCACAGCAGTCTCCCGGTGCCGCCGCCGGGGACCGGGGGAGCGGACTCGTGGGACGAGCGGGCGGCGGTCGCCTACCGCGGCGACCGGAACGCGCACGACCTCGTGAACGCCGCGATCCAGCTCCGCCGGCCCCTGCTGGTCACCGGCCCGCCCGGAACCGGAAAGACGACCCTGGCCGCCTCCATCGCCCGGGAGCTGGCCCTGGGCCCCGTCCTGCGATGGGGCATCACCAGCAGGTCCACCCTGCGCGAAGGGCTCTACGACTACGACGTACTGGGCCGTCTGCACGACATGAACCTGCGCAAGAACGTGCCGTCGCAACAGAGGACACACCGGGCGGAGGAGGACCACCGGGACGGCGGAACCCACCAGGGCGCCGGAACCCCCCGGGAGGCCGGACGGCACGAGGACATCGACCGGCACGAGGACATCGGAAAGTACGTCAGGCTCGGCGCGCTGGGCGACGCGCTGCTGCCCAGGCGCAGGCCCCGCGTGCTGCTGATCGACGAGATCGACAAGAGCGACGTGGACCTGCCCAACGACCTGCTGCACGTCTTCGAGACCGGCGGCTACGAGATCCCCGAGCTGCGCCGGGTCGCCGAGTCGCCGGTCCGTGTGCTCAGTTGGGACGGCAACGACCGGGTGCCCGTGCACGACGGCCGCGTCCGGTGCGCGCAGTTCCCCCTCGTGATCCTCACCAGCAACGGCGACCGGGAGTTTCCGCCGGCCTTCCGCCGCCGCTGTCTCTTCCTCACCCTCAAACCCCCCGAGGGAGAGCGTCTCCACGACATCCTCCGCGCGCATGTCCCCGAGATGAAGGACCTCTCCCAGGTCGCGGACGTTCTGAAGGAGTACAAAGGGCTGACCGCCGAGGGCCGCCAGCTCTCGCCGGACCAGCTGATCAACGCCGTACGCCTCAGGCTCACGGCCCAGTTGGGGCCGGACGACCTGGAGACGATCACGAACGCGGTGTTCCACTCGCTCTCCGGGGCGTGACGCGGTGCATCCGGAGGTCGCGCAGGCGCTGCTGAACTGCGACGGGGTCGGACTGAGCGAAGTGCTCGACACCGCCTGGCTGGCCGCACGCCTGCCCGCGGCCGGCCGGGCGGCCGCGGCGCGCCCTCCGGGGTCCGGCCCGCGGTCCGTGGACCCGGCACCGGACGGTCCGGCCCCGCCGGCACCGGACCGTACGTCCCCGGAACCCGGCGGCCGGGCCGCCGACATGGCGCTGTGGCTGCCGGGCGCCGAACCCCTGCTCACCGGAGCGGGAGAGGCCACCGCCCTGGTCGACGCGCCCCTCCCCCCGCGGATGCTGCCCGGCCGCCTGGAGCTGGGCAACGCCCTTCGGCCGCTGCGCCGTACCAGCCCCTCACCCGTACGGACCGCGGTGGACGAGGAGGCCACCGCCGAGTGGGCGGCGGCCACCGGCATGGTCGTACCGATGGTCGAACCCGCCGAGGAACCGCACTTCGACCTCGCCCTCGTGCGCGACACGGGCTCGTCGATGCGGCTGTGGACACCGATGCTGCGCGAACTCGCCCGAGCCGTGGCCCAGTACGGCGTCTTCCGGTCGATCACCGTGAGCCGGCTGGACTCGCGGACCGCCCGCACCCTCCCGACCACCCCCGGCGGCGGGTCCAGCAGCCTGCGCACACTGCTGGAGCCCGACGGCAGACGCCTGATCGCCCTGGTCACCGACGGCGTCGGCCCCGGCTGGCACGACGGGCGGATGGCCGAACAGGTCCACCTGCTGTCCCGCTACGGACCCGTGGTGATCGTCCACCTGCTGCCCCGCTACCTGTGGGGACGCACCGGGATCGACCCGCTGCCGGTGACCTTCCACCCGGAGGCGCAGGGGGCCCGGTCCAGGAGGTTCACCGGCCTCGCCCGGCGGTTCACACCGGCCGGCTGGTCCCCGGCGGACCTCTGGCCCGAGGGCCGCCCCCCGTCCGGCGGCCGTCCGCACGCGGTCCCCGTCGTGCCCCTCGCGCCCGGACCGCTGAACCGCTGGGCCGCGCTGATCACCGGTGCGCACGACCGCAGCGTGTCCGCCTCGGCCTGGATCGTCACCGCCGGGCCGGGAGAGAAGCGGAACCATCCTCCCTCCGCCTCCGCCTCCGCCCCCGCCCCCGCGCCCCCCACCACGCCCGAGTCCAAGACGGACGCCGGCTCGGAGCGGGCGTCCGGCACCCTCCCGGGGCCCGCCCTCGACGACACCGCGTCCGCGGACCCGGCCGACGCCGGCGAACTGCTCGACGACTTCGACGCCGTCGCCGGCCGGCGCGCCCGCAGGCTGCTGCGCAGCCTCGCCGTGGTCCCGCTGAGCCTGTCCACCATGTGGCTGACGCACATGGTCACCAGCAACTGGCGTCAGGAGCCCTACGACCCCGCCCCGTTGGCGGAGGTCTTCTTCAGCGGTCTGCTGCGTCCCCGTCCCGCGCGGGAGGGCTCCGGGACACCGGCGGACGACCCCGCCTACGAGTTCACCGGAAACACCCGGCAGATCCTGCTGGAGAGCATGGACCGGGTCGAGGCGGTACGGGTCTTCGAGACCGTGTCCGGGTACGTGGCGAAAATGCGGGGCCGCACCGCGCTCGCCTTCCCCGCACTGCTGGCCTCGCCGCGCGACGGCCGGCTGATCGGCCAGATCGACCCGGAGACCCGTCCGTTCGCGGAGATCGCGGTCCGCATCCTGAAAGGGATGGGCCCGGCTTACGGAGACGCGGTGCGGCGTATCGAGGAGGCCGTGGAGGAGCTCGCCCACCCCGCGGACGAAGCCGCCGCCACCCCGCCCCCGCCGGTCCTGGGCGCCCTCGCCCCGGCCCCCGTCCGGCAGCCGCACGGGGACGCGGCGGCCGGGCCACGGACGGCCGACTCCCCGGCCCCGCCCGGTCACCCGGCTTCCGCCCGGCCCTCGCCCCCGCCTCCGTCCCCGGTGCGGTTCCCGCCGTCCGTCCCCGGGCCGGCCGCGCCGGAGTCCGCCCCCGCCCCCGTGCCCGAAGCCGCCCCGGTCCCCGCCGCACCCGACCGCACGCCCCTCCCCGCACCGGTGTCCGTCGGCCCCGGGCCGGCCGAGGAGCCCACGGACCACAGCCCGACAGAGGGCACCGCGCGGCAGAGGAGACACACGATCGCAGTCCTCGGGGCCGCGCACAGCGGCAAGACGACCTTCCTCGCGGCCGCGGGGCTCGCCGCCTCGGGCGCCTCCCCGGAGCTGGGCCGCTGGAACGTCGTCGCCGAGAGCGAACGGGCCGAGCACTTTCTCGTGGAGCAGACCTACGCGCTGGCGGTCGCGCGCCGGTTCCCGCAGGCGACGATGGGCCGGAGCTCCTTCTCGTACGTCTTCCGCGCCGAGCTCACGCGGGGACGGCGCCCGGAGCGGATCGACTTCGCACTGGACTTCTGCGATGTCGGCGGCCGCGAGTACCAGTGGGAGAACTACGGCAACAACCTCGTCCTCGACTCGCACCTGGGCCGGGCCGGCCATCTGGTGATCCTGGTCGACCCCACCGGAAACGGCCCCCAGGCCGAGTTCCTCGCTCCCCACCTGGAGCGACTGCTGAAGGAGTTCCAGAAACACCGCCGACTGGTACGGGGACGCCTGCCGCACCGCGTCGCCTTCTGCGTCACGAAGTTCGACGAGCCCTCGGTCTTCCAGAACGCCCGCCGCGGCAACTGGGTCGGTCAGAACGCGCAGGGCGACCCGTGCGTGCCCGCCGCCGACGCGGAGGACTACATCGGCTGGCTGGCGGACGATTCCGGCTACGTGGCGCGGGCGCGGGCGCTGACGAAGACGTACTTCCTCCCGGACCACGTCCTCTGGTACGCGGTGTCGGCGATCGGCTTCCACCGCGCTCCCGGCGGCACGCTGAACCTGGACGACTGCTCGAACCGGACCCACGACGAACACGGCCTGCCCGTGCTGCGCGGTTCCGCCCGGCCGGTGAACGTGCTGGAACCGCTGATCGACCTGGGACGAGCGCCGGGAGGCACCTGACATGACCCCCACTCTCAGCCTGCGCGCGCGCTGGGCCGTGCTGTCGAAACCCCCGGCGGACAGCAGTGACTACCGCGTCCTGCGGTGCAGTGACGGTCCCTCGGAGATGGCCTGGTTCGAGCACGTGATCAGAGCCACGCTGTTCGGCACCCCGCCTCCCTGGTCCACCGCGGGACGTCCCGGTGAGGTCCTGCCCTGGATCTCCTTCGGCGTCTGCGGAGCCGGCACGGAGGACACCGGCAGCAGGTGGATCACCGTCTCCGTGACCGACTGGAACAGCTTCGCGGAGGCCACCTGGGACTCCTCCGGCCGGCGGTCCGCCACCACCCGCTGCTTCCTGGTGCCCTACGAGGACCTGGCCCGGCACGGGCTGGGACTGGTCTCCCTGTGGAACGCGGTGCGGCCGGTGCCGCTGCCCGGTGAGGCCGAGGAGAGCGGAATGCCGCAGCCCGTGCTGCTCACGGCGCAGGCCGACCCCGTCGAGCAGACCGCGCGGCGGGTGGAGGCGGCCGGCTTCGGCTGGGCGGCCGCCACCGCCGCCGTCGCGCTCGAGGCGCCCCTCGCCCTGCGGGCCCGGGGCGACCGGTTCGCCCTCGACCGGATCGGCGTCATCGACGCCGTCGTCTCCCTGCTGCCCTACGGATACCGGGCCTCGCTGACCGCGTCGACCTGGGCCCCGGACGCCACCGCGGACGCCCCCTGGATCTGCTACACCAAGGCGTCCTCGCCACGGCGGCGCGTCGTGGACGAGGACACCCCGCCCGAACCCGTCTCCCCGCCGGCCCGCGCCCATCTGGCCCGGTTGCGGATGCTGCGGGAGGAACTGGGCACCGACGGCCTGCTGCGCGCGCTCGCCCGGCGCACCGCCCCCGCATCCTTCCCCGGCGACGACGGGTCGCGCCACCGGACGGGCCGGCGGGCCGACGTGCACGGGGAGGGCTGACCGGTGCCCTCGATGGAGGCCCTGAGGAGCGAGGACCCCCGGTGGCTGGGGCGGTTCCGGCTGCTGTCCCGCATCGGCGCGGGCGGATTCGGCGAGGTGTTCCTCGGGCAGGAGGAGCCGGGCGGCCGGGAACGGTTCGCCGCGGTCAAACTCATCCGCACCGATGTCGCCGAGTCCGAACGGCTCAGACCCCGGTTCCACAGCGAGATCGAGGCCGTCGACCGGGCCGGCGGCGAAGGCATCCCCGAACTCCTGGACGCCGACCCGGCCGCCCGCCGCCCCTGGCTGGCCACCCGGTACGTTCCGGGCCCCTCGCTGCAACGGCTGGTCGACGACGCCGGCCCGCTGCCGGAGACCACGGTGCTCGCCCTCGGCCGCCGTCTGGCCGGAACGCTGGCCGCCCTGCACAGCGCCGGGCTCTACCACCGGGACCTGAAACCGAGCAACGTACTCGTCACCCCGGCCCGCCCCTGGATCATCGACTTCAGCCTCGTCCGCCTCGTCGCCAACCCCAGCCTGACCGTCACCGCGGACGCCATGGGCAGCTTCCAGTACGCCGCCCCCGAACAGGCCAGCGGCCTCGGCCGCGCCCAGGGGCCCGCCGACGTCTTCGCCTTCGCCGCGACCCTGCTCTTCGCCGCGACGGGACACCCCCCCTACAGCGGGCGCAACCAGTTCGACATCCGGCTGCGCGCCCTGACGGAGCCACCGGACATCACCGGTCTGCGCGACGGACCGCTGCGTGAACTCGTCACCGCGTGTCTCCGGTTCACCGACACCGAGCGCCCCTCGATGGACGACGTACGCGCCGGGCTGGCCCGCGCGGCGGACACGGACCGCATCCCCTACCCGCCCGCGGCGCTCCAGGTGTTCGGGCGCCACATGGACGCGCTGCGCGCCCTCATCGGGCCGCGCGCCGACCGGCTGGCGCGGGAGGAGACGGGGGAGCGGGAGACCGGGCGGGCCCGAGGCCGGGAAACGGGCGGGGAACACGGGGAACAGGGGAGCCCCGGGAACCGGACGGACGACGGCCTCGCGCCGACCGTGCCCGCGTTCGCCCCGGCCCCCGCGCGGGTACCGGCGCCCGTACCCGCGCCGGAGCCGGCCCGGGCGCCCGCGCCGGAGCCCGCACCGGCCACCGCCGAGCGTTGGGTCTGGCACTGTCACGACTGGGTGCGCGTACCCCCCTGGCTGATGGGGGACATGGTGCTGATCGCCACGGCGGGCGGGGTGCTGTACGGCGTCGAGTACCGGAGCGGACGGCCCCTGTGGCGACTGGACCTCGGCGCACCGGTACGGGGCGGACTGGTCCCGGCGCGGGACGCGGTGGTCCTGGGCGCCGCCGACGGAGCGGTGCACCATGTCCGGCTGGCCGCGGCCGGTCCCGAGCACGCACGGCACCGGTTCTCCGCGGGAGTGCACGCGGTGGGCTGGTCCGGTGCCCCCGGCGACGATCCGGACCGGCTCTTCGTCGCCGAGGGACGGAGCGTGCGCGTCCTCGACCTCCGTTCCGGGGACTGCGGCTGGGCCGTCGAGGACGCGGGAGTCGTGACGGGACGAGCGGTGGTCGCCGTCGGCACGGTGGTCTACCGCACCGATCGCGGCCAGGTGGTGTGCCGGCGGATGGCCGACGGGAGCCGGCTGTGGGGCGCGCATCCGCGGGCCGCCGGTCCGGCGGGGGTGACGGCGCTGGAGGACACCGTCGTCGTGCCGGGGGCGGACGGCACGGTGGCCGCTCTGTGCCGTGCCACGGGAGAGACGGTGTGGGTGGCGCCGGCCGGCGGCACCGTGCACCTCGCCGCCGTCGGCTGCGGCGGGGCTGTCGTGGTCGCGACCACGGAGGGTTCGGTCACGGCGCTGGGCGCCGACGACGGCCGTCCGCTGTGGACGGTGCCGGCGACCGGTGGGGCGGCGCCGCGTGCCCTGGACGTCCTGGTGGACGGCTCGGCGGTGTGCGTCGCCGACCAGCGCGGGATCCGGCTGCTCGCCGTCCGTGACGGCCGCCTGCTGAGGCGCTGGGAACTGCCCTCCGTCTCGGGGCTGCGTCCGGCCGAGGACGGGCTGATCGCGGTCGGACTCGACGGCGCGGTACGCCGGCTGGTCCTCGGAGGGGGACGCCGTCCGGCCACGGACTGAATCAAGCCATATCACTCCATTATGTGATGTGAATGCATTTCAGGAAAGAGAATGAAAGATTCTGCCTTTTCCTCGGACAACCGGGCAAGTGCCCCGCTACGATCGCTGACGCGTTCTCAGTTCGCAGCCCATGACCGGGGATTCTGCGGTCCGGGGCGGCGGCGGGGACTGCGGTCCGAGGGGGGAACCGTGAACAGCGACAGATGGCCCGACGCGGGGCCGGCACCCATGAACGACGGCCTTTCCGCGACCCGTGGGCGCCGCCCGTGACGCGCGTCCGCCGCGACGGACCCGAGCACGGCCGGCCGCGGTCCACCGATGCCGGGCACACCGCCGCCGGGCCGCCCGGACACTGCCCCGTCTGCTGGTCGGGCGGTGCCGGACGGCGGTGCGGGACCTGCGGCTGGGAGCCGGAGGCGACGGCGGCCGCCGGTTCGGCGGCACGGGACGCGGAGACCGCCGCCTGCTGGTCCTGGGACATGTCCGCGGCCGTCCTCGCGACCCGGTACCTGGCGGCCGGCGGCCGTTCCCGCGGAGTGACGCCGGGCGGCACCGTCGACCTCCGGCTGGGCCCCCTGATCCGCCGCGCCCCCGCGACGGCGGCCGTACCCGGCCCGCGCGCCTTCGACCCCCTCGACCCGCTCGGCGCGCAGGAGCGCGGGGACACCGCCGCGGGCAGCCCCGCCGGTGCCGTGTCCCTGCTCACCGCACTCGCGGCCGACGAGTACGACGCCGTCTGCGTCCTCGGGATCTCCGCCGCCGGACTGGCCCTGCGGGAGCTGGGCCGCTGCCCGCAGGGGACCGGATGGACGCACAGTTCCCCGGGCGGCGACGTGCGGTGGCCGGACCTCGCGCCCTGGCTGCCCGCGTCGACGGCGGAACGCGCCTTCCTGCTGGCCGGCGGCATCGGTCTCACGCCACCCTACGGAACGCACGGGGTGCCCCGGGCCACCGACGAGGCGTGGGGGCCCGCGGTCCGCCACGCCCTCGACACCACGCTGGCCCCCCTCGACGCCGCACGCGCACAGGGCCGCGCGGTGCCGCTGGTCCTCGTCGTCCAGGCCCGCGGATGGCGCTGGCCGGGCTACGCGGCGCAGGACCTGAAGACCAGGGCACCGGCGGCGGCCCGGATGCTCCTCGACGCCTCCGATCCGCGCACCCTGGACGACATCGTTCAAAGCGTCTGCCGTCAGGTTCCGCTGCGGCACGGCTACGCGCTGCTCACCCGGCCCGCCCCGGGAAACTCACCGGACCAGCGGACGGACACCGGCGCCCGCATCCTCTTCCCGGGCGGTACGACGCTGCCCGAGGAGGGTGAACTGTTCGCCTCCGTCGAGCTGTTGGCGGAAACGGGCGGAGGCGGACGCGGGGACGTGGGCACGCGCGTGGACACGGACGCGCGTCCCGACGGCGATTCCCCTCCGTACGCCGACGCCGACTCCCGCACGCGGGACGGCGTGTTCGCCCTTCCGCTGGTGACGGCCAGGGGCACCCGGACCGAGGACTGGCCGGTGCTGCGCACGGGACGCGCGCGGGTGCGGCCCGGACACCGGACCACCGTCACCGTCGCTCTCGACGGTCACGGGCAACTCCGTTTCGCGGAACCGGAGTCGTTCACCGAAAGCGGGAACGGACGGACGCTGCCGCATTCCACCGACGCGGACGCGCCCCGGGCCACTGCCGCCGATGTGCTGCTCCTGCTCGAACTCGGCGGTGCCCAGGCCGAGTCCGAGCGCCGTGTCCGCTTCCTGCGGTCGGTGCTCCGCCTGCTCGGTGCCGCAGGCCCGCCGGACCCCGGGGCAGGCCGCCCCGGCGAGGAGACCCCCAAGGCTCCGGCGGGCCTGCGGATCGGGCTCGTCGGGTACGAGGACCACAGGGTCCTGCCCGTGCGCGCGGGACCGGAAGGCGGCTCCGTGCTGAGCGTCTGGGGTCCCGGTACCGCCGAAGCCGCCGCCGGGGCCGTCCGCCGGTTCCCCGTACGGCCCGTACGCCACGACTACGGCGCGCCGCTGGAGGACGCCCTGCACGCGGCCGCCCACTGGCCGCACTGGCGCGACGGAGCCCGGCACCTGCTGCTCGTGCTGGCCCGCCGGCCACCCCACCCCGCCCGCCAGCAGTCCGACCTCAGCCTGCCCTGCCCCGACCGGTACGACTACGAGGAAGCCCTGCGACGGCTGCGTACGGTGGTCTGTCCCGGCCTGACCGTCATCGGCGTACGCGACCGGGCGGCCGTGGACACCTCCGGACGCTGGCGCCCCCAGACCCGCGAGCGGCTCCGCCACATCTGGCGCGAGCTCGGCCGCGACCACCTGTTCACCCTCGGGACACACGCACCCGAAGACGTCGCCTCGTGCGTCAACCGTGTCCTGGGACGCCCCGCCGAGGCCCCCGGGCTGCTGACCGACACCGCCACCGCACCGGCGGCCCCCGGACCCGCCCGCCGTCACGGCGCGCGCATCGACTCGTCGGCGGCACCACCCAGCCAGAAGGACAGTGAGCACCATGACTGAGAACAAGCCGGACGAGCCCCGGTTCCCACCGTCGGAAATGATGAGCAAGACCTACGAGCGCGGCGCGGTGGACGAGGAGGCCGGCTACACCGGCAGCGAGCCGGTGTACGCCGCTCCGGTCGAGTTCACCCCGGGACAGCAGGCGGGGGAGGCGGAGACCCGGATCGGCGTCTGGGGCGGCCCGTCCTCGGGCAAGACCACGTTCCTGGGCGCCCTGCGGCTCGCTGCCCTCGACCCGTCCGGTCCGTTCGGCCGGTGGCAGGTGGTGCCGTCCGATGACGTGTCGGAGGAGTTCCTGGTGAGGACGGCGCGGGAGTTGGCGATCAACAAGGTCTTCCCCGAAGCCACCCAGGCCGTGCGCCCGTACGCGTGGCGCTTTCGCGGGGACCTCAGCGGCACGTCCTTCGGCAGGCGCCGCCTGTGGCGCAAACGGCCCTCGAACCGGATGGAGTTCGAGCTGAACGTGCTCGACGTGCCCGGCGGTGTCTATGAGGACCTCAAGAGCGACGCCCATGTCGCCCGGAGCGTCGACCACCTGGCCAGGGCCCAGGGACTCGTCTACCTCTTCGACCCGGTGCGCGAGGCGAGGAACAACGACTCGTTCGCCTTCCTCAACGGCACCCTGACCCGGATCACGCGTTTCTGCATGCAGGAGAACCGGCTGGACGGACCCTACCTGCCGCACCATCTCGCCGTCTGTCTCACCAAGTTCGACGACCCCGACATCTTCCACCGGGCCCGGCGCGGCGGCTGGACCGACCTCGGGCCGAACGGCGTGCCCGTGGTGTCGGACCCCGCCGGATTCTTCGACTGGCTCGCCGACGATCTGCACGGCAGCACCATGCGCCTGGTGGGGCAGACCCTGCGCGCCAACTTCCATCCCTCACGCCTCCACTTCTTCACCTCCTCGGCGATCGGGTTCGGCACGATGCCCGGCGGTTCCGTGGACCTGAGGCGCTTCGGGAACGTCAACGTCGTCGACGGAAAAGAGCGCATCGTGGGCCCGCTCAGCCCGTACAACGTCATGGAACCGCTGGTGACTCTGCTGCTCGGCATGCGGAACGGAGGCCGTCCATGAACGACGCGTTCACCGTGGAGGCGCTGTGGGCCTGGTACGGCAAGAAAGCGGGCTCGCTGGCCGAGTACGACGTGATGCACTGCACCGGAGGCGCGCCCCGCCGCGCGACGTTCTCCGAGTACATCATCGCGGCGAGCCTCGGCAACCCGCCCTCCGCGGCGGCCGTACAGGACAGGCTGCCCTGGATCTCCGTGGTGGGCATGCCCTTCACCGACCAGCTGTGGACCGGTATCTCCGTGATGGAGACCTCCACCCTGCGCGACGGCGCGAACCGGGCCGTCACCCCGACCCGCTACCTGCTGATCGACTCCACCGAACTGGTGCGCCGGAGAGTGGAGTACACCAGTCTGTGGGACGCCGTCGCCCCCGTGCGGCTGCCCCCGGAGCACGACGGGAGCGTCGTGCTGGAGGTGCCCCCACCGGCCGGCGAGGGACTGGCGGAAGGCCTGGACACCATTACCGGCCACGTGCCCAGCACCGCCGGCGGCGGGCAGCGGCGGACGGTGGCCGTGGACTGGGCCGCGTCCGTGGCCGCGCTGCTGCTGCACGGCAGCCCCGTCGTCATCACCGGGGGAGGCCGGCTCGACGCGCGGGCCCGGCTGGCCGTGTTCGACGCCGTCGTCGGCCTCCTGCCGTACGGGGTGCGCAGCGGGCTGCGCGTGGGCAGCTGCGTCGACGGGGGCGACGAACCGCCCACCCAGCTGGCCTTCGGACCGGAGCACACGCCGTCCGCCCGGTGCGTCCGGCTCGGCACCCTGCCGCAGGTGCCGGCCGGTCCTGCCGAGGACTACCGGCGTCAGCTCTCCCGCCTGATCGGGGTCAGAGGGCTCGACGCGGTCACCACCGGGCTGCGCGAACTCGACGCGCCCGTCACGCCGGCCGACCACGGGCCGCTGCTCGGCGCCCTCGGCCGGCTGGACCCGTTCCACGCGGCGGTGAGCGCCGTCGAGGCCGGGAAGCAGTCCGTCCGGGTCGTGGCCGAGGGGCTGAACAGCCTGACGGACGGCGAGGACACGGACTCCGACGGCTTCCTGCGGCTCGTCGAGTGCGGGATCGCGTACGCGGTCGACCCCGGGGGCCGGGAGCTGCACGAGGCGCTGCACCGCCACTGGACGCACGAGAGGACCGGACCGCGGGTGTCCGCGCTCATGGCGGAAGCTCTCCTCAACGTGGTGCTGAGCGGTGCCTCGCACGCGGTGGACAGCGCCTCGTGCCGTGCCAGGCTGGACGCACTGTGGCGGCTGGTCGAACAGTGCCGGAAGGAGGCCGAGGTACTGCGGCTGCTGCCCGGCCCCGAACAGCCGGCCGACGGCCGGCGCCTGAGGTACGCGGTCGACTGTCTGTGCCTGCTGGGCCCGGACAGGGTGGCGGGCGGCCGGGCCGACGCCGTGCGCGCGCTCCGGGACACGCGCCGGCTCACCCTCGAGGTGCTCGCGCGGGAATCGGCCGGCCCCGCGCGGCTCGTGGACTGGCTGACCCCGCTCGCACCGGCCGCGCACGAGGCCCCCGCCTGGCTGCGAGCCTGGGCCGTGCTGTCGGGGCGTGAGGCGGGGCAGGTCTCTCAGGCCGAGCCGCGTCCCACCGCCGAGGACGCTGTCCATGTACTCACCGCCACCGTCCGCGCACGGCGGCCCGACTGGACGGCGGAGGCCGCCTGGTGGCTGTGGCCGCAACTGTATGCCGTCGCCGCCGAGGCCGGGGACGGCGGACGAACGGGCGAGGACGGAGCCACCTTCAGGCTTCCCTTCCTGGGCCGGAACCGGGGCGGATCGCGGAAACCCTCCTCGGCCGGCGCATCGGGCACCCCGGAGAACCCGCGGACTCCGGAGTACCCGCGGATCTCCCCGGATCCGGCCGCCCCCGCCGCCTCCGTCGACCGCGCGGACCCGGCGGTCCCGGCGGCCCCGTTCGGCCCTCCGGACGCGCGTACGTTGCGGGACCTGCTCACCGCGGACCCGGACGTGTGGCAGCACTGCAGGGCGCTGGCCGACGTCCTGAGCTGCCTGGTGGGCGTCCCTCCCGTCGGGCCCCCGTGGCGCGAGGCGGCGTGCGTCGCCTACGCCCGGAGCCTGCACCAGATCTTCCGGGACAGGGACCTGGAGCCTTTCCTGGGCCTGCTCGTGGACGAGCTCGCCGGACTGGTGCTCGACGAATTCCGGGGCCAGGAGGGCGGCATCGTCCTGAGGGCCCTCCTCCAGGTGCCGCACGAGACGGCCGCCGCGGACCTGCGCCGGCGCGTCGCCGCCCGGGAGGAGGAATGGCGACGACGGCAGGAAGCCTGGGAGCGGGAGCGTGCCGTCCACGCGCAACGGCTCTCCGAGCGCGAAGCCGCCCACAACGCCCAACTGCGCGCCGCCCGCCAGGCGCAGGAGAGCCAGGCCGTGCAGAAGGCCGCCCTGGAACGGCGCCCCGGCACAGGCCCCGCGACCGGAACGGGCCCCCGCCCCGCCACGGCGCCCACCGGCCCCCGCGCGGGCCGCGGACGCCCGGCCGTCCTCGGCGGCGCCGGCCGGACGGACGGGCCCGGCCCTCTGGAAGACCTCGTCCGAGCCGCGACACACGTCGGCTCCTCCCGGGACGTCGCGGCGATGTGGGCGCCCTTCACCCTCGACCTGGAATCCGCCGCGGGCCGCCAGGCCCTCGAAGCGGCCGGCCGCTGGTGGGAGAAGGCCCAGGACGGGGAACGCGCCGCGCTCTTCGGCCATCTGGAACGCGCGCTGCTCACCGAGCACCAGTGCAGCATCGACGTCACCGCGGACATCCTGCACGAGATCAGACGCCTGGTCGTGGCCGGCCGGGCCTCCGGCCACAGCGGCGGCGGATGGCAGGCGGGGCCGGTGCTCCGGGAGGCGAAGCAGGACCTGCGCGCACGCCGTTCGCGGGTGCGTGAACTGCGGTGGATACGGCTGATGGCCCACGTGAACCTGGTACCGGGAACACCGCGCAAGCCCAAGAAGTGGAACAGAGGGAGCACCGCCCGATGAGCAACGACCGTTCCCGGCCGGCCAGGCGCGCACTCGCCGCGGCACTGGCCACCGCCTTCCTCACCCTGGGGCCCGCGCTGAGCCCCTTCACTCCCGCCCGTGCCGCGGACTCCGGCGACCTGGAGGGGTTCCTGGACTCGGTGGTGGGCACCCGCGGCGCCGGCTACGCGATCGTCGTCGACACCTCGCAGTCCATGGCGAACGACGGCTCGTACGACAAGGTCCGTTCGGTACTTCCCGCGTTCCTCGAGTCCCTGCACCCCGAGGACCTGGTCTGCCTGATCCCCTTCAGCGAGAGCGCGCGCGCCTGCGACATGGTCTCCCGCGACGAGGCGCTCGCGGAACTCGACGAGGCGCTGCCCGCCACCCCCGAGGGTCCCGCGTCCAACTTCGGGCGCGCCTTCGAACAGGCACTGGACGGACTGCAACGGGCCGGCACCGACGTCGGCGGCGTGCTGCTGCTGTCCGACGCGCAGATGCACGCGCCCGACGACGTCAAGTACCGGGACTTCACCGCGAGCGGCTGGCCCGCCCTGCGCAAACAGGCCTCGGGTCTGCCCGCCGACCGCACCCTGACCGGCTACGGCATCGCCCTGGCCCCCGGCGCCGAGGTCGAGCAGGTCCTGGCCAAGGTGTTCCCGAGCTACCGCATGCTCGACGCGTCGGGATCCCGCACCCGGGAGGCGATGACGGCGGCTCAGGACGACACCCGTCTGCTCCAGGCCGCCCGGGCCGTGACCGGGGACAAGGGCAAAGGCGTGGCCGTCTCCTGGCCGGACAGGCCCGGCAACGGGCCGGTGCCGGCCGGATCGGCCCTCCGCCTGCGGCTGACGGCCACCACCGACGCGCTGCCCGTGCGCGTCACCGGCCTGCGGATCGAAGGGCTCCCCGAGGGCGTCGGACCGACCGGCGGACTGCCCCGCTCGGTCGACCTCCGGCCGGGGGAGAGCCGGGACATCGACGTCACGCTCGGCTCCACCACCGCGCAGCGCGAGGGGTGGGGGAGCGGGCCCCGCACCGAGACCTGGCAGCTGTCCGTCGACGGCCGGGTGAGCACCCCGGTGGCGCGGGCCGCGGAGCGGTTCGTCGACCGGCAGGCCCGGCTGGCCACCGCCCCGGCCGGAGAGTCCCTGGCGGTGCGGGGGACGGCACAGGTCACCGTCGACCCGGTGCGCTGGATCGTCGCACTGGGTGTCCTCCTGCTCGCCCTCGTCCTGGCGGGCGTCGTGCTGCTGCGCCGGTACCGCCCGGTCCGGGGCACCCTGTCCGCCGAAGGAGTCGACACCAGGGAACCTGTGCGGATCCCTCTGCAAGGACGCGGCGAGGTCACCGTGGACCTCTCCCCGCTCCTCGACGGCGACGGATCGGTCAGGATCCGCAGCGTCCCCGGCCCGCTCCGCGAGCAGCCGCCCATCCGGCTGCGCTGCCGCACCGCCGACCGGCCGGAACGGGAGATCGTCTGCTCGCCCGGGCAGACCGTGCTGCTGTGCGGTATCGAGTTCCACTACGCGACGCTGCCCGCGCAGCGGAGATGACCGGTGCCCACCGCCCGGCAGCGGCCGCCCGCGACGTTCCCCGGAGGTTCCCGCGAGGCCCGCCGCCGGGCGGCGCGTTGCCATTGCCCACCTGGGGGATCAGTGGTGGCGGAGAGTCACATTCCCTTTTAGTTTCGGCATATGACCCAACGCCACCTCACGTATCTCACCTGCGCCGTGGTCGTCCTGGCCTCGGGCATGGCCGCCACGCCGTCGACCGCCCAGCCCACCGTGCACCGGGTGCGGCCCGGCGCATCGATCCAGAAGGCCGTGGACGCCGCGAAGCCGGGGGACACCGTCGTCCTCTCACCCGGCACCTACAAGGAGAGCGTCGACATCACCACGCCGGACGTCACCCTGCGCGGCTCCGGCGCCCACCGCACCGTCCTGGTGCCCGATCCGGACGCCGACCGGGGCGCCTGCGCCGAGGCGGGGCACGGCATCTGCGTGACCGGCACGGACAAGACACCCCTCGAGGGCGTCACCGTACGCTCGTTGACACTGCGGGGCTTCACCGGGAACGGACTGTGGGCCACCGGCACCGACCGGCTGCGGGTGCAGGGCGTGACCGCCGAGAGGAACGGCAAGTGGGGCATCGCCGAGGAGCGCTCGGTGCGCAGCGTGCTCAGCCACAACGTGGTCGAGGAGAACGGCGACGCCGGACTGTTCCTGGCCAACACCACCGACACCGAGGAAGGCGCCCGGGACGCCCGCAAGACGGTGGTCCGCCACAACCGCATGCTCGGCAACCGCGTCGGTGTCACCGTGCGGCGGCTGCGGAACCTGACCGTCGACCGCAACGAGGCCACCGGCAACTGTGCCGCCGTGTTCGTGGTGGGCGACGAGTCCAAGCCCGTCGCGGGCGACCTGCGGGTGACCCGCAATCACCTCCGCGCCAACAACAAGCACTGCGCCGCCACACCGCGGCTGTCCTTCCTGCAGGGCGTGGGCATCGTCCTCACCGGGGCCGAGGACACCCTCGTGGCCGGGAACCGGGTCGAGAACCACAAGGGCACCTCCCCGATGTCCGGCGGCATCGTGCTGTTCAAGAGCTTCGAGGGCGCCGCGAACGAGCGCAACACCGTCCGCGACAACCTGGTCACCGGCAACAGCCCGGCCGACCTGGCCAACCGGGACACCGCCACGACCAACACGTTCAGCGGCAACATCTGCACGCTCTCCGAGCCCGCCGGTCTGTGCTGAACACCCCGCCGCACCCCGCCCCACCTCCTCGGCACCCCAACACCTCAACACCTCACCCTGCCCCCTCAACAGCACAGCAGAAGAAGCGAGGCGACGGATGACGACCGTTGGTCCGGCTCCCTCACCGCCCATGCGGCTGCGGGAGCTCGTTTTCGGGGCGGCCTGCGCCGCCGCCGTACGCGCCGCCGTACGCTTGGGTGTGGCGGACGCACTCGACGACACCCCCATGACCGCGGACGACCTCGCGGAGGCGGTGAAGAGCCGGCCGCACACCCTGCGGCGGCTGCTGCGCGCGCTGTCGTGCCAGGGAGTCTTCGTCGAGCACCCCGACGGGACGTTCACGCACACCGAGATGTCCCGGCTGCTGCGCGAGGACGACCCGCACAGTCTGCGGTACATCGCCCTGTGGTGCACCGAACCGTGGACCTGGAACGTCTGGCCGCTGCTCGACGAGGCGGTCCGCTCCGGCGGCAACGTCTTCGAGGACGTCTACGGCCGGGAGTTCTTCGACCACCTGGGCGAGGACGCCCCCGAGTCCGCGCACGTGTTCAACCGGGCCATGACGACGTCCAGCGAGCAGTCCGCGCGGGACGTCGCCGCGCTGCTCGACCTGGGCGACGTCTCCTCCGTCGTGGACATCGGGGGCGGTCAGGGCCACGTCCTGGCCGGGCTGCTGGAGAAGTACCCGGACCTCCACGGCACCCTGTTCGACCTGCCCGGCGTGGTGGAGAACGCCGACCCCCGGCTGTGGGAGGACGGCGCGCTGGCCGGCCGGGCCCGGCTCGTCGCCGGGGACTGCCGCCAGGGCGTCCCCGTACGGGCGGACCTCTACCTCATCAAGAACGTCCTGGAGTGGGACGACGACAGCACCCGCCGGGTCCTGGCCAACATCCGCGCGGCCGCGCGGCCCGGAGCACGCGTCGTCGTCATCGAGAACCTCGTCGACGACACCCCGTCGATGCGGTTCACCACGGCCATGGACCTGCTGCTGCTCCTCAACGTCGGCGGCGCCAAGCACACCCAAAAGAGCATGACCGACCGGCTGACCGACGCGGGTCTGGTCATCGGCGAGGTCCGGCCGGTCAACGCCTACCTGCACGCCTTCGAGTGCACCGTCCCGGGCTGATCCGCACCGGTCGGTACCGTCCGGCCGGTGCGGATCAGCCCGGGACGACCCCGAGGCCGCCGGCTCCGTGACGTGCACGGGACCGGCGGCCTCGGGGTACTTCCGGGCTGTCCGCTCAGGAACCGGCGCCGCGCTCCCAGTGGTAGAAGCACTGCGCCATGGCGTCCTTGGGGCTGCGCCAGGTCTGGGGATCGTACGGGCTGACGTACGCCTCCAGCTGTTCGCTGATGCCGCGGAACTCGGGGTGCCCGGCCACCTTCGCGATGGCGGGCGCCGGGTCCCGCTCGGACTCGATGAGGTGCAGATACAGGTCGTCGCCGAACTGGAAGAGCCGGCGCCTGTTCACCCCGATCAGGTGCGGGAGTTCGCCCCGGTCGGAGGCGGCGAACACATCGGCGATCTGTGACGCCGAGCCGGGCGCCATACGGGCCACGATGAGTGCGTGGTGCATCGACGGTCCTTTCCGGATCGGTCGGCGGTCAGCGGGAGGTGGCGGACGCGGGGCTCCTGCGCTCGCCGGCGGCCTGCTCGATCCGGTCCCGGATGAGCGCCAGCTGCGTACGCGAGTTGCGGTTGATGTTGTCCGTCATCCAGGCGTCGTCGACCGGGGCGTCGGGCTTCATCGCGAAGTCCTGCGTCCAGTTCATCCGGACGCCGTCCGGCAGCTGCTCGTACTCCCACAGGATGTCCATGTGGGCGAAGGGCCCCGTCTCGACGCGGCGGGCGCGCACGGTCCGGCGTGCCCGGTCGGGGGTGCGCTCGGAGACCCAGCTCCACACCTTTCCGTTGTCGTCCGGGTGCATGGTCAGGCGGAACGTCGTGGTGTCGCCCTCGCGGGAGAGCACCTCGACCGACGCGTACTCGCTGAACAGGTCCGGCCAGTTCTCGAGGTCGTTGGTCATCTCCCACACGAGGTCGAAGGGAGCGTCGATGGTGATGCTGTTCTCGGTGTGTCCTGCCACTTTCAGGCTCCAGCCTTGAGGGTGCTGTTGACGAGGTCCAGAAACTCCCGGGGCGTCCTGCAGCGCTCCGAGTCGGGGGGAAGCGAGAGGCTGTACCGGTTCTCCAGCTCGCCGACGATGCCGAGCAGGCCGAGCGAGTCGAGGCCGAAGGAGTCGAAGGGGGATTCCGCGGCTTGCTTCAGTTCCTGCGGGGCGACGGTGATGCCGGCGGCCTTCTTCATCAGGGCGGCCAGTTCGTCGACGGTCACTTCAGTGGTGATCATGAGTGTCTGCTCCTTCCCCGCCCGGGCCTACCGGGCGGATTCGCCGCCGCGGCGCACGACCAGCGCCGCGTTGGAGCCCATCAGTCCCCTGCTGAGGACGAGGGCCGTGCGCAGCTCGGCGGGCCGAGCGCGCGACATCACCAGGTCGAGGTCGTGGCAGATGTCGAACACGTTGGGTGTGGGGGGCACCTGGTCGTGTTCCATGGCGAGCACCGCGGCCACCGTGTCCAGCACGGGTGCCGCGCAGTGGGCCCGTCCGAAACCCGTCTTGGGCGCCGTGACGGGGACCCGCCTGCCGTGCGCGCCCAGCGCGTCGGTGATGGCCAGCGCCTCGGCGCGGTCCGCCTCCGGTACGCCCATCGCGTCGGCGAACACCACATCGATGTCCTCCGGCGCGGCGCCCGCCTCGTCGAGGGCGCCGCGGATCGCCCGGGCCAGACCCTCCCGTGACTCCTCCCAGCGGGAGGCGCCGGTGAAGGTGGCGGCGTGGCCGGCGAGGGTGGCCCGTACCGGCACCCCGCGCTCGCGGGCGCGGTCCTCGTCCTCGACGACGAGCAGCGCACCGCCCTCGGCGGGCACGAACCCGCAGGCCTTCGAGGTGAAGGGACGGTAGGCGAGGTCCGGGTCCTCGACGGTGCTGATCTCGGGATAACCGAGCTGGCAGACCATCGAGTACGGGGCCAGCGGGGCCTCCGCGGCCCCGACGACCATCGTGCCGGTGCCGCGCCGGACCGCCCCGGCGGCGTGCGCGAGGGAGTCGAGGCCGCCG
The DNA here is from genome assembly GCF_044540975.1 of Streptomyces sp. NPDC085927. Classification (NCBI taxonomy): domain Bacteria; kingdom Bacillati; phylum Actinomycetota; class Actinomycetes; order Kitasatosporales; family Streptomycetaceae; genus Streptomyces; species Streptomyces sp. NPDC085927. The sequence goes on from NZ_JBITSN010000004.1 coordinate 405,310, forward strand.
GCCTCGTCGCTCGCCACCACCCCGCACGGGCCCTTGAAACCGCTGCGGATGGAGATCTGGCCGGTGCTCGCGGCGTAGAACCAGGCGATGGACTGGTACGGGCCGACGAACCGGGGGCCCTGACCCCAGAGTTTCTGCAGCTCGCGCTGCCCGAACTCACCGCCGCCGGAACCGGCCGCGGTGACCACGCCGATGGAGAACGGATCCACGGGATCACCGCTGCCGAGCCCGGCGTCGTCGAGGGCGAGGGCGGCGGCCGCCATCGCGAAATGGCTGAACCGGTCAGTCTGGACCAGGAACCGGTCCTCGATGAGGGCCGCCGCGTCGAAGGAGCGGACCTCGCCCGCCACCCGCAGCGGCAGGTGCCCGCATCCCTCGCGGGTGATCCGGTCCAGTACGCCGATGCCTTCGCTGACGGACTTCCAGTAGGCGTCGGTCCGCTGTCCGTTGGGCGCGATCACACCGATGCCGGTGATGCCCGCGCGACGGGGGCGCTGAGTGCGCTGAGTACTCATCGGTTCCTCCCGCCCGGCCCGGTCAGCAGCACCGCGGACTGGAAGCCGCCGAACCCGCTGCCGACGGAGAGCACGTTCCTCAGCTTCCGGGGGCGGGCGGTGCGCGGCACGTAGTCCAGGTCGCACTCGGGGTCGGGGGTCTCGTAGTTCGCCGTCGGCGGTACGGCCTGGTGCTTCAGGGCGAGCACGCAGGCCACCACCTCGATCGCACCGATCGCGCCCAGCGAGTGCCCCACCATCGACTTGATGGAGCTCATGGGCGTGTCGTAGGCGTGGGCGCCGAGGGACCGCTTCACCGCGGCCGTCTCGTGCCGGTCGTTCTGCCGGGTGCCGGAACCGTGCGCGTTGACGTAGTCGATCAGTGTGGGGTCGAGACGGGCCTGGCCGAGCGTGCTGTCGATGGCCCGCGCCATCTCCAGGCCCTCGGTGGTCAGACCGGTCATGTGGTAGGCGTTGCCGAAGGTGGCGTACCCGCCGATCTCGCAGTGGATCTGCGCCCCGCGGGCCCGCGCGTGCTCGTACTCCTCGAGGACCAGCACCGCCGCGCCCTCGCCCATCACGAACCCGTCGCGGTGCGCGTCGAAGGGGCGGGAGGCGTGCTCCGGGTCGTCGTTGTTCGGCGACGTCGCCTTGATGGCGTCGAAGCACGCCATCGTGATCGGCGAGATCGGCGAGTCGGACGCCCCGGCGATGCAGACGTCGGCCCGGCCCTCGGCGATGGTGTGGAAGCCGTACCCGACCGCGTCGAGTCCCGAGGTGCAGCCCGTGGAGACGGTCTGCACCGGGCCCCGCGCGCCGAACCGCTCGGCGACGACCGAGGCGAGCGTGCTCGGCTGGAACGCCAGGTGCAGCTTCGGGTCGGCGGCCCGGTGGTCCACGTCCCAGCGCGAGCCGTGCTCGCTGACCCGGACGTAGTCGTGCTCCAGCCGGGTGGTGCCGCCGACCGCGCTGCCCAGCGACACCGCGGTGCGCCAGCCGTCCTCGCCCTCCGGGTCGAGCCCGGCGTCGCGGACCGCCTCACCGGCGGCGACCGCGGCGAACTGGATGTACCGGTCGGCGTGCTGGCACAGGTCCGGCTCGAGACCGTGGTCGAACGGGTCGAAGTCGCACTCGGCCGCTATCCGCGAACGCAGCCCGCTCGGATCGAACAGGGTGATGCCGCGGGTCGCGGTGCGGCCGGCCGACAGAAGGTCCCAGAACGCCGTCGCCCCGGTACCGCCCGGAGCGACCACTCCGATACCGGTGACAGCCACCCGCCGGGTCACTTTATGGCCTCACTGCGTCCGGCCGGCCGGCCCTGCCCGGACCCGGACGCGACCGGCCCGCCCACGGTCAGCTGAGGGCCGGCCTCGGAGCCGGCGTTCTCCTCGGTGTCGACGTGCCCGAGGCTCGGATGCGGGGCGAGCGGGCCCAGGTGGAAGACCATGCGGGCCTCGGCGTCGGAGACGTTGCGGAAGCGGTGCCGCATGTCGATCGGGATCATCAGACCCTGCTCGGCCCGCAGTGCGAACGGCTCCCCGTCCAGGTCGACTTCGAGCGCGCCGCTGACCACGTACACGAACTCCTCGGAGTACGGGTGGTAGTGCTCGCCGATGCGCTCACCGGGTTGGATGACGGCCAGACCCATGAAGCCGCTGGTGGAACCCACCGTGGCCGGGGTGAGGAGGGTCCTGAGATCACCTCCGCGCCTTCTGTTGGGTTCCGTCTCGCTCAGGTCCACGATGCGTGGATGTTTTTTGGACATGGTTGGTACCTCCGGGTGGGGCGGGGACGTCCGGGCGGGGCGGCCGCGGACGGCACCACGGTTTGCCGTCAGGAATCCACCGCGCTGCGGTCGGTGACGAGCAGCATGTCGGCGTGCGAGAGCAGCCGGTTGAGGTTGCGCTCCGAGTTCAGCGGGGCGTCGACGCCGACCGCCGCGCCGTCCAGGAGCCGCTCCAGCTCCGCCGCCTTCCCCGCGCCCTTGACGCCCAGGGCCCATTCGGGGTCGGCGGCGAGGTCGCCGGTGACGTCGACCATGCGGACCACGATGTCGTCGCGCTGGAAGACGGTGCTCGTGAAGATGTGGCTGTCCGGGGCACCGACCGCGGCCTCGTCCTGATGGGAGAGGAACCGGGCCAGCTCCAGGCCCTGTCCCCCGACGGCCGGGTAGTACAGCGCGTGCCGCCGCAGACCGGCGGGCTCGGGGCCGTCCGCGCGGACGTGGTGCACGGAGGGGAGCGCGGCCCGGGTGAAGAACACCCGCGCCGAGCCGGGGTCGGACAGATCCCGCTCCTGCTCCAGGTGGGGGTCTATGGCCGTTTCGATGGCCCGGATCTCGGGCCGGCCGGCCACGTCGCGCAGTGCCGCGGCCAGGTCGCCCTCGACCTCCATGCACCGCACCACGCGGTTGCCGTGCATGAACACGGAGGTGCGGCGCAGCCTCGTGTCCGTCTTCAGCAGGGCCTTGGGAGACGTGTACCCGGCCAGGTGCTCCGCGACCTTGGACTCGCTGCCCGGCTTGACGGTGAAAGTGAGCGCGTGGCGGGCCACCCCGTCGCCCACGCGGACCTGCGCCTGCAGACCGGACCGCGTCTTCGCCCCGGGACGCGGCTCCGTCTCGCGCAGGACGCTGTAGCGCATGGAGCGGGTGTCGCGGACACAGCTGTGCATCGGGCGGACGATCTCGATGTGCTCCTCGCTGTTCACCCAGGCGAGGAAGGGAAGCGCGCTCTCCCACTCGCTGGTGATGAGCCACTGCGAGGGGTTCTCGATCGACTGGCAGAGCTGGTCCTGGATGTGCCCGGGAATGGACGCGACCTTGCTGCTCATGTGCTCGTAAGCCTCGAGGAACTGCTCCTGCGCCCCGTCGTACAGGTCGAGCAGCAGGATCACCCGCAGCCTGGAGCCGTCGAACGCCGAATGCGCTATGCGTCCCGCCGTGGGTTCCGTCGTGCGTTCCGTCGTGGTCATCCGGCGCACCTCTCCTCTTCTTCACGAAAGGCTCTTCAGTGGAGGTCGGAAACGACCCCGTCGCCGAAACGGCCGGGCTCGTCCTGAACCGATCGTCGGGGCGCCCCGCGAAGTGCGCGAGACACACGGGGCAGGTGGGTGAACCGCGCGTCAACCGGGTGCCGCCAGGAGACGAAAAGACCCGTACCGGGCATGAATGCGGCGACCTTTTCCCGCCCGTCCGGAGTGACGCTGGAGGCAGTTCAATGAACCGATTGCAAGAGGCCGGCGAGACCGGCCACCGCACGCCCGTCCTCATCGTGGGCGGCTCCCTCGTGGGTCTGTCGATGTCCGTGTTCCTGGGGCGTCTGGGCGTGCCGCACACGCTCGTCGAACGTCACACGGGCACGTCGATCCACCCGCGCGGGCGCGGCAACAACGTGCGCACCATGGAGCTGTTCCGGGTGGCCGGAGTGGAGCAGCAGATCAGGGAGGTCGCGTCGGTCCTGGCGGACAACCACGGCATCATGCAGACGCCGAGTCTGGCGGACGGCGACGGCGAGTGGCTGTTCAAGGAGATCGACCCCGGGGGCGGGCTGGCCCGGTTCAGCCCCGCCGGGTGGTGCCAGTGCAGCCAGAACGACCTCGAGCCGGTGCTGCTGGCACACGCCCGCGAACTCGGCGGCGACCTGCGCTTCGCGACCGAGCTGATGTCGTTCGACCAGGACGGCGACGGGGTGACGGCGCGGGTCAAGAGCCGGGAGACCGGCGAGCACACCACCATCCGCGCCGACTACCTGGTCGCCGCGGACGGCCCGCGCAGCCCCGTGCGGGAGCGGCTCGGCATCGGTCAGAACGGTCCGGGGGACCTGTTCCACAACGTGAGCGTCACCTTCTCCTCACGCGACCTCGCGGGCGTCGTCGGCGACCGCCGGTTCATCGTCTGCTACCTGACGAACCCGGAGGCCGACGGAGCGCTGCTGCCCGTCGACAACGCCGAGAACTGGGTGTTCCACGCCCCCTGGCACCCCGAACACGGCGAGATGATCGAGGAGTTCACCGACGAGCGGTGCGTCGCCCACATCCGGCGGGCGATCGGCGTGCCGGACCTCGACGTCAAGATCACCGGCCGGGCCGCCTGGCACGCCGCCGAGCGGGTCGCCGAGAGGTACACCGACCGCCGGGTGTTCCTCGCCGGCGACTCGGCCCACGAGATGTCGCCCACCGGGGCGTTCGGCTCCAACACCGGCATCCAGGACGCGCACAATCTCGCCTGGAAGCTGGCCGCCGTCCACGGCGGCTGGGCGGGCCCCGGACTGCTGGAGTCCTACGAGGCCGAGCGCCGGCCGGTCGCCGAGGCGACCAGCGCCCGCGCCTCGAACCGCTCGGTCGAGCACAGCCACCCCGGCTACACGCCCGCGGCGGGCGCCGGCAGCAAGGGCCCGAAGGGCGGAATCCTCAACGTGGCGCTGGGCTACCGCTACCCGCAGGGCGCGGTCGTCGGCGGCGACCCGGCGGCGCCGGTCGTCCCGGAGGGCCTGCAGCTGACGGGGGAGCCGGGCACCCGGGCCCCCCACCTGTGGCTGGACCGCGACGGCGTCCGCATCTCCACCCTCGACCTGTACGAGCGGTCCCTGGTGCTGCTGACCGGCGAGTCCGGCGGCGCCGCCTGGCACACCGCCGCGGCGCAGGCGGCGCAGCAGCTGCGGGTGCCCCTCGACGCCTACCGGATCGGCACCGGGCCCGCCGCGGACCTGACGCCGGGCGACGGCGTGGACTGGGCACAGGCCCACGGCGTCACCGGGGACGGCGCGGTCCTGGTCCGCCCCGACGGATTCGTGGCGTGGCGCTCCGAAGGGGCCGCGGCGGACCCCGCGACGGCGTTGCGGAAGGCCGTCACGGACGTCCTGGCCCGGGAACGGGACTGACGATGCGCGCGGCGAGGCGGCGTCAGGCTCCTCCGACGCCGCCCTGCCGCCCCCGCTCCGCCTTGGCCCTGTGCTGTTCGAACCGCTGGACCGCGGGCCCGTCGTCGTTCCACGGCCACGGAGTCACCGTGCCCTGGAGCGCCTCGAACACATGGTTGGCGTCGACGGCCCGGCCGGCCGCGCACAGCGCGTACGCCAGGACGTTCAGGTCCGCCTGGGCCGCCGCGTGCTGGAAGAATCCCGGCTTCGCCCAGAGGGAGGCGGCCTGTTCCAGCGAGGCCGCGATCTGCCCGCCCTCCCACAGCTGACCGGCCGTCATGGCCCGGACGCCGCCCTGCGCCACCAGCCCCTGGTACTGCCGGACGGCCGCGGTCAGCTCGACCGCGGCGCACGGCGCGTTGGCCGGTATCCGGGTGCGCACCACGTCGATGAAGTCGAGGACGGCCGCGCTCGATCCCCCTTCCTCCGGCGACAGATGGGCGAGCATCTGCAGATAGGCCTCACGGTGCCAGCGGTCGCGTCCGGTGGCCTCCCGCCAGATGGCGTTGACCTCGCTCTGCGGATACCGCTCGAGGCGGGCCATGCCGAGCAGGGCCACCCAGGGCAGCGGGTCCGCCGGCCTCAGCTCCGCGGCCCGGTGGCACTGGGTCACCAACTGGGTGGCGTCCTCCAGGTGTCTGTCCCGCAGGCCGCGCATCAGACCGACCCAGGAGTGGAACACCAGCGCGTCGGAGTTCTTCGGCTCCCTGGTCAGCCAGGCCGAGGCCAGGTCGGACTTCGATTCGGCCGTCTCCCCGGCCAGCACGGTCATCCGGTGGCTGCGCCGGTCCCAGTTGTCCCCGGTTTCCTCCAGGAAGGCCGCGACGAGAGTCACCTCCGTCGACTTGACGCCCCCACCGCGCTTGCTCACCTGCCGGAGGATGCGCGCGAGGGCGGCGTCGTCGAGGGCGGGGGCGAGGCGGGGACGTTTACCGGTACGACTGCTGAAGAGCGACATGCCCGCAGACTAGGAACTGTTTCGGGTCCGGCAACCGCTGCGACCCGATCGTTACCGATCCGGACCTCGGCGTGACGGGGTTTGGGCACCCCACCGGCGGCCAAGGGCCTGAACAGGCACTTGGCCACCGGCAGTCGGGGAAAACGACGCGGTGCGTGAGTGTGTCCTTCCGTCCGCCCGGCCGTGCCCGGCCGGTCAGGAAGCCGGCGCGGGGAAGGTCGGGTACTCCACGCCGGAGACGTACTGGACGACCCGGACGACCTGGCAGGAGTAACCGAACTCGTTGTCGTACCAGAGGTACAGGATCGCGTTGTCCCCCTCGACCTTGAGGGCGCCGGCGTCGACGATCGAGGCGTGCCGCGAGCCGATGAAGTCGCTGGAGACCGCGTCGGGGGCGCTGATGAAGTCGATCTGGCGCTTCAGCGGCGAGGTGAGCGACACCTCGCGGAGGTATTCGAGCACCTCGGCGCGGTCGGCCGCGCGGCCCAGCTGGAGATTGAGGATCGCGATGGAGACGTCCGGCACCGGGACCCGGATCGAGCTGCCGGTGATCGTCGCGTCGAGGTCGGGCAGCGCCTTGGCGACGGCGGAGGCGGCACCCGTCTCGGTGATCACCATGTTCAGCGGCGCGGAGCGGCCGCGGCGCTCGGACTTGTGGTAGTTGTCCAGCAGGTTCTGGTCGTTGGTGAACGAGTGGACGGTCTCCACGTGGCCGCGCAGCACACCGTACTCGTCCGCCATCGCCTTGAGCGGCGGGACGATCGCGTTGGTGGTGCAGGAGGCGCAGGAGAGGATCTGCTCGTCCGGCTTGAGGGTGTCGTGGTTGACGCCGTGCACGATGTTGGGCACGTCGCCCTTGCCGGGCGCGGTCAGCACGACCTTGTCGACGCCGGGACGCAGGTGCTGCGAGAGGCCCTCGCGGTCGCGCCACTTGCCGGTGTTGTCGATGAGGATGGCGTTCTTGATGCCGTACGCCGTGTAGTCCAGCTCCGACGGGTCGTCGGCGTAGATCACCTTGATGGTGTTGCCGTTGGCGACGATCGTGCTGCTCGCCTCGTCCACGGTGATCGTGCCCTGGAACTGGCCGTGCACGGAGTCGCGGCGCAGCAGGGAGGCGCGCTTGACGATGTCCTGCTCGCCGCCCCGGCGGACCACGATGGCGCGCAGCCGCAGGCCGTTGCCGGAGCCGGACTTCTCGATGAGCAGGCGGGCGAGGAGCCGGCCGATGCGGCCGAAGCCGTAGAGGACGACGTCGCGCGGCTCACGGCGGTCGATCTTGTGGGCGCCGGTGGCTCCGGCCACGGCCTCGGCGGTGAACTCCGCGACCGACAGTCCGCGGTCGTCGGTCCGGTAGGTCGCGGCGAGGAGACCGAGGTCGATCTGGGACGGACCGAGGTCGAGCGCGGTGAGTGCCTGGAGGAAGGGCAGCGTCTCGGTGACCGACAGCTCCTGGCCGGAGATCTGACGGGCGAAGCGGTGGGTCTTGAGGATCGAGACCACCGACTTGTTCACCAAGGAGCGGCTGTGCAGCAGGACGGTGACGTCCCGCTCGCGGTGCAGCTTCCCGATGATCGGGATCATCGACTCCGCGATCTCCTCGCGGTGCTTCCAGCTGGTGAACGAGTCTTCAGTGACAGTCACAGGATTATCTTTCGAGCTAGGCGGCGCTCATATGATAACCATGCCGGTCAGAGGGCTCCGCCGGGGTCTCCCTTCCGGTGCGGGGAGGATTGCGGACCGCGCGATCGGGTACGCGTCCAGGACCGTGCCCGGAGCGGGTCCCGGTCCGATCGGCCGATCCGCCTTCTGCCGGTCCGCCGCCCGCGGATCGCTCGTCGCGGATCGCCGACGGCCGTCGCCGATTCCGTCCGGGGCGGGTCCGTACGACCGCCGCTACGAGGGAAGCCGCCATGGAGACACCCGCGCACGAGAACAATGACCCCACGTCCGCCCAGCGGGCTCTGGACGCTCTCGCCGACAACACCCAGGACACGGCGGCGCTGGACGCCCTCGCCAACAGTGACGTACTGATCCCCGTGCCCGACGACGCGGGTGACGAGGCCGCCGACCCCGGCGCGGTCGCGCTGCCGGTGATGGAGCAGCCGGACGGCATCCAGGTGGTGCCGGTCTTCACCTCGGAACTGGAGATGTCGGGACTGCTGCCGTTCGTCTCCCGCTACCGCCTGGTGCCGCTCGGGGCGCTGGCCGCGCAGTGGCCGGCCGACGAGCTGTCCCTCACCATCGACGGCAGCTCGGAACACCGTCTGACGCTGACATCGGAGGGGGTGCGCACCCTGCTGGCCCGCCCCTAGGGCCGGGGCCGCAAACCGATAATCACCCGAGCCAAACGGGCCCGCAATAACCACGTAAGAGCCCCCC
>NZ_JBITSN010000004.1:414069-505047 GCF_044540975.1 Streptomyces sp. NPDC085927
GGGGGGGCGCCCCCGGGGGGCCCCCCCCCGGGGCGGGGGCCCCCGGGGGAACAGGCCGGGCCCGTACGGGCCCGGCATGATCCGCATGAGGCCCCGGCCGTGCCGCGACCGTCCGGGCGGTGGGCTACTCGCCCAGCGCGCGGGCCAGGACCGCGCGCTGCAGCGGCAGTACCTCGGCGTGCAGGTCGCGGCCCTTGCGGGTGAGCGTGACGTAGACGCCCCGCCGGTCCTCCGCGCAGAGGCTGCGGATGACCAGGCCGTCCTTCTCCAGCCGGGCGATGAGGCGGGACAGCGCGCTCTGGCTGAGGTGGACCCGCCCGCCCAGGTTCTGCACCCTGCACTGCTCGCCCTCCTCGGGCGGCGCGGTCGCGAGCAGGTCGAGCACCTCGAAGTCGGAGGCGCCCAGGCCGTACGGATGCAGCGCACGGTCGATCTCCCCGAGGGTGCGCGCGTGCACCGACAGAATCTCCCGCCACCGCTCCTCGAGCCGGATGCCGGCCGTCTCCGCTGCCATGAGTGAACGGTAACATTTGTTCGAAGTTCAACTAATGGTTGGGCAATGCACGGACCATGCGCGGGCGCCCGCGCGTCACGCCCCGTGACCGGCGCGCGCCTCTATGCCGACTCGCGCCTCACCAGTTCCGTCGGGAGGATCACCGTGGCCGGGTCCTCGCCGCCCACCTGGGCGAGCAGGACCCGTACCATCTCGGAGCTGATGCGGTCCCACGGCTGGCGGATCGTGGTCAGGCCGGGACTGGTGGAGACGGCGGCCTGGGAGTCGTCGAAGCCGCCGACCGCCACGTCCTGGGGCACCCGGCGCCCCGCGCGGTGCAGTGCCGTCAGCACGCCCTGCGCCATCAGGTCCGAGGCGACGAACACGGCGTCCATGTCCGGCGCGCCGGCCAGCAGCCGCTCCGCGCCCGCCTCGCCGCTGGCCCTGCTGTAGTCGCCGGAGACGATGAGCCGCTCGTCGATCCCGATGCCGGCCCCGGTGAGCACCTCCTTGTACCCGGCGAGACGCTCCACGCCACCCGGAGTGTCCAGCGGGCCGGTCACCACGCCCACCCTGCGCCGGCCCAGCCCCAGCAGATGGCGCACCATGTCACGGGCGCCGTCCCGGTCGTCCGCGGCCACGTAACTCACCTTGGAACCCAGCCCGATCGGCTTGCCGCACGCGACCAGCGGCACGCCCGCCGCCCGCAGCTCCTCGGCCACCGGATCGCCCGAGTGGCTGGAGACCAGCAGCACCCCGTCGACGTGCCCGGCGGCGATGTACCGCACTATGCGCCGCCGTTCGGCCTGCGTACCGGCGATCATCAGCAGCAGCGGAATGTCGTGCGCGGCCAGCGCCTGCGTGCAACCACGCAGCAGGACGTTGAAGTTGGGATCCTCGAAGAACCGCTCCTGCGGCTCCGTCAGCAGGAAGCCCACCGAGTCGGACCGGCCGGTGATCAGCGAGCGGGCGTGCCGGTTCACCACGTAACCCGTCCTGCGGATCGCGGCGTTGACCGCCTCCGCCGCGGACGGGCTGACGTAGTGGCCGCCGTTGAGCACGCGTGAGACGGTGCCGCGCGAGACACCGGCCTCACGCGCCACGTCGTGGATCGTCGGCGGCTTGCGCCTGCCCCCCGTGTTGCTCATGGTCATGACTTTACGGCCCCGGACAGCAGATCCAGGCTCCAGAACCGCTGGATGACCAGGAAGAGCGCGACCAGCGGGAACACCGCGAGGAACGCACCGGTGATCACCAGGGTGTACAGGGCCGGAGTGTTGGCGCCCTGCTCGAGGAGCGTGTGCAGACCGAGCGTGATCGGGAACTTCTCGTCGTCGCTGAGCATGATGTACGGGAGCAGGAAGTTGTTCCAGATCGCGACGAACTGGAACAGGAAGACCGTCACCAGTCCGGGCAGCATCATCGGCAGCGCGACCCGGGTGAAGATCCGCCACTCGCCCGCACCGTCCATCCGCCCGGCCTCCACCACGTCGGACGGCACCGACGCCGCGGCGTAGATCCGCGCCAGGTAGACGCCGTACGGGGAGAGGATCTGCGGCAGCAGCACGGACAGGTAGGAGTCCGTGAGGTCCGCCTGGGCCAGCAGCAGGTACTGCGGGACGGCGAGGATCACCGGCGGCATCAGCACACCCGCGAGCAGCACGTTGAACAGCGTCTCGCGGCCCCGGAAGCGGTAGACCGCCAGCGCGTAGCCGCTGACCGCGGACACGCACGTCGACAGCAGGGCGCCGAGGCCGGCGTACAGGGCGGAGTTGCCCATCCACTTCCAGTAGACGCCGTCGCGGTAGGCGTTCAGGTCCGAGAGGTTCTCGGTGAAGCCGGTGCCGGGCCAGAACGTGAACGTGGAGAACAGCTCGTTGCCGGACTTGGTGGACGCGATGACCACCCAGGCCACCGGCAGCAGGCAGTACAGCGCGCCGAGCAGCAGCGTCAGGGTGGGCACCAGGGCGGTGCGGCGGGGCCGCGCCGGACCCCGGCCGGCGCCCGGGACGGTGCCGGCCACGGGCTCGGCCTTGTGCAGGGCCACGGAACTCATCGGGCCGCTCCTTGACTGTCGTCCTGCTTGTTGCGTCGGTTCGCGGCCCGCAGGAAGCCGAAGGAGAGCACCAGGGTGGCGAGCGCGATGAGGGCGGCCTGGGCGGCGGCCGAGTGGATGTCGCCGTTGCCGAAGGCGTCCTGGTACACCTTCATCAGCGGACTCCAGGTGGTGGAGACGGAGTTGGTGAGCGGCTTCAGCGTGGTCGGTTCGTTGAACACCTGGAGGGTCGCGATGATCGAGAAGAAGAAGGTGAGCACCAGCGACGGCGCGACCATCGGGATCTTGATCTTCAGCGCGATCTGCAGGGGGGTGGCGCCGTCCAGCTTCGCCGCCTCGTACACCTCGGCCGGGACGGCCCGCAGCGCGGTGTAGATGACGATCATGTTGAAGCCGGTGCCGCCCCACACCGCGATGTTCGACAGGGCGAGGAACAGCGGACCGCCGTCCAGCAGGTCCGGCTGCGGCAGGCCGAGCCTGTCGAGCACGAAGTAGAACGGGCTCACGTCGGGCAGGTACAGGAAGCCCCACAGCAGCGCCGCGATCACGCCCGGAATGGCGTACGGCAGGAAGATCGCGAGCCGGGTGAAGGGCGCGAGCCGCACCCTCTCGGAGTCCAGCATCAGCGCGAACACCAGGGCGAGCCCCAGCATCACCGGCACCACGATGCAGCCGTAGCCGAGCACGCGCAGCGCGCCGTCCAGCAGCTCGCTGTCGGAGAGGGCGGCGGTGTAGTTCTCCAGGCCGGCCCAGACCTCCTTGCGGGCGCCCGCGCCCAGGCCGAGCCCGGACACCTGCACCTTGCGGAAGCTGAGCCAGATCGCGTACCCGATGGGCAGCGCGAAGAAGAGCAGGAAGAGGACCGTCGCGGGGATCAGGAAGAGGAAGGGGGCGCTTCGGGTGCGCCTCGCTGCGGAGGTGCGGGACGGGCGGGCGTACGGGGCCCCTTCGACCCCGTACGCCTTCCCGCGTGCCGGGGATGTCACGGAGCGACCTCGAAGCCCTGCTTCTTCAGGTCGGCGACCGTGTCCTGCTGCATGGTCTCCACGGCCGCGGCGAAGTCGGACTTGTTCTTCGCCGCGGCACCGAAGGCGTCCTTGAACGTCGTGTACGCCACGTTGACGTTCGGGCCCCAGGCGGACGGCGCGGTGGTCTGCGCGATCCCGGCGGCCTTCTTGTAGAAGTCCGGCTGGTTGGAGAAGTACTCCGGCGGGGTGGTGAAGGCGCCGCTGAGCTGGGCCGAGGTGGAGGCGGGGTAGATGCCGCTCTCCTTCGCCAGCGCGTTCAGGGCGTCGCCGTCGGTGTTCAGCCAGGCGGCGAACTTCGCGGCGGCCTCCTTGTTCCCGGAGTCCGTGGTGACGCCGGTGGAGGAGCCGCCCCAGCTGCCGGTGCGGTTCTCCCCCTCGGTCCACTGGGGGAGCGGAGCCATGGCCCACTTGCCCTTGGTGTCGGGCGCGGCCGTGCTCAGCGTGCCCGGCGCCCACACGGCGCTGACCCACGCGATCTGCTTGCCGGTGTTGAGCGCCTTGTTCCAGGCGGGGGTGTACATCGGCTGGTTGTCGATCGCACCCTCCTTGACCAGGCCGCCCCAGAACTCGGCGACCTTCTTGGTCGCGTCGTCGGAGATCCCGACCTTCCACTGGTCGCCCGACGTACTCCACCACTGCGCGCCGGCCTGCTGGGCCAGGCCCGCGAACAGACCCGAGTCGTTGGCGGAGAACGTGGTCAGGTCCGTCTCCGGCGACTCCTTCTTGAGCTTGCGCGCGGTGTCCGCGAACTCGTCCCAGGTCGTCGGCACCGTCAGGCCGTACTTCTTGAACAGGTCCTCGCGGTAGTAGAACATCATCGGCCCGATGTCCTGCGGAACCGCGTACACCGCGTCGGTGCCGAGCGTGGTCTGCTGCCAGACGCCGTCCGCGAACTTGCTCTTCGCGTCGCCCACGTCCTTCGAGATGTCGGCGAGCGCGTCATTGCTGACCAGCGTGGGCAGCGCCTGGTACTCCGCCTGCACCAGGTCCGGGGCCTTGCCCGCCTTGTGCGCGGTGAGGATCTTGGTGACCAGCGTGTCGCCGGACGCCTGCTTCTTCACCGTGACCTTGACCTGCTCCTTCTTGCCGGGGCCCTCGTTCCACAGGTCCACGACCTTGTCCATGCCCGGGGCCCAGGTCCAGTACGTCAGTGAGACCGGGCCGGACCGGGCCCCGCTGTCGTCGTCCGACGACGAGCCGCACGCGGCCAGCGTGGTGGCGCCGAGCGTGACCGCTATGGCGGAACTCACGAGGCGACGGTGCTTCGTGTATCGCATGGAACTCTCCCCTGACCTGGGCCCCCGCCTCTCGCGAAGGCCTGCTGCCCCAGCTGCGCGCGGCTCGTACCGTGGCTCGCGCTGCTCTGTGAGCGTTCACAGTAGAGAAACATCCCGGACACTTGTCAATGGTTGTTGCTGTGCGGTTATGTTGGCTTCACGCCGCCGAAAGTGTGTGTGTACGTTCCCAGCAGTTCGACATATCGGGAGACAATCCATGCCGGAGACCACCCCCCTGGGCCTCACCGGGCTCGCCTTCGGTGGGGACTACAACCCCGAGCAGTGGCCGGAAAGCGTCTGGACCGAGGACGTCCGGCTGATGCGTGAGGCCGGCGTCACCATGGTGAGCGTGGGCATCTTCTCCTGGGCCCTGCTGGAACCCTCGCCGGGTGTCCACGACTTCGGCTGGCTCGACCGGGTCCTGGACCTGCTGCACGAGAACGGCATCCGCGCCGACCTCGGCACACCCACCGTGGTGCCGCCCGTCTGGTTCTACCGCGCCCACCCGGACGCGCTGCCGGTGACCGCGGAAGGGGTGCGCCACGAATTCGGCTCGCGCGGCGCCATCTGCCACAGCAACCCCCACTACCGGGCCGCCGCCGCGGACATCACCACCCGACTCGCCGAGCGGTACGGGAGCCATCCCGCGCTCGCGATGTGGCACGTCCACAACGAGTACGGCGTCCCCGTCTCCGCCTGCTACTGCGACGGGTGCGCCGCGCACTTCCGCCGCTGGCTCGCGCGGACCTACGGCACCGTCGAGGCCGTCAACGAGGCCTGGGGCACCGCCTTCTGGGGCCAGCGCTACGCGGACTTCGAGCAGATCAACCCGCCGCGGCTCACCCCCACGGTCGGCAACCCGGGCCAGGCGCTGGACTACCGGCGGTTCGCCGACGCCACCGTGCGGGAGAACTTCGTCGCCGAGCGGGACATCCTGCACCGCCTCTCACCCGGCGTCCCGGTCACCACCAACTTCATGACGGCCCTCAGCCAGTGCGACTCCATGGACTACTGGGCCTGGGGCCGCGAGGTCGACTTCGTCACCAACGACCACTACCTGATCACCGACGGCCGCCGCACCCACGTGAACCTGGCGATGTCCGCCGACCTCACCCGGTCCGTCGCCGGCGGCGCCCCCTGGCTGCTGCTCGAACACTCCACCTCGGGCGTCAACTGGCAGCCCCGCAACCCCGCCAAGGCGCCCGGCCAGATGGCCCGCAACTCCCTCGCGCACGTGGCCCGCGGCTCCGAGGGCGCCATGTTCTTCCAGTGGCGCCAGTCCAGGCGCGGCGCCGAGAAGTTCCACTCGGCAATGCTCCCGCACGGCGGCACGGACACCCGTGTCTGGCGCGAGGTCGTCGAACTCGGCGCGAACATCGACGCGCTGACTCCTCTGCGCGGTACCCGCACCGAGGCCGACGTCGCCGTGCTGTGGGACTGGCACTCCTGGTGGGCGCAGAACCTCGACTGGCGCCCCACCGAGGACCACGACGCCCGCGAACGTGCCGACGCCTTCTACGAGGCGCTCTACGACCGCCACCTCACCGTCGACTTCGCCCACCCGGAAGCCGACCTGTCGCGCTACCCCCTGGTCGTCGTCCCCGCCCTGTACCTGATGACCGAGGCGGCGGGGAACAACCTCAAGGAGTACGTCGAGAACGGCGGCACCCTCGTCGTCTCGTACTTCTCCGGCATCGTCGACGAACACGACGCCGTGCACGAGGGCGCCCACCCGGGGGCCCTGCGGGACGTCCTCGGCCTGACCGTGGAGGAGTTCTCGCCGCTCGACGCCGGCGCCAGGGTGCGTCTGACCGGCCCCGACGGCTCCGAACTCGGCGCCGACGTATGGTCCGAGTTCGTGGTGCCGCGCGGCGCGGAGACCGTCTGGGCCTACGCCGACGGCCTCACCGCCGGCCGCCCCGCCGTCACCCGTCACCGTCTCGGCGAGGGCAGCGCCTGGTACGTCTCCACCCGGCTGGGCGCCGAAGGGCTGGACACCCTGCTCGGCTGGGCCGTCGAGGACACCGGGATCACCCCGCGCGCCGATCTGCCCCGCGACGTCGAAGTGGTGCGCCGCACCGGGGAGTCCGGCACCTTCCTGTTCGTGATCAACCACACCGCCGGCGACACCAAGGTGCCGCTGGACACCCCCGGTACCGAGCTGCTGACGGGTGAACGCGCCGCGGGCCGCCTGGCGGTCCCGGCCGGAGCCGTCCGGGTCGTCCGACTCGACGGCTGAACCACGACTCCCCTCCGCCCGCGTGAGCAGCGCACGCCGCGGGCGGAGGGAGGCCCCCGCCCCCGCAGCGGGCGGGGGCGGCCTCCCTCCCCACGTCGAAGGGACGACGGACACCGATGTTCCATCCCAGACGCACGTGCACACGTACTCGCATCCTCCGGGCCCTGCTCCTGCCGCTCGCCGCAGGGCTGGCCCTCACCACCCTGCCCGCCCAGCCCGCGACGGCGGCGAGCACCCTCACCAACGGCGGCTTCGAGAACGACGGTTCGGGGGCCGCGACCCCGGCCGGCTGGTCGGAGCGCGGCGCCACCGGCGCCTCGTACACCGAGTCCGGTGGCCGCAGCGGAAGTCACCGCCTGTCCCACTGGTCGTCCTCGGCCTACCGGGTGGAGACGTACCAGTACCTGTCCGGTCTGGCCAACGGCGACCACAGGCTGACCGCCTGGGTCCGCTCCGGCGGCGGCCAGAACGCCGCGTACCTCGCCCTCAAGAACTGCGGAGGCGCCGAACAGCGCACCGACCTGCCGGTCTCCGCCGGCGACTGGATACGGATCGTCGTGCCCGTCAGGGTGACGAACAACCAGTGCACGATCAGCGTCCACAGCGACGCCGGCGCGGGCAACTGGATCAACGTCGACGACCTGACCTTCGCCCCGGGCACCTCCGGCCTGGCGGTCAAGGGCGCCGACATCTCGTCCCTGCCCAAGAGCGAGGCCAAGGGCGGCGTCTACCGGACCGCCTCCGGCACCGCCGGCGACGGCGTCGCCATCCTGCGGTCCGCCGGAATGAACTACGCCCGCCTGAAGGTCTGGGTGAACCCGGCCGACGGCTACAACAACAAGGCACGCGTCCTCGCCATGGCCCAGCGCGTCAAGGCCCGGGGCATGAAGCTGCTGGTCGACTTCCACTACTCGGACACCTGGGCCGACCCCGGCAAGCAGACCAGGCCCGCCGCCTGGGCGGGACACTCCTACAGCCAGTTGAGGACGGACGTGTACCAGCACACGTACGACGTCCTCAACGCCCTCAAGGCGCAGGGCACCACCGCGGACATGGTCCAGGTCGGCAACGAGATCAACGGCGGCATGCTCTGGAACGAGGGGTCCACCGGCAACTGGACGCAGCTCGCCGGCCTGCTCAACTCCGGCTACGACGCCGTCAAGGCGGTCGCCCCGTCCACGACCGTCGCGCTGCACCTCGCCGAGGGAGGCGACCTCGACGGCACCCGCTGGTGGTTCGACAACGCGGTGTCCCGGGGCGTGAGGTTCGACGCCATCGGCCTGTCGTACTACGGCTACTGGCACGGTACGCTCCACGACTTCCAGACCACCCTGGACGACGCCGCCGCCCGCTACGGCAAGCCGGTCTTCCTCGCCGAGACGGCCTACCCGTTCCGCCTCGACAGCGAGGACGGGCTCGAGAACATCATCGACCTCACCGGGGAACTGGTCCCCGGCTACCCGGCGACCACGGCGGGCCAGACCCGGTGGATGAACGACGTGGCGAGCATCGTGGAGGCCGTCCCGAACGGGCGGGGCCTCGGCGTCTTCTACTGGGAGGCGACCTGGACCGCCCGCACCGGCAACGGCTGGGACCCGGCCGACCCGGCCTCCGGCAACGGCTGGGAGAACCAGGCGCTGTTCGGCTACGACGACCGGGCGCTGCCCGCGATGTCGTGGTTCGGCCACCGGTGAGCGTGTGAGTTCCTGACGTACGCCGGGCCCGGCCGCACGCGCGACGGTACGTGTGCGGCCGGGCCGCCCGCCGCTGTGCCGCGAAGGGGCGGTGCCGTCGGGTCACTGCCCCGTTCAACCACCCCATTCACCAGTCTGGTCGGCTGCCCCGGCAGGGGCACCGGAGCGCCTGACACGGGGCCGTCGGCTGCGGGACAGTGGAAGTGCCCGGAGCGGACGCCGGGGTGGAGGTGGACGACATGACCAGGACTCCCGACGACGGGACACGACTGCACATCCTCGCCTGGCTGAGAGAACCCGGCCGCGCCGAACACGGCGCCACCGCGGAGGCCGTCGCCGACCGGTTCGGCATGACCCGCCCGGTCGCCCTCACCCACCTCCGGCTGCTCACCGCCGTCGGCCTGCTGCGCACCGGCGGTGCCGCCGGCCGCCCGTACTACCGGCGCGACGAGGTACGGATCGCCGAGGTCGCGCGGATGTTCGAGAAGGGCTGGTAGCGCACACGGTCCAGGGGCTTCCCGGCCGAGGGCGTCAAGCCGGCACCCGGCCGCGAGCACGCCTCGCGGCGCGGCGGTGGGGCCCGCCGTATCCGAACCGCGGAGCCACCGCCGACGGTCCCTACTTGTGAGGACGCGCGCCCGCACGTCCTGGGCCGCTCGACGAGCAGGGGACCTGCGCCCGTGACACCCCCGCCCCCCGAGGCCCTCCGCGCACGCCCCGCCTTGCGCGCGCACGCTCCCGTCGTCGCCGTGGTGGCGCTCGGCGGGGGAGCGGGCGCCGCCGCCCCCGCTCCAACTGCTGCTCGGTATCGGTCTGTGCGGCGTCCTGACCACGTACTCCACCTTCTCCTGCGAGACCCTCCGCCTCGCCGAGACGGGGCCGTCCGCCATGCCGCCGCGCATGTCGTGGCGAGCGTCACGGCCGGCCTCGGCGCGGCCTTCGCCGGGACGGCCCCGGCCGGCGCGCTGTGGGCGTAGCGGGCCGCCCGTCCTTGCCCGACGACCTTCCGCCGGAGGGAGGGCCGCCGCCCGTCAGCGGGCCCCGCGCAGCGGTTCCCCCACGCTCCTGAGATGGCGCAGCGCCGTGGCGTACGAGGCGAACAGCCCCGTCCGGCAGTACGGGATGCCCAGCTCGGCGCAGTACCGCTCGGTGATGACCTGGGCCCGGCCGAGGGCGGGTGTGGGCATGCTGGGGAAGAGGTGGTGCTCGATCTGGTGGTTCAGCCCGCCCATGAAGAGGTCGACCATCGGACCGCCCGTGACATTGCGGGAGGTGAGGACCTGGCGGCGCAGGAAGTCCAGCTGCCGGTCCTCCTCGATCATCGGCATGCCCTTGTGGTTGGGGGCGAACACGGAGCCGAGGTAGATCCCGAACAGACCCTGGTGGACGGCGACGAAGGCGAGTGCCCTGCCGGGGGAGAGCACCGTGAACAGGCCGCCGAAGTACACGGCGAAGTGGGCGACGAGCAGGGTCCCCTCCAGCAGTGGCCGCTTCACGGCCGGGCCGCGCAGGGCCTTGAAGCTGCTGACACTCAGATTGAGGCCTTCCAGGGTCAGCATCGGGAGGAAGAGCGCGGCCTGGTGCTTGCCGATGAACCGGGCGGGACCCTGCGCCCGGCTCGCCTGGCGGCGCGACCAGACCAGCAGGTCGGGGGCGACGTCCGGGTCCTTCTGCTCGTGGTTGGGATTCGCGTGGTGGCGGGTGTGCTTGTTCATCCACCAGCCGTAGCTCATGCCCAGCAGCACGTCGGCCACCAGCAGACCACCCGCCTCGCTGAGGCGCCGGCGTGAGAACACCTGCCGGTGCGCCAGATCGTGGGCAGCCAGCGCGAGCTGTCCGAAGACCACCGCCAGGGCCGCCGCGACGAACAACTGGCTCCAGCGGTCGCCCAGCACGAGGAAGGCGGCGACACCTCCCGCGAGGGCGAGGCCCACGGCCCCCAGGCGCAGGGTGTAGTAGAGAGGGCGGCGCCTGAGCAGCCCTTCGGCGGTGATGCGCCGCGACAGTTCGGCGAAGTCGCTCCCCTTTTCGCCTGTACGCGCGGCCGGGATTTCCGTGAGCATCGTCGGATTGAGCACCGTTGGATCGACCATGCAAGTGAGTATGTGAACGGACGCCCCGCCGCAGAATGATGTTGACCCCCGGAACGAGGGGGTGGGTAGCCCCAGCGCGGGTGCCGTCCCGTCCGGCTTGACACCCCTCGCGTCCGCCCCGCACCATCACCCCCGTGAACCTGTCAGACAGCCAGACAGGTGGAGTCGGTCCGCGGCGCGTGAGCGCGATGGAAGCGGTCCTCTCCCACCTGCGCGACGCCATCGAGCGCGGCGAGTACGCCATCGGCGACAAGCTCCCCTCGGAGGCGGAGCTGTGCCGCACCCTCGAGGTCTCCCGGCCCGTACTGCGCGAGGCGCTGCGGGCGCTGCAGACCATGGGCCTGACCGCGTCCAGGACCGGCAAGGGCACCTTCGTCGTCGCCGACGCCGTCGGGGACCCCACCTTCGGCGACTACACGGCCGGCGACCTGCTGGAAGTGCGCCGCCACGTCGAGATCCCGGTCGCCCGGTACGCGGCCCGGCGGCGTACCCCCGAGCACCTCGAGGTCCTGCGCCGGCTGCTGGACCGGATGGACCGGGAGACCGACACCACCGCCTGGGCCGCCATGGACACCCACTTCCACCTCACAGTGGCCGAGGCCGCCCGGAATCCCGTGTTCCGCAGGGTCATCGAGGAGATCCGGGACGCGCTGGCGCGTCAGTCCGTCTTCCTCAACCAGCTCGGCGACCGGCGCGAACAGTCCAACCGCGAGCACCGGGCTGTCGTCGAGGCGCTGGCCGACGGCTCGGAGGACGCCGCCGCCGAGGCGATGGCGCACCATCTCGAGCGCGTCGGGACGACCCTCACGGCCATCGTGCGCCCGGCGCCCGCCGGCCCTCGGACGGCCGCCCGCGCGGTCCCGCCCACACGTACCCCCATGGCCCCCCACGGGCCCGCCCCCACGGAAGACCGATCCCGATGAACAGCACGTTCCCCGCGGCCGCGCCCCCGGTCCGCGAACCCCTCCACGCCCCTGTCGCCCACCTCGTCCGCGGCGGGGTCGTGGAAGGCGTCCACTACGGTTCCGTCGTCGTCCTCGGCGCCGACGGCGAGATCCGGCTCGGGCTCGGTGACATCGAGGCCGCCTGCTACCCGCGCTCCGCGCTCAAGCCCGTCCAGGCCGTCGCCATGGTGCGGGCCGGTCTCCCGCTCGAGGGCGAGCTGCTCTCCCTCGCCACCGCCAGCCACTCCGGCGAGGAACGGCACCTCGCCGGCACCCGGCGCGTCCTCGCGGGCGCCGGACTCACCGAGGACCACCTGCGCAACACCCCGGACCTGCCGTTCGGCCGGGCCGTACGCGAGACCTGGGCGCGCGAGGGCCGCCCGCCCTCCCGGCTCGCCCAGAACTGCTCCGGCAAGCACGCCGCCATGCTCCTCACCGCACGGCTCAACGGCTGGTCCCTCGGCGACTACCTCGACCCCGGCCACCCCCTCCAGCGGGCGATCGCCGAGACCGTCGAGGACCTCACCGGGCAGCGCGTCGCCCGGGTGACCGTCGACGGCTGCGGCGCGCCCCTGTTCGCCGTCTCCCTGTACGGCCTCGCCCGCGCCGTCGCCCGGATCACCACCGCCCTGCCCGGCACCCCCGAGGCCAGGGTCGCCGACGCGATGCGCGACCACCCCCAGATGGCGTCGGGCTCCGGCCGGGACATCGCCGCCCTGATGGGGGCCGTGCCCGGCCTGCTCGCCAAGGACGGATTCGAGGGCGTACAGGTCGCCGCCCTGCCCGACGGCGGCGCCGTCGCCGTGAAGATCTCCGACGGCGCCGACCGGGCACGCGTCCCGGTGACCGCGGCCGCCCTCGCCCTCGCCGGGGCCGATCCGGCCGCGCTCACCGCGTTCGCCGGCGAACCGCTGCTCGGCGGCGGCCTGCCGGTCGGCGGCATCCGTCCCGTACCCGCGCTGGAACCGCTGCCCGGGGCCGCCGCACGACGCTGACGGCCTCCCGGAGCATGGAGCGGCGGGCGGCGGCGGGGGAGGTGTGCCGGGGCGGCGGGTGGCGTCGGTCGCGGCCGGTCAGTCCGGCACCACCGGACCCCACCTGAGCCGCAGGAACAGGGCCACGCCCACCGCGCCCAGCAGGGCGGCGCCCGCGACCGTCCATGTCACCGACCGCTCGGGCCCCCGGCTCCGCGCCGCCGGAACCGCGGCGAGGGCCGGGGCGGTCGTGGGCTGCACCTGGGGCCCCGGCAGCGGCTTGACCCGCAGGGCGTCCAGCGATCCCACCGCATCGACCCGGCCGGACGCCTCGAACCCCCAGTCCAGCAGCGTGCGCGCCTCCTCGTACACGGCGTCCCCGCCGCTCCGTAGCGGGTTCAGCACCGTCACCACGAGGGTGCGTCCGTCCCTGTGGGCGGCCGCCACGAGCGTGTGGCCGGCGCTGCTGGTGTAGCCGTTCTTGATCCCGACGATCCCCGGGTACCGTTCCACCCCGTCCGAGCCGGTGAGCAGCCGGTTGGTGTTGCGGATTCCGTACGATCCGCCGTCGCGGCCCGGGAACATCGCCTCCTCGCGGGAGCAGTACCGGACGAAGTCGGGGCGGTGCAGCCCGGCCCGGCCGAACACCGCCAGGTCGAACGCCGACGACACCTGGCCCGGGGCGTCGTAGCCGTCGGGCGACTTCACCCACGTGTCGTGGGCACCGAGGGCGTGGGCCTTGTCCTGCATCCGCTCGGCGGTGACCTCCCAGCCGCCGTTGAGCGAGGCCAGCACATGCACGGCGTCGTTTCCCGAACTGAGGAAGACTCCGTTCCACAGGTCGGAGACCCGGTACGTGAGGTCCTCCGCGACCCCGACGCGGCTGCTGCCGGGGCCGATGCCCGTCAGTTCCTCCTCGCTGACGGTGTGCCGGATGCCGGCGGGCAGGACGGGCAGCACGGTGAGCGCGAACAGGGTCTTGAGGGTGCTGGCGGGCGGCAGCCTGCGGTGCGCGTCGTGCGCGGCGAGCACCTCACCGGAGTCGGCGTCGGCCACCAGCCACGACCGGGCGGTCAGCTCCGGGACCTCGGGTGCCCCGGCGCGCGGGCGGACCTGGGTGCCGGAGCGGTACAGCAGCGCGTCAGGCGCGACCCCGGCCGCGGACCGTGGTTCCGCGGCGGCTCGTGCTCCGGAGCCGGGCGACGGCGCGGGGTCCACGCGCGTACCGGCGGTCGCCGCGGCAGGGGCGAGCGCCAGCAGGCCCGCTGTGCAGAGGGCGCAAGTGGACACGGCAGCCCACGAAGCAAATCCGATAGTCATACCGCAAACGTAGGAAGGGGACCCCGGACGGCCGCGGTGACCGGGCCGGAAGCCCTCCACAAGCACCCGGATGCCGCACGGCGCTGCGACGGCTCTCCGTGGTCGAGGGGGCGACTGCCGGGCGCCGTCAGCTGCCGGGCAGGGTGGGCTGGACGCGCCGGAGGAAGGTCGCGTTGTCGGGGGCCTCGCGCATCCGCTCCAGCAGCGTCTCCAGGCCGGACTGCCCCTCCCGGGGCCCCAGCGCCCGCCTCAGGCCGCGCGCGGCCGACAATTCCGCGGGGGTGAGCAGCAGTTCCTCACGGCGGGTGCCGGACTGGACGATGTCGACGGCCGGGAACAGCCGGCGGGACGCCGCTTCGCGGCTCAGCCGGAACTCCATGTTGCCGGTGCTCTTGAGCTCCTCGAAGTAGAACTCGTCGGCACGGGAGCCCGTCTCCACCAGGGCCGAGGCGAGAATCGTGAGCGAACCGCCCTCCTCGGCCCGGCGCGCGGCACCGAAGAACCGCTTCGGCCCGATCAGCGCCGAGGTGTCGACCCCGCCGCTCATGGTGCGGCCACCGGAGGCGGCGGCGTTGTTGTACGCCCGGCAGAGTCGGGTCAGCGAGTCGAGCAGGATGACGACGTCCTCGCCTGCCTCGACCAGCCGCTTGGCCCGCTCGATCACCAGCTCGGCCAGGGCGATGTGCTGCTTGGCGGGCCTGTCGAAGGTCGAGGCGTACACCTCGCCGTGCACCGAGCGCCGCATGTCGGTGACCTCCTCGGGGCGTTCGTCGAGCAGCACCACCATCAGGCGGCACTCGGGGTGGTTGCCCGCGACGGCCGCCGCGAGCTGCTGGATCAGCACGGTCTTGCCGGTCTTCGGCGGGGCCACGAGCAGACCGCGTTGCCCCTTGCCGACCGGGGCGAGCAGATCGACGACGCGCCCGGCCAGACCGGACGCGGGGTGCTCCAGGCGCAGCCGCTCCTGCGGGTGAAGCGGCGTCAGGTCCCCGAAGCGGGGCCGGCCGCGCAGCGCTTCTGGGGCGCGGCCGTTGATCCGGGTGACCTCGGTCAGGTCGCCCCGGTCGCCGCGCAGGCCCTCGGTCAGGTCGCCCTTGCGCAGGCCGTACCTGCGGAGCGTGGCGGGGGAGACGGCGGGGTCGGAGGAGGAGGGCAGGCAGGTGCCTGCCCGCAGGTGCCCCTTCCCGGCCGCATCGACGTCGAGGACGCCGCTGACGGGCCGGGACTGCTGCCGGACGGAGGGGCGGTCGAGTGTGGGGGTGGTCATGAGGTCGGTCCTTTCGTGGACGACGGGGGCGGAGAGAACACACGCGGGGAAGGGGAGAACCGCGCAGCAGGACGCGTCCAGCGCCCGGGGCGGTGGGAACAGCACCTCGGCCACGGCGGTGGAGCCCCGCTCACGAGGTGGTGTGGAAAAGCCGGACGGCCGGCCCGAAACGACGGGCGGAACGGCGTACCGGGGAGAATCCGAGGAAGAACTGGCACCGACGCCCTACCAGGGCATGAAACGGGTGCTCTTTGCACTGTACCACGGGGCCGCGGGTTCACAGGTCCACGGGGTGTGCGAGGGAGTGGAGCCGGAAAGGGCCCGCCGGAGGAGACCGGCGGGCCCCGGGGCAGGGCTGGGGGAGCGGTTCAGGCCGAACGGTCCTGCGCGGCACGTGCGATCTGGTCGAACTTCGCGCCCATGGCCGCCTGGAGTGCCTGAGCGCCCGACAAGGGCCGGACCATCACGGTGAGTTGGTCGATGCGGCCCTCGTCGTCGACATGGATGATGTCGCAGCCCTCGACCTCGCGGTCGCCCACGCGAGCGGTGAACACGAGGACATGGTCACGGCCGTTCGCGTCATTGACCTCCCGCACATAGCGGAAGTCCTCGAAGACCTCCGCCACCGCGTGCAGGATCGCCGCGGTGACCGGCCTGCCGGTGTAGGGCTTGAAGACGACCGGACTGGAGAAGACGACATCCTCCGCCAGCAGCGCTTCGGCGGCGTCCATGTCGTGCGCCTCCACGGCCTCACGGAATGCCCGCATCACAGCTCCTCACAGTCAACGGATCGCACAGTGCGCACGAGGTTAGTCCCACGGCCGGCTCCTGGGTCTAGGCTGATCCGATGTTCAGCCCCGAAGGCCCCCGCCTGCGCGAACTCGCCGTCCAGGTGATGTCGTCCGTGGAACGCGGATACGACCTCCTCGCGCCGAAATTCGACCACACCCCCTTCCGTACGCCCGACTCGGCGCTCGACGCCACCGCCGTGGCACTGCGGAGGCTGGGGCCGTTCGACTCCGGCCTCGATCTGTGCTGCGGCACCGGCGCGGGTATGGACGTCCTGGCGAGGGTGTGCCGCCGGAGCATCACCGGCGTCGACTTCAGCGCGGGCATGCTCGACGTCGCGCGCGAGCGGACCCGGACCGAGGGGCCGGCGGCCGGCTGGGTGCGGGCGGACGCGCGGGCGCTGCCGTTCGGGCCGGCCTTCGACCTGGTGGTGAGCTTCGGGGCGTTCGGCCACTTCCTGCCGCGTGAGCTGCCAGGGCTGTTCACCCAGGTCCACCGTGTACTGCGGCCCGGGGGGCGGTTCGCCTTCCCGGTGGTCGCCCCGCCCCGGCCGGGCTCGCTCGTGCACGGAATGCTCCTGGGCTTCGACATGGTGATGCGGGTGCGCAACGCGGTGTGGCGCCCGCCGTTCGTCATGTACTACCGCGCCCTCCGCTTCGGTGCTCTCCGGCGCGAGCTGGACCGGGCCGGATTCCGGGTCGAACTCCACCCGCTGCCAGAGTTCGGGCGGCGGCCGGACGGCAGCCCCCGGGTCCGTCTGGTCGTCGCCGAGCGGCCCGTGGAGCAGCGGCTCGGCCGCGAGCCGTCCGCCGCGCCGGTCAGACCGCGGCGGGCAGAGTGAACTCGTAGACCAGCGCGTCCTGTTGGGCGTCCACGATCAGCTCGGTGATCTCCAGGGGCCGGGCGTACTGGTCGTGCACCCGTCGGGTGACCCGAACGGACGGTGTGCCCGCGATCCGGGTGATCGTGTCGCGGTGGTGCAGTGTCAGCCCGGCCCTGCGCAGCCAGTCGTAGGCGCGCCGCAGCTCCGCGGCGGTGGTGCCGTCGGCCCGGTCGCGGTAGCGCGCCAGCTCCTCGACCTCGGCGAGCGCGACGGTGGAGAACGAGGTCACGGCCGTCCGCAGTTCGCGCCCGTCGGCCGACGCGGACCAGTAGCGGTGCACCA
Organism: Streptomyces sp. NPDC085927; assembly: GCF_044540975.1. Lineage (NCBI taxonomy): Bacteria > Bacillati > Actinomycetota > Actinomycetes > Kitasatosporales > Streptomycetaceae > Streptomyces > Streptomyces sp. NPDC085927. Next base: position 431,409 of record NZ_JBITSN010000004.1, read on the forward strand.
GGGTCGGCCGGGAGGGTGCCAGGGCCAGCGCCTCGGCGTGCCCGGGAGGCGGAGACTCCCAGGACACGGTGGCCCGTGCCATCGCGTCCCGGCCGACGTGCCGCGCGCCGACCGGGAAGGTGAGCGCGGCGGGCGTCTCCACCGGCGGGCTCTTCAGGGTGGCATGGCTGCCCCGCCGGTCGGTGGCGACCAGGCCGTCGCGGCGCAGCACCTCCAGCGCCTGTCGTACGGTCTCCCGGCTCACTCCGAAGTGCTCGGCCAACTGCCGCTCACCCGGGAGCCGTTCGCCGGGCGGAATGGCTCCGTCGCGCAGCTCGCCGAGCAACTCCGTCGCGATCCGCCGGTAGAGCGGCTCATCCTCGGGGTGCGCGGGGTCGCGCGGTGCGGTGGACCGGGCGGTGGGTGGAGAGGCCTGCGGAGGATCGTGCGGGGTGGTGCGGGCCATGCCGCGCCTCCTGTTGGTGACGTTCCGTAGTGGTGCGGGCTCGTTGCGCCACCACATCTACCACTGGTCTAAACCAGCAGGGAAGAGCGGTCCGTGAGTTCGGCCGAAACGGGACCGGGGCGGCGCCCGCCGCGCGGCACCGTGCGGGAGGGTGCGCGCGGTGCCGCGGCAGCCGAGTCCCCTTGTCCCGGAGCCGGACGGGATACGGGAGCCGCCGAAGCCGTCCTGTCCGAAAGTCCGCGGTGCGGTCCCTCAGATGTACGAGCGCATCCAGCGGAGCTGGGCCGCCTCCTGGAAGGGGCCGCCGCCCTCGTGGTCGTTGAAGTCGTACACCTCGATCGCCTTGTCGTCGTGCGTCCAGGCGTTGAACGCCGCGAAGACCGTCGAGGGCGGGCAGGTCTGGTCCTCGAGGCCCGTCGAGAACAGCGCGGGCGCCGAACCGCGGGCGGCGAAGTGCACGCCGTCGAAGTAGGACAGGGTGCGCAGGGCGTCCTCGGTGCGGCCCCGGTGCGTCCTGAGATAGAGGCCTATCTCCCGGTACGGATGCCGGTCGGTGAGCGTCGCCGCCCGCGGGAAGTCGCACAGGAACGGCACGTCCGGGGCCACCGCCGCGAGGTCCGGGACCAGGCCGCCCACCGCGAGGGTGATGCCGCCGCCCTGACTCGAGCCGAGGACCGCGGTGCGCGCCGCGTCGGTCAGGGGGTGGGAACGGGCGGCCTCCACCGCGCGCACCGCGTCCGTGAACACCCGGCGGTAGTAGTAGTTCTCCGGCGCGTCGATACCGCGCGTCATGAACCCGGGGTACGCGGGCGCGCCGCCCACCGGGTCCGCCGTGTCACCGCCGCCACCCCAGGCGCTGCCCTGGCCGCGGGTGTCCATCACGAAGTGCGCCCGGCCCGTCGAGGCCCACAGCAGGTGCTCGTGGGGCAGCCCGCGGCCACCGCCGTAGCCGATGAACTGCACGACCAGCGGCAGCGGCGCCTCGGCCCCGGCCGGCAGCGTCAGCCAGCCCTTGACCGGATGCCCCCCGGACCCGGCGAACGTCACGTCGAAGACCCGCACCGTGGACAGGCCCGTGTCGACCGGCTCGAAGCGGGCGTCCAGGTCGTGCTCGCGCGCCTGGGCGAGGGTCCCGGTCCAGAACGCGTCGAAGTCCCCCGGTGTCGTGGACGCGCTCCGGTACTCGCGCAGCTCGTCGAGGGGAAGGTCGAACAGGGGCATGAAGAACCGCCTTTGTGCCGGGACAGTACGAAGCGATCACACCGTACGTGGACCGTCGGAGCGCCCGCCAGATCCTGCGCCGGACTCGATCCATGCATACGCAAGAAAGGAGAGACGCAGGTAAAGGGTATGGAAAGCGTTTGCCATCGCCGAGTCCGGAACGGCAGCTCGCCGGCCCCGGAGCGGTCCGGCCCCGGAGCGGTCCGGCCCCGGGGCGGCCGGCGTGGTGGCGGTGGCGCGGACCCGGTGAGCGGTGCGGGTCAGCCGAAGCGCTCGATACGGATGCGGTCCACGGGCTGTCCGGCCGCGACGAGCAGTCCGGAGGCGTGCTCGGCAAAGGAGTTGGAGCCGCACACATAGGCTTCCCACCCACCCGGAGGGGCTTCGGCCAGGAGTGGCGCCACATGTGCGGCCGCCATACGCCCCACGGCCGTGCCCTCCGGCGCGCTCCGGGTGAACACCCGCAGGGTCTCCGCGCCGAACTCGCCCGCGTAGATCAGCTCCTCGGGACTGCGCGCCGACACCAGCAGCCGCAGGGGCAGCGACAGAGCCCGGGCCCTGTGGTGCCGCACCATCGACATCAGCGGGACGACGCCCGAGCCAGCGCCCACCAGCAGCGCGGGCCGGTCGCCCGGCCAGGCGAAGAAGCCGCTCAGCGGGCCGCGCACCTCGACCCGGTCACCGGGCCGGGCCACCGAGTGGAACCAGCTCGACACCTCGCCGCCCGCCACATGGTCCAAAGTCAGCTCGATGTGCCCGGAGTCGTCCGGCGCGGACGCGATCGAGTAGTGGCGCTGGGCCACGTAGCCGTCCTCGGCGGTCAGCCGCAGCAGCAGGTGCTGGCCGGGCACATGCCCCGGCCAGCCGGGCACGGCGAAGCGGAAGGTCGCGGCGCGCGGGGTCTCGCGACGGATGTCGGTCAGTGTCGCCGTCCGCCACACCGAGGCCGTCTGCTCGCTCACCCCGATGCGTCCGGGCACGGCGAACCGTGTCGGAGGGATGAACGGCGCCGGCGAGGACTCCGCCTTCCGGCTCCCGGCCTCCTGCGGCTGTGCCGCCCGCTCGGTCACCTCAGCCATTTCCGTCGTCCCCGTCACCGGAGTACCGCTGTTCCTCCCAGGGGTTGCCCCGCGCGTGGTAGCCGTTGCCCTCCCAGAACCCCGGCTCGTCATGGTCGAGGAGCCGCAGGCCCGCGATCCACTTGACGCTCTTCCAGAAGTACAGATGGGGCACGATCAGCCGGGCCGGGCCACCGTGCTCGGGCGGGAGCGGCCGGCCGTCGTACTCCCAGGCGATCCAGGCCCGTCCGCCGGTCAGGTCCGCGAGCGGCAGGTTCGCCGTGTAGCCGGTGTGCGAGTAGGCGACGACATGGGTGGCGGACCCATGGGGCCGGACGACATCCCAGAAGGCGTCCAGGGAGACACCTCCGAACCGCACTCCGAACTTCGACCAGCTCGTCACACAGTGGATCGCACCCTCGTACGCCGAGGCCGGCAGGGTGTGGGCCTGCTCCCAGGTCCAGGTGCGGGACTCCGCCACCAGCCCGTCGATCCGCAGCGCCCAGTCGGCGGGCGCGAGGTCGGGCGTGACCTCGGCGGAGAGGACGGGCCATTCGTCGCCCGCGTCGTACTGGCCGGGCGGCAGGCCGGGGTTGTGCACGCGGGGGCGGCCGGTGAAGCCGCGGGTGATGTTCACGTGATCGGCGATTCCGTTGCGAGTGGTGCTCAGGTGGTTCCGGGCTCAACCGTACGGGGTGTCCGGAACTGCCCGCACACTTGTCCCACCCCACCCGCCCACCTGCCCGCCCGCCCGTCGGCCCACCTGCCGGCCGCCCGCTCCGCGATCCCGCCGGCCCCAGGAAAAGCGCCGGACGGCCGGTGGTCTCGTCGGGTACTGTTGCGGTCCGGCTGGGGAGGGCCCCAGTCGTCGACGGCCGAGGGGGTGAGACCCATTACCGCTGTGTCAGGCCGGGTGCTCTCACCACGAAGCGAAGCGGTCCGCCCCCAGTAGGCGACCGCGGGAGTGCCCTTCGGCTCTCGAAAGGCTCCTGCTGCCATGCCGTCCCACTCTCCCCAGGCTGCCCTCTCCTCTCCCTCTTCCTTCCCTTCCTCGCCCGTCGCTCCGTCCGCACCCGCCGCGCCGGATTCCGTTGTGGCCGCGCTGCGTGCCGCGGGCTGCGTCTTCGCCGAGGCCGAGGCCGAACTGATCCTCGCCGCTGCTCCCACCCCGGACCACGTGACCGGGATGGTCGAGCGCAGGGTCCGCGGGCTCCCTCTCGAACTCGTCGTCGGCTGGGCCGAGTTCAGCGGCCGACGAATCACCGTGGCTCCCGGTGTCTTCGTGCCCCGGCGCCGTACCGAGTTCCTCGTGACGCAGGCCCTCGCGCAGGCGCCCGACGCGGCCGTCGTCGTGGACCTGTGCTGTGGTTCGGGCGCCGTCGGCGTCGCCCTGGCCGCCGGCCTCGGCACGGTCGAACTGCACGCCGCCGACATCGACCCGGCCGCCGTGCGCTGCGCCCGCCGCAATGTCGCGGACGTCGGCGGCCTGGTGCACACAGGGGACCTGTTCGAGGCACTTCCCGGCACAGTGCGCGGCCGGGTCGACATCCTCGCGGCCAACGTGCCGTACGTGCCCAGTGACGAGATCGGCCTGCTGCCCGCGGAGGCCCGCGACCACGAGCCGCGGGTCGCGCTCGACGGCGGCGCGGACGGGCTCGACGTGCTGCGCCGGGTGGCCGCCGGGGCCCCCGACTGGCTGGCGCCCGGCGGCTGCCTCCTGGTGGAGACGACCCGCCGCCAGGCGCCCGCGGCTGTTGCGGCCTTCACCGGTGCCGGGCTGCGGACCCGCCTGGCCGTCCCGGAGGAGGAGTACGCCCATGTCGTGATCGGCGTCAGACCGTAGTTCCGTCCGACGCGGCGGGGCGGCCCGGGGACGCGGGGCCGCCGGGCAGGGTCGCGCGGGCGATGAGCAGGGCCACGTCGTCGAAGTTGTCGGGCTCGTGCAGGGTGCGCAGCAGCAGGTCGCACGTCTCCTCGAGGGAGCGGTCGGGCCGGCCGCGCAGCAGCGTGAGCAGGTGGTCGAGGCGCTCGTCCAGCGAGTGGTGCCGGGTCTCGACCAGACCGTCGGTGTACAGCACCAGCCGGTCGCCCGGTTCGAGCCCCACGACGGTGGTCGAGAACTTGACGCCGCCCACCCCCAGCGGCACCCCGGTCGGCAGGTCGAGCAGTTCCGGGGTGCCGCCGGCCCGGACCCGCACCGGTGGCAGGTGCCCCGCGTTGGCGATCAGGCACTGCCGTTCACGGGGATCGTGGACGACGTAGACGCAGGTGGCGATGGCGTCCTCGAGATCGCCGATGACCCGGTCGAGGTGCTCCAGGAGCACCGCGGGATCGAGACCGAGCGAGGCCAGTGTGTTCGTCGCCGTGCGCAGCCGCCCCATGGTGGCCGCCGCGGGGATGCCGTTGCCCATCACGTCTCCCACGACGAGGGCCGTCCTGCCGCCGTCCAGCGGGATCACGTCGAACCAGTCGCCGCCCACCTCGCTGGTGGCCCCCGCCGGCTGGTAGCGGGAGGCGACCTCGAGCCCGCCCGTCACCGGCGGATGGCTGGGCAGCAGGCTGCGCTGCAGGGTGAGCGCGGCGTCGCGGGCGCTCTGGTACCAGCGGGCGTTGTCGATCTGTATCGCCGCGCGGGCGGCCAGCTCCCGGGCCAGCAACAGGTCGTCCTCGTCGAACGGCAGCGGGTTGCCGGTGCGCTTGAGGTCGAGGGCGCCGAGCACCTCGCCGTGCGCGATCAGGGGCACTGCCAGATACGAGTGCACACCCGCCCGGCCCAGCAGTTCGGCCGCCTCGGCGGACCGGGCGATCCGGGGCAGGTCCTCGTCCTTGACCTGCGGCAGCATCACGGGCAGGCCGGTGCGTACGCACTCGGTGACGAACCGGTCCGGGCCGTACCGGGCCACCCGGCCCGGCGGATCGGCAGCCAGCAGGGCGTCCCCCGAGCCGGCGCCCGTGCCCCGGACCGCCAGCGCCCGGATCACCGCCGACTCGGCCGGACCGAGGGTGCTCCGGCGGCCCAGCACCACCGTGTCCAGCAGGTCCACGGCGGCCACGTCGGCCAGCTCCGGCACGGCCACCTCGGCCAGCTCCCGGGCCGTACGGTCCAGGTCGAGCGTGGTGCCGATCCGAGCCGAGGCGTCGGCCACGACGGCCAGCCGGCGCCGGGCCCGTTCGGCCTCGAGGCCCGTCCGGTGCTGCTCGGTGACGTCCACCACGGAAAGGGCTACGCCGAGCACCGAGCCGAGCGCGTTCTCCAGCCGGAACAGGGAGGCGGTCCAGGCGTGGTCCTCGTCGGGATCGGCCGGAGTCCGGCCGATCATGAACTGGTCGACGACCGGTTTCCCGTTGGCCAGGACCCGCCTCGCCGCGGCCTCGACGGTGCCGATCTCCAGGTGCGGAAGTACCTCGGGCATCGTGTGGCCCAGGTGATCCTCGACCGGGACGCCGTTCATCCGTTCCAGTGCCGGGTTGACCGAGACGTACCGCAGATCCGTGTCCAGGACGGCCAGCCCGATCGGGGACTGGGCGACGATCCGGGTGGACAGCGCCACGTCCTGCTCCACCCGGCGCACGGTCGACTGGTCGACCGCGAGGCCGAGGGCGTAGACGCCGCCCTGGTCGTCGGTCAGCCGCACGTTGCGGAACTCCACGAGCCGGGTGCCGCCGTCCTTGCGCCGGATGGGGAACGCCCCGGCCCAGCTCTGCCCGGTCCGCATGACCTCGGAGAACAGTTTGACCACCAGGTCCAGATACTGTTCGTGCACCATGATCCGGGCGGCGTACTGGCCCAGCGCCTCCTCGGCGCCGTACCCGAAGAGTTCCTCGGCCTGGGGGCTCCACAGCACGATCCGGCCCTGGGGGTCCAGCACCACCGAGGCCACGCGCAGCACGTCGAGCAGTCCGCTGGGACGGATCGGCCCAGCGGCCGTTCCGTCTCCGTCGCCCTCGACCAGGGGTGACCCGGCTGAACTCATCGCACGCCCCGCCTTCGCCGATTTCCGCGGCACACCGTGATGTGCCGACATCACTTGTTCTACCGCGCATGGGGGCGATTTTCCGCCTCTCCGGCTGTCTCCTCCATCTTCTTTCTTCCCTCCGCCGGGTGCCCCGCGATTCCGTGGACACGCCGGTCGTGCGCGGGGGGCGCACCTGTGCGTGCGTGTGTGCGGTGCTTGGGCGGCAGAGGGCGGGGTACGCCGTGTGGGGCAGGCCCGGCAAGGCGCGGCAAGGACGTGGCCGAGGCACGGCAGGACGCGGCAAGGCGCCGCGACGAAAGGAGCGATCACGATGGGCAGCGAGCGACCGCACCCGGAATCCGTCTCGGTCGAGCTCAGTGGGTGCGACAGGCACGACGCGCAGGTCGTGTTCGACACGCTGGGTGCGTACTTCACGTCCGACCGGCACTCCGGCGACGTGCCGGAGAAGTCCTCCGGGCCCCGTCCGACGGTGTGGCTCGGCACGTTCGACGTGGCCGATCCGCACGAGGGCGGAGCCCGCCCGGGCGGCCCGGTCCGGTTGGCGTCCTCGGTCGACGCCGACCTGCAGGGCGGCTACTGGGCGATCGACCGGGTCCGCACCACCCTGGAATCCCTGTTCACGGTGCACGACCTGAGCACGGTCTCCGGGGACCAGGAGAAGGAGCTGCACGTCCGCCTCGAAAGCCGCTGACCGCCGCCGGGACCGGGACGGCGGGACGTCAGCACGGCCGGACGCCCCGGCCGTGCTGACGTCCGCCGTCCCGGTGTGCCCTCCACCACGTTTATGCAACTAGTTGCATAAACGGGTGCGCGTCCTCTACAACAGAGGGACGACACCGCGCACGGAGGGCCCGATGAGCCGTTACCCGCACCTGCTGACCCCCCTCGACCTGGGCTTCACCACCCTGCCCAACCGGGTCCTCATGGGCTCCATGCACGTAGGCCTGGAGGAGGCCGAGAACGGCTTCGAGCGCCTGGCCGAGTTCTACGCCGCCCGTGCCCGCGGCGGCGTCGGCCTCATCGTCACCGGCGGCATCGCACCCAACGACGAGGGGCGGACCTTCGAGGGCGGCGCGAAGCTCACCACCGACGAGGAGGCGGAGCGGCACCGCGTCGTCACCGAGGCCGTGCACCGCGAGGGCGGACGCATCGCCCTGCAGATCCTGCACGTCGGCCGGTACGCCTACCACCGGGACCTGGTCGCCCCCAGCCCCCTCCAGGCGCCGATCAGCCCCTTCACGCCCCGCGAACTCACCGACGCGGACATCGAGCGCACCATCGACGACTACGTCCGTACCGCCCGCCTCGCCCGGCAGGCCGGCTACGACGGCGTCGAGATCATGGGCTCCGAGGGCTACCTGATCAACGAGTTCATCGTCGCGCAGACCAACCGGCGCACCGACCGCTGGGGCGGCTCGTACGAGAACCGGACGCGCTTCCCCCTCGAGATCGTCCGCCGGGTGCGCGAGGCGGTCGGTGAGGACTTCATCGTCGTCTACCGGCTCTCCATGCTGGACCTCGTCCCCGGAGGCTCGACCCTGGACGAGGTGATCACGCTGGCCCGCGCCGTCGAGGCGGCCGGCGCCACGATCATCAACACCGGCATCGGCTGGCACGAGGCCCGCATCCCCACCATCGCCACATCGGTACCGCGCGGTGCGTACACCTGGGTGACGAAGCGGCTGATGGGCGAGGTCTCGGTCCCGCTCGTCACCACCAACCGGATCAACACCCCCGAACTCGCCGAGCAACTGCTCGCCGAGGGGCACGCCGACATGGTGTCGATGGCCCGCCCGATGCTCGCCGATCCCGACTTCGTGGCCAAGGCCGCGGACGGCCGGCCCGAGGCGATCAACACCTGCATCGGCTGCAACCAGGCCTGTCTGGACCACACCTTCAATCTGCAGATCACCTCCTGCCTGGTCAATCCGCGCGCCTGCCACGAGACCGAGCTGGTGCTGTCCCCGACCCGGCGCCGCAAGCGCGTCGCGGTCGTCGGCGCCGGCCCGGCCGGCCTGGCCTGCGCCGTCAGTGCCGCCGAACGCGGCCACGACGTCACCCTGTTCGACGCCGCGAGCGAGATCGGCGGCCAGCTCAACGTCGCCCGCAAGGTCCCCGGCAAGCAGGAGTTCGACGAGACCCTGCGCTACTTCCGCACCCGGCTCGCCGAACTGGCCGTCGACGTACGCCTGGGCATCCGGGTCACGGCCGACGACGTGGCCGGCCACGACGAGGTCGTCGTCGCCACCGGAGTCACCCCGCGCGTCCCCGACCTCCCCGGCGTCGACCACCCGAGCGTGCTCGGCTACCTCGACGTCCTGCGCGACGGCGCCCCCGTCGGCGACCGGGTCGCCGTCCTCGGCGCGGGCGGCATCGGCTTCGACGTCGCCGAGTTCCTCACCGACGGCGGCGACAAGGCGCACGAGGACCCCGAGACGTACTTCCGCCAGTGGGGCGTCGACATGGACCACCGCACGCCCGGCGGTCTCACCGCACCCGAGCGGCCCGCCCCGCCGCGCACCGTCCACCTGCTCCAGCGCAAGACGACCAAGGTCGGCGCCGGCCTGGGCAAGACCACCGGGTGGATCCACCGCACCGAGCTGAAGCACCGCGGTGTCACCATGGTCCCCGGCGTGCGCTACGACCGTATCGACGACGCGGGCCTGCACCTCACCGTCGACGGCGAGAGCACCGTCCTGGAGGTGGACACGATCGTCCTGTGCACCGGCCAGGAACCGCGCCGCGACCTGTACGAGGAACTGGTCTCGACCGGACGCTCCGTCCACCTGATCGGCGGCGCCGACGTGGCCGCCGAACTGGACGCCAAGCGGGCCGTCAAGCAGGGCACGGAGGTGGCGGCGGCTCTCTAGGAGAGTCCCGTGCCGTCCCTAGGATGGGGCCCATGTCACTCCCGCACGCGATCCTCACCGCCCTGCTCGAGAAGCCGTCGTCGGGGCTGGAGCTGACCCGTCGCTTCGACAAGTCGATCGGATACTTCTGGTCCGCGACGCATCAGCAGATCTACCGCGAGCTGGGGAAACTGGAGGCCGAGGGCCTGATCCGGGCGCTGACCGCCGAACAGCCCGCCCGCGGGCAGAAGAAGGCCTACGAGGTCCTGCCCGCGGGCCGCGCCGAACTGGCGCGCTGGACCTCCACGGCGCAGGGCCCCAAGCCGATGCGCGACGCGCTGCTGTTGCGGCTGAGGGCGGCGGCGGTGGTCGGCGCCGGAGACCTCGAAGCCGATCTGCGGCGCCATCTGGACCTGCACGAAAGGCAGTTGGCGGAGTACCAGGAGATCGAGCGGCGGGACTTCCCGCCCGGCAGGAACGCCCCGGACGACCGGCTGCGGCATCTGGTGCTCCGGGCCGGTATCGACCTGGAGACCTTCTGGACCGGGTGGCTCGGGCACGCGCTCGCGGAGTTCGCGCAGATCGCGGAGTTCACGGAGAACGCGGACAGCGCGCAGAGCACGGAGAACGCGCAGAGCACGGAGAACGCAGGGCTGCCGGACGTGGAGCGAGCCGATCCCCCGGGGGGCCCCGCCTCCACGGAACCGTCCGACTCCGGGCGCGCGGAATCGGACGGTTCGGGCTCCGGAGGGGCATGACGCCGGCCGCCCGACCGGAGCGCGTCGGACGTGGTGGCGACCGGCGCCGTCTCAGAACCGGTTCGGTTTGTTGCGTCGGCGCAGGTACCAGGCCGTGGCGACGAGACCGGTACCCAGGAGCGCGCCGCCCGCCACCAGCGTCACCGTCCCGTAGTCCGTGGAGCTGCCGCCGATGCCGCCCATCACCCCGAGGGACGGCGAGGGCGAGGCGGTGACCGGCGGACTGGAGGCGGGAGGGTCGGCGGGGGAGACGATGATGGACTGGGTGCCCGCGGTGGTCCCGTTCGAGCACATCACGATCACCGTGTGGGTGCCCGAGTCGACGTCCGACCAGGCGGCGGACTGCCCCGTATCGTTTCCCGAGAGGGTCACCTGACGGCCCTGGGAGAAATTCGACTGGTCGCCGGCGAGCAGGGACGCGGTGCCCCAGCTGCCGTTGAGCTGGGCGCACGCGGTGGTCGTGACGGAGACGGTCGAACCGGTCGTGCTCACGGAGATGCCGGGACCGGAGACGGCCGGGCCGGCCAGCACCAGGGGCAGCGCGGCGGCGGCTGCGACGGTCAGACCGGAGCGGGTCAGAGGCTTCGAGTAGCGCATGTGAACTGCCTTCCGGCGGCACGGCCGGCGGTACATCCCTTGCGCCGCCGAGGGTCGGGGAGCGCCCGTGCTGCCACGCGCCCAGCCAATGCGCACCCGGCCCGCGGCGCATTCCGGCCGCCGCCGGGCAGGTGACGAAGGCCGTCGCCCGGCGAACCCGCCGTCGAGTGGCACCGAGCCGGCTCGGCCCGCCCGGACCCGGCTCGCCCCGCCCGGACCCGGCTCGGCCCGCCTGCCCGGCGGGGCCGGTCCCGCTCAGCGCCCCGGGCCCGTCGTCACCGTGCGTTCCGTGGAGAAGCCGCCCCAGGTTCCGTCCGGCAGCCTGGCCCGGATCCGTACCCGGTGACTGACCCCCGCCTCCCGTCCCGCGTAGAAGCTGTACGTCGTCCGGTCGCGCGGTGCCTCCCCGCCGTAGACGACGGAGGTGGCCGGGCGGCCGTCCAGGTGCACCTGGTACTCCGTGATCACCCCGTCCACGTGCGGCGGCACCCAGCTGAGGTCGATGTGGTACGCCCCCTCGGACCGGTGGCTCGAGGCGCGGAAGCCGGTGGGCGCCGCGGCGGGGGCGGCGTCGCGGCCCGGCGTGGTCAGGCGGAGGGGAGCGCCGGGGGGAGACAGGTTGTCGGCCGCGTCCCGCGCCCGGACCGTGAAGGAGTAGCGGGTACCCGGTCGCAGCCCCGTCACCACGGTGGCGGTCTGACTCCCGCCGACACTGTGGATCTTCGTTTCTCCCTGGTGGACGTCGTACGACAGGACGCCCCGGTCGTCCGTCGAGGCGGACCAGCTCAGCTGGACGGCCCTGCCGCCGACCGCCTTGCCGCGGAGGTCCGAGGGGCGGCTGGGTGCGGACCGGTCGGCCGCCGTGGCCGCCGGTGTCGTCGCCCGCACCTCCCGGCTGCGGGGCCCGAGCCGTCCCTCCGCGTCCCGCGCCCGCACGGTGAAGGCATACGTGGTGGAGGGCCGAAGCCCGGTGACATCCACCATGTGCTCGGAACCGGGTACTTCCTCGACCTTTGTGGTGCCCCGGTACACCTCGTACCGGCTCACCCGGGCGCTCGCGGCCGTGACGGTGTTCCACATGACATGCACACTCGTGGCGCTGCCGGCCTCGGCCGTGACACCCGCCGGAGCCCCGGGCGGCTGCCCGCCGTCCCCGCTCCCGCCCCCGGATCCACCGCCACCGCCACCGCAGGAGACCACCAGGAGAAGTACCAGCGTGAGTACGCCGCGGAGCAGGAGCGGTGAGCGGAGCGCGCCACCACGCAACGCGAGAGGACGGCGTGAGGGCACGGCAGCGGTGACAGGAACGCCTCGCACGACGCTGCCTCCTGACGGGGCGCGGGAATGGTCCGGACCAATACTCGCTCCATGGTGACGCGAGTGACGCGGCCACATCAAGAGGGTGGTGCGGCGGTCCGGGTGACTCGGACCGCGTACGGGCACCGCACCGGCGCCGACTCAGGCACCCGGCCCATTGCCAGGCAGCCGAACGTGCACCGTAACGGCCCTGTCGCGGTGGCCACGCCATGGGTCCGGGATGAGATGGGGCCGAGTGCCCGTCAGTGTCCCCCACGAGAGGCCCACGAACCGTGATCCCTGTCCAGTCGCTCGCACTGGCCGTGGCCGGCGTCGCCGTGCTCGCCCCCACGATGCTCCACAGCACCGCCTCCCCGCAGGCCCGCACGGAACCACCGGCCGTACGGAAGGGTGGCTCCGTCAGCGCCGCCGACCTGCTGGCCGAGGTACGTGACTGCACCCCCGTCTCCCACGGTAATTACCGGAGCGACCAGGGCGCCGCCGCCACCATCCCCGTGTGCGGCACCGACGAGGTCGTGTTCTGGAAGGCCGACATGGACATCGACTGCGACGGACAGCCCGGCATCCGCTGCAACGTCGCCGCCGACCCGTACTTCTCCGCCTCCACGGCGTTCGCGCAGTCCGACGGCCGTCCACTGAACTCCGAGACCCTGCCCTACGTGGTGGTGCCGGTGCCGAGCGCGCTCTGGGACTACCGGGCGCACGGCGTCCGGGGCGGCTCGGTGGCGGCCGTCGTGTACGGCGACCAGGTGCAGTACGCGGTCGTGGGCGACACCGGCCCCGCGGGCATCATCGGTGAGGCGTCCTACGCGGCGGCCGAAGCGCTCGGCATCGCCCCCGACCCATGGAGCGGCGGCACGCCCTCCGGTGTCACCTACATCGTGTTCAAGAACAGCCGGGTGAGCCCCATCGAGGACCGGAATGCCGCGGTGGCGGCGGGAGAGGGACTGGCCCAGCAGTTCGTGAACGGCGGCTGAGCCGAACCACCACCCCCGACGGGCCCGAAACCTGAGCCCGCCGGGCGGGGAGGGACCGGTGGGGAAGTGACGGGCAGGAGGGAATGACGGGGGAACGACGGGCAGGAGGGAGCGACGGGCGGCGGAAGGGCCCGCCCGTCACTTCCCGCCGCGACCGTGCTCGTCAGACCTTCCGGTACGTGTACGCCTCCGCCGCCGCGGCCTCCACCGCCGCGAGGTCCGCTCCCGTGGACGCCGTGACCACCGCGGCGACCGCGCCCTCCACGAACGGCGCATCCACCAGCCGGGTGTGCTCCGGGAGTTCGTCGCCCTCGGCGAGCAGCGCCTTCACGGTGAGCACCGCGCTGCCGAGGTCGGTCAGGACGGCGACCCCGGCGCCGCGGTCGACGGACGCGGACGCGGCGACGATGAGTTCGGCGCTCGTACCGAGACCTCCGTCCTCCGTGCCGCCCGCCGGGGCCACGGGCACCGCACTGCCGGCGCCCGCCAGCCCTTTCGCCAGCTCGGCCACCGACGCCGCCACCTGAGCACTGTGGGACACCAGGACGATGCCCACCGGCTTCCCGCCGTCACTCACCGGACGCCTCCCCGGCCTCGTGGGTGCCGGAGGCGCCGGATGCGTCGGAGGCATCGACCAGGCCTGCGATCAGCAGGGCCGCCGAGGTGGCTCCGGGATCCTGGTGTCCGACGCTCCGCTCGCCCAGGTAACTGGCCCGGCCCTTGCGGGCCCGCAGCGGTGTCGTGGCCACCGCACCCTCCTCGGCGGCGGCCCGCGCCGCGGCGAAGGATTCACCGAGCGCGTCCACCGCGGGCACCAGCGCGTCGATCATCGTCTTGTCGCCCGGCGCCGCGCCCCCGAGCTGCCGCACCGCGTCCACCCCGGTGCGCAGTGCCTCGGCCAGCTGCTCCCTGCTCACCTCGGGGGCGTCACCGAGCGCCTTGCCGGTGCGGCGGAGCAGCGTCCCGTACAGGGGCCCGGAGGCGCCGCCCACCGTCGAGATCAGCAGCCGCCCGGACCGGGTCAGTACCGCGCCGGGCGTGGCGGGCGGCTCCTTGTCCAGCGCGGCCCGCACCGCGCTGAAACCGCGCTGGAGGTTGCTGCCGTGGTCGGCGTCCCCGATGGGCGAGTCGAGAGCGGTGAGCCGCTCCGCCTCACGGTCGACGGTGGCGGAGGTGACTGCCATCCAACGGCGGAAGAAGTCGGCGTCGAGCACTGGAACTCCTTGTGTACTAGGCACTGTGACCAACCGCCCCGGTGTCCCTCACATGCCCCAGCGCAGTCCCGGGGTTTTCACCGGCGCGTCCCACAGCCGCAGGGTCTCCTCGTCGATCTGGCACAGGGTGACCGAGGCGCCCGCCATGTCGAGCGACGTCACGTAGTTGCCGACGAGTACCCGGGCGACGGGGACACCACGTTCGCCGAGCACCCGCTGCACCTCGGCGTTGAAGCCGTACAGCTCCAGCAGCGGGGTCGCGCCCATACCGTTGACCAGGACCAGGACCGGATTGCGCGGGGTGATGTCGGCGAGGATCGCGTCGACGGCGGCCTCGGCGATCTCACCCGAGGTCATCATCGGCCGCCGCTCCCGGCCCGGCTCGCCGTGGATGCCGATGCCCAGCTCCAGTTCGCCCGTCGGCAGATCGAAGGTCGGGCTGCCCTTGGCAGGGGTGGTGACGGCGGTCAGGGCCACACCGAAACTGCGGGAGTTCTCGTTGACCTGCCGGGCGAGAGCCTCCACCCGCTCCAGCGGCTGTCCCTCCTCGGCCGCCGCGCCCGCGATCTTCTCCACGAACAGCGTCGCACCGGTGCCGCGCCGGCCCGCGGTGTAGAGACTGTCGGTCACCGCGACATCGTCGTCGACCAGCACCTTCGCGACCTGGATGCCCTCGTCCTCGGCCAGCTCGGCGGCCATGTCGAAGTTGAGCACGTCACCGGTGTAGTTCTTCACGACGAACAGCACTCCGGCGCCACTGTCCACGGCAGCCGCCGCCCGCACCATCTGGTCGGGCACGGGAGAGGTGAACACCTCTCCGGGACAGGCCGCCGAGAGCATCCCGGGCCCCACGAATCCGCCGTGCAGCGGCTCGTGCCCGGAACCCCCGCCGGAGACCAGACCCACTTTTCCGGCCATGGGAGCGTCCCGCCGGACGATCACCCGGTTCTCCACGTCCACCGCAAGCTCGGGATGTGCCGCCGCCATCCCCCGCAACGCATCAGCGACCACGGTCTCCGGCACATTGATCAACATCTTCACGGGTACCTCCTGGGGAGCTTGGCAGGTGGGTCTTCGATCTGCGTTTTTGCTGGTCAGAGCAGGTAGGGGAAGTTCTCGGTCCTGGCGGTCCACAGCGGCCGGAAGCGGGCTGTGGCGGTACTGATGCTTACTTGATGCCGACTTTGGTGACGGGCCGTCAGGTCTGCTGGATGGTTGGTTGCGGGCCGGCTGAAGTCCTCTTGTCTGAAGTATTGACCTTGCGGGAGCGAAGGTCACGTACGCGGGCGCTCAGGTGCGCCCGGAAGGTGGGACGGTCCGCAGCCTTCGCCGTGCGGCGGGCCGCAATGAGGGCGGGGCATGCGCGGCCGAGACGCGGCGGTGACAGGGAGGGGATCTGTCGTGAAGTCCAGGAAGAGAACGCTCGAATCTCTTGGTGACCTGGTGTGCGGAAACCTCGGCTCCGGCGGTCCCGGCAGCTCATCGGAACCGAAGCGCTTCCTTTACCGGTCCGGCATGTGCATCACCGAGTTCTTCGCTGAGCTCGGCACGGACTGGGTGCACGACGGCTCGCCCCGGCTCCGTTGGGTGGCCGACGTCCTTGCAGCGATGCCGGCCGAGCCGCACGGCGGTCCTGCTCAGCCCCCGGAGTCCTTTTGCAGGCTCATCGACTACCTGATGAGTCCTGCTGACGCCCTCAATGAGGGGCCGGACCAGCCGAACGTGCTTCGCCGGCTCAATCAAGTACTCGTTCGGGAAGGTTTCGAAGCGTTCTACGCTGCCGATGGCCACTGCTATCTCCGCCACCTTGGGAAGAAGATTGTCTCGGCCTTGGCGGCAAACCCGCATCGCCCCTTCGCTTTCGCAGCCGCAGAGGCGCATCGCCGTGCCGGCCTTGCTGCGTACCTCGACAGGTGCAGTGAGGGTGGTCTCATCGAAAAAGTGCTGCTTCCGCTGTTCCGGCAGCTTGGATTCCACCGGATCACCGCAGCCGGGCACAAGGACAAGGCGCTGGAGTACGGCAAGGACATCTGGATGCGCTACACCGCGCCCGCGCGGCACTTCCTGTACTTCGGGATTCAGGTGAAGCGGGGGAAACTGGATGCTGCGGGGATGACGAGGGCTGGCAACGCCAACATCGAAGAGATCCACCACCAAGTGCTCATGATGCTCGCCCACGAGATCTTCGATCCCGAGACCAAGAGAAGAGCGCTTGTCGATCTCTGGTGCGCAGCGGGTATCACCGGGCTCACGGCGGGGGTTCTTGTCCTGATCACCTCACCCGGCTCGAACGCCCGGCGGGACCGGTTCGGTGCGGATACGACATCCTTGCTCGCGCCGGAGTCGCTCGCCGCCTCGCTGCGCGGGTTCGCGGAGATCGCCCACACCGTTGTCACCACCTGGCAGTACGTCGGGGCGGTCGCGGTGGGGGCGCTCCTGGGCCTGTTGTGCCGACGCCTGGACGGGGGCCCGCCAGGCCCGCCCGCCCACTGGCCTCTGACGGCCTGTGCCGCAGTGGCCGCGCTCCTCGTGTCCGGCTACCTCTGCACGGTCATCACCTATCCGGTCTTCCAGGAGCGGGTGAGTGCTCCCAGCGCCAACCGGCTCTGGAACGACTACCTCTTGGTGTACGTGGCTCTGCTCGTCGGCGCCGGGGCACTGCTGGGCATGGCGGCCCGGCAGCGCGCGCGGCGGACCGGCCCCCTGCAGGCCGCGTGCGCGGTGCTCTGCGTCCTGGTCTGCTTCGGCCCGGCGATCGCCCTGCTCAACCTCGACGCGAACATGCGCGCGCGAGCGGTGAAGTGGGATGCCCAGGACCGGCGACTGCGTGAAGGCGCAAGCTCCGGTGTCCGGGTCCTCTCCTACGAACGACTCGCGATCAGCCGGATGCTGGAGCCGTTCAGCCGGCAGGGACACTTCTACTGGCCCGGAGGGTGCGTCGCCGACTACTACCGGATCGACCGCGTCACCGACGCCACTCGGCCCTCGGGCCGAACGTAGAGGAGCAGGACGGTGCGCCGACTGTGCGGGTTCTCCATCCGGCGACAATCACCCGGCCGGGTCTGCTTGTAGCGTCAGTCGTTGACGGCGATGGATGAGTTTCGGGATACCTGTACGGACGCACCGCGCCGAAGTGCTTGGAGGGCGCTTTTGTCAGCTCGGGCCGAGGCCACGTTCCGCCAGGGCCTCGCGAAGCACACGCAAAGCCTTCGGGCCCACGCCGTGCAGGGCCTTGAGTTCCTCCTCGGACACGTCGGCGAGCCGGCTGAGATCGGTGTATCCCGCGGCTGCGAGAGCGCGAGTCGCCGGCGCTCCCATGCCACGAGGAAGCCCGGCGTCTGCCTCGGTAGGTTCCATGAGGCGATCGTGGCACGTGGGCGTCGTCTGAAACAACGGGAAAAACGACCTTTAAGGTGCTGAACAACCGGGCAGAGAACTCTCACCCGCTGACCAGGGAACGCGAACGGGCGATGAGGGGCTTCCGATCCGCCGCCTCGGCCCAGCGGTTCCTGGGAGTCTTCAGCGCCGTCCCCCCGCACTTCCGACCACGCCGACACCTGCCCACCGCCCGTGACCACCGACAGGAGACGACCGAGCGCTGCACCGTGTGGAACCAGGTCACCGGCGTGGACACGCCCACCTGAACCAGCACGGACATCCCGCCCGGCCACGCCCCGCTACAGGTCACACCGCCCGACGCTCCCTCGACTTGACAACATCACGCGTCGGCCTGGCCCCGGTGCGGCCAGCGCCCCTCCGGAAGGGCACCCGGCAGCACGTACCGCAGCAGCGCACAGGCGGCGTGCCGGTCAGGCCCGGCTGCTCTGCCGCCGCCCGCGGGCGGACCAGAGCAAGGCAGTACCCAGCCCGATGGCAGCTGCGGCGCCGCTCATGGCTGCGGCGGTGCGGGCGGAACTCCCGGTGTGGGCCAGGCTCCGGGTACCGGCCGCGTCGAGAATCAGGTCCGTCACAGCGTTCGGGGCGGTCAGACAGGCGGCGTGCGGGGCGTCGGCCTCGACGGTGCGGGCCCGGGCGCGTTCGGCCATGAAGCGGAGGTTCGCGGTGCCGATGGCGCGGTCGTCGGTGCTCACCAGGAACCAGCTGGGGATGGTCTTCCACGCGGGGGCACCGGACCTTTCATTGGACGTGGCGGGCGTCGCGGGACGCTGGGAGGCGGCGGCCACGGCCGCCTCGGCGGTGCTGAGCCGGTTACTGAGGAAGACGTCCCGGAACCTGTCGGGCTTGACGTAGAGGTCCACCGCCCCCTGGTCCTTGGGGATGGGCACGGCGTTGAACGCGTCGGCCAGTCGGCTGCCGGGGAACTTGGCGAGCAGCTCGGCCGCCGACTCGCCCTTCTCCGGGGCAAAGCCGGCTATGTAGACCAGTGACCTGACGTTGGAGTTTCCAGTCGCGGCGTTGGTGATCATCGAGCCGCCGTAGGAGTGCCCGACCAGGACCAGCCTACGGGCATCCAGCCTGGCGGACACTGCATCGGCGACGGCGACGAGGCCGCCCATCTGGTTCGCGGCCGTACAGGCACAGCCCCGCGGCTTGCCCGATTTCCCCCAGCCCAGGAAGTCGAATCGCACCGCTGGCATCCGGCCTTCCAGGCGCGGAAGCAATCGATCGTGGAGGCGGCTGCTGTCGGGAAAGCCGTGCAGCAGAAGTACGGGAAGACCGACTCCCGGCGTGATGTCGGTGTGCAACCGGTACGGGTCGCGCGAGACGGCCAGCGCCTCGGTGGCTGGACCCATCGCTACCGTCTCCGTTGATCGCTGTGCCGAATTCCGTTCGCGATCGTGGCGAGCGGGGCGCACCATAACAGCCCCGAGGAATCGCTGCGGGCGCCATTCCCAGGCTCGATGGGGCAGCTGACCCCCGTTCGGGCTGTCTCGGCCTCGAAGCGGGAATCAGTCGACGGCCTTCAAATCGCCCAATACTTCGCCGAGATCAAGCTCGGTACGGCCTCGAGTCTGGAAGCCTTGCTCGAACAGCTCTGCCGCGCGATGCTGCGCTCCCTCACCCCGAACGAGCTGCTGGAACAGCGCAGCATCCGCGCGCACGTTGGCCGGAGTCGGCAGGCTGATGGCGTTGATGGCCGTTTTGGCCGCGATCAGCGCATCGCGGGGGAAGCCTCCCATGCGCGCGGCGATGCCGACGACGAACTCATCCAGCTCGGCATCGGGCACGGCGCGGTTGATCCATCCGTAGCGTTCGGCGAGTTCGGCGTCGAAGTCGGCCGACGTCAGTACGGCCTCGAGCGCACGGCCCCGGCCCAGCAGACGAGTGAGGTGCTGGATGGCGCCCGCGCCGGGCGAGGTGCCGAATCCGACTTCGGGCTGGCTCAGGAGGGCGTTCTCCCGGGAGGCGAAGCGCATGTCACAGGCGAGGAGGAACTCACTGCCCGCCCCTCGTGCTCGGCCGCGCAGCTTGGCGATGGTGACGGCCGGGATCTGGCTCAGCTTGTGGAACAGCATCCCGAGGGAGGCATCGCCCGGGCCGCCGCCCTTGGCGGCTTCATCGGTGTATTCGGGCACTTTGGTCAAGTCGACGTGAGGGAAGAAGAAGTCGGGATCCGCGCTGTCGAAGACCACCACGCGGACAGAGTCCGGGTGCGAGAGCTCCTCGAGCAGTCCCACCAGGTCGCGCACGACCTCGGGACCGATGAGGTTGATCGGCGGGGCGTCGAAGGTGGCGGACAGGACGTTGCCGTCCAGCCTGGTGCTGATGGTGTCGTACGAGGCGGTCATGGGCCCTTCCTCTCGGCGCACCTCACGGACCGGGGCGACACCCCGGCTGTGAGAGCTGGGAGCTGCCAGGTCCGTCTCCTGCCGCTCGGTGCCTGGTCACCGGGTGCGCAGGCAGGTGAGGAATCACAAAGTCTTGATCTGGCCGCCGTCGATGGTGAACTCGGCTCCCGTGATGTTTCCGGCGAGCGGGGAGGCGAGGAAGAGGGTCAGAGCGGCGACTTCGTGAGCTTCGGTGATCCGTCTGGTGGAGATGCCCATGCTCTTCGGCACGACTACGTCCATGGCTTCCTGCGCGGTGGTGCCGGCCTGGGCTGCCGTTGCGTCGGCGAAGGCGCCCGGGGCGGTCCAGAAGGGAGTGCGGACCGGTCCCGGGGCGATCGCGTTGACCCGGACGCCTCGCGGTGCGAACTCTTCGGACAGTGACTTGCTCAGGCTGGACAGTCCGGCCTTGGCCGCGGAGTAGTCCACGACCGCGGGAAAGGGCATACGCGCGTTGATGGAGCTGATGTTGATGATGGCGCCCCCGTCCGCGTCGAGCAGGTGGGGGAGCGCCGCGCGGCTGGCCCGGACTGCGCTGAACAGGGTCATGTTGAAGATGCGTTGCCACTCGGCTTCGTCGATGTCCAGGAAGCTCGGACGGGACGTCGCGGCACCCAGATTGTTGACCAGGATCTCGACCCTGCCGTACTGGTCCACGGCAAGCCGGACGAGTGTGCCTGGTCCGTCTGCGGTGGACAGGTCGACCGGGACTGCGGTGACGCCGTACTTCTCGTGCAGTGCTTCGAGCTCGGGAGTGATACTCCGGCTGCCCGCGACGACGTGTGCGCCTTCACGGCCGAACGCGTCGGCGATGGCTAGGCCGATGCCCTTGCTCGCCCCGGTGACGACGGCGACCTTGTCCTTGATCTGGAGATCCATGACGGTCCTTCTCTGGGTTGGTCACCCCGTATCTCGAGGGTAGGCGGAACCGGAGCCACTGGCTCGGGCGAGCCAGCCCTGGCTGGATCGGGTCCGACGGGCCGTCGGCGGCTCGGTCTCGATCTTGCTCTCACAAAGGGCCGTTGGTGCGAGGGCTCTGTCGTTCGCGAGCGGTCAGCACGGTTGGCGTAGCCCTGCGACAAGGAGCGCGACCAGTCGGCGTGCGTCGCAGCGAGGGTGCCGCCAGGATGAGGGCCGCGTGGGAGGGCGACACGGCAACCATGAGGTCCCGTACCCGGGCGTCGTCCGAGCTCCCGTTCGCGGTGAAGTCGAAGGAGGCCCGGCAGGATATGACCAGCCCCGAGGAGGTGGCGTCGCTGATGATGTTCTGTGGTTACTGCGCGGAGCACGGCCGGCCGTTGTACCCCTGTGGCGCGATGGACCTCGCTCTGAGCGGGCCGGCCGGAGGCCCGTCCGTACCTGGCCGGGTGAACGTCACTGAGCCGATGGACACCAATTGTAGTCGGGCTGATACGTTCCGCGCATGGCAGGCTTCGCTGGCATCGCCAACGCGTTCGTGGGCCACTACTTCCGGTCGTTCGGCAATTACGACGGGCGGGACAGCCTCGCGAGTCTCTACCGGCCGGAGTCGATGCTCACCTGGGAGGGCAACCGGATCCAGGGGGCGGGCAACATCGTCGAGCAGCTCAAGAAGCCCGAGCCGAAGGTCGTCAAGACGCAGATCACCTCGATCGACGCGCAGCCCGGAGCGAACAGCAGCGTCGTGGTCCTCGTCACCGGCAACCTCGCCATCGACAACGCCTTCGACAAGCCGATGAACTTCACCCGTTCGTTCACCCTGGCACCGATCCCCGGCCGGCCCGGCGGCTTCTTCGTCCACAACGACATCTTCCGCCTCGTCCTCGCCTGGCAGTCCACCCCCGGCCGTCCTGCACGGCGAGGGCAGCCGGCCTACCCTGGCCCGCTCTCCGCGCGGCGCAGGACAGCCGCCTCATGGCGAAAGACCAGCGTGCTGGCACTGCGCAACCTAACGGTCGGAGAGGCCACCGGTCGCATTGCGGCGGGTGGAATCAACGGTGGCCGACCGGCAACCAACGGTCCAGGTAGGTCCGTAGTCCGTCCAGGTCGGCGCCCCGTGCGACATAGCCCAGGTAGCCGTCGGGACGAACGAGTCCCTGCGCGAGGCCCGGCCACGGGCTCTGCCCGCCGAGCCGGTGGACGGAGACCGGGCCGATCCGTCCTTCCAGGGCCGAAGAGAGCCGTTCGTCCGACCAGAGGGGTGGCGGCCCGGACAGCAGCAGGTGCCAGCCCGCTGCCGCCGTGCGTGCCTGCAACCCCCGGGGCAGGTCGGGCAGCCGGTCCCCGGCTCTCGGCCCGCCCCTGGGCGGTCGTGAGCCGGCCGTGGACGCGGGACTGCGCCGGTAGTGGATGCCCAGTTCGGAGACCGTTCGGAAGAGCCGCCCGCGGATCTTGGCCGCGCGGAGCGCCAGCGGCGCCAGACGCGGGGCGACCTGGGTACGGCCGACGCGGATAACGGGGTTGCTGCTGGTGGCGATGCTGAAGGCGCGGTCGGTGAAGCGCAGCACGCTGTGGCCGACGGGTGCCCGCTCGGCCTCATACGTTGCCAGCAGTTCCTCTGGCGCTGTGCCCCGGCAGACGAGGGCGAGCTTCCAGCCGAGGTTGAGCGCGTCCTGGATGCCGGTGTTCATGCCCTGCGCACCGGCCGGGCTGTGGATATGGGCCGCATCGCCCGCGAGGAAGCAGGGGCCCAAGCGGTAGCGGGCGGCGCCACGGTTGTGGAGGCGGAAGTCGGTCATCCAGACGGGATCCCGCAGCGTCAGCCGCTCGCCGGTGCAACGGTCGGTGATCTCCTGCAACAACGGCAGGTCCACCTCGGCCTCCGGGGCGTCGGGCGGGCGCATCGCGAGCATGCGCCAGCCGGCAGGCGAGCCGAGGGGGAAGAAGAACACCATCCCCGCCCCGCTCATGTATGAGTGCACGGAGTCCGGCTCCAGCCCGTCGACCTCCAGGTCGGCGAGCAGGAAGGTCTGCGGGTAGGCGTATCCCTCGAATCCGATGCCGCTCTGGCTGCGCACGGTGCTGTGGGCGCCGTCGCAGCCCACGATGTAGCGCGCCTCCACGGCCTCCTGCGAGCCGTCGTCGTGGCGCAGCCGGCAGTCGACGGACGAGTCCGTCGACTCCAGCCGGACCAGTTCGCTGCCACGCTCGATCGTCACGTCCCGCGCGGCCAGGTACTCGGAGAGGACGCGCTCCGTCTCGGCCTGCGAGAGGAACAACAGGAACGGATACGCCGTGTCGGTCAGCCCGATGTCGAACAAGCGCAACGCCACCACGCGGCGAGGCAGGTGGAGCCGCAGCCGCATCGCCGGGTTGCCCCGGGCCACCAACTCGTCCGTCACCCCGAAGCCCGCCAATGCCTCCAGGGTGCGGGGCTGGATGGCGAGCGCCCGCGACTCCCGCACCCGGTCGAGGGAGCGATCGACGATCCTGAACCGCGCTCCGTACGAGCGCAGCTGCGCGGCGAGGGCAAGACCGGTCGGCCCCGCTCCCACTACCAGCACATCCAGCGGCGCCGTCATGAATCCACGGTAGTGGAGACGAGACACGCGCGAGATCGTTCGGCGCGTACTGCGTCGAGCCTGTGCCCCGCTATGGCGAGGAGGGGCCGATCGACCGTTGGCGCTGCGGTCAGCGTGAGCGGCTGAGCTCAGACCTGCACGGGCTGTCGTCGTCCGGGGCCGATCGGACGCCTCCGCGGTGGCGGCCGGCGTCGGCGAGCCAGCGGCACCCGGGTGTCGGCCCTACGGTGGTGGCATGGCAGTGATCAACGGTTGGCGGCGGGGAGTGGGCGCCCGGGTCGGCATGCTGGACGTGCTGGGGCCGGTTGTGCTGTTCGTGCTGTCGGTCGGGGCCGCCTCCGTCATCCCGTACGAGCACCGGATTTCGGTCCGCCCGCCTGCCATGGTGCTGGCGGCGGTCTGCTGTTTCGCGTTGCTGTGGCGTCGTCGCCACCCGTTCGGCGTCCTGGTCATCGCCCTCGTCTGCGGGGCGGGTTTTCAGGTGCTCGGGGTTCGGGAGAGTCCGCTGGTGACGAGTCCGGTCATCGTGTCCGTCTACACCGTGGCCGTCCGGACCGACCGGCGGACTGCATGGATGGTGGCGTCGGCCTCGGCCGCCCTGCTGGTCGGGGCAGCCCTGGTGTTCGGCTCCGGCTCCGGCTCATGGCTCGTCCGGGACAACGTGGCGATGGTGGCCTGGACGGCCCTGCCCGCCGCCGTGGGGGACGGGGTGCGCTCACGCCGCGCGTATGTGGCGGCCGTGGAGGAACGGGCGGAGTACGCGGAGCGGACCCGTGAGCAGGAGGCGCGGCAGCGGGTGGCGGCCGAGCGGGTCCGGATCGCGCGCGAGTTGCACGATGTGGTCGCGCACCACATCGCCTTGATCAACGCGCAGGCCGGTGTTGCTGTTCACCTGGTGGAGCGGCGGCCGGAGCAGTTGGTCACCGCTCTGGAGGGCATCCGGGACACCAGTCGGTCCGCGCTGGAGGAACTCCGGGTGACCGTGGGCCTCCTGCGGCAGTCCGATGATCCAAAAGCGCCGCGGGATCCGATGCCGGGCCTGGCGCAGGTACCGGAGCTTCTGGCGTCCTTCGAGCGTGTCGGCCTGTCCGTCAGGCACATGCGGCACGGCATGGTTGAGCCGCTGGCGCCGGCGGTGGACCTGGCCGCATACCGCATCGTGCAGGAGGCCCTGACGAATGTGCGCAAGCACGCCGGGGCCGATCACGCCCGCCTCTACCTGCACTACCGGCCCCAATGGCTGACGATCACGGTCGAGGACGACGGGCGCGCCCGACCGCACGAGCCCCACTCCGAGACCGGCCACGGGCTGATCGGGATGCGTGAGCGTGCGGCCAGCGTCGGGGGAAAGCTGGAGGCCGCGGCGCGCCCCGACGGGGGCTTCACCGTGACCGCCGAACTGCCGCTGCGGCCGGGCGCGGCAATGGTGGCACCGATCGGGCGGAACGCCGAGGAGAGATGGGCATGACGATCCGCGTACTGCTCGCCGATGACCAGGCCCTGCTGCGGGGCACCTTCCGGATGCTGTTCGATTCCGCCGACGACATGGAGACCGTGGGCGAGGCGTCCAACGGCCGCGAGGCGGTGGAGCTGGCGAGGACGCAGCAACCGGATGTGATCCTGATGGACATCCGCATGCCCGAGATGGACGGCCTCGTCGCCACGCGGCTGATCGGCGAGGCCGAGGACCTCTCGGCGGTGAAGGTCCTGATCCTGACCACCTTCGAGGACGACGAGTACGTCGCGGAGGCCCTGCGGGCAGGTGCGAGCGGCTTTCTCGGCAAGGGCGCCCGGCCCGAGGAACTGCTCGACGCCGTCCGCACGGTCGCCGAGGGGGACGCGCTGCTGTCCCCCTCGGCGACCCGAGGGCTGATCAGGCGGTTCCTGGCGCAGCCGGAACCGTGCACGGCAGCCGTGCACGAGCGGCTGGAATGCCTGACGCGACGGGAACGCGATGTCCTGGGGCTTGTCGCGCTGGGACTGTCGAACGACGAGATCGCCGAGCGTCTGTTCGTCAGCCCGCTGACGGCCAAGACCCACGTCAACCGGGCCATGACCAAGCTGGACGCCCGCGACCGGGCCCAGCTGGTGGTCATCGCCTACCAGTGCGGCGTGGTCAGCCCGGCGACGACGGCGACTCGTCCCTCAGCGACCGGGTGAATGCCGGCGTGGCCGCGGAGCGCGTTGTGGCCCTGTCGTAGGCCGGCCTGCCGGATACCGCGGCCGTGGTACCCGGGAATTGCTGCACGGGGACGACGCGCAAGGGGCCTTTCCTGGGCGATGGTGAGGTCATGAAACGGAGCCGTGTACCGGTGCACCAGCCGTATACCGGCCCCGTTGACGGCGCGATTCTCACCCCCGCACGAAGGGACCCGCCATGCTTACTCTCTCCCAGGATTGCCGCACCATCGGCGACCTGCTGGAAGGACACGCCCTCAACGTCCTGGACCCCGGCGAGGCGAGCGCGGTCCGCGCCCACCTGGCGACCTGCCCTGACTGCCGGGACGAGCATCACTGCCTCGCGGCCGTGGCCGCACACCTGTCCTCTCTTCGCAAGGCCCTGGCGCACGACCCCGGCCGGCAGCAGCCGTCGTGCCTGCCCGGGTCGGCCGGGTGCCACGATGGTTCGCGGCACCGACGCCGCCGGCACAGTGCGGCCCGAGGGGCCCTGACCACCTCGCTCACGCTGTCCCAATGGGTGAGTCGGCTTGCCTGCGTCAGGTGAGCGACCGGGCAGCGTGCTGATCCGCCCGGGCGGCACACCGGAAGTGCGCGCCGAGCGCGCCGGTGATGGGGCTCACCGCGAACCGCGGAGGGCACGCGCATGGTTCCTCCTGGACGTGTACACGTCCAGGAGGAACCATGCGCGTGCCCGCCGCCAGGCATTCCTCACCGAGCACCGCCGCTTCTTTTGGACTTTGCCCAGGGGGCGTTCGGCCCGCTGTCCGGGCCTTGCGGCCCCTGTGGCGGGTGTCGGTGACGCGAGACATTGAAGAGGCAATGAAGAGGCAAGGAGAGTCGTCCACGTCCTGCGTCACCCTCTGGAAGGGATGAGCATCATGGCAGTTCACGACCACCCCCACCGGCGCCGGGGATTCCGCCTCCCGCCCCTGCACGGTGCCGGGGAGGCTCCCGCGCCTGCCGAGCCGGTGACCGCCGAGGCGACCGGGACCCGCGCGTACGTGTTCGCCGGCCTCCGTCTGCTGACGGGCTTCGTCTTCCTGTGGGCGTTCCTGGACAAGACGTTCGGCTTCGGCTACGCGACCCCCTCCGGCAAGGGGTGGATCGAGGGCGGATCGCCGACCCGGGGCTTCCTCAGCGGTGTCGCCGTCGGACCGATGGAGTCCACCTTCCACGACTGGGCCGGGGCGGCGTGGGCCGACTGGCTGTTCATGCTCGGCCTGCTCGGCATCGGAATCGCGCTGATCGCGGGCGTCGGCCTGTGGCTCGCCGCGGCCGGCGGCAGCGCCATGATGGCCCTGATGTGGGTCGCGGAATGGCCGCCGGCCCGGCATCTGCCGGACGGTTCGCCGAGCATGTCGACGAACCCGTTCGTCGACTACCACCTGATCTACGCCGTCGTCCTGGTCGCCCTCGCCGCCGCGGGCGCCGGCGCCACCTGGGGCCTGGGCAGGGTCTGGGCGCGGCTGCCCTTCGTCAGCCGCAACCGCTGGCTGCTCTGACGGCCGCGGAGCCGTCGGGCCGGGGCACCTCCGCTTGCCGGGGGCGCCCCGCCCGCGTCCCCGCCGGCCCCGTGCGGTGAGGTCCCGCTCGACCAGGCCCGACGGCCCGGCGAGCGAGGGCCGGACGGCGCCCTCGACGGATACGCCGGCAGGTCCTCCGCGGCCGGGCACCGCGAGCCACGGGCATCGAAACGCAGACAGTTCACGTGGACAGCGAAGGAGGGGCCGGCGAGGAGCAGGAGAACCGACGCCTCGGGCACGGCGGCCGGAAGGCTCGGTGGAGCCGCAGGTCCGTCTCGCGGCCGGTCACCGGCCGGGGCGCTCTATTCGCGGTGCAGTACGACCTTGAGGGCGCCGGTGTCGGTGCCGTGGGAGAAGACCTCATAGGCGTCCTTCATCTGGCTGAGGCCGAAGGTGTGGGTGACGAGCGGGGAGATGTGCAGGCGTCCGGACGTCACCAGATCGAGCAGCCAAGGCGTGGAGGAGGTGTCGACCTGGCCGGTGCTGATCGTCACGTTCTTGCGCCACAGCGCCTCGAGATGGAGTGTGGCCGGTTTGCCGTGCATGCCGATGTTGGCGATGTGCCCGCCCGAGCGGACGGCCCGGGTGCACAGGACGAAGCTGTCCGGGGCTCCGGCGGCCTCGATGACCACGTCGGCGCCGGGCCCGTCCGCGAGATCGGCCATCAGCTGTCCGGGCAGCTCGGCGGCGTCGGCCCCCAGCCGGCCGGCGGCTTCCAGCCGGGAGGAGGACAGGTCCACCGCGACGATTCTGCGCGGCGAGTAGATCCGCGCCGTCATGACCGCGGCGAGTCCGATCGGACCGGCGCCCACGACGACGACGGTG
Organism: Streptomyces sp. NPDC085927; assembly: GCF_044540975.1. Taxonomy (NCBI): domain Bacteria; kingdom Bacillati; phylum Actinomycetota; class Actinomycetes; order Kitasatosporales; family Streptomycetaceae; genus Streptomyces; species Streptomyces sp. NPDC085927. The sequence goes on from NZ_JBITSN010000004.1 coordinate 459,640, forward strand.
TCTCCGGGGCCCACGTGTCCGTTGCGCACACCGACCTCGTAGGCGGTGGGGAGGACTTCGGAGAACAGGACGGCGTCATCGAGCGCCAAGGTGCCGGGCGTCCGCCGGGTGGAGTAATCGGCGAAGGGCACCCGTACGAACTCGGCCTGGGTGCCGTTGATCAGATCCCCGAGGATCCATCCGCCCCCGCCGCGGCATTGTCCGAACGTGTTGTCCCGGCAGGGCTGACAGTGGCCGCAGGCCGTGACGGACGACACGATCACCTGATCGCCCGGGCCAATGGAGTGGACCTCGCGGCCGATGTCCATCACCTCGCCGACAGCCTCGTGGCCGAGGACCGTTCCGGGCTTCACTTCGGGGAGTTCTCCGTGCAGGATGTGCAGATCGGTGCCGCAGACGGTGGTGGCGTCGACGCGCACGATCGCGTCGGTCGGGTCCTCGATCGCCGGATCCATGACCTTGTCCCAGGCGGTCTGTCCGGGGCCGTGGTAGACGAGTGCTCGCATGATCACCCACTCTCTGGCTGCTTCGGTGACCTCCTTCACCACGTTCGCTCTCAAAAGAGGCCGGGGCAACTGCGACCGTCCGACCTCGCAGGGGAGCCGAAGAGATCATGACGGAGAACATCGCCGCCCCGTGCTGGGGTCGGTGAGTTCGCGGTCACCGCCCGCGCGATCCGACCGGTCGCCGTGGTCCCTGGCGGGAAGCGGAACCGCCGGGGCTTCCCTCGGCCGGGACCGGGGCCGGCTCGCCGGCGTGGGGCGGCGGGCGAGCCCGTCCGGGGAAAGAATGGAGCGGGACAGGCCGCACGCGGGACCTTCGGCCCCCGGGCGGAGACTTGCCGGTCCCGGCTCTCGTGCGGCGGCGATGACGGCGTGAACGGAGCGTCCCGTCCGAGCGTCACTGAACGGGGCACGGCCGAGGGCACTTACGGCGATGCCGGGCCCACTCGTGGCAGTCCGTTCCCCATGACGGCACGAGGCGGCAGGAGGAGCCATGCAGAACACCGCTGTACGCAATGAGGTGATCGTCGGGATCGACCCGCGCGAGCAGTCCGTTCCGGCGCTCGCCTGGGCGGCCGACGAGGCTGTCCGCAGGCGGTCGCCCCTGCGGCTCGTGGTGGCGGTGCCGCCCCTGTCCGGCGGGCAGCACGTCGACGCGCCCTGGAATCGCACCATGCTCCGGGTCCAGGGCGAGGGTGCGCTCGCCGACGCGATCGCCACGGTGCGGGCGCTGTACGCGGAAGTGCCCCTGGCGACGGAACTGCTCGACGGGACGCCGGCGGCGGCGCTCTGCCGGAAGGCGGTGCAGGCCCGGATGGTCGTTGTCGGTTCCCGTCGGCTCAGCCGACCGGAAGAGCTCCTCAGCGCGGGCTCGGTGGCCGTTCCGGTGAGTGCCCGGGCGGACTGCCCGGTCGTCGTGGTCAGGGAGCCGGAGCGCGCGGGGCAACGGCATCCCCGTCTCGTCGTGGGGGTCGACGGCAGCGGACCCTCGAGAGCCGCCATGGAGTTCGCCGTGGAAGAGGCAGCGCTGCACGGCGCCGCCCTGCACGCCGTGTGGGTGTGGCGGCGGCCCGTCGTGTCCTTCGGCGACGAAGAGGCGGGGCTCGACGAGCGGCGCCGGATCCTGTCCGAGACCGTAGCGGGACGGGGAGGGAGGTACCCGGATGTGAAGATCACCCATGAGGTCCTGCGCGGCCACCCGGTGGAGGAACTGGCCCGCGCTTCGACCGGCGCCCTGGTGGTCGTCGTCGGCAGACGCGGGCGCGGGGGGTACTCCGGCATGAGACTGGGATCGGTGGTGCACGGCCTCCTGCACCGGGCGGAGTGCCCGGTGATCACCGTGCCCGAGTCCCGGCACGGCTGAGCCGGTGGGCGGACCCGAGAGTGAACCGGAACCGGACGGGAGGACTCGTGTCATGTCGCCGGCCCGGCACCCTCGCCGGCCACTGGTACCTCACCGCCCCATGACGCCGAAATGGTCGCCTTGCTCGGCAAGCACCGCCTGGACAGCTGAACGGCAGGAACACCGGTGGCCGCTCGGGTCGGGGCGTGGCCTCCGCCACGATGTACGCGGACCGGGGGCGGCGTCCCGGGCGGGCTGGGGCAGCGCCCGCGTTCGCTCCCGGGCGGACGGATAGTGTGGGCCCGTCAGCGAAGATCGCAGAAAGACGGAGCACATGGCGGACATCGTGGAGACAGCGGCGCGGAAGGTCTTCGAGCGCTACGACCTGGACGGGGACGGCCTGGTCACCGCAGACGAGTACCGGAAGGTCGTGGCGGAGCTGGAGGGTTCCGAGATCACCGAGTCGGAGGCCCAGGAACTGATCGATTCGCTCGACGCCAACGGCGACGGCCAGATGTCCTTCGAGGAGTTCTGGGCGGCCATGAACCGTTGACACCAGCGGCCCGGCACGCGAGGGTGCCGGGCCCGTTCGTGCCGCCTTCAGCCGACCTTGCGTCCTCGCATGGGCGCGGTGTCGGCGCCCGCGCCGTGCCGCAACCCGTCCAGGAACTCCCGCAGCACCTCCGTCGCGGTGTACTCCGGCCGCCAGCCCAGTTCCGTGCGGGCGCGGGAGCAGTCCATCAGGGGCAGCCGCAGTACCGCGTCGAAGAGGTGAGGAGAGGCGGGAAGGAGACGGAGTCCCCAGGCGGCGGCGACGGCGGACCGGGCCGCCGTACGCGGCAGCCGCACCGGGCGCAGGCCGAGCATCTCGGCGAGGAGGTCGCTGTCGACCACGGGGTCGGCAGCGAGATTGAAGGCGCCCCGGGCCCCGGCCGAGTGCACGGCCAGCCGGTAGGCCTGAGCGGCGTCGTCCGTGTGCAGGGCCTGCACCGTCAGGCCGGGGACGTCCGGGAGGAAGGGCAGCAGCTCGGGGCGGACCACCGGGCCGGGGAGGAAGCGACCGCCGAAGATGCGGCGCTGCTCGCTCGCCGACTCCCGCTTGAAGAGGAACGCAGGGCGCATACGTACCACCCGCACCCCGGGGTGGTCACGGACGAAGACGTCCAAGGCCCGTTCCAGGTACGCCTTCTCACGGCAGTAGGCCGCGTCCGGCCAGCCGTGTGTCGGCCAGGACTCGTCGACGGCCCGGTCCTTGGGACCGGGGGAGTAGGCCCCCACGGAGGAGGCGTGCACGAGCGTCGGTACCCCCGCGGCCGCGGCCGCCTCGAACATCCTCATGCTGCCGAGCACGTTGGTGCGCCAGGTGCTCGCCGGATCGTGCGTCGGCTGGAACGCCCACGCCAGATGCACCACGGCGGTCGCTCCCCGGCACACCTCCGTCGGGTCGGCCCGCTCGGACGCCAGATCGACGGCGTGCCACTCGGTCTTCGGCGGGGTCCAATCGGGCGTCCGCCGGGCGACGCCTCGCACCCACTCGACCTCCGGGTCCTCGGAGAGCAGGCGTACGAGGCTCGTCCCCACATTGCCGGTCGCGCCCGTGACCACTACCCTCTCGCCCGCTGTGCCGGCCATCGGAAGCTCCTTTCGGCGACGCCCGTGAGGCCCGCCGAGTACCCGGCCCCCGGTCCGGCACGCGCCGCCGGACCGGGGCGCGGGAAACGATCCTCCCCAGCCCGGGCGGGCCACCGCCGACGGCTGCCGGCCCGGGACGGTGGAGGGTCCCGGACTCCGGGTGATCAGGGTGTACCGCGCGCTCCCGGACCCGGGCGGTCGTCACCGGGAACGACCCCTGCTTCCCACGGTCGTCGCGACGGTCACTCCAGAAGCCCCGCGACCAGCGTGGCGAACTCGTCCGGGGTGGTGAGGCGGATGCCGAGCTGTTCGGCCTTGGCGCGCTTGGAGCCGGCACCTTCTCCGGCGACGACGAGGGTGGTCCTCCTGGAAACGCTGGAGGAGGAGCGGCCGCCGGCCCGTTCGATGAGTTCGTTCATCTCGTTGCGGGAGAGCTTCTCCAGATCTCCGGTCATCGCACCGGTGACCACCACCGTCATGTCGGCCAGCGGGCGGTCCGCTCCAGGCGTCCCGGCCGTGTTCCGGCCGTCGGCGTCGGCGTCGGCGTCGGTGTCGGTGGCCGGAGGCGGAGTGGCGCCGGGTTCCGTCGTGTTGACGCCCGCCGCGACGAGCTTGTCGATGAGCGGGGCGAGTTCGGCGAGTTCCGTGACGATCGAGGGTGCCTTCTCCGGTCCGATGCCGTCCACCCGCTGCATCGTTTCGGCGTCGGCGGAGCGGATGTTGTCCATGGTGGCGAAGTACCGGGCGATGCGCCGGGACATGGACCGGCCGGTGCCGCGGACGCCGAGCGCGCAGAGCACCCGCGACAGCGGCTGCTCCTTGGCCGCGGCGATCGCGGCGAGCAGATTGTCGGTGCTGGTCTCACCCATCCGCTCCAGGCCGAGCAGTTGGTCGCGCCGGAGGGCGAACACGTCGGCGAGATCGGCGACGAGACCCGCGTCGACGAGCTGGACGACACGGGTGGCTCCCAGGCCCTCGATGTCGAGCTGGTCGCGTCCCGCGGCGTAGGAGAGCGAGGCGACCAGGTGGCAGTTGCGGCCCTGCGCACACCGCCAGCGCTCCCCGCTGGTGTCGATGTCCGATCCGCAGCGCGGACACTGTTCGGGGAAGACGATGGGCTGTTCCTCGCCGGTGCGCAGGTGGACGACGGGGGCCTCGATGCGGGGGATGACGTCACCGGCGCGATGGACCATGACGTGGTCGCCGAGCCGCAGGTCGCGCCGGGTGATGTCGGCCGGGTTGTGCAGGGTGGCGTAGGTGATGGTGGAGCCGTCGACGACCACTGGTTCGAGGACGCCGCGCGGGGCGATGATGCCGGTCCGCCCGACGTTCCACTCCACTTCCAGCAGCCGGGTGATCTTCTCCACGGCCGGCAGCTTGTACGCGATCGCCCACCGGGGCGCGCGGGAGCCGGATCCGGCGTCCCGCTGGTCCGCGGCGAGGTCGGCCTTGATGACGATCCCGTCGATGCCGAACGGCAACTCCACCCGTACCGCGGCGATTTCCTTCACCCGGGACAGGGCCTGCTCCGGCGACTCGGCGACGGATTCCGGGACCGCGGTCGCGGCGCTGGTGTGCACGCCGAGCCCGGCGGCCAGGGACATCAGGTCGCTGTGGGGGAGCTCCGCCAGCCGCTCGGCAAGGGGACCGTCGGTGCCGGGCAGCGGCAGCAGTCCGTAGCCGAAGAACGTCATCGGCACGGTGTAGAGCCGCTCCTTCGCCCGCAGGGTGCCCGCGGCGGCGTTGCGCGGATTGGCGAACGGCTGACCGCCGTGGCCCGTGCGGGCCTCGTTCGCGTACTCAAACTGGGCCGCCGTCATCAGGACTTCACCGCGCACCTCCACGGTGACCGGCTCGGCCAGCCGCTCGGGCAGCCCCACGACGGTGCCGATCGCGTGCGAGACGTCCTCCCCGGCGATCCCGTCCCCACGAGTGATCAGCCGGGTGAGACGACCGTCGCTGTAGCGGGCGACGATCGCGAGCCCGTCCAGCTTCGGGCCCACACTGAAGCGGGTGACCTCACGGCCGATGCGTCGGGCCAGGGACGCCGTCCACGCCATGAACTCCTCGGCCGAGAAGACGTTGTCGAGGCTGAGCATCGGCACCGTGTGCGGTATGTCGCCCTCCACCGCGCCGCCGGCGACCTTGCCGGTGGGGGAGCCGGACAGGACCTCGTCCGGGTGCGCCGTCTCCCAAGCGGCGATCCCGCGGACCAGCCGGTCGTAGGTGTCGTCGTCCAACGGCGAGGTGCCGCCCTCGTAGTAGGCGGCCGCCGCGCTCACGGCGTTCTCGACCGCCTGCGCGTAGGCGGCGGCATCCACGATCACTGCTGCGGGAGTAGTCATGACCGGCATCATGCCGCCCGCCACTGACAACGGGCCCGGACGCCGACCTGCACCGATCCGCACAGCCGATTCCCCAAAGACCGACCCATCGGGCGATGCCGGGCCGTTGCCTGCGTCACCGCCCACCGGATGCCTCCATATGGGTGGATACCCATGGTTCATGTCCCAGTGGTCGCTTGTACGCCCTCGATTCGTATAGGTGGGATTCGATCCAAGTGTCCCAACGGAGCGCATCGCGTTCCTCATCGGCATGCCGGGCACCTTCGGCGGTCACCAGGATCGAGAGACACGTGAACATTCCCACCTCGTTGCGCAGGGCCAAGACCCCTGTGGTTCTGACGGCGGCTGTACTGCTGGCCGTGAGCGCGTGCGGCAGTGCCGAGGCGGGGTCGGACGGCAGCGGCGGTGAGAGGGAGAAGCCGTCGGGCACCGTCCAGGTGGACGGTTCCAGCACGGTGGCTCCGCTGTCCACGGTGGCGGCCGAGCTCTTCCGGGCGGAGAACGCCGACGTCGAGGTCACCGTCGGCACGTCCGGAACCGGTGGCGGTTTCGACACGTTCTGCCACGGCGAGACCGACATCTCCAACGCTTCGCGCGCGATCGAGGACATCGAGGCGTCGGCCTGCAAGCTGAAGGGGGTCGAGTACCAGGAACTCCAGGTCGCCGGTGACGGCCTGTCCGTCGTGGTGAGCAAGGACAACGACTTCGCCGAGTGCCTCACGGTGGACCAGCTGAGGATGATCTGGCAGCCCGGTTCGAAGATCGACAACTGGAACCAGGTCGATGCGACGTTCCCCGACCAGGAACTGGAACTGTTCGGTCCCGGAACGGAATCGGGCACCTTCGACTACTTCACCGACGCCGTCAACGGTGAGGAGGGCGCCTCGCGCACCGACTACAAGGTGAACGAGGACGACGACCTCATCGTGCAGGGTGTCTCGGGATCCGTGGGCGGCATGGGCTACTTCGGCCACTCCTACTACGAGGAGAGCAAGGACAAGCTGAAGGCCCTGGCGATCGACAGCGGTGACGGCTGCGTCGCCCCGACCGTGCAGGCCGTTCAGGACGGCAGCTACAAGCCGCTGGCGCGACCGCTGTTCATCTACCCGAAGGCGTCCTCGCTGGAGAAGCCGGAGGTCGCGGCGTTCATCGAGTACTACGTCGAGAACAACAAGCGCATCGCCGAGAAGGCCAACTTCGTGCCGCTCAACGCGGAGCAGGACGCCGAGCTGCGCAAGGACCTCGACGCTCTCAAGGCGAAGCAGGAGTCCTGAGCGGGAGCGTTGCCCGTTGCCCGTTGCCCGTTGCCCGTTGCCCGTTGCCCGTTGCCCAACGGCCCGGTGTGTGCCGGGTTGCTGGAGGGTCTGTGGCGCAGGCGAACCCCTGGTGAACAGGCGGGAAGGACTGGCTTTCCGTACCGGAGGAACCCCTGGCCCGCACCTATGCTGCAAGGATGGCTATCTCTTCGTACGGCGTGCGGGCGGAGACGGTGTCGGACGGCCCGGAAGCGTGTGCGACGGACCTGGCCTGCCTGTTGATCGACCGTGGCGAGGCCGAGCGGCTCGCCGCCGTGCTGAAGGCCGTCGCCGACCCGACGCGACTGCAGTTGCTGCACCTCATCGAGCGGGCTCCCCGGGGGGAAGCGTGCGTCTGTGACCTCACGGACTGCCTGGGCCTGCGACAGCCCACCGTCAGTCATCACCTCAAGGTCATGACCGAGTCCGGACTGCTGAACCGCGAGCGGCGAGGCACCTGGGTCTGGTACTCCGTCGACCCCGCCGGGCTGCGCCGGGTGCGCGAGGTCCTGGGGCCCATGAGCCCGCAGGAGCCGGCGGCGGTCTGACCCTCCTGTCCCGCCGGGACCCGCTCGGGCCGATCTCTCGGGCGGACCGCTCGGACCGGCTTCTCAGGCCGTCGGTTCCGGCGCGATCTCCGCGATCAGGTCCTCGACCCGCTTCCTGATCTCGTCGCGGATCGGGCGGACGGCCTCGACGCCCTGGCCGGCCGGGTCGTCCAGCGCCCAGTCCAGGTAGCGCTTGCCGGGGAAGGCCGGGCAGGTGTCGCCGCAGCCCATGGTGACGCAGACGTCGGACTCCTTGACCGCGTCGATGGTCAGCACCTTCGGGGTCTCGGCGGAGATGTCGATGCCGGCCTCGCGCATGGCCTCGACGGCGGCCGGATTGACCTGGTCGGCGGGAGCGGAACCGGCGGAGCGGACCTCGACGCGGTCCCCGGCCAAGTGGGTCAGCCAGGCGGCGGCCATCTGGGAACGGCCCGCGTTGTGGACGCAGACGAAGAGCACGGAGGGCTTGTCGGACATCGGAGGTCTCTCTTGTCTCACGAGATCAGGTGCACGTGAGGTCAGCACCCGGTGATGTCAGCCACCACTGATGTGAGAATATCAGTCCATGATGACGTCAGTCGACACTGACCTGCTCCGGGTTCTCGCCGACCCGCTCAGGCTTCACATCGTGACCCTGCTCGCCCAAGAAACGCTGTGCACCACCCACTTGGTGGAGGAGACCGGCGCGCGGCAGACCAACCTCTCCAACCATCTGAGGGTGCTGCGGGAAGCCGGGGTGGTGGAGACGGAGCCGTGCGGCCGGTTCACGTACTACAAGCTGCGCCCCGACGTCATCGCCCAGCTTGCCGGCCGGTTCGCCGACCTGGCCGAGTCCGCCCGCACCGCCGCCGGGAACAAGAGGGCCTGTCCGTGACCCGCACCGAAGCACCCGCGACCACCGGCGGGGAAACGTCGATCGCCGCGAAGATGTCGACGCTCGACCGCTTCCTGGCGGTGTGGATCCTGCTCGCCATGGCCCTCGGCCTCGGCCTGGGCCGCGCCATTCCGGGACTGAACGACGCCCTGGCGAAGGTGGAGATCGGCGGCATCTCGCTGCCCATCGCCGTCGGCCTGCTGATCATGATGTATCCGGTCCTGGCCAAGGTCCGCTACGACCGGCTCGACGCGGTCACCGGTGACCGCAAGCTGATGGTCTCCTCACTGGTCGTCAACTGGGTCGCCGGTCCGGCGGTGATGTTCGCGCTGGCCTGGATCTTCCTGCCGGACCTGCCCGAGTACCGCACGGGCCTGATCATCGTCGGCCTGGCCCGCTGCATCGCCATGGTCATCATCTGGAACGACCTCGCCTGCGGCGACCGGGAGGCGGCAGCCGTCCTGGTCGCCCTCAACTCGGTCTTCCAGGTCCTGGCCTTCGGCCTGCTGGGCTGGTTCTACCTGGACCTGCTGCCCGGCTGGCTCGGCCTCGGCGACGGCGAGCACCTGGACATCTCGATGTGGAAGATCGCCCTGAACGTCGTCGTCTTCCTCGGCGTCCCGCTGCTGGCCGGGTTCCTCACCCGCCGCATCGGCGAGAAGAAGATGGGCCGCGAGGGCTACGAGCAGAAGTTCCTGCCGAAGATCGGCCCCTGGGGGCTGTACGGGCTGCTCTTCACGATCGTCATCCTCTTCGCCCTGCAAGGGAAGACCATCACCTCGCAGCCGCTGGACGTGGCCCGCATCGCGCTGCCCCTGCTGGTCTACTTCACCGTCATGTGGTGCGGCACCTTCGCCCTGGGCAAGGCGATCGGCCTGGCCTACGACCGAACCACCACCCTCGCCTTCACCGCGGCGGGCAACAACTTCGAACTGGCCATCGCGGTCGCCATCGCCACCTTCGGCGTCACCTCCGGCCAGGCCCTGTCCGGCGTCGTCGGCCCGCTCATCGAAGTGCCGATCCTGGTCGGCCTGATCTACGTGTCCCTGGCCTGGCGCAAGAAGTTCGCCCCGTCCGCACTGACCACCGACGGAGGGGGCCGCTGACGGCACACCGCTTCCACCGCTTCACCGCTTCCACCGACGGGCGAACCCTTGGTGGAAGCGGTGGAGGTGGCCGGTCAGCCGCGCAGGTCGAGCAGGGCGGACAGGGCCGCCACCACGGAGGGCGCGACCTTGTAGTAGACCCAGGTGCCGCGTCGCTCGGAGGTCAGCAGGCCGGCCTCGCGCAGCTTCTTCAGGTGATGGGAGACGGTCGGCTGGGAGACGCCGACGTCGGCGATGTCGCAGACGCAGGCCTCTCCTCCCGGATGCGAGGCGATCCTGGAGAACAGCCGCAGGCGCACCGGGTCCGACAGCGCCTTGAACATGGCGGCCGTCTTCTCCGCGTCCGCGGGCGACAGCTCCCCGGCGGTGATCGGCGGGCAGCACGGCACCACGTCGTCGCCCTGCGCGAGGGGCAGGCTCGCCGTCTCTGATATCGACATTCTTCTATATTGACGTCCATCCATGAGGGTGGCAAGCTCTGCTGTATCGACAAGTGTCGAAGTAGAGGGGTTCCGGCAGGACAGGTCCCGCGAGCGGCGGAACGCGGACCGCGCCGGGCCGCCCTCCCGTACGCCACCGACTCCGCCACGCCCCAGTAGGAGGCCGACCCTCATGAGTGCTCAGCAGTTCCCCGTCGTCGTCATCGGAGCCGGGCCCGTCGGACTTGCCGCCGCCGCTCACCTGACCGGGCGTGACATCGAATCGCTGGTCCTGGAGGCCGGCGGGGCCGTGGCCTCGGCCGTCCGCGAGTGGGCCCATGTCCGGCTGTTCTCCACCTGGGGCGAGCTCGTGGACCCGGCCGCCGAGAAGCTGCTCGCCCCGACCGGCTGGGTGCGGCCCGCCCCGGACACCTACCCCTCCGGCGGTGACTGGGCCGAGCGGTACCTCCAGCCGCTCGCCGACGTCCTCGGTGACCGTGTGCGCCTGGGCGCCCGCGTGACGGGCGTCTCCCGCGCCGGCCGGGACCGCCTCGTCGACGCGGACCGTGCGGACCAGCCGTTCGTCGTCCACGTCGCCCATGCGGACGGGCGTGAGGAGCGGCTGTTCGCGCGTGCGGTGATCGACGCTTCGGGCACCTGGACGACGCCCTCCCCGGCCGGTGGCAGCGGCCTGCCCGCCCTCGGCGAGAAGGCGGCCGCCGACCGCATCGCCCACCGCGTCCCCGACCTGGAGGACCCGGCGGTCCGCGCCCGCTACGCGGGCAGGCGCACCGCCGTCATCGGCTCCGGTGCCTCGGCCTTCACCGCACTGGCCCACCTGGCCGCCCTCGCCGAGACCGACGAGGGCGCCGGCACGAAGGCCCTGTGGGTCCTGCGCCGGGGCATCTCCGGCTCGACCTTCGGCGGCGGCGAGGCCGACGAACTGCCGGCCCGCGGCGCGCTCGGCCTGGCAGCCAAGGCCGCCGTCGAGGCCGGGCACGCCGCCGCGGTCACCGGCTTCCGTACCGAGGCGGTCGAGCGGGACGGCGACGGGCGTCCCGTTCTCGTGGCGGAGGACGGCCGGCGGCTCGACGCCGTGGACGAAGTGATCGTGCTGACCGGTTTCCGCCCCGACCTGTCGTTCCTGTCCGAGCTGCGGCTCGGCCTGGACGAGCGGCTCCAGGCCCCGGTGGCACTCGCCCCGCTGATCGACCCCAACCAGCACTCCTGCGGCACCGTCTACCCGCACGGCCACCGCGAGCTGTCCCACCCCGAACAGGGCGTCTACCTCGTCGGCATGAAGTCCTACGGCCGCGCCCCGACCTTCCTCGCCATGACCGGCCACGAGCAGGTCCGCTCCGTCGCCGCCGCGATCGCCGGAGACCTCGAGGCCGCCGACCGCGTCGAACTCACCCTCCCCGAGACCGGAGTCTGCGGCGGCGCGGGCCTCTTCGACGCCCCCGAGAGCGAGCAGAACGGAGGCGGATGCTGCGCCGCACCGGCACCCGCCCTGGTACAGCTCGGCACCGCTCCGGCCACGGAGCAGGGGCGGGGCTGAGCGTGTTCACGGCCCCGCGTCCGGTCGGCGTGGTGCTCGGATGCTGTCGATGATGCGGGTCCAGCCGTCGCTGCCGTACCCGTTCTCGATCGCGCGCCCGTAGTGGGACTGCACGGCCAGCGGGAGCGCGAGATCGAGACCGAGTGACGTGCTGGTCTCCACGATGTGGTCGGACGTCGCCCCCATCATGGTGACCGTGCTGAGATCACCGGGATGCTCCCCGGCGTCCAGCGCGGCGCCGGGGTCGTCTTCGCCGGCCCTCAGGATGTCGCCGATCGAGTCGGCGGAGGAGAGCAACTCCGGCAGCGCTTCCCCGGCCTTCATCCCCGCGGTGCCCAGCATCGCCGTCGCGTGCATCAGTCCGGACAGCGTGGTGAGGAACACCGCGAGCTGCGCTTGGTACATCATCTGGGCGAGGCCCGGATCCTCGCCCAGATGCTTCGGCGTGCCGAGCGGTGTCAACGCCGCCAGGTGGCGTTCCAGCACCTCGCCGCGGCCGCTGTAGTAGACATGGGCTGCCTCCGTGCCGACCATCGGCGGGGGGACCATGACGCCACCGGTGAGGAAGGCGGCATCATGGCCCGCTGCCCAGGCCGCCGCCTCGCGTGTGCGGTCGGGAGTGTCGGAGCTCAGGTTGACCAGCGTCCGCCCGGCGAGCGAGGCGGTGGCGCCGTCGAGGACGTCGTACATCGCCCGGTAGTCGGTGAGGCTGAGGATCACGAGGTCGCTCGCCTCGACCGCCTCGCGGGGTGTCGCCGCGCGTGTCGCTCCGTCGGCGACGACGCCGTCGGCCCGGCCGGCGGTGCGGTTCCAGACGGTGACCGGGTGGCCGGCGGTGAGGAGGGTACGGGTCATCGCCTGCCCCATCGGGCCGAGCCCGATCATCGTGACAGCGCTGTTCCGTCCAGTGGTGTGGTTCTGTCGTCCGTTCACCCCTCCATGCTCGAAGGGCGCCCTTATTCTCGGAAGTACCCACTATTTACTGCGGTACTTACCTTTTCGTAAGGAGGGTCGACGATGGCCAGGGCGCCGAGACGCGGGCCTTACATCTGTGGCATCGACGCCGCGCTCGACGTGGTGAGCGGCAAGTGGAAGGGACTGATCCTCTGGGAGCTCGACGCCCATGGCGTACGCCGCTTCGCCGAGCTGCGCCGCGGTCTGCCGGGGGTGAGCGAGAAGATGCTCACCCAGCACCTGCGCGAGATGGAGGAGGACGGGCTCGTGCACCGGGAGGTCCACGCGGAGGTACCGCCGCGGGTGGAGTACTCCCTGACCGGCCACGGGCGCACGCTCAACCGAGCGCTCGGGCCGCTCGGTGCCTGGGGCGTCGAGCGGATACGTCGCGAAGGCTCCGAAACGGTCGACGTCGCCGAGACCTCGCACGGCTGAGCATCCCGGTCCGGGGGGGGCGCCCCCCCCCCCGGGGGGGGGCCCCCCGGCCCCGGGGGGGGGGGGGGGGGGGGGGGGGGCCCCGCCCCGCCCCCGGGGGGGGGGGGGGGGGGCGCCCCCGCCCCCCCCCCCCCCCCGGCCCCCGCCCCCCCCCCCCCCCCCGGGGCCCCCCCCCGGGGGGGGGCGGCCCCCCCCCCCGGGGGGGGCGCCCCCCCCGGACCGGGAGCGGAGGGAGGGGCGGAGTGCGCAAACGGCCGTCAGGCGGGCCGGGGGGTTTCCGGCGCGGAGACGTGGGTGATCAGGCGCAGGGCGGCCGCCACGGTGTCCCCCAGGGGCGGCCCCTCCGACGGGTCGGGCCGTAGGGCCCAGTCCTCCACCGCGATGCGCAGCGCGGTGTTCAGTACGCCCGCCTCCATGCGGACGGCGAGGCCGTCGGCGGGGCGGCCCGTACGGTCGGCGATCATCGCGGCGAACTCGGCCTCGGCGTCGTAGTGCGCCTCCAGCCATACGGCACGCAGTCCCGGTTCGTCCCGGCACAGCCGCACCAGGTCGCGCAGGGCCCGCGGCTCCTGCTCCGCGCCCTCGCCGTGGTGGGCGTGCAGGACGGACTCGGCGAGGGGGACGGCTCCGTTCCGGTCCCGCACCTGACGGGCCAGGGCCTCCAGGCCCGTGGTGAGCAGCGGGCGGACGCACTCCTCCTTGGAGCGGAAGTACCGCCACAGGGTGCGGGTGGAGATCCCCGCGGCGGAGGCGATGTCCTCCGCGGTGGTCGCCGCCACACCCCGCGCGACGAACAGCCGTACCGCTTCCTCGGCGATCTCCCGGCGCGTCTCGGCGCGGCGCCGCTCCGTCAATGGCGGTCGCCCCGTGGCGCCACCGGCCCGTCCGGTCATACACGCCCCTTCGCTCGCTGTGAACACCCTATTTTATGTCGTGCGCTGCCGAAATGGCGCACGATGCCTTTGTGTCGCACTGTGACAGTAACCAGTACGCTGGTGCACGCCGACGAATGCCGACAGTCCATCGGCACATCGACATGTCCATAGGTCGAGCAGAGGAGTTCTCATGGGTGCCACATCCGGTGCGGGTCTGTCCGGCAAGAGCGTCGTCGTCACCGGGGCCGCCTCCGGCATCGGCCGCGCCGCCGCGCTGCGGTTCGCCGCCGAGGGGGCCGGGGTCGTCGTCGCCGACCTGAACGCCGACGGGGCCGGGAGCGTCGTCGACGAGATCCGGTCGGGGGGCGGCACGGCGGTCGCCGTCGCGGGAGACCTGAGTGACGGTGCGGTGGTCGACGAGGTCGTGGCCGCCGCGGTCGACGCCTTCGGCGGGATCGACGTCCTGGTCAACAACGCGGGAGTGATGGACAGCATGTCCGCGCCGGTGGATGTCACCGACGCCGAGTGGGACCGAGTCCTGCGCATCAATCTCACGGCGCCGTTCCTGCTGACGCGGGCCGTTCTGCCGCACATGCTCTCCGCCGGCGGCGGAGCCGTCGTCAACACCGCCTCCGAGGCGGCGCTGCGCGGCAGCGCGGCGGGCACCGCGTACACCGTCTCCAAGCACGGCCTCCTCGGCCTCACCCGCTCCCTCGCCGTGATGTACCGGGACCAGGGCATCCGTGCCAACGCCATCGTGCCGGGCGGCACGATGACCGGTATCGCGACCGGTCTCGACGTCGACCGGGAGGCCCACGGGCCCGCCGTCGTCGGCCGGTACATGGTCAACATGGGGCGCATCAGCGAACCGGAGGAGCAGGCCGCCGCCATCGTCTTCCTCGCCTCCGACGCGGCGAGCAGCATCAACGGCGTCGTCCTGCCGGTGGACAACGGCTGGTCGGCGGTCTGACTCCGCCCGGGCCCGAAGCCGCCCGGACCCGTCCCGTCCACCGGCGCGGGTACTCCCGCTGTCGTATGCGGCAGGGTGGCGCTCCTCGTACGGTGTGGTCGTGACGACCTTCGACCGCCTGCCCGCCCGCCTGCGGACGCCGTCCCCGGGTGCCGTGGACATCATGGTCGTGGCCGTCGCCGGGCTTCTCACCGCGTCGGACGCGGCGGTGAACGAACCCGGATACCGGCGGCCTCGGCCCCTGGCCGTCCCTGCTGCTGGTCGCCGGGTACACGGCGGCGCTGCTCCTGATCGCGGCCGGGACGTTCCGCGGCCGGGACGCGTGAGCACCGGCGCCGGTTCGTCAACGGCGGGGCGGGGCGGGATCATGGAACCCCGGTGAAGAGCAGTCCCCTCCGCGCAAGGAGCGTCACCCATGAGCGACCGTGCCCCCACCGTGCTCGCCGGCCTCGACGGCATCCGCCCGTACCTCGAGGACCTCTACGAGGACCTGCACCGGCACCCCGAACTCGGGCTGCGGGAACACCGCACGGCGGGGAAGGGGGCCGAGGCCCTGCGGTCGTTCGGCTACGAGGTCACCGACGGGATCGGCGGCACCGGCGTGATCGGCGTGCTGGCCAACGGCGACGGCCCGACCGTCATGGCGCGCGCCGACATGGACGCCCTCCCGGTGCGTGAACGGACCGGTCTGCCCTACGCCTCCACCGCGACCGTGACCGGTCCGGACGGCACCGAGCAGCCCGTCATGCATGCCTGCGGACACGACGTGCACGTGACCTGCCTGCTCGGCTGCGCGCGGCTGCTGGCCGAGCACCGGGACGCCTGGCGGGGCACCTTCGTGGCGCTCCTCCAGCCCTCGGAGGAGAACGGCGAGGGCGCCGAGGCCATGATCGCCGACGGTCTCACCTCCAGGTCGCCCCGGCCCGACGTGGTGCTCGCCCAGCACGTCCTGCCCTATCCGGCCGGCTACGTCGGCACCCGCACCGGCTCGTTCCTGTCGGCGGCGGACAGCCTGCGCATCACCGTCCACGGGCGCGGGGCGCACGGCTCCATGCCCCAGGCGGCGGTCGACCCGGTGATGACGGCCGCGATGATCGTCGTGCGCCTGCAGACCATCGTCTCCCGGGAACTGGCCGCCACCACACCCGCCGTGCTCACCGTGGGCAGCATCCACGCCGGTTCCGGCCCCAACGTCATCCCCGACAGCGCGGTCATCGAGCTCAACGTGCGCACCTACGACGACGCCACCCGCACCCACGTCCTGGACGCGATCGGCCGGATCGTCCGTGCCGAGTGCGAGGCGTCCCGGTCGCCGAAAGCACCCGAGATCGAGCGGATCGCCTCCTTCCCGCCCACCGTCAACGACGAGGAGCCCACCCGGCGCGTCGCGGAGGCGTTCGCCGCGCACTTCGGCGACGACGCGCACACCATCGACCTGCAGACCGCGAGCGAGGACATGAGCGAGATCCCCGCGGCGTTCGGCGTGCCGTTCACCTACTGGGGCATCGGCGGCACCGATCCGGAGCGCTACGCCGAGGCCGTCCGCGGCGGCACCGTCGCCGAGGACATCCCGGTCAACCACAGCCCCTTCTTCGCCCCGGTCATCCAGCCCACCCTGGACACCGGCGTGCGCGCGCTGACCGTGGCCGCCCTCGCCTGGCTCGCCGCCCGGCCCGCCCTCCGGGCATGATCCGCCGGACAGGCCCTACGGCACCCCGAGTTCGAACAGGACGTATCCCGCGTACGACCCGGAGGCCAGCGCCGCCGTCCCGAGCACGGTGAACAGGGAGGGCAGCCGGAGCCGGCGCATGGCCAGGGCGAGCGGGATCAGGAGCGGGAACAGGGGGAGGAGATAGCGCGAGACATTGCCGAAGTACTGCTGGGTGCCCATCACCATCAGATACGACAGCACCGTGTACACGACGAGTACGGCAGGGGGGCGAAGCCGGACCAGCAGCACGGTGAGGACCGGCACGAGCAGCACCACCCCGACCCCGATGACGTCCTCGAAGGGCATCGCGAACAGATAGTCGAAATGGCCCACGGGGACCGAGGTCAGGACGTCGAGGCTGTGCCGGCCGTAGTCGAACGTGTGGCCCCACGCACCGTCCTGGAGCTTGCTGTACCCGCCCCAGTCGCCCATGCGGTGGCCGACCCAGCCGAGGTAGCCGAGCGTCCCCAGCGGGGCGACGGCCGCCGCGAGCAGCGGACGGCGGATGCCCTCCTGCCGTCGGCACACCGCGATCAGCCCGGCGACGGCGAGGGCCGCGACCAGGGTGACGGCGGTCGGCCGGGCGAGCCCGGCGAAGAACGTGAGCAGCCCGGCGGTGAGCCAGCGGCGGGTCATGACGGCGTGGCAGGCCCATACGGCCAGGGCCGTGTACAGCGACTCGGAGTACACCGCCCACTCGGCGCCGGAACCCGGCCACACCGCCCACAGACCGACGGCGACCAGACCGGCCCGGCGACCGCCCAGCCGGGACGTGACCGCGTGGATGCCGAGCGCCGCGACGAACGAGGAGACGATGGAGACGGCCATCCCGGCCCCGTACGGACCGAGCCCGGTGATCTCCTGGACCAGCCGCATCAGCGTCGGGTAGAGGGGGAAGAACGCCGCCGAGTTGCCCTCGAGGGTGATCATGCCGGTCGCGCCGGGGACGGGCTCCAGGGCCGGGTCGTACCCGTGCAGGGCGATCTGCTGGTACCACCAGCCGTCCCAGCTGCCCAGCACGTCCCAGGTGCGGGCGCCGCCGCCGAAGCGGGGGTGCTTCTCGCGGAAGTCGCCGGCCGAGTCGAGCAGGTACATGAAGACGGCGAAGCCGATGAGCTTCAGCACGCCGTACGTCGCGAGGACGGGTCCATGGCGCGCGACGGCGCGCCGCAGCCGTTCCCGGGGGTTCTGGCCGGCGTCCACCGGAGGGGAGACGGAGACGTCGGGCCAGGGCATCGGACGCGGCACCCGGTCTGCCCGGTCTGCGGGGTCCGACGGGTCAGCCGGGTGGCCGGTCCGGAGGGTGCTGCTCATGAGGCGGAGGGTCCTTTTGTACGGCGGGTGCTGCGGCCGGGGAACACCCAGGCCCGCAGGAGGAGGAACCGCAGCAGGGTCGCGGCGAGGTTGGCGAGGACCAGGGTCAGCAGTTCCGGACCCGGTCCGGCCCCGGGCGCGGTGCGGTGCAGAACGGCCAGCGAACCGCTGGTGAGCGCGAGGCCGACCAGGAAGGCGGCCAGTCCCTTGAGCTGGTGCCCGAGCACCCCGTGCCGGCCGCGCACGCCGAAGGTCAGCCGCCGGTTCGCGGCGGTGTTGGCGACCGCGCTGGCCAGCAGGGCGAGCGCGTTGGCCGCCTGGGCGCCGGTGAAGGACCGGAGCGCCGTGTAGAGCAGCAGGTGGCACAGAGTGCTGGCGGCACCGACCGCGGCGAAGCGCAGCAGCTGACCGGCCAGGCCCGGCGGCAGCTCCGCGACCCGCTCGAGACCGCCGTCCCGGCGCAGCGCGGTCAGCGGCAGCCGGCCACCGGCCAGGGCACGTCCCAGCCGGGCCATGCCGCGCAGATCCGCCAGCGCCGTGGACACGATGTGGACCCGGCTGTCGGGATCGTCCACCCAGTCGACCGGCACCTCGTGGATACGCAGTCCGGCCCGCTCGGCGATCACCAGCAGTTCGGTGTCGAAGAACCACCCCCGGTCCTCCACCAGCGGCAGCAGCCGCTCGGCGACGTCGCGGCGTACGGCCTTGAAGCCGCACTGCGCGTCGGAGAACCCCACGGCGAGGGTGCCGCGCAGCAGGCCGTTGTAGCAGCGGGAGACGATCTCCCGCTTCGGGCCGCGCACCACATGGGAGCCGCGCGCCAGCCGGGTGCCGATCGCGAGGTCCGAATGCCCGGAGATCAGCGGGGCGACGAGCGGCAGCAGGGCCGCGAGATCGGTGGACAGATCGACGTCCAGATAGGCGAGGACCGGGGAGCGGGACCCGGACCAGGCGGTGTGCAGCGCGCGACCGCGTCCCTTCTCGGCCAGCCGGATCCAGCACGTGCCGGGCAGTTCCCGGGCCAGCCGCGCGGCGATCCGCGGGGTGGCGTCGATGCTGGCGTTGTCGGCGATGGTGATCCGGAAGGAGTACGGGAACGTCTCCACGAGGTACGCGTGGAGCCGCCGGACGCACCGCTCCAGATCCTTCTCCTCGTTGTGCACGGGAACGACCACGTCGAGCACGGGGTCCGGGCGGCCGTCGTCGTCGCCGGCGCTGTCGCTGTCGTCCGCCGGCGGCGTACGACGCGGCGGGAGCACGGGCGAGGCGGGCGCGGTGGGCGCGGTGGGAGCGGCGGGAGCGGCGGGTGTGCGGCGGTCGGCCGGCGTCGACCGCCTGGCGGTTCTCATGACGGGGTCACGGTCACTTTCCGGCATACGGCACGACCCCTGTTATGAGGTGGGCATGCCAATGCGCTCGTGAGGGTGGTCGGAGGGAGGGTCCCGGGGCCGAACGGCGCCCCGGGCGGGAGTGCGGAGCAGTGCGGTGCTACGTCGCGCGGTGGCTACCCGCTTCCTGCCGACTCGAGGCCGGCCGAGAAGGAGGGCGAGGACGGGGGCTCGGAGGTGGGCGGGGGCGAAGCCGGCGCCGAGGTCACGGGCAGTGAGGAGGGCACCGACGTCCGCTCGCTCCCGCTCGTCGTGGCGGGCGGTGACGTCGAGGTCGGCGGTGCGCTCCCCGCGGCGCTGGTGGCGGGGCCCGTGGTGACGGGCGGACTCATGGGCGGGTGGGAGGTGCTGGGAGCGGAGCTCGTCGCCGGCGGAGTGGGTGTCGGGAGCACCGGGGGCGGCGTCGGACTGGTCGCGGGCAGCGGACGGTGATCGGCGGGTGGCTGGGAGCCGGAGCCGAGGCCGGGCAGCAGGGCGAGTCCGGCGCTGAGCCCGGCCACCGCCAGGGCCGAGCCGCCCGCCCGCCACAGTGTCCGGGACCGGTGGCGGGCCCGGATGCCCTGGTACAGCCGCTTCCGCTGCTCGGAATCGAAGGAGGTCTGCTGCCGGGGGCCGCGCATCATGTGCGTCAGTTCCCGCTCGAAGTCGTCCATCGGTTCTCCCTTCACCCCACGGGCCTGACGGCGTCGGACAGGATCTGCCGCAGTCGCGCCACGCCCCGCGACGCATGGGACCGGGCGGTGCCCACCGGGCAGCCGAGAACCTGCGCCACCTGGGCCTCGGGCAGGTCCTCGCAGTAGCGCAGCACCACCGCGGCCCGCTGCCGGGGCGGCAGCAGGGCCAGTGCGGCCTCCAGTCGCGAGCGTTCCGCCACGGCCGACGACACATCGACCGGTTCGGGCCGGTCGGGCAGCTGCTCCACCGGACGCTCACCCCACCAGCGCCGCCGGGCGGAACGGGCCGCCATCCGCACGAGCACCTGACGGACGTACGCGTCCGGCGCCTGCTCGGCGACCTTCGGCCAGGCGAACCACAACTTCACCAGGGCCTCCTGCACCAGGTCCTCGGCACGCTGCCGGTCGCCGCCGGTGAGCAGACGCGCGACATGGAGCAGCGCCCCCCAGCGGGCAGCCACGAACTCGTCGAAGCCGTCTGCCCGAAACCGCTCCATCCTCACCGTCCCGTCCGTTCAATCCCCTACACCCGGACAAAGACGCTGGACCCCGCCCCACGATGCACCCGGACCCTGTGATCCGCCTCACTGCGCGCAGGCGAAGGGGCGGGTCACGGTTCCGCGGCCGGTGATCCGACCGGTGAACTCGTGACCCGCCCCGGGACACCGCCCGCCGTGCCGCCGTCAGGCGGTGCGGGCGAGGGCTTCGCAACCAGACCTAGATGCGGCCCTTCCCGTCCCAGCGCGGACGGTCCTGCGAGGTGCCGGTCCGGCTGCCGGAGCTGCCGCCGTGCAGGTCGTGCGGCCCCAGACGGTCACCGTCGCGGGGCATCTCGTCGGGCTCACGGACCTCACGGACCTCACGGACCGGGCCGCCCTCGGGCATCCGCGGCTGCTCGTCGGGGCGCGGCCTGGGGGAGTCGCCGCGCCGAACCCGGCGGCTGCCCGACGCGAACAGGCCGATCAACAGACCCACGACCAGCAGGGCCGCCACGGCGAGCCCGATGCCGACGGCGCCGCGGCCGGCGGCGAGATCGGCCGCTCCGGTCCAGGAGGAGTCCGCCGGGGCGTTCGGTGAGACGTTCGGCGAGACATTCGTCAGGGCGTTCATCACAGGGTTGGACATGGTGTGCGGGTACCCCCGACAGCCCGATGTATCGGGCCGGGCGGGTATGACCGTCCGCGGTGCGGCCATCCGTGGTTTGAGGGCCGGTGGCCAGGGCTACCCGCCCGGTGTGACGACGACATCCCAGGTACCCCGACCCCAGGTGTCCCAGCAGGAGCTGTACCGGTATCTCGAGGACCGGTTCGCCTGCGCGCAGGCGTGCGCGGAATGCTCGCGGGCCTGCGCGGTGCGGGCGAGCCTGGTGAATCCCGGCGGCGGCACACCGGCGGAACTCGTACGGCGCAAGGGCGTCATCTGCGCCGAAGTGTGCGACGCGACCGGCCGTGCGCTGTCCGAGGACAACCAGACGGACGAGGAGACCGTCCGGGCCCAGGTGGAATGGTGCCGGCAGGTGTGTCTCGAGGCCGCGCACGCCTTCGACGGGCACCCCGGCGCGGAGCGCACGGCCGAGGTGTGCCGGACCTGCGCGCGGGCCTGCACGGACTTCCTCGACACGCTGGCCCCCTCGACGCCCTGACGTCCGCGCCACGCCGGACCCACCGGCGGCACGGCGCCGACGACCGGGTCGGCGCGGGTCGGCCGAAGGAGTACGGCGGGCGCGGTCCCGCACGGCGGACCGGAACGCGGCCACCGCTCCGCGGTCGTCCGCGCCTTCGGCGGCGGCCACGACGAGATCCGGCGCGGGATCGCCCCGTGGACCGGCCGGGCATGCCCCCGGGTACGCCGGTGGGCACCTGCCCGTCGGTCCGAGGACGCGCGGAGCGGACACGGCACCGTACAAAATCGGGTGACACATCGCCATACTGGACGGGCCAGGGGAGGGCGCGTTGACCACTGACGGGGGCGGAAGATGGGGGACAGCAGGCTGATCCACGGCCGGTACCGGCTGGTCGATCCGATCGGACGGGGCGGCATGGGGGAGGTGTGGCGGGCACGCGACGAGTCGCTCGGCAGAGAGGTCGCGGTGAAGTGCCTCAAGCCGGTGGGCGCGCAGCACGACCACGCGTTCGGCCGGGTGCTGCGCGAGCGGTTCCGGCGGGAGGCCCGGGTGGCGGCGTCCCTGCAGCACCGCGGGATCACCGTGGTGCACGACTTCGGCGAGTACGACGGTGTGCTGTATCTGGTGATGGAACTGCTCCAGGGCCGTGACCTCAGCCGGCTCCTGGAGGACAACAAGCAGCACCCGCTGCCGGTCGACGAGGTGGTGGAGATCGCCGAGCAGGTGGCCGCCGCCCTCGCCTACACCCATGACCAGGGCATCGTGCACCGGGACCTGAAGCCCGCCAACATCGTGCGGCTCGCCGACGGCACGGTGAAGATCTGCGACTTCGGCATCGCCCGCCTCGGCCACGACATCGGGTTCACCTCCCGGCTGACCGGCACCGGCGTGGCGATGGGCACCCCGCACTACATGTCGCCCGAGCAGATCAGCGGCACCGAGGTCGACCGGCGCAGCGACCTGTACTCCTTCGGCTGCGTGCTCTACGAGATCGCCACCGGAGTACCGCCGTTCGACCTCGACGACGCGTGGGCCGTCCTCGTCGGCCACCGCGACACCCCGCCGCGGCCGCCGCGCAGCCTGCGGGCCGAACTGCCCGAGCGCCTGGAGCGGATCATCCTCGACCTGCTGGCCAAGGAGCCCGGCGGGCGCCCCGACAGCGCACGCGAACTGGCCCGCCGGATCGGCGTACTGCGGGCCGCGCCGGTGCTGCTGCCGGCCGCGGTGCCGGCCGGGCCCCGCCCCGTGGGGGCGCCCGGCGCGAGCGGCCCCGCGGCCCCGTCACACCCGGCCGCCCGGCCCGAGCCGGTGGGGCGCGTGCCCCGGCTGCCGTCCTGGACGCGGGGCATGACCACCGGCCGCAAGGCGGCCTTCGCCGGACCGCACACCGCACCCCCGGACCCGGCGGCCGGCCTGTCCGGCGAATGGATCGCCCGTCCCGCGACCGGCCGGGGCGGGCCGCCCCCGGCACAGGAGCGGCCCGCCCCGTCCTCGGAGACCCTGACCGCCCTGGCCGGACGGCACAACGCGGGCCTGAGCCTGGGCCGCCTGAGCCGCTGGACGGAGGCGGGGGAGGTGCACCGCGCGGTCGCCGCGGAGCGCGAGCACCTCCTCGGCCCGCACCACCCCGACACCCTCGCCAGCCGTTACGAGGTCGCCTTCGCCCTCAGTCGCACCGGCCGCGCCGCCGACGCCCTGCGCGAGTACAAGCACGTGGCCGAGGCCCGTATCCGCACGCTCGGCTCCGAGCACCCCGACACCCTCGCCGCCCGACAGGAAATGGCGTACGTCCTCGCTCAGTTGGGCCGGCCCTTCGACGCCCACCAGGTGTATCTGTCGGTGCTCTCGGCCCGCGAGCGGACCATGGGGGCCGAGCATCCCGAGACCCTGCGCTGCCGGCACAACCTCGCCTTCAACCTCAGCAGACTCGGCCGCCTGGAGGACTCGTACAGCACGGCGTGCGAGGTGGCTGCCGCCCGGGCCCGGGTGCTCGGCCCCGAACACCCGGACACCCTGGTCACCCGCTACGAAGTCGCTTACACCCTCGGACAGCTGGGGCGGTGGGCGGAGGCCCTGGAGACCTACCGCGAAGTCGCCGAGGCCCGCGCGCGGGCGCTCGGCCCGGACCACGCCGACACGCTCGCCGCCCGCTACGAGATCGGCATCGGGCTCGGCCGGCTCGGCCGCACCGCACAGGCCCTCGACCTCTACCGGGACCTGGCCGACGACCGCACCCGGGTTCAGGGCCCCGCCCACCCCGAGACCCTGCGCGCCCGGCACGGCCTGGGCGTCAACCTCGGCCGGCTCGGCCGCTGGGTCGAGGCCCTCGCCGAGTCCCGCGCCGTGTGCTCGCTGCGCGAGAGCGCCCTCGGAGCCGACCACCCGGACACCCTGGTCAGCCGCCGCGAGGTCGCCGTCGGCCTGGGCTGGCTGGGCCGCTGGGCGGACGCGCTCACCGAGTACCGCAGGGTGGCCGACGCCCGTGAGCGCCTTCTCGGCGCGGACCACCCCGACACCCTCGCCGCCCGCAACGACGAGGCCCACTGCCTGGAGCGGCTCGGGCACGGAGACATGGCCGCCGGGCTGTACCGCGAGGTGGCGGCACTGAAGCAGCGGAGAGCGGCGGGCTGAGCGTGACGGGCACGAGGGGCAGGGCGGGCACGACGGGTGCGGTGACAGGTACGACGTACGACAGGTGTGCCGCTGTGACGGGTGCGCCCGGTGGCGCCCCTGCCCGGACATCGCCCGCCACCTGGCAGACCCGGATCTCCACGTGCTACGAAGAACCGTGACCGCACACGAGGGAACCCGGACGTACGACGCCGTCATCGTCGGCGGAGGCCACAACGGTCTCGTCGCCGCGGCCTATCTGGCCCGGGCCGGACGCTCCGTACTGGTGCTGGAACGGCTGGACCACACCGGCGGGGCAGCGGTGTCCACCCGGCCGTTCCCCGGCGTCGACGCACGGCTGTCCCGGTACTCGTACCTGGTCAGCCTGCTGCCCCGGAAGATCGTGAGGGAACTGGGGCTCGACTTCCGGGTGCGCACCCGCACCGTCTCCTCGTACACCCCCGCCGAACGGGACGGACGGCCCACCGGGCTGCTCGTCGGCGGCGGTGAGCAGCGCACCCGCGAGGCGTTCGCCCGGCTCACCGGCTCCGAGAGCGAGTACCGGGCCTGGCAGCGTTTCTACGGCATGACCGGCCGCGTCGCCGAGCGCGTCTTCCCCACCCTCACCGGGCCACT
This sequence comes from Streptomyces sp. NPDC085927, assembly GCF_044540975.1. Taxonomy (NCBI): domain Bacteria; kingdom Bacillati; phylum Actinomycetota; class Actinomycetes; order Kitasatosporales; family Streptomycetaceae; genus Streptomyces; species Streptomyces sp. NPDC085927. Next base: position 484,453 of record NZ_JBITSN010000004.1, read on the forward strand.
GCCCACCCGCGAGGAACTGCGCCGCACCGTCGACGACGAGGAGGCCTGGCGGACCCTGTTCGAGGAACCGATCGGTGTCGCCGTCGAGGAGAACTTCACCGACGACCTCGTCCGGGGCGTGGTCCTCACCGACGCCCTCATCGGCACGTTCGCCGACGCCCACGACCCCACGCTCCAGCAGAACCGCTGCTTCCTCTACCACGTCATCGGCGGCGGCACCGGCGACTGGGACGTGCCGGTCGGCGGCATGGGCGCCCTCACCGACGCGCTGGCCGCCGCCGCGCGCGACGCGGGCGCCGTCATCGCCACCGGTCACGAGGCGGTACGCATCGACACGGACGGCCGCACGGCGGAGGTCACCCACCGTACGGCCGACGGCGAGGGCGTCGCCGCCGCCCGGCACGTCCTGGTGAACGCCTCCCCGAGGGAACTGGCGGCGCTCACCGGCGACACGCCCCCCACCCCGGCCGAGGGCGCCCAGCTGAAGGTGAACATGCTCCTCACCCGGCTGCCGAGGCTGCGCGACAGCTCCGTCGACCCGCGCGAGGCGTTCGCCGGCACCTTCCACATCGCCGAGGGATACGGGCAACTGGCCGCCGCGCACGCACAGGCCGCCGCCGGTGAACCGCCCGCCGCGCCGCCCTCCGAGATCTACTGCCACTCGCTCACCGACCCGACGATCCTCGGTCCGGAGCTCGCCGCCCGGGGCTACCAGACCCTCACCCTCTTCGGCCTGCACACCCCGGCCCGGCTGTTCGCCCGTGACAACGACGCCGTACGCGAGGAACTCCTCACCGCGACGCTCGCCCAGCTCGACGCCCACCTGGCGGAACCGCTGGCCGACTGCCTGGCGACCGACGCGGACGGGCGCCCCTGCCTGGAGGCGAAGTCCCCGCTGGACCTGGAACGCGACCTGGGGCTGCCCGGCGGGAACATCTTCCACCGCGCACTGTCCTGGCCCCACGCCCAGGAAGGCACCGGCCGGTGGGGCGTGGAGACCCGGCACGCCAACGTCCTCCTGTGCGGCGCGGGCGCGGTGCGCGGCGGCGGGGTGAGCGGGGTGCCGGGCCACAACGCGGCGATGGCGGTACTGGAGGCGGACTGACGGAGGCCGGAGCGAGGGGTCCGGGCCGAGGGAGGCCGGACCTGCCCGGTTCAGTCGGCGGACCGGGTCCATCCCGTCGCCTCGACGCGCGCGGCGTCCGCCGGACGGGCCTCGTCGAACAGGACGCGGCCGTCGGCCTGGACGCGCATCCCGTCGACGTAGACACCGCGCCCCACGTACAGCCGGTCCGTCGCGTACCGCCAGCGCAGGGTGAGGCTCCGCGCGGCGGGCAGGCCGGAGGTGAGCCCGTGCCAGACACGGCCCGACCAGCCCGTCGCGGTGCCCGCCGCATGCTGCTCCGGTGCCTCGCCCCGGCGCTCGGTGACGAACGGCACCGGCTGCCAGGCGGTGCCACCGTCGGTCGTGGCCTCCAGGGTGAGGAGGTCGGCGTGCGGCTCGGTGTCCCACCACAGGGCACAGCGCAGCCGCGCCCCGCCGGACGATGTGTCCAGCACGGGCAGCGTGAGCGTCGCCGTCGTCGAACCGGCCATTCCGGAGAACCAGGACGTCCGTCCGTCCCGTCCGCCCCGCCCCGGTGCCGGCCGGACCGGGACCGCGCGGGCCAGTTGGTTCGCGGCGGCGACCCGGGGAGCCGATCCGGAGCGCCAGCTGCGCACCGGGTGAACCGAGTTGCCCAGGACGACGAGGAACGAGTCGGTCGTCGGGTCGAGCACCAGCGAAGTGCCGGTGAACCCGGTGTGGCCCGCCGTGCGCGGGGTGGCCATCGCCCCCATGTACCAGTGCTGGTGGAGCTCGAAGCCCAGGCCGTGCTCGTCCCCGGGAAAACCGGTGTTGAAGTCGGTGAACATCAGCTCCACCGACTCCGGTCTGAGGATGCGCGCCCGGCCGTAGCCACCGCCGTTGAGCAGGGTCCGCCCGAGGACCGCCAGATCCCAGGCGCAGGAGAACACCCCCGCGTGGCCCGCGACCCCGCCCAGGCTGTAGGCGTTCTCGTCGTGCACCTCGCCCCACACCAGGCCCCGGTCGAGGCCGGACCAGGGCAGGCGGGCGTCCTCGGTGGCGGCGATCCCCGGTTTCCAGGAGGCGGGCGGGTTGTAGCGGGTGCGGTCCATGCCCAGGGGTCCGGTGATCTCGTCCCGCAGGAGGACGTCCAGGGGGCGGCCGGTGACCTTCTCGAGCACCAGCTGGAGCGAGATCAGGTTCAGGTCCGAGTACAGATACGCCGTTCCGGGCGCGCTGACGGGTGCCTCGTCGAGGACGAGCCGGACACGCTCCTCGTACGTGGGCGCCTTGTAGAGCGGAATCCAGGCGCGGAACCCCGAAGTGTGTGTGAGCAGGTGACGAAGCGTCATGTCCGCCTTGCCGGCACGGCCGAAGTCCGGCAGGTACGAGGCGACGGTCGCCTCCAGCTCCAGCGTGCCCCGCTCGATCTGCTGCACCGCGAGGACGGAGGTGAACAGCTTCGACACCGAGGCCAGGTCGAAGACGGTGTCCTCGGTCATGGGGATCTGCCGGTCCGCCGGGAACTCGACGCCGGTGTCGGTCTTCTCGTCGTAGGCCTGGTAGCGCACCGCCATGCCGAGGGGCCGGTGCAGGGCCACGGTGCCGCCGCGCCCGGCGAGGAGCACGGCCCCCGCGTACCAGGGGTGTTCGGGCGACGGGCCGAGGAACGCCTCGGCGTCGGTGACGAGTTGGTCCAGGTGGCCCGCGAGCAGTCCGGCCCGCCGGGCCGGCCCACGCCGCAGGGTCGGGTGTCCACCGCCTGCCTCAGCCGATTCCGCCGAAGCCGCCGAGACCGGCCCGGCCGGGAGGGAGGCGAAGGCCAGGGCGCCGCCCAAGGCCAGTGCGCGTCCGCCGAGTCGACGACGCGTGATGCCACTCGGCTCTTCGTCCACCATGGAGGGTTCCTCCCGTGTCGTGGCCGCGGCCGGCGGCCTGAAAGATTCTTTCGGGGATCGCCTTGCGGGGTGAAACTTTCCTGTCAGGTGCGGGATGTGTCAATGGGGCGTGCGTGGCCACCGGCCGGGCCGGTGGCCGCACCGGGGAGACCGTCCTGCCCGGATCTCACCCGCGAGGGCGTCGACGCCGTCACGCCCCCGCCCGCGCTCTGTGCCGGAGGCATCGGCGGCGGGCGGCAGGCGGCCGCCGTGTTCGGGGCCGGCGCCCAAGGGGAGGGCAGGACCCGTCCGGTGCGACGACCGCTCACCACCGGACGGGCCCGTGCGACCTCACTCATCGCCTGCACGCACACCTGCGGGCCTCACCCCGCGGCGCCTCACACGACCGCGCTCAACGCTCGCGCACGCGGACCACCTTCAGCTCCGGCGAGGACCGGATGTCCTTCTCGCAGAAACGGGACGTCACCCACCGCTCACCGGAGAACAGCCGTGTCTGGTCGCTGAAGTACGGCGAGTTCGGGTTCGACGACTGGGAGTACGCCAGCAGCGTCCGAGCCACCGGGCACCCGCTGCCGTCCCAGCCGACGGCCTGGACGTAGCTGGTCCCGGTCGACACCTCCGTGTACCCGCGGGCCGGGTCCCACCGGGCCTCGACCTTGTTCCAGACGCCCAGCGACTCCGTACCGCCGGGCACGGCGATCCGCTTGCCGCCCCGCTCCACGAACTGGTGCTCGCCGAGCCGGGAGCCGAGCGCGATCCCCGCCGCCCGCAGCTCGGTGACGGTGTCCGCGAGGGCCGTGGTGAAGGCCGGAACGGAGGTGTCGAGACCGCGCGGGGTACGGACCGGATCGGCGGCCGAGAACGGCACCTTCCACAACTGCGTCCCCGGACCCGCCGCCGTGAGCCTCCGCCAGAACCGGTCGAAGAGCAGTGCGCCCCGGCTGCCGGTGTCCATGGTGCGGTCCCACCCGGCGAGCACGGCACACGACTCCCGTACGTCCACCTCCCTGCCGTCCGTGCCCCGCGCGGTGCCGCCCGGCAGCGCGGCGCAGGCCTTCGCCACGTCGTCCCCGGCGAGAGCGGCCGCGGGCACCCGGTTGGCGAACTGCTGCCGTTCGAGGTCCCGTACGGTCAGGCCGCCCCGCTCCGCCATCGCCGCGACGTCCTCGACGGCGCCCCGGGTGCGCATCGACCGCTGCGTGCCGATCGTGCCGAAGACCCGCTCGTAGCCGGTCAGCGGCCGGTCGGCGTTGGACAGCCACGCGCTGTCGTTGGAGTTCTCCGCGTACGGCGCGTCCTTCAGGGTGGGCATCCGGGACTGGCCGAAGATGCCCGGCTGCACGGCGTCACGGTCGCGGCCGAGGGCGCAGTCCCCGCGGGAACCGTCCAGGACCGCGAGCCCCGACGAGGGGTAGGTGACCCGGCCGAGCGCCGTCGAACAGCGCTGCGCGAGATCGTCGGTGATCCGGGGGAGCACCTGTGACTGGGTGAACAGACTGTGGCCCCGGGAGTCGGCGGCGATCGTGTTGACCCAAGGCAGCCCCTGGGTGCGCCGCAGCGTGTCGAGGACGTCACGGGTGCCGCGGGCCCTGCTGAAGCCCAGCCCGGTGTCGGAGGCACGCAGGTTGGCGGCGTTGGGATCGTTCAGCGCGTAGGCCGTGCCGCCCGTCCAGGGCAGGGGGAGCGAGGCACCGAGCGAGGTGACGACGGGACCGTAGCGGGTCCACCACTGACTGCGGGTCACCGGAGCGCCGTCCGCCACCGGCACGGTGACGGTACGTTTCCGCATCCGTTCCCGCTCGCCGTCGACCAGATAGACCGTCGGATCGGCCGGGTCGAGCGTCAGCTGGTGGAGGTTGAGCGTGACACCGGTGGCGACGGTGTGGCTCCAGGCCATGTGCGCGTTGTGTCCTATGGACACCGCCACCGTGCCGAGAAGGGAACCGCCCGCCACGTTCAGCTCACCGGGAATGGTCTGCTGCGACTGCCAGAACCGGCGGCCGCCCTGCCAGGGATAGTGCGGGTTGCCGAGCAGCAGGCCGCGCCCGTTCGCCGTGGTCCCGCCGCTGAAGGCGACCGCGTTGGAGCCCATGCCGGCCCTGTCGGCGGCGAACAGCTCACGAGCGGCACGCGCGGCCTCCTCGGGCGGGGGCGACGCAGCCGTCCCCGCCGCGTCCCCGGCCTCCGAGGAACCGGCGGATCCCGGCGATGCCGAGGAGTCCGGATCCTCCGCCGCGCCCGGCCCGGCCGAAGCCGGCGGCCGGGCGGCCGTGATGGCGTCCACGGTCCGGCCCTGTCCGCCCAGCACCGCGATCGCGAATCCGCGCGCCGCCACGTCCAGCGTGGTCACCGGCCGCACCCAGTCGGCGTTCCGGCAGGACGGGTCGGTGATCCGGTTCTGCTTCAGCCACGCGTTGTACCCGGCCGCGAAGCCCCGCATCAGCTCCTTCACCGAACGGCTCGGACCGCTCGGTACGGGCCGCGCGAGCAGCTTCTCCACCGTGCCGGCCTCCCGCACGCCCCGGAAGTACAGGTCGCTGGAGAGGTTCGTGCCGGCCGAGGACAGCGACTGGTCGGGTGCGGCGTCCGGCCCGAAGAACCGCGAGCGGTCGCCGCGGACCGTCACGAAGCCGTCGGCCAGGGTGCACACCTGGTCGGCGGCCTGAGCCCAGCCGTTGCCGAAGCCCAGGTTCGCGTAGTCCTTCGCGACGATGTGCGGAATGCCGTGCTCGGTGTAACGGACCACGGCGGACAGACCGCGGTGGGACGGATGTTCCTGACGGTCCGGTTGCTCGGCGGCAACGGCCGGCAGCGTGGCGCCCATGGTCAACAGGGTCACCGCCGCGACGGCCGACCGTCTCGGACGTAAGCGCATCGTGCCTCCCGACATCACTGGGGGAAGGGGTGGTTGAGGGTAACAGCGGACATCCTCACCGGTCCGGGGCGTGGGCCGGACCGTCCGCGCGGCCTGGTGCCGACCGGCCCGGTGTCTTGACCTCCCCGGCCGGTGAACCGAGGATCGTCTTCCATGACGCCCGGACACGCCAGCACGGTTGACGGACTCCTGCGACGCAGCGCCCGCCGCACCCCGGCGCGCGTCGCCGTCGAGTACGGCGACCGCACCTGGACGTACGACGCGCTCGACACCGCCGTCTCCCGCGCGGCGAGCGTCCTGCTCGGCGCGGGACTGTCGCCCGGCGACCGGGTCGGCGCCTACGGCCACAACTCCGACGCCTACCTGATCGGCTTCCTCGCCTGCGCCCGCGCGGGCCTGGTGCACGTACCGGTCAACCAGAACCTGACCGGCGACGACCTCGCCTACCTCGTCGGCCAGTCCGGCAGCGGCCTGGTCCTCACCGACCCCGACCTCGCCGGGCGGCTCCCGGACGGCGTACGGACACTGCCCCTGCGCGACGCCGACGGCTCACTGCTCGACCTGCTGGCCGAGGCGCCCGCCCACGACGGTACCGAGCCGCGCTCCGAGGACCTGGTGCAGCTGCTCTACACCTCGGGCACCACCGCCCGGCCCAAGGGCGCGATGATGACCCACCGCGCCCTGGTGCACGAGTACCTGAGCGCCATCACCGCCCTCGACCTCCAGGCGGGCGACCTCCCCGTGCACGCGCTGCCGCTCTACCACTCGGCGCAGATGCACGTCTTCCTGCTGCCCTACCTCGCGGTCGGCGCGACCAACGTCATTCTCGACGCGCCCGACGGCGACCGGATCTTCGACCTGATCGAGGCGGGCCGTGCGGACAGCCTGTTCGCCCCGCCCACGGTCTGGATCGGCCTGTCCCACCGCGCCGACTTCGCGACCCGGAACCTGAGCGGACTGCGCAAGGCGTACTACGGGGCGTCGATCATGCCGGTGCCGGTCCTGGAGCGGCTGACCCGGCGGCTGCCGGACCTGGCCGTCTACAACTGCTTCGGGCAGAGCGAGATCGGCCCGCTGGCGACCGTCCTCGCCCCCGACGAGCACAAGGGACGCATGGACTCCTGCGGGCGGCCCGTGCTGTTCGTGGACGCGCGGGTGGTCGACGAGGACGGCAAGGACGTACCCGACGGGACGCCCGGCGAGATCGTCTACCGGTCGCCGCAGCTGTGCGAGGGGTACTGGGACAAGCCCGAGGAGACCGCCGAGGCCTTCCGCGACGGCTGGTTCCACTCCGGGGACCTCGCGGTGCGGGACGCCCACGGCTACTTCACGATCGTCGACCGGGTCAAGGACGTCATCAACTCCGGCGGCGTCCTGGTCGCCTCGCGGCAGGTCGAGGACGCGCTGTACACGCACGAGGCGGTCGCCGAGGCGGCCGTGATCGGCCTTCCCGACGACCGCTGGGTGGAGGCCGTCACGGCGGTCGTCGTCGCGCGCGGCGAGGCGACGGAGGAGGAGCTGATCGCGCACGCGCGCGAGCGGCTCTCCTCCTTCAAGGCGCCGAAGAGGGTGCTGTTCGTGGACGAGCTGCCGCGCAACGCCAGCGGGAAGATCCTCAAACGGGAGCTGCGCGACCGCTTCACCGGGTGAGCGCGGTGCCCGACCCGGCACGGGCGGGCGCGGCTCAGCGCGGACGCAGATCCACGATCCTCCGGATCTTGCCCACCGACCGCTCCAGCGTCTCCGGGTCGACGATCTCGACCCCGACCGACACCCCGATGCCGTCCTTCACGGCCGCCTCGACGGACCGGGCCGCCGCCGCGCGGGTGGCGGCGTCCGCGTCCGGCCGGGCCTCGGCGCGCACCGTGAGGGAGTCCATACGGCCCTCCCGGGTGAGCCGGAGCTGGAAGTGAGGCGCCACGCCCGGTGTGCGCAGCACGATCTCCTCGATCTGGGTGGGGAAGAGGTTCACCCCGCGCAGGATCACCATGTCGTCGCTGCGGCCGGTGACCTTCTCCATCCGCCGGAACGTCCGGGCCGTCCCCGGCAGCAGCCGGGTCAGGTCCCGCGTCCGGTACCGGACGACGGGCATCGCCTCCTTGGTGAGCGAGGTGAAGACCAGCTCGCCCCGCTCGCCCTCCGGCAGCACCTCGCCGGTGAGCGGATCGACGACCTCGGGGAGGAAGTGGTCCTCCCAGATGTGCAGCCCGTCCTTGGTCTCCACGCACTCCTGCGCGACACCCGGCCCGATGACCTCCGACAGCCCGTATATGTCGACCGCGTCGATCGCGAACCGCTCCTCGATCTCCTGCCGCATCCGCTCCGTCCAGGGCTCGGCGCCGAAGATGCCCACGCGCAGGGAGGTGCCGCGCGGATCGACGCCCTGCCGCTCGAACTCGTCCAGCAGGGTGAGCATGTAGGACGGCGTCACCATGATCACCGCGGGCTTCAGGTCCTGGATCAGCTGCACCTGCCGGGCCGTCATGCCGCCGGAGGCGGGGATCACCGTACAGCCGAGCCGCTCGGCGCCGTAGTGGGCACCCAGGCCGCCGGTGAACAGGCCGTAGCCGTAGGCCACGTGCACCGTGTCCCCGGGCCGCCCGCCCGCCGCGCGGATCGAACGGGCCACCATGTCCGCCCACATGGACAGGTCGCCCTCGGTGTAACCGACGACCGTGGGACGCCCGGTGGTCCCGCTGGAGGCGTGCAGGCGGCGGATCCGGTCGCGCGGCACGGCGAACATCCCGTACGGGTAGTTCTCCCGCAGGTCCGCCTTGGTGGTGAACGGGAACCGGGACAGGTCGGCGAGGGAGCGGCAGTCGTCCGGGTGGACGCCTGCCGCGTCGAAGGAGGCCCGGTAGAACGGCACATGGTCGTAGGCGTGCCGCAGCGAGGACCGCAGCCGCTCCAGCTGGAGTGCCCGCAGCTCCTCCACGCCGAGCCGTTCCGCCGAGTCGAGCAGGTCCACCGCCTGGGCCATCAGGAACTTCCCCTCGCTCATCGTCACCATCGCATCAATCGTGCCAATGCGGGCGACCGATCATTCGGTCGCTTCCGCAGGCATCAGTAATCCAGCCCGGCCCCGCCCAAGGCAAGGCCCGGGGCACACTTCTTCCGCGCGTCGGGAGGTGCCGTGAGCGGGGGAGAGGGAAGAGAGGGAGCGGGGGCGGGGCCGGGAGATCTGCGGTCAGCCGGTCGTGCCGGACGCGCCGCCGCTCCCGCCGTCGCGCTTTCCTCCCGGCGGCCCGTACGCGGTCATGAAGCGGTCGCGGAACTCGTCCATGCCCCAGCGCGGGGCGTCGGGCGCGGGCTTGAGGCCGTCGGTCCAGTTCCAGTCCGCCACCTGGCCGAGGACCTTCTCGTCGCGGGCGACGATCGTGATCGGCACGTCCTTGTTGGTGCTGCCGGCGGTGACGGTCGGGACGGGCTGGTGGTCGCCGAGGAAGACCAGGACCGTGTCCTCGTCGCCGTACCGCTCCATCCACTCGGTCAGGCTGCGCAGCGAGTACTCGATGGACTTGCGGTACTCGGTGCGTACCTTCTCCGGGTCCTGCCAGACCTCCGCGGGGTCGGTGCCCTCCTTCTTGATCTCGTGGAACACGGAGCCGTCGCCGAGGTCGTCCCAGTCGATCATGCGGGCGTTGGGGGACCACGGGTTGTGGCTGGAGGCGAGGATGATCTCCGCCATGATCGGCTCGCGGTCCTCCCTGCCGTGCTCCAGACGCTCGAAGGCCTCCATGGTGAACTGGTCGGGCACCGGCGTCCAGCTGAAGTACGGGCCCCGGTAGCCGAGGTGCTCGGAGTCGTAGATGTGGTCCAGGCCGAAGTACTTGCCCTCCGGCCAGGCCCGCCGCACCCCGGGCACGATGCCGACGGTGCGCCAGTCGCCGGTCTTGCGGAAGTAGTTGGTGAGGGTCATGCGGTCGCTGGTGGTGAGGCTGCGGTAGCGCTGCTGGTTCTTGATCCACAGGCCGGACAGGAAGGTGGAGTGGGCGAGCCAGCTGCCCGCGCCCGTCACCGGCGACCTGAGCCAGCCGCTGCGCGACTCGAAACCGGCGGCCTTCAGGGTGCCGGTGCCCTCCTCCAGTACCGCGTCGATCGGCTCCGCCATCGCCGGATCGTCGATCGCGACCCGGCCGTAGCTCTCGATGAAGGTGAACAGGACGTCCTTGCCGCGCAGCCCGGTGAACAACTGGTCCGGCGGAGTGCCGGCGAAGGCGTCGACGGCGGCCTGCTGCTCGAAGACCCGTGCGTCCTTGAGCCCTGCGTGCACCTGCTCCACGCGGTTGCCCAGCATCTCCGCGGTGCCCTTGGTGGCGAGCGGGACACCGGTGATCTGCACGCCCAGGGTGACGCAGGTGATCCACACGACGCCGAGGACCAGGGTGGTACGGACGGCGGCCGGACGGTGGCGGACCATCAGGTTCGTGATCCGCACCGCCGCCAGCGTCATCAGCACCAGCAGGGCGGCGAACAGGACGATCACACCGATCACGGCGAGGATCTGCCCGCCCCGGCCGAACGACTCCCGGACGAACTCGGCCGCGTCGTCGAACAGGATCCAGTCGAGCACCAGGTCGAACGGCCGGGCCAGCACCTGGTAGAACCCCATGTCCACCATCTTCAGGACGGTGAGCAGACCGAGCAGGACGCCCGAGACCACCGCCGTGATCCGCCGGGGCCTCGGCGGCAGCGCGAGCAGCAGCGTCACCAGCAGGACGCCCTCGGCCGGGATGCGGAGGAACGCCTCGAGCGAGAGCCGCTCCACGCGGTTCGGCACGAGGAGCGCGAACAGCAGCAGCACCCCGGCCAGGACGGTCGTCCCTGCGGTGACACCACGGGCGGCGCGGGGGTGGCGCTGCCGCCAGCGGTCCAGTCGGGTGGGCGCCGGGCCCTCGGAGGCCTCCTCGCGGGGCTCGGGCGTCTCGGCGGGGGCAGTGGGGTGGTCAGTGGTGCCGGCCGGGCCGTCGTCCGGGTCCGCTCCGCTCTCGGTGGGGTCCGACAGCTGACGGGAGCGTGTGAAGAGCTGCACCCGGGGGTCCTTCCGTGCGGTACTACGAGGGCATGACACATCGGGCCCGTGCACGGGCCTGCCACCACCAGTACGTTCGCACGTCGTCCCGCGTTCAATCGCGCGGTCCGAAGTCCGCGGTCCCAACCCCGTGCTTCGGAACCCGCCGGCAGGAGTACGCCAACAGGAGTCCGCCGGCAGGACACCGGCGGTCCCGGCGCGCGTCACCCGTGCCTCGCTCCGGCCGCCCCCGCCCCGCCGCCTGCCCCCGTCCGCACCGCATCCGTGCCGAACCCGCGCAGAACACCCGTGCCGTCCCTGTGGAAAGGCACTCCCGGCATGACCTGTCGGCGGCCGGAACCGATCGCTAGGCTGGCCGCGGACGACGGACATCGGGAGGAGCACGGACGTGGCCGAAAGCACCACCCAGCAGCGACCGCTCACCGGCTGGGACAAGCCCGACCTGGACCTGAGCAACGCCCAGTGGCAGTCCAGCAGCCGAGGCCTGGGGGACGTACAGATCGCCTTCGTGGAGGGCTTCATCGCCATGCGCAACAGTGGGCGTCCTCAGAGCCCTTCCCTGATCTTCACCCCGGCCGAATGGGGCGCCTTCGTGTCCGGAGCCCGTGAGGGGGAGTTCGACCTGACGTGAGCAGGGCGCGTATGCCCCGGGGCGCACGCTCCGGGGCCTGCCGGCCGGTGAGCGGAAGGGCCGCCGGGCAGGTGTCGCCGCCGATCTTCTGGACACACGACCAGGGAGACTCTTCCGGGACCAGGACCAGGACCAGGACCGGGCCCGAGCCGGGCCGCCCCGGAAAGTGAGCGCCGTAGTCCGGAAGTGAGGAACCCCATGAGCACTCAGCCGGTCGTCGCGGCGGTCGACGGTTCGGACGACAGTCTGCGCGCACTGGAATGGGCCCTCGACGCCGCGCACCGGCGCGAGGCCCCCCTGAGGGTGGCACACGTACGTCAGTACGCCCTCTGGGGGCGGCCCGACGCGGCGCCCGCCGGACTCCCCACAGCCGAGGACGATCCGGTCCTCGGTCCGGTCCGTGCCCGGCTGGAGGGCCAAACCGGCCTCCCCGCCGTCGACTTCGTCGCCCTGGACGGCGCTCCCGGCGCCGTCCTGCCCGAACTGGGGGCCACGGCACAGCTGCTGGTGCTCGGCTCCCGAGGCCGCGGCGGTTTCACCAGCCTGCTGCTCGGCTCCAACTCCCTTGCCGCGGCCCGGGATGCCGAATGCCCCGTCGTCGTGGTCCCCCGGCCCGGCCGGGACACCGGCACGCCCGCAGAGGGCGCCGGGTCCGCAGAGGGCGCCGGGGAAGATCCCGGGATCGTCGTCGGCGTGAACGTCGACGGCCCCGACGAGGCCACTCTCGCCTTCGCCTTCCGCGAGGCCGCCCTGCGCGGCGCCGGACTCCGCGTCCTGGCCGCCTATCCGTGGCCCCCGCAGACCTGGATGCTGCCGGGTGAGATGCCCGCGCCGCAGATCGACCAGAGCGCCGTCGAGCACGAGACCCGCGTCCTCGCCGACGGCTTCCTCACCCCGCACCGCACACGGCACCCCGAGGTCACCGCCGAGATCCGGGTGCTGCCCGGAGACGCCGCCGGGCACCTGGTCGCGGCCTCCGAGGACGCCGGGCTGGTCGTCGTGGGACGCCACCGGCGACGCCTGCTGGCACCGGCCCGCATGATGGGCTCCGTCACCCAGGCCGTCCTGCTCCACGCGGCGAGCCCGGTCGCCGTGGTCCCGCCGGCGTTGCCGGAGGAGTAGCCTCCCAAAACAAAGCTGCGGGTCCTTCACCTGGCCGTCCACGGGGCCGTCCCCGAGCACTGTCCGCAGGACCGGCGACAACGGCGGGCCGGGTGGGCGTGGTGGGTATCGCCCGGCCGTCCGCTCGCGGGCCCGGGCACGTACCATGGCGGCATGTCGTTCCTCCGCCGCCGCAGCGCCACTCCCGCCGGACCCGACTTCGACGTCCTGGCCATGGACCCGGGCGACTGGCCCGGGAATCTGGGCGCCGGGCTGCTGCCCGCCCCCGACGGCACCTGCCAGGGCGTCTTCCTGCGCTACGACCTGTTCGGCGGCCGCGGCCCCGCAATGATCATCGGCAATCTGCCGGAGGGCTCCCCGGCCCGCGAGGTCCCCGAGGGCGAGGTCCCCTTCGAGGTCGGACAGCTGCTGCTGGCGCTGGAGAACGACGAGGAGGTGACCGTCGTCGGCACCGAGGACGTGCCCGTGATGCAGGGCGACAACCTGCTCATCGTGCGCCGGGTGAAGCTCTCCGAGAGCCGGATCTCCTGCGTGCAGTTCGACCGCAGCGACAACGTGCTGGTCACCATCGCCGCCTGGGACCGCCCCATCACCGACGACCTGTACACCCTCCTCAAGCCGCTGCCCGCCGAACTGTTCCAGCAGGGCTGACCGGCCCGGACCGGCCCCGCCCCCGACCGGGAACCAGGGCCGGGAAGCAGGGCCAACCGAGCGCCGGGGACGGCCGCCGCTACACCGTTCTCACCGTCACGTCCGCCGCCCGCACGAACGCGACCCGGTGGCCGAACTGGATCTGGTAGTACAGCTCCTTGCCCCGGACCACCTGGTGCGAGGACCGGTCGAAGGTCACCGCGTACAGGTACTCACCGGGCACCTTGCCGCCGGTGACGTACCGCTGGCCCTTCAGCAGCGTGTACGGCAGCGGGGACACGTCCTGTGCGGGCACACCCTCCGGGTAGGCGGCCTTCTCCGGGTAGGCGCGCCCGTACACCGGCACGGAGTCCAGGCCCTTCCTCGGGGTCACCACCCGGCCCGCGGCGGGCACCGCGGTGGGCTGCCCCTTCGGGTTCCTGAACCAGGCCTTCTGCCCCAGGTACCAGATCGCGGTCCAGTCGCCCCACCGGTCGGCAACCGCGTACTGCTGCCCGGTCGACACCCGTGAGGACAGGTCGTTCACCCCGGTCGTCGGGTCCGAACCCAGGCCGATGTCCCTGATCAGGGCGGACTTCTCGTCATGGTCGGAGTACAGCCGTACCGCACTGGACCCGTGCACCGCGCACGGCTCGCCCGCGGTCCCGCAGCCCGTGAACACCGGGCCGTGGGTGGCGTAGTCGGGGCGGATCGTCACCAGGCCGCCGTTCTTCCCGGCCGTGGCCTCGAACGGGCTGCCCAGCAGCTCGAAGTAGTGCGCCCAGTCCCAGTAGGGGCCGGGGTCCGTGTGCATGCCGGGCACGGTCGCCGCGGTCGTACCCGGCACGGTGTCGTGGCCGAGGATGTGCTGCCGGTCCAGAGGGATGTCGTGCTTCTCGGCGAGATACCGCACCAGACGGGCCGAGGAACGGTACATCGCCTCGGTGTACCAGGCGTCCGGTTCCGTCAGGAAGCCCTCGTGCTCCAGCCCGATCGACCCGGCGTTGACGTACCAGTTGCCCGCGTGCCAGGCCACGTCCTTCGCCTTCACATGCTGGGCGATGTGACCGTCGGTCGAGCGCAGACTGTAGTGCCACGACACATAGGTGGGGTCCTGCACCATGTCGAGAACACCCTCCCAGGCGCCCTCGGTGTCATGAACGACGATGTACCGGATCGGCTGCGAGGCAGGGCGGTCCGCCAGGTCGTGGTTGCCGTAGTCGCCGTCCCCGAACTCCTCGTACGGCGCCGGGATCCACTCGCAGGACACCGTCGCGGGACACTCCGGGGTGGTGGCGGAGCCGGTGGACACGGCCCGCGGGCCGGTGCCGGGCAGCGCCGACCGGTCCGGGACGAGTTCCGGACGGGCGGCCAGGGTCACCGGCTCTCCCGTGTCCGTGACCCGGTGCGCGCCGGCGCGGATCACCTCGTAGACCTCGTCCGCGTACGCCGCGGCCGACGCGGTGTCGTCCGCACCGGAGAAGCGGGCCACCGCGCCGTACCAGTCCGCCGGGTCCTCGCTCGGAGCCCCGCCGAGCTCCCGCTGGGCCTCGGCCAGCAGCGCGGCGCCGCCCGCCACGTTCGCGGCCGGGTCGTCGCGCAGCCGCTCGGCGCTCAGCCCGGTCAGCCCGGCCGCCCTCGGCAGGGTGGCCAGCCGGTCCGGGAAGGACCCGGCGCGCGGCGAGCGGGCCTCTGGACGCAGCGGAGGCCGGGCGTCGTCGCCCCGGGGATCCTCCGTCCCCTCGTCGTGATGCGACGTCACCGCCAGCGCGGTGCGGGCGTCCGTGAGGTGCATCGGGCCGTAGCCGCCGGTCACACTCGGCGCGCCGTCGTGCGTGTCCCAGCGGGACTGGAGGTAGGAGACGCCCAGCAGCACGCTCCGGGGCACCTCGTACGCGGCGGCTGCGGCGCCGAAAGCTTTCTGCAGCAGGGGTCCGTCGGACGGGGCGGCATCCGGCGGGGCAGCGGACGGGGCCGCGCCGAGCAGCGGCAGGGTGAGCGCCGCCGCGGCCAGGGCACCGGCCGTACGGCGGGCAGGGCGGGCACCGGCGACCGGCGCACGGCCGGGTCGGGTGGGGGATCCTCGCAACGCGGTCTCCTGGGACGATCGGGCGGGACGGTCCGTACGAGCCACAGGGCCGTACAGGGGGCCTGCGGTGCGTCTGTGCTACCGGCTGGCCGATGATCCGTCAATCATGCCCAGGAGAGGTGCGATTCCCCTGTCATCCGAGGGCTGCGGAACTTTCGTGGCGGCGGCCCGGAGACCTGCGGTACGTCAATGGCGTACACCGATGGCGCCGGGAACCGGCCGTGAAATTCCGGGAACGTGCCAGCCCCGTGCCGAGCCCCGTGGGGACCGCACCGGGACGTGGGGGGGGGGGGGGGGGGGGGGGGCCCCCCCGCCGGGGGGGGGGGGGGGGGCGGCCCCCCCCCCGGGGGGGCCGCCCCCCCCCCCCGGGCCCCCCCCCCCGGGGGGGCCCCGGGGGCCCCCCCCACGTCCTCGTGGGGTCAGCGCGTACCGACCGCCGCGCGCACGGCCTTGCGGGCCAGCTGGCAGTCGTCGTGCAGCCGCCGCAGCAGCAGCCGCTGCTCCTCGCCGGACGGCAGCGCGCCCGGCCGGGCCGCGTTCGGCGCCACCGGGGGCGTGTCGTGCATCGAACGCTGCACGGCCGTCTCGTAGGTACGGATCTCACGCGTCAGCACCAGCATCAGGTTCACCAGGAACGCGTCGCGTGAGGCATGGCCCGCCGACTGCGCGATCTGGCTGATCTGCCGCCGCGCCGCCGGCGCGTCCCCGAGGACCGCCCACAGCGTCGCCAGGTCGTAGCCCGGCAGGTACCAGCCCGCGTGCTCCCAGTCCACCAGCACTGGACCGGCCGGTGAGATCAGGATGTTGGAGAGCAGCGCGTCGCCGTGACAGAACTGGCCCATGCCGTGACGCCCTGCCGCGTGCGCGATGCCGTGCAGCAGCTTCTGCAGATCGTCCATGTCCCGGTCGGTGAGCAGACCCAGCTCGTGATAGCGGGCGAGCCGCGCCGCGTAGTCCAGCGGGGCGTCGAACGTACCGGCGGGCGGACGCCATGCGTTCAGCCGGCAGATCGCGCCGAGCGCGGCCCTGATGTCCGCCCGCGGTGGTGCCTCCACCGGATGCCGCTGCAGGGCCGCCACCCGGCCGGGCATCCGCTCGATCACCAGGGTGCAGTTGTCCGGGTCCGCCGCGATCAGCCGGGGAGCCCGCACGGGCGGGCGGTGCCGGACGAACGAGCGGTAGACCGCTATCTCGTGCCGGAACCGCTCGGACCAGGCGGGCGAGTGATCCGTTAAGCACTTGGCCACTGTGGTGCTCCGGCCGGTCGTACCGACCAGGAGAACGGACCGGCCGTTGCGGCGCAGCACCTGCACCGGCGCGAACTCCGGACAGATGCGGTGCACCGACGCGATCGCCGAGCGCAACTGGGCGCCCTGGGGACCGGACAGGTCGAGCCGGCCGCTCAGCTGCTGGGGGCCGGAACCCGGAGCGCGCCGTGCCTTGCCCGCGCCGAGCACGGGAGCCGCCTGGCGAGCGGGGGCGAGGTAGGGGCCGCTGTCCGCCGGACGCGGACGGAGCGGCCGGGGCGGGGCGGACACGGAGGACGATGCTGCGTACATGGGTGATACAGATCCCTTCGTGTGCCTGTGACGTCAGCGCACCACACGGCCCGGTCGCCCAGGCGCACCCTGGGGAATGCCCCGGCCGGGACCGGGTCGTGGTGGCGCATTCCTACTCGACACCCGATGACCCCTGGCACACCATCTGGCGCACCCTGGCGAACCCTGGCGAATAGTCGCCCGGCATCTTTCACCCGGCTACTGTCAACTCAGCCGAGAACCTGGGGGCTTGATGTGAGCGGACAACCCAACACCCGGCTCTCGGACCTGTTCGGCCTGGCCGGCTGGTCCAAGGGCGAACTCGCGAGGCTGGTCAACCGGCAGGCGGCGGCCATGGGCCACCCCCAGCTGGCGACCGACACCTCCCGGGTGCGGCGCTGGATCGACATGGGAGAGATCCCGCGCGATCCCGTCCCGCGGGTGCTGGCGGTCCTGTTCACCGAGCGTCTCGGCCGTGTCGTGACCATCGAGGATCTCGGTCTGGTCCGGCACGGGCGTACGGGGAAACGGCGGAGCGGCGGGAATACGGAACATCCCGACGGAGTGCCGTGGGCGCCCGAGCGGACAGCCGAGGTCCTCACCGAATTCACGGGAATGGACCTCATGCTCAACCGACGCGGCTTGGTGGGCGCGGGCGCCGCGCTCGCCGCGGGATCCGCACTCACCGGCGCCATGCACGACTGGCTGCACACGGATCCCGCCCTGACCACCGACACTTCCCGACCCGACCATCCGACGCACGCCGACTCCGCCGGGTTCGACCGGTACGAGGCCGCCCCCATCGGGTCCCAGGAGATCGAGGAACTCGAGCGCTCCGTGGAGGTGTTCCGCGCCTGGGACGCCGCCCGGGGCGGCGGCCTCCAGCGCAAGGCGGTGGTCGGCCAGCTCAACGAGGTGGGCGGCATGCTCACCTACCACCACCCGCCCCATCTCCAGCGGCGCCTGTGGGGCGTCGCCGCCAACCTCGCCGTCCTCGCCGGGTGGATGTCGCACGACGTCGGCCTGGAACCCACCGCGCAGAAGTACTTCGTCATCGCCGCGCACGCCGCCCGGGAGGGCGGCGACCGGCCGCGCGCGGGGGAGGCGCTGTCCCGCGCGGCCCGCCAGATGGTCCACCTGGGCCGGCCCGACGAGGCCATGGACCTGCTGAAACTCGCCCACTCGGGCTCGGGCGAGGAGGCCCTGCCGCGCACCCGCGCGATGTTCCACACCATTGAGGCCTGGGCACAGGCGTCCATGGGCAAGGGACAGGCGATGCGCCGCACCCTGGGCCGGGCCGAGGACCTGTTCGTCTCCGACCGGGGACCGGACCAGGAGCCGCCGGACTGGATGCAGACCTTCAAGGACGAGGACCTGTACGGCATGCACGCCCTGGCCTACCGCACGCTGGCCGAGTTCGAGCCCGACGCGGCGGTGCACGCCCAGCACTACGCGGAGAAGGCGCTGTCCCTGCGCGTCGACGGCCGGGAGCGGTCGAAGATCTTCGACCATCTCTCCATGGCCTCCGCCTGCTTCATCGCCGACGACCCGGAACAGGCCGACCGGTACGCGCGTCTCGCGCTGATGTCGATGGGCTCCAACTCCTCCCGCCGCACCTGGGACCGGCTGCGCGAGATGTACCGGCTCACCGCCGAGTACTCCTCGTATCCCAGGATCCAGGAACTGCGGGAGGAGATCAGGGCGGCCCTGCCCAGGCCCAGGGGCAAGGGGGACAGCGCCCGGGCGTAGCGGGGCCGGGGAGCACGGAAACGCCGGGGGAGCGAGGGCGCTTCCTCGCGAGGCCCGTCGTGCCTCTCGTACGGGGCCGCCGGCGCCGGATCAGTGGCTCGGGAGCCCTACGAGGCCACCCGGGCGACGAGCACGCAGGCGTCGTCCTCGCGTTCCCTGTCACCGAACTCCCGCAGGACGGCCAGCAGACATTCCTGCGCGGTACGGCTTTGCGCGAACCGCGGGGCCAGGCCGGCCAGTCGGCGGACGGATGCGGCCCCGGTCCGTCCGGGCACCAGCCCGTCGGTGTGCAGCAGCAGCAGGTCGCCGGCCTCGAGGGTCTCCTCGGCCTGCCCGTAGGAGGAAGCCGGGGCGGTGCCCAGCAGGACGCCGTCCGGGGCGTCCAGTGCGTGCCCCGTCCCGCCGCGGAACAGCAGGGGGACGGGGTGCCCGGCCTGCGCCCACACCAGGGAGCCCGTCTCGGGCCGGTAGCGCAGGCAGAGGCCGCTGCCGAGGGCGGGCTGCCCGGTGGCGTCCAGTAACCGGTTGAGGCAGGCCATCAGGGGTCCGGGCTCGGTGCCGGACATCGCCATGCCCCGCATGGCGCCGATCAGCATCGCCATGCCCGAGGCCACGCCGACGCCCTGCCCGGTCAGCTCGCCGACACTGAGCAGGGTGGCGCCGTCGGACAGTTCGAGGGCGTCGTACCACTCCCCGCCGGTCGCCGCGCCCGTCGCCGACGGGAGGTGCCGGGCGGCGACGTCCAGGGTCCGGGGCCCCCTTCGCGGGAGCCGCAGGGAGCCGCGCCACGCCGGCAGCACGGCTTCCTGCAGCTCGACCGCGAGCCGGTGTTCGGTCCGCGCCGCGTCCTGTTCC
The DNA here is from genome assembly GCF_044540975.1 of Streptomyces sp. NPDC085927. Classification (NCBI taxonomy): domain Bacteria; kingdom Bacillati; phylum Actinomycetota; class Actinomycetes; order Kitasatosporales; family Streptomycetaceae; genus Streptomyces; species Streptomyces sp. NPDC085927. The sequence goes on from NZ_JBITSN010000004.1 coordinate 503,938, forward strand.
CGGTGGCGCAGCGAGTCACGGGTCTCGCCGACCGCCCGTCGGCACCGGCGCAGTTCGCTGACGTCCCGCAGCACGGCCCACATCGAGGCGGTGCTGCCGTCGGTCCCGAGGACCGGTTCGCCCATCATGTGCACGGTCCGGACGCTGCCGTCCGGGCGTATCAGCCGGAACTCGCCGTCGATGGGCCGGGCGTCGACGAGACAGCCCGTGACCATCGCCGTGAGCCTCGGCCGGTCCTCGTCGTGCACCAGCGACGGCAGCTCGTCGAGGGTGAGCGGCGGTGCGGCCGGGTCGCGGTCCAGGATGCGGTACAGCTCCCCGGACCAACTGGCCTCGTCCGTCAGCAGGTTCCACTCGGCACTGCCGACCCGGCCGAGCAGGGGGCCCTGCCCCGGCGCGGCCTGCGTGGTGGGCGCGGACCCGGCCGGCCCCGCAGGAACGGCCGGCGCGGGTACGGGCAGTGGACCGTCCCGCAGCTGGGCCAGGTGCTCGTCCAGGTCGTTGAGCTGGTGCAGTGCCAGGTCGTACAGTGCGCGCTGCCAGCGGTCCCGCGGGTCCGAGGTGTCCGCCGGGGTGCCGCGCCGTACGGCGTCCACGTCGCCCTTGAGCCGCCGGGTCTGCGAGATGAGCGCGTCGACCGGGCCGCGTCCTGGCGGCTGGGCTGTCGAGCGGTCCGCGGAGAGGTGGGGCGGCATGACGCACTCCGAGTGTGGGACGGTTCGGGCCAGGGTCGGACGGAGGGACCGTTACGACTGTTGCACAGCCCGCCACGCCCTGTAAGGGATTCGGCGAGACACCTTAAGGTCATGCTCATGGCATATGCCACGGTCTTCGCGGAGTTACTCAAGGGTATGTGCCGGGTGCCGACCTGACAGGCCAAATCCCTTGGGGCGCAAGTGACTTGATGAAGGCTCCGGTCGGCATCGGCTGCACGCGCACATGTTCGACGAAGGGGTGTTCGTTCGCGGAAGCGATCCGTACCGTCCTCGTCCCGGGGGGGGGGGGCCGGGGGGGGGGGGGGGCCCCCGGGGGGGGGGGGGGGCCGCCGCGCGGGGGGGGGGGGGGGGCCCCCCGGGGGGGCCCCCCCCCCCCGGGGGCAGGCACCCCGAG
>NZ_JBITSN010000004.1:505057-510536 GCF_044540975.1 Streptomyces sp. NPDC085927
TCGCCACGGGCCGCCCGCGCACTGTTTCGCCGTGGGGTTGTGCGTGCGCGGCCGGCACCCGCACCGCCGCCGGCCGGGGGGCCCCGCCCGTTTCCGGGCGGGCCACCCCGGGACGAGGACGGTCACCTCGCGAGGGGGCGTGCGGCAGCCCTCCGGGAGTCCGCCCGCCCCCTCTGTCTCAGTACCGCAGTACGCCCGCGATCCGCTCCGCGTCCCCGAGGGCGCCGTCCGGGACGAAGCGGACCTCGGCGCCCGTCTCCAGGCACTGCTCGACCAGCTCGTCCACGATGTCCTCGCGGGCGTCCAGGTCGCCGGACTCGGCGGCGACCAGATGCTCGCCCGCTTCACGCACCGTCGCCCGGAAGTTCTCCTCGACGGCCAGCAACTGGACCCGCCCCTCCCGGGTGTTCTGCCACAGCTCGTCGACCCCGGCCGCGAACCTCTTGCGTCCGCGGGCCGTCTCCAGGGCCCGGCGGACGTCCTCGGTGCTCTTGCGGGCCTCGCTCTCGAGCGCGGGGCGCAGGGCCTGCCACGCCGCGTCGGGCGTGCCGTGCGCGAGACCGCCGTGCTGGACGTGCACCGCGTCCCGGGCCACGCCGCCGGCCTCGCTCAGCAGGGACAGTGCGGCCGGCTCCCCGGTGACGTACAGGGGCCGCGGATGTTCACGCAGGATCGCGCCCATCGCGGCGTCGGCCTCGCGCAGGAACCGGCGGGTGCCTTCGTCCCGGAAGGCGCTCGGCTGATCGCCGACCCGCTCCAGGCGCTCGGGGTCGAAGTTCTCCGCGGCGCGGGTCAGCGGGAAGCCGCCGGCGTGCTCCTCGGTGACCCGGTCCGTGCCGCCGTTCCACAGCGTGGCCCGGTCCGGGGAGACGGACAGCGCCCAGAAGGGGCGCTCCGCCGTGTGGGCGGACACCAGGTTGCGGGTGAGGAAGGTGTCCGAGAGCACCACGCGCTCCGGCACCGACCGGGCGAGCGACCACACCTGGTGCTCGCCCGGAGCGGCGAAGATGACCAGGCCGTCCTCGGCGTGCGTCAGGTCGACCTCGTCCAGGGCCCGGTCGAGCTGCAGCTCCACCTCTCCACGCCGGTCCCGGGTGACCGCCGGATCGGCCTCCAGCTGTTTCTTGGCCTCGGCCACCGCATTGCGCAGCCGGACCGGGTCCTGGGCGTTGAGGGGCTCGCGCCGGTGCGTCGGCGTCAGCACCGACACCGCGGGGTAGGGGCGCGGGCGGCGAAGCCCGGCGAGGGTTGCGGGACTCAGATCGTGCTCCATGACAGCACCATAGAGCCGAATCGCGGATCGGGCATTTGGGGCATTCGTTGCGCCGTCCGGGTGTGGACTCATGGGCGGGTGTCGTCCTCGGCACCGCAGGAGCTGCCGCTGGGCGGCAGGGTTCCGTAGAGGAGGAAGTCGTCGATCGCGCGGTGGACGCAGTCGGACGATCCGTAGCCGGTGTGGCCCTCGGCCCGGTTGTCCAGCACCACGGCCGACGGACCGAGCCGCTCGGCCGTCTCCACCGTCCACCGGTACGGCGTGGCCGGGTCGCCCCGGGTGCCGACCAGCAGCATCTTCGGAGTGTCGACGTCCTTGACCTTCTCGCGGATGAAGTCGGTCCCCTTGGGGCGGCCGTGGCACATCAGCACCTGGGCGAGCCGGTGGCGCCCGAAGACCGGGGAGGCCTCCTCGTAGGCGGTGCGCAGCCGGCCGAGATCCCGGGTCACCTGTTCGGCGGCCGGGCGGTCGGGATCGTCCGCGCAGTTCACCGCCATCAGCGCGGCCGGCAGGTTGTCCAGCGGCACCTCCTCCTCGTCGACGAGCGGATCGTCGGCGCGATGCGGCAGGGGGAGTGCCACCCCGCCGGTGGCGAAGGCCTCCACCCCGCGGGTGTTGCCGTCCTCCATCAGCTCCGCGAGCGCCCGTTGCAGCAAGGGCCACAGTTCCCTGCTGTAGAGGCCCTGGCCCAGGGCGGCCACGAGGTCCTGGCCGGTGAACGCGTAGCCGAAATCGGTCGGTACGGGGTTCTCGTCGAGCGAGTTGACCAGCTTCACGGCCAACTCCCGTGCCTTGCGCGGGTCCTGGCCGAACGGACAGGCGATGTCCTCGGTGCACCAGGTCAGGAAGTGCTCGAGTGCGGTCTGCTGGCCCCGTACGCCGGCCAGCCCCTGTTCGGCCAGGGGCGCGGTCAGCGTGTCCACTCCGTCCAGCGCCAGCCGGCCCACCCTCTCGGGGAACTGGGCCGCGTACACCGCCGCCAGCCGGGTTCCGTAGGAGAAGCCCAGGTAGTTGAGCTTCTTGTCGCCGAGGACCTGCCGCATGACGTCCAGGTCCCGTGCGACGTTCACGGTGCCGATGTGCGGCAGGACCGGGCCCGAGTGCTCGGCGCACTCGGCGGCCACCTTGCGCAGCTGGGCCAGCGTCTTGTGCGGATCGGACATGCCCTCGCCGCCGGTGGCCTCCAGTGCCTGACTCGTGGCCTCCGTGCCGCAGCTGACGGGTGAGGAGCGGCCGACCCCGCGCGGGTCGAAGGACACCACGTCGTACTCGTCGGTGAGGCCCATGAACTCCTTGCCGCCGTGGGCGAGTCCGAGGACGCCCGAACCGCCCGGCCCGCCGAAGTTCAGCACCACCGAGCCGCGGGGGTCCCCCGTGCCGCGGTAACGGGCGAGGGCCAGTTCGAGAGTGCCCCTGCCGGGCCGGGCGTAGTCGACCGGGACGGTGATCTTCCCGCACTGCAGGTCCTCGGGCAGATCCGCGCCCTCGCACGCCGCCCACGTGATCCTCTGGTCGTAGAACCGGTCGAGGCCGGGGCCGGGGCCTTCGGCGGCGGCGGCCGGGAGACCTGCGCCCAGCAGGGCCAGTCCGGCCGCCCCGGCGACCGCGCAGCGCCGGACCGGGAGTCGCATGGAGAGCTTGGCCAGCATCGATGCCTCCAGGGGCGCCCCACAGCGGACCGGGAACCGGCGCCCTCGATCACGATACGGGGACCCCACCGGCCCCGCCTGTCGGCCGGACGGCACCCTGCGGTGCCCGGCCCGGAGCCCTGGAGCCCGTCACCCCACGTGCCTGTTCGGCAGTCGGTGCCGGAGTTCGAGCGGCGGGTGCTCCACGGAGTGAACGGCGTGCGACTTTCGGACAAGCCATAACCCGGTCGGCGCACCCGCGTTCTCCCCGGTGCGGGTGAGCGCCCGCGACCATGTCCGGAAGGCAGGCAACCCATGAGACGGGCTACCCGAAACGGCCTGATCGCCGTCGTCGCCGCATCGGGCGCGATGGCCGTGGTGACACCGGCGCACGCCGACGCCGGCGCGGAGGGCCTCGCGGCCGGCTCCCCCGGGGTGATCTCCGGGAACACCCTCCAGCTCCCGGTGCACATCCCGGTGAACGCCTGCGGGAACACGGTGAACGTGGTGGGCCTCCTCAACCCGGCCGCGGGCAACACCTGCGTCAACGAGGGAGCCGGCGATCAGGGCGGACACGAGGGGCCCCAGGCCTCCTCGGGGGGAGCCGCGGCCGACGGCAGCGCGCAGGGCTCCCCGGGGGTGGCGTCCGGCAACGGGGTGCAGCTGCCCGTCGACCTCCCCGTCAACGTGAGTGGGAACAGCGTGAACGTGGCCGGGGTGGGCAACCCCGCCATCGGCAACGAATCCACGAACACCTCGCAGGAGGCGCCCGGCCGCCCGGCCGAACCGGCGCCCGAGCCGGCCGAACCGCCCCGCACCCTCCCCGCCCCGGAACCCGGGGCGCACGCCGCCGCGCCGGCCGCCCCCGCCGGCCCGGGCGCCCTCGCCGAAACGGGCGAGGACCGGACTCTCCCGGTCCTCGCCACCGGAGTGGCGCTCTTCCTCGGCGGGGTCGCCCTGTACCGCCGCTCCCGCCCGGGAGCGGGCGTGCAGGCCTGAGACCGGCGGGGACAGGACCCTTGGGGCGGTGACGCCCCGCGCCGGGTCAGCCGCCCGCGCGGTGGAACCTGTGGTGCAACTGCCGCACGGCCTCCGTCAGCCCGGGGACGGGCCCGTCCACGGTCACGCCGGGGGCGATCTCGCTCACGGGCAGCGTCCGCACCGGCGGAGCGGGCACACCCAGCTCGGTGAGCCAGGACGCCAGCTGGGCGGAGGAGGCGACGTACACGATCCGGCCGAGGCCCACCCAGGCGTGCGCGGCGGCGCACATCGGGCAGTGCTCGCCGGAGGTGTACACAGTGGCGGCGGCCCGCTCGCCGGGCGTCATCCGGGCCGCCGCCCAGCGCGCCAGCTCGAACTCGGGGTGCCGGGTACGGTCCCCGGAGGCCACCCGGTTGTGGTCCTCGGCGAGTACGGTGCCGTCACCGCCCACCAGGACCGAACCGAACGGTTCGTCCCCGGCCTCCAGCGCCTCGGTGGCCAGCTCCACGCAGCGACGCAGATACGGCAGTTCGGTGTCCTTCACGGCCATGGGGGCGAGACCTCTCTTCCGGGGAGGGGGTCGACGGCAACCCTATGCGCGGGCGTCGGGCGGACGCGAAGCCACATCCCGTTGCCCGGCCGGACGGGCCCGTGCTGGGGTGTGCCGTATGGATCACGCCGCGGTACTCGCCCTGTTCGACCGTGAGCTGCGCGAAGGCGCGCGGCCGGACGGCCCCGACGCCACCGTCGAACGCATCGGCCCGGTGGTGCGCCGGACCGCCCCGCGGCACGGCTGGAACGGCGTCGTCTGGTCCGGCCTGGGCGGGACGGCGGAGACGGGGGAGCGGCACGAGGGCGGCCCGGACCCGCGCGGGACGGACGCGGACGTGGTGATCGCCGCGCAGATCGCTTACTTCACCGGACTGAACCGCGCGTTCGAGTGGAAGCTGTACGGCCATGATCTGCCCGCGGACCTGGGGCAGCGGCTCGTGGCGGCGGGGTTCACGCCCGGACCCGAGGAGACGCTGATGATCGGCGAGATCCCCGGGCTGCGCCTCGACACCGAGCCCCCCGAGGGCGTCCGGATCGTACCCGTCACCGACCGGGCGGGCGTCGACCTGGTGGCCGACGTGCACGAGAAGGCGTTCCGGAGCGACGCTTCCTGGCTGCGGCACCAGCTGCTCGACCGGCTCACCGAGGCGCCCGGCACCGTGGTCGCCGTGGTGGCCCTGGCCGGCCGGGAGCCGGTGAGCGCGGCCCGGATGGAGCTCGTGCCCGGTACCCGGTTCGCCGGTCTCTGGGGCGGGGGCACCGTCGACGCCTGGAGGGGCAGGGGCATCTACCGCACTCTGGTGGCCCACCGGGCCCGGGTCGCCGCCGAGCGCGGTTACCGCTACCTCCAGGTCGACGCCTCCAGCCAGAGCCGTCCGATCCTGGAACGCCTCGGCTTCGCCCCGCTCTCCACGACGATCCCGTACGTGTACGTTCCGTAGTCGCACGTCGCACGTCGCACGTCGCACGTCGCACGTCGCACGTCGCACGTCGCACGTCGCACGTCGCACGTCGCACGTCGCACGTCGCACGTCGCACGTCGACG
>NZ_JBITSN010000004.1:510629-535672 GCF_044540975.1 Streptomyces sp. NPDC085927
ACGGCACGTCCCGGCCGTCCCGGGCCTCGCACGGACGTCCCCGGGGCACACGCGAAAGGGCCCGGTGGGCCGCACCCTCGTGGTGCTCCCACCGGACCCGTCCGGGACCCGTTCCGGGCCCGTTGTCCGTCATCCGTCCGTGCGTGTCGGTCCGTGTCCGTGCGTGCGTGTGTGTCCGCGCGCCGACAGCCCTCGGCGTCAGCGGCGTACCTTCACCCGGTCCAGTGCGGCCACACCGAATGCGGCGAGGCCGATCTGGATGAGCCACTCGACCCAGTCGACGCCCTTGGTGTCGGCCACCCCGAACGCCGAGGCGATCGCCGAGCCGATGAGCGCGGCGACGATGCCGACGAGGATCGTCCACAGAATGCCGATGCGCTGGCGGCCCGGGACCACGAGCCGGCCCAGGACGCCGATGACTATGCCGATGATGATGGCACTGATGATGCCGCCGATCTCCATCTCGCCCCTCCTTGTCGGAACCTCCGCTGCAGCGCTTGTGCCCGCGGTCGGCCGGGACAGTCCCCGCGGCCCGGCCTTTCCCGGTCGGGACAGGGGAAAGCCGGTCCGCGGGGCACGCGGACCGGCCTGCGCTCGAGGGTTTCCTTCCCGGGACGGCCTAGGTCCTCGAGGTGCCCCTGGACGCCGTGCCGACGCACATGATGCCGAGCAGCAGGGTCAGGGCGCCGATGATGATGTTGTTCCAGATGACGCCCGCGTCCGGATTGGCGCCGACGATCCACGGGGACACGATCATCCACACGCCGAGGGCGCACATGGCTCCGCTGAGGCCGTACATGCGCGTCGGCGCGGCGGTGAAGCCGAGGGCGAGCAGACCGATCGCAATGCCGACGACCAGGTTGTGGGGCGCGAGCGCGGGCTGACTCGTCGTGTAGTGGAGTACCCAGGGGGACACCGCACAGTAGAGGCCGAGCAGGAAGACCGGCCCGTCCACCAGGACCACATCACGGCCGCCGAGCACACGGTCGTACCGCGCCCGCATTTCTGGAGCATCGGGGTGGCCCGTGATGTCACTGCGGGAATGCGAGACGTCGGCCATGAGTCGTCTCCTTCTACCGGCAGGCCTGACCGCTTCCGGGGCGATATGCGGCAAGCATCGCTTTGAGTCATTCTGCGCTTATTTTTCCTTTATGCGTAGAGGCCGGGGCGGGGAGCTTGCTACGGTCCGTCCCGGCCTCCTCCGCCCCGCGGGCCCGGGCCGGTATCGCCGCCCAGGCGCCGGGCCTGGCGCACGAAAGTGTCGTGCAGGGCGCGGGCCGCCAGCGGTACAGCCTCCGACCTGCGCCTTCGCAGCATGAGCAGCACCCGCACCCGGTCGCCCGCCAGCGGCCGGCACACGATCGCACCCTGCCGCTCCAGCGGATCCCCGACGACACTGAACTCCGGCAGGACCGTCACGCCGAGCCCTTCGGCGACCATCAGCTTGCCCATCTCCGCGCCGTCGGTGGAGTACGCGAACGCCGGTGAACGGCCCTCCAGGAGCCGGTGCACGTAGCGGTGCATCACATAGCCCGAGCGCATCGCGATCAAGGGCTCGGTGAGCAGCTCGTCCGGCGACACCTCCGCCCGGGCCGCCAGCGGGCTGTCCGCCCGCAGACACACCACGGGCCGGCCGCGCAGCAGCTCGACGGACTCGAACTCGGCCGGCATGTCGTCGCCCTCCAGGTGGTTCACCAGCCCGAGATCGAAACCGCCCTCCAGCAGTGCCCGGTGGATGTCCGACTGCTGCGCGCCGACCACCTCGACCTGGGTGAGCGGATGCTCGGCCCGGAACTCCCGCACGACCGGCATCAGCAGGGACACGGTCGCCGCGTTGACCGTGCCGACGCGCACCATCCGCCGGATGCGGTGCTGTTCGCCCGCTGCCGCGCGCAGCCGGTCCACCGCGTCCAGGATGTCGACGATGTGGGGCAGCAGCTCCTGCCCCGCCGCGCTCATCGTCGCTCCGGAGCGCTTGCGTTCCAGGAGATCGACGCCCAGTTCGCGTTCAAGATTCCGTACGGTCTCGCTCAGCGCGGGCTGGGAGAGCCGCAGTTCCTCCGCCGCCCGGCGCAGTGAACCCAGCCGGGTCACGGCTGCGATGTATTCCAGCTGTTCCGTCCGCATGGCGACAGAATGGGGATGCATTCCCGGCCTGTTCAAGGGTTTCCCTGTCACATGTTCGTGAAATTCAATGGTCCGTCATGCGAGAACGGTCGGGTTTTCCTTGACGGTCACGACCGAGGGCTGCCACGATCGACGGCATGACGAAGCGACTGGACCTCACGCGGCGACGCCACGTCGACCTCGCGCGCGTTTCCAGCGCCTCCTGTCGCGTCGCGGCCTGATCCCCCCGATCCGCCGCCGCCCGTTCCGCACGTCGTAGCCGCCTTCGGCGCCCTCGCGCGTGCTCTCTCCCCGCACCGCCCGAACTCCGCGCACTTTTCGCGCCGAGTGAATTCGGAGCGCTCGCACCCCTGCCTCACACCCCTGACTTGCACACCTCTGCATTTCGCAACAGGAGTTCCGCATGCCCGCAGATCCCGTGAAATTCGCCTACTGGGTCCCCAATGTCAGCGGCGGCCTGGTCACCAGCACCATCGAGCAACGCACCGACTGGGGATACGAGTACAACCGGGAACTCGCAGTCCTCGCCGAGAACAACGGTTTCGACTACGCCCTCAGCCAGGTGCGTTACATGGCCAGCTACGGTGCCGAATACCAGCATGAGTCCACCGGTTTCAGCCTCGCGCTGCTGCTGGCCACCGAGCGTCTGAAAGTGATCGCCGCCGTCCACCCCGGGCTCTGGCACCCGGGTGTCCTCGCCAAGCTCGGCGCGACCGCCGACCACCTGTCGAACGGCCGCTTCGCGGTCAACGTGGTCAGCGGCTGGTTCAAAGGCGAGTTCACCGCCCTCGGCGAGCCCTGGCTGGAACACGACGAACGCTACCGCCGCTCCGAGGAGTTCATCCGTGCCCTGCGTACCATCTGGACCGAGGACCACGCCGAACTCGCCGGTGACTTCTACCGGTTGCGCGACTTCTCGCTCAAACCCAAGCCGCTGAGCACCCAGGAGCGTCCGCACCCGGAGATTTTCCAGGGCGGCAACTCCACCGCCGCCCGCGCCATGGCCGGCCGGGTCTCCGACTGGTATTTCTCCAACGGCCGGGACCACGACGGGGTCGTCGAACAGATCGCGGACGTCCACCGGGCCGCTGCCCTGGCCGGCCGCAGGCCCCCGAAGTTCGGCCTCAACGGATTCCTCATCGCCCGCGACACCGAGGCCGAGGCCCGCGAGACCCTCCGGGAGATCGTCGCCAAGGCCGACTCCGAGGCCGTCGAGGGCTTCGGTGCCGCCGTCAAGCAGGCCGGCAGGTCCACGGCCGACGGCAAGGGCATGTGGCAGGACTCCACGTTCGAGGACCTGGTCCAGTACAACGACGGCTTCCGCACCGGGCTGATCGGTACCCCGGAGCAGATCGCGGAGCGGATCGTCGCCTACAAGCGGCTCGGCGTGGACCTCCTTCTCCTCGGCTTCCTGCACTACCACGAGGAGGTCGAGTACTTCGGCCGCCGCGTCCTGCCCCTGGTGCGCGAACTGGAGGCGGCCCTTCCCGCCGCCACCGACTCCGTGCCCGTCCGGGCCTGACCGCCCCACGACCACCGCCACGAACACGCCCGCGAGAAAGGCCGAACCGATGAGCACCCTCACACCCGCCGACTGGCACGTCCGCCCCGCTCCGCGCACCGCCGAGGACTGGATCGCCCGCGCCGCGGCCGTCGCCGCCGTCCTCGCCACGGATGCCGCCGCCCGCGACCGTGCGGGCGCCGCTCCGCACGAGGAGGTCCGGCTGCTGAAGGACTCGGGCCTCGTCACCCTGCTCGGTCCCGTCGAACACGGCGGCGGAGGGCAGAACTGGATCACCGCCTACCGGGTGATCCGGGAGATCGCCAAGGCCGACGGTTCCCTCGGTCAGCTCCTCGGCTACCACTACCTGTGGAACTGGGCGGCCCGGCTGGTCGGCACCCGTGAGCAGTGGGAGCACGTGGAGGCGGAGGCCGCTCGGAACCGCTGGTTCTTCGGCGGCGCCGTCAACCCGCGCGACCGGGACGTCGTGGTCACCGAGGACGGCGACGACCTGGTCTTCACCGGCCGCAAGTCCTTCTCCACCGGCAGCAGGGTCTCCGACGTCACCGTTCTGGAGGGTGTCCTGGAGGGGACCGGCCGGCACGTCTTCGCGATCGTGCCCTCGGACAGCGCGGGACTGACCTTCCACGACGACTGGGACAACATCGGCCAGCGGCTCACCGAGAGCGGCAGCGTCACCATCGACGGGGTCCGCACCCCCTGGTCGTCCGCGGCCGGATACGTCGGCAAGGAGTTCCGGCCGCGCGTCTACAACACCCTCAACGTCCCCACCATCCAGCTGGTCTTCGTCAGCTTCTACCTCGGCATCGCGGCCGGCGCGCTGGAGACGGCGGCCACCTACACCCGTACCAGGACCCGGCCCTGGCTGCACGGCGGCCACGACCGCGCGGTCGACGAGCCGTACGTCATCGACACCTACGGCGACCTCACCGCGAAGCTGTGGGCGGTCGAGGCCCTGGCCGACGCCGTCGCCGCCGAGGGGCAGAAACTGCACGACGACCCCGACGCGGTCACCGAGCAGGCACGCGGCGACTTCGAGGTGCGGGTCGCCGCGGTCAAGGCCCGCGCCACCGATACCGCCCTGGAGATCGCGAGCCGCGTCTTCGAGGTGACCGGCGCCCGCTCCACCACCACGGCCGAGGGACTCGACCGGTTCTGGCGCAACATCCGCACCCACACGCTGCACGACCCGGTCGCCTACAAGCGCCGGGAGGTCGGACGCTGGGTCCTCGAGGGCGAACTGCCCGAACCCACCTGGTACTCCTGACGCCCGCGGGGCGCCCCCGGGGCGCCCGCGGGGCGCGGGCGCCCTCACCCTCCCGGCCTCCGCACCTCCTGGCCTCAGGGCTCCCGGAAACCTCACGGAGCCTGCGTGAGCCCTGAGCCCTGAGCAGTGAGCCCTGAGCCTTCCGAATTCCGAGCCTTCCGAAAGAGGTCCCATGGCCACCGTCCTGTCCGTCTCCGGCAGTCCCTCCGCCTCCTCCCGTACCAACAGGCTGCTGCGCCACCTGGACCAGCGGCTGACCGCGCAGGGACACGAGGTGATCCCGCTCGACGTGCGCACCCTCCCCGCCGAGGCGCTGCTCGGCGCGGACTTCCGCCACCCTGCCGTCGTCGAGGCCGCCGAACTGTTCGCCCGTGCCGACGGCGTGGTCGTCGGCACTCCCGTCTACAAGGCGTCGTACTCCGGTGTCCTCAAGGCGCTCCTCGACCTGCTGCCGCAGTACGCGCTGACCGGCAAGACGGTGCTGCCGCTGGCCACCGGCGGTACCACCGCCCACGTCCTGGCCATCGACTACGCCCTGCGCCCGGTCCTGAACTCCATGGGCGCGGCCCACATCGTGCAGGGCTGGTTCACCCTCGACAAGGACATCACCGTGCACGACGACGGCTCGCTGGCCGTCGCTCAGGGCGCCGCCGAGGCCCTCGCCCAGGTGGTCGACCAGTTCTCGGCGGCCCTGCGCCCCGCCGCCCCGGCGACGCTGGCGGTCGCGAGTTGAGCGGGGGCACCGCACACGTCATCGCCGACGACGCGGAAGCGCTCGCCGTCGCCGCCGCCCTGGCCGAGGAGTTCCGCGCGGAGGCCTCCGCGCGCGACGCCGAACGCCGGCTGCCGCGTGCGGAGGTGGACCGGCTGGCCTCGTCCGGTCTGCTCGCCGTCACCGTCCCGGCCGAGTACGGCGGGGCGGACGTGAGCCAGGAGACCCTGGCGGAGATCTTCCGGCTGCTGGCCGCGGCCGACGCCAGCCTCTCCCAGATCCCGCAGAGCCACTTCGTCTACGTCAACGTGATCCGCCGTCAGGGTACGGAAGCACAGCGCGCGTTCTTCTTCACGGAACTGCTCGCGGGTGCCCGCCTCGGCAACGCCCAGTCCGAGGCGGGCACCCGGCACGTCCAGGACATCCGCACCCGCCTGGAACCCCGGCCGGACGGGTCGTACGTCCTCAAGGGCGTCAAGCACTACGCCACCGGGGCCCTCTACGCCGACTGGATCCCCGTCCTGGCCCGCGCCGAGGACGACCATCTGCACGTGGCCTTCGTCCCGAGGGACGCCCCGGGCCTCACCGTGACCGACGACTGGGACGGCATGGGGCAGCGGACCACGGCCAGCGGCACCGTGCGCCTGGACGGTGTCCCGGTGGCCGCCGACCGGGTCTTCCCGCACCATCTCACCTTCCGGGGCCCGCAACTGCACGGAGCCGTGGCCCAGTTGCTGCACGCCGCGATCGACGCGGGGATCGCCGGGGGAGCGCTGGTGGAGGCCGCCGAGTTCGTCCGGACGAAGAGCCGCCCCTGGTTCGAGAGCGGCTTCGACGCCGCGGCCGACGATCCCCTGCTCATCCAGCGGTTCGGTGAACTCGCCGTACGCGTACGCGCGTCGGAGGCGCTGCTGCGGGAGGCCGCCCGCGCCGTGGACACCGCCCGCTCCGGCCTCACCGACGCCTCGGCCGCCGAGGCGTCCATCGCGGTGGCCGCCGCGAAGGCGCACGCCGCCGACACCGCGGTCGAGGTGGCCGGCGCGCTCTTCGAGGTCGCCGGCACCCGCGCGGCCCTCGACTCCCTGAATCTGCACCGGCACTGGCGCGACGCCCGCACCCACACCCTGCACGACCCGGTGCGCTGGAAGATCCAGCACATAGGCCGGTACGTGCTGAGCGGAACCCCGCCGCCCCGCCACGGCCTCCTCTGACGAACGCACTTGATCGGAGCCCCCTCGTGTCCCTCACCTTCCACTGGTTCCTGCCCACCAACGGCGACAGCCGCCATGTCGTCGGCGGCGGCCACGGCACCCCGGCGTCCGCCTCGGGCCGGGACCGGCCGCCGACCGTCGCCTATCTGAGCCAGATCGCCCGTGCCGCGGAGCAGCTCGGTTTCGTGGGAGCCCTGACTCCCACCGGCGCCTGGTGCGAGGACGCCTGGCTGACCACCGCCATGGTCAGCCGGCACACCGAACGGCTGAAGTTCCTGGTCGCCTTCCGGCCCGGGTTCGTCTCGCCCACGCTCGCCGCGCAGATGGCCTCCACCTTCCAGCGGCAGACCGGCGGACGGCTCCTGCTCAACGTCGTCACCGGCGGCGAGAGCCATGAGCAGCGCGCCTACGGCGACTTCCTCGACAAGGACGCCCGTTACCGGCGTACCGACGAATTCCTGCGGATCGTAAGGGACTTGTGGGGAGGTGAGACCGTCAGCCTGGACGGGGAGCACCTGAGCGTGCAGGACGCGTCCCTGGCCCGGGTGCCCGACCCGGTGCCCGAGGTGTATTTCGGCGGTTCCTCGCCCGTCGCCGTGGAGGTGGCCGCCCGGCACGTCGACGTCTACCTCACCTGGGGCGAGCCGCCCGCGCAGGTCGCCGAGAAGCTCGAACGGGTGCGGTCGGCCGCCGCCCGCGAGGGCCGCACCCTGCGGTTCGGCATCCGGCTGCACGTCATCACCCGCGACACCGCCGAACAGGCCTGGTCCGAGGCGTTCCGGCTGCTCGACGGATTCGACCGGGAGACCGTGCGCTCCGTCCAGGCCGGACTCGCCCGAAGCGAGTCCGAGGGGCAGCGGCGCATGCTCGCCCTGCACGGTGGCAGCCGGGACGGGCTGGAGATCCACCCCAACCTCTGGGCGGGTATCGGGCTGGTGCGCGGCGGCGCGGGCACTGCCCTGGTCGGCAGCCACGACGAGGTCGCCGAGCGGATCAAGGAGTATCACGCCCTGGGCATAGAGGAGTTCATCCTCTCCGGCTACCCGCACCTGGAGGAGGCGTACTGGTTCGGCGAGGGTGTCCTGCCCCGTCTCGCCGCGCAGGGGCTGTGGCGGCACCCCTTCCAGGAGGACGTGGCGCCCGCGCTCCCCGCCCAGGTGCCGTTCGCGCGGTAGCGGTAGGGGAGGACGCGGCGGAAGGGGTGCGGCGGGGCCCTTCGGGATGACCAACCGGCCTTTCGGACATGGGTAATTGGCCATCCGGGGCCGGCCTCGGGGTCCGACCGGTCCGCACACTTGACTGGTACAGACCAATGCGGTTGAGTGAGGGCGACACCCCCACCACGGCCGCCCCCACCCCGTGGCCGGCCCCGCCGGCGCGTGCGGCGAGACTCCGCTCCGGCATGCCCTCGCTCGGGAGCGGCCGTGTCCCGCCTAGGAGTTGATCCCTTGTCGAGACGCCGCATCTCCTGTGTCCTGGCCGCCGCCGTCATCGCCGCCAGCGCACCGGTGCTCCTCCCCGCCGCGACCGCCACCGCCGCCTCGGCCGCCGCCGCGTGTTCCAGCTACCCGAACTGGGTCGCCGGACAGTGGTACAACGCCGGCGACATCGTCCGCTACACCGACGGCCGGGCGTACATCGCCGAACACGGCAATCCGGGCTACGACCCGATCATCAGTACCTGGTACTGGGAGCCGTACTCCTGTGACAACGGCCCCGGCACCCCGGTCGGCACCTTCGTCGTGACCGAGGCGCAGTTCAACCGGATGTTCCCGAACAGGAACCCCTTCTACACGTACAGCGGGCTCACCGCCGCCCTCAGCGCCTATCCCGGCTTCGCGAACACGGGCAGCGACACGGTGAAGAAGCAGGAGGCCGCGGCCTTCCTCGCCAACGCCAGCCACGAAACCGGCGGCCTGGTGCACATCGTGGAGCAGAACACCGCCAACTACCCGCACTACTGCGACTGGAGCCGGCCCTACGGCTGCCCGGCCGGTCAGGCCGCCTACTACGGGCGCGGGCCCATCCAGCTGAGCTGGAACTTCAACTACAAGGCCGCGGGCGACGCCCTGGGCCTCGATCTGCTGGGCAACCCCTGGCTGGTGCAGAACGACTCCTCCGTGGCCTGGAAGACGGCCCTGTGGTACTGGAACACCCAGACCGGCCCCGGCTCCATGACCCCGCACAACGCCATGGTCAACCAGGCGGGCTTCGGCCAGACGATCCGCAGCATCAACGGCTCCCTCGAGTGCGACGGCCGCAACCCCGGACAGGTGCAGAGCCGGGTGACCACGTATCAGCAGTTCACCCAGATCCTCGGGACGTCACCCGGTGGCAACCTGTACTGCTGACGCGGGACGGCCGCGCATGGTGTCATGCCCCTGACTATCTGCTCCGACCGCGTACCGTCCACGTCCACTCCGTGTGCGTGGGCGGCGCGCGGTCATCCTTCGGACGAAGGGCACCCGCCATGCGCACCCCCCACGCCCTGCTCGCCACGACCGCCACGGCCGTCGCCCTTCTCGCGACGGTCGTGGCGCCGACTCCCGCGGCCGGGGCCGACGCGGTACCGGCGCCCGGCACCTTCTACGTGCAGAGCGCGGCCACAGGCCTGAACGCGGCCGCCGGCGCCGGATCCGTCGAGCAGCACCGGCCCCGCGGCAACGAGGACCACCAGCAGTGGAACCTGCGCCCGAACGGCGCCTCCTCCCTCCTGGAGAACACGGACACCCCGGGCACCTGTCTGGGCCGCGTCGGCGACCAGGCCGGGACCGTCCCCTGCGCGAGCGCCGACGCCGCCTGGGACATCACCCCCGCCGGTGCCGACCGGTACACACTCGGCGCATCCGGCACCGACCGGCGCCTCACGGTCGCCCCCAGACCCTCCGGCGCCAGCCACCCCGCCCGACTCGCCGTCTCCGCAGGCTCCTCGGACCTCGCCCACTGGTATCTCACCCCGGTCTCTCCCGTCACCCGCCCCATGCCGCCCCGGGACAGCCGCACCCTGGACCAGGTCACCTTCCTCACCTCGCACAACGCCTACGCCAACGGAGTCGACGGCGGCTTCGCCCCGCCCTTCGTCAACCTCTTCCCCAACCAGACGCGGGGCATCGAACGCCAACTCGCCGACGGCGTACGCGGATTCATGCTGGACATCCACCAGACCCCGGACGGCGCGATCCTCTGCCACAACAGCTGCACCCTGGTCAGCAGGCCCGTCGCGCTCCGGGTCGACCTCCAGCGCATGGTCGACTTCCTCAAGGCCCACCCCGACCAGGTCGTCACCGTGTTCCTGGAGGACTACGTCGACCCCGGCGTGCTGCGCGCCGAACTCGCCCGCGTCAACGGCCTGTCGGACGTGCTCTACCGGCCGGACCGCAGCGGCGTACGGGAGAAGGGATGGCCGACGCTGGCGGACATGACCGCCACCGGACAGCGGCTGCTGATCTTCAGTGACCACAGCCGCTCCGCCGACCAGTCCGCCGGGCTGACCCGGGACGGCTTCGGCGTCATGTACCAGCGCGAGTGGACCGTCGAAAATCACTGGTCCATGGGGTCCGGCGTCGGCGCCTCCGACTGGTCCTGCTACAGCCGCTGGTACGACGCCGGTACCAACATCCCGCTCACCCGCACCGAACCGGGCTTCCGTCCCCTCTTCGTCATGAACCACTTCCGGGACGCCCCGGTCGACGGTACGGCCCGCACGGACAACGGCAAACTCGCCGACCGCGCCCGCAGGTTCTGCCAGCCCGCCGCCCGCAAGAAGCCCAACTTCCTCGCCGTCGACCGCTACGACCTCGGCGACCCGGCGTCCGCCGTCGACGCCCTCAACACCTACACGTACCCGTAGCCCGGTGCGGAGCACGGAGGGCCGATGCGGGTCCGGCGCCGCGGCGCCCTACGCCAGCCAGATTCCGTCCCGCATGAGATGCCGCTTCGGCAGTTCGTGCTCCTCGCACCAGGCCTGGACCGCCCGGGGGAGTACCCGGAAGAACGCGTAGACGGCCCGGCCCGCCCGCGGATCCCAGCCGGTCTTCTCCCGGAACGCCTCCGCCGCCGCCGGCGGCACCCCCCGTGCGTCGTACGTCTCCACCACGCCGTCGATCAGGACGACGTCCCGCGTGTCGCCGAACGCCAGCCGGGCCCGGCCGCTCTCCCCCAGATTGCGGCCGGTGGGGTTGGCGGGCCGGGTCGCCAGCCAGACGGCCTCGCCGTCCCACACGAACCACAGCGGCACCAGGCAGGGCAGCCCCTCGGCGTCCGCCGAGGCCACCCAGATGTCCGTCTCCCGCTCCAGGCGGTCCAGGACATCGCTTCTGCGCTGCTCCCTGCTCCGCTGCGGTGACTCGGTGATCTCCATGCGCGGACGGTAGCCGGGCGATCCGCCCGGACGCCTCGGGCCGGCGTCGTAGGTCTTCGGGCCCAGGTCCCGGGCGCTGCCGGGAGGGGAACTGGCGCCCACTTACGTTTTACGTATAACCTCTGCCGATCGATCCCACCCCGAAGAGGTCCCGATGAGACGTGTCGCCCTGGTCAGCCTGGTCGTCGACGACTACGACGAGGCGATCCGCTTCTCCACCGAGGCCCTCGGCTTCCGGCTCGACGAGGACACCCTCCGGCCCGACGGCTCCCGCTGGGTCGTCGTCGTCGAACCGGACGCGGGCGGCGCCGGCACCGGCCTGCTGCTCGCCCGCGCCGAGGGCGACGGCCGGCGCGCCCGGACCGGTGACCAGACCGGCGGGCGCGTCGGCTTCTTCCTGCACACCGACGACTTCGCACGCGACCACGCGCGGACGACGGCCGCGGGCGTGACCTTCCTGGAGAGCCCGCGCCACGAACCGTACGGCTCGGTCGCCGTCTTCCAGGACCTGTACGGCAACCGCTGGGACCTGCTCCAGCCCGCCGGCTGATCCACACCGGCATCGCCACCGATTCCGCTCCCCCTTCCGCCACCGATTCCGCCACCGACACCGAACCGCTGAGGAACGCCCGCCCATGACCGCGCCCCGCATCACCCCCGACACCGACACCCTCCGCCGGCTCCCCAAGGCCGTGCTGCACGACCACCTCGACGGCGGCCTGCGGCCGGCCACCGTGGTGGAGCTCGCGGACGCGGCCGGCCACACCCTGCCCACCACCGACCCGGACGAGCTCGCCGCCTGGTACGTCGAGGCCGCCGGCTCCGGTGACCTGGTGCGCTACATAGCCACCTTCGAGCACACCCTCGCCGTCATGCAGACCCGCGAGGGACTGCTGCGCACCGCCGAGGAGTACGTGCTCGACCTCGCCGCCGACGGTGTCGTCTACGGCGAGGTCCGCTACGCCCCCGAGCTGATGACGAAGGGCGGACTGACCCTGCCCGAGGTGGTCGAGGCGGTGCAGGAGGGCCTCGCGGCCGGTATGGCCAAGGCCGCCGCAGCGGGGACGCCGGTGCGGGTCGGAACGCTGCTGTGCGGCATGCGGATGTTCGACCGGACCCGGGAGGTCGCCGACCTGGTGGTGGCGTTCCGGGACGCGGGCGTCGTGGGCTTCGACATCGCCGGTGCCGAGGACGGCTTCCCCGCCGCCGATCACCTGGACGCCTTCGAGCACCTGCGCCGCGAGAGCGTGCCGTTCACCATTCACGCCGGCGAGGCCCACGGCCTGCCCAGCATCCACCAGGCCGTCCAGCTGTGCGGGGCCCAGCGCATCGGTCACGGCGTGCGGATCACCGAGGACATCGTCGACGGCAAGCTCGGCCGGCTCGCGGACTGGGTCCGCGACCGCCGTATCGCGCTGGAGATGTGCCCCACCTCCAACCTCCAGACCGGGGCCTCCGGTTCGATCGCCACGCACCCCATCACCGCGTTGAAGGACCTCGGCTTCCGGGTCACCCTCAACACGGACAACCGGCTGGTGTCCGGCACCACGATGACTCGTGAGATGGCCCTGCTGGTGGAGCAGGCCGGCTGGACCGTCGAGGACCTGCGGACCGTCACGGTGAACGCCGTCAAGAGCGCGTTCCTCCCGTTCGACGAGCGCAACGCCCTGCTCAGGGACGTGGTCCTGCCCGGCTACGACTCCGTGCGCTGAAGCAGTCCCCGTACGTAGGCGGCCTGTCCGGCGTGCTGGAGATCGTCGGACAGGACGCTGACCAGGCGCACCCCCAGGCTCACCGGCGGATCCCAGCGCTCGTCCACGATGCGCTCCAGGTCCTTGGCGGCCAGTGCACGCAGGGCGTCCAGGGTCTGCTCGTGCACCGCGTCGTAGTAGCCGGTGAGGAGGTCGCCCGAGCCGACCCGCACCTCGGCGACCCGCTCCGGGGTGTGGCCGTACCCGGTGTCGTGGCGGGGCAGGCCGAGCGCGAACCGCTCCTCGAAGCCCTGGGCGAGCCACACCTGGTTGAGCCCGAAGGCGTCCGCGACATGGTCGTCCTGGACCCGGGTGAGGTGCCAGACCAGCCAGGTGACGGAGTTGGCGCCCGGGGCCGGCGGAGTGTTCAGGGCCTCGGGGCCGAGCCCGGCCACGGCGGCGTGGACCTCTTCGCGGATTCTGCCGTAGCCGTCGATGAGGATGTCCTTGGCAAGCATGGGACCACCCTCGCGCATCCCGCCGTCGTGCGCTCCCTGTTCGCCGCCCCGCGCGCCCCGCCGGACGTGCGCACTCCGCCGGCCGTGCGCGGCCGTGCGCCGTCCTTCCCCGCGCGCCGGGCCGCTACGCCTCCCCGCCGTCCAGCAGAGCCATCAGCGCCCGCGCCGCCGGGCTGGTCGCCTCCTCGGGCGGGACCAGCACCACACTCTCGTACACCGACTCGCCGGTGTCCTTCAGCGGCAGCGCGGTCAGCGCCGCGCGCTTGTGCCGGAAATGCTGGGGGACGACGGCGATGCCGAGGTTCTCGTCGACCAGGTCCAGCAGACTGTGCACGTCGTTCACCTCCAGCGCCACCGTGCGCCGTACCCCGGCGGTGGCGAACGCGGTGTCGGTGGCGCGGCGCGGGCCCCAGTCGGGATGGAAGTCCACGAACACCTCGCCGCCCAGATCGTGCGGGGTCACCGGCGCCCCGGCCCGCGCCAGGCGGTGATCGGGATGGCAGAGCACGGTCATCGGCTCGCTGGTGAGGGCCACCGAACGCAACTGGTCGGGGTCCGTGTGGGTCCGGTAGGCGAAGGCCAGGTCGAGTCGTCCCGCCGCGACCTCCTCCGCCAGTGCCGCCGAGCCCCCTTGCCGCAGCCGGATCTCCACGTCCGGATGACGCCGCCGGAAATCGGCCAGCAGTTCCGCCGGATGCACCCCGGCGATGCACTGCTCGGCGCCCAGAGCGAGCGTGCCGCGCAGCACTCCCTGGACCGCGGCCACCGCCTCGTGCGCCGCCCGCACCTGCGCCAGGATCCGCTCGGCCTCCACCAGCAGCGCCCGGCCGGCCTCGGTGAGGGTCACCCTCCGGGTCGTCCGGACGAACAACGGTGTCTGCAGCTCGCGCTCCAGGGAACGGATCGACGCCGAAAGGCCCGACTGGGAGACCAGCAGCCGCTCCGCCGCGCGGGTGAAGTGCTGGTCCTCGGCGACGGCAACAAAATGCTGAAGGTGACGCAGTTCCATGATTGAGAAGCGTATTCGCTGAATTCCATCGGATTCTTCTGTTGGACCGCTGCCCGCGGACCGCGACAGAGTGGAACCCGGTTCTGGTTCCACGGAGCCGGACGCCCGTGTACCCCCTCTGTGCACCAACCCCCTGGAGTCGCGTTGTACACCCCGCACCCCGACCGTTACGCGGACCTGCCCTACCGGCGCACCGGACGCAGCGGGCTCAGGCTTCCCGCGCTCTCGCTCGGCCTGTGGCACAACTTCGGTCCCGACCGCCCCGTCGAGACCCAGCGCGCCATCCTGCGCCGCGCCTTCGACCTCGGTGTCACCCACTTCGACCTCGCCAACAACTACGGCCCGCCCCCCGGTGCCGCCGAGTCGGCCCTCGGCGAGGCCCTGCGCGCGGACTTCGCGCCGTACCGCGACGAGCTGGTGATCTCCACCAAGGCCGGCTACCTGATGTGGCCAGGTCCGTACGGCGAATGGGGCTCCCGCAAGTACCTGCTGTCCTCGCTCGACCAGAGCCTGGACCGCATGGGCCTCGACCACGTCGACATCTTCTACTCGCACCGCTTCGACCCCGGGACTCCGCTGGAGGAGACGATGGGGGCCCTGCATTCGGCGGTCCAGCAGGGCAAGGCGCTCTACGTCGGCGTCTCCAACTACTCCGCGGAGCAGACCCGCGAGGCCGCCCGCATCCTGGGCGAGCTGGGCACCCCGCTGCTGATCCACCAGCCCCGCTACTCGGTGCTCGACCGGCGCCCGGAGGACGAGGGCCTGCTGGACGCCCTGGACGAGCTCCAGGTCGGCTCCATCGCCTACTCCCCGCTGGAACAGGGTCTGCTGACCGCCCGCTACCTCGACGGCATCCCCGAGGACTCCCGGGCCGCGAGCGACAGCCCGTTCCTGGACACCGACGCCGTCACCGGTGAGCTGGTGGAGCGGCTGCGCACGCTGAACGAGATCGCCGGGTCCCGCGGCCAGACCCTCGCGCAGATGGCGCTCGCCTGGGTGCTGCGAGGCGGACGTGTGACCTCGGCCCTGGTCGGGGCGAGCAGCCCGCAGCAGTTGGAGGACAGCGTCGCGGCCACCCGCAACCTCGACTTCGACGCGGACGAACTGGCCCGCATCGACGCCGTCGTCAAGCAGTAGGACCGGCGTCCGGGGCAGATCCTCACCGGCCGCGTCGTCCACGTCGTGACGGCGCGGCCGGAGCCGTGCCGGGTCCGCTCCCCGCCGTGCGGGGCGCCGCACACACCGTTCCGGCCAACAAGAGGGGCGAATATGCCAGGAGAGTGGCCGGAAAGGCATGGTGACAGTGATTCAGCGGTGAACATACTCGACAACGAGAGCGCTTCACCCCGCGCAACGGCGCCCTCACGCACAGCACGCGACCCACCGGAGAGCGAGCCCGGTCGGCCGACGGGCAACGCAACCGGGGGAGAGAATCGTGCACGACGAGTTCCTGTGCCACGTCACGGCGTACGGAGTCTGCGACGGCCGCCGCATCGGTGTACCCCTCGGCACGTACCGCGCTCCCACCCTGGCCCTCGCCCTGTGGTGGCTGCGCGACCGCGCCTCCTGGATCGCCGAGCGCCTCGACCCGCAGCCGGAGGCCGAGCACTTACCCCCGGGCGCGCTCGTCCCCGTCGCCGACGGGACGCCCGACGTGCCCGCCGTGCTGCGTGCCTGGTGCGGCGACGTCGCCCGCCAGGAGGAAATGGCCGAGGCCCTGGCCGCCGGACAGATGGTGCGCCTCGCCACCGGTGACGACACCACCGAGTACGAGCTCCTGGCCGAGTCCGTGGACGCCCTGCGGATGCAGCGCGCGGCCCCGGTCCTGGGCGTCCCCGTCGCCTGATCCACGCCCCCGCCCCACCTGCCACGTCAGGCACTCGAACGGGCCAATCGGTAGAATCCAGGCATGGTCGAGCGGCCGGTCGCACCGGAGCTCCTCGTGGAGACCGACAGCGGCTCCACCCTGATGAGCCCGGTCCGCGACTACCATGTCGGACGCGACCCGTTGAGCGACATCGTCATGGACGACGCCCGGGTCTCCTGGCACCACGCGGTGCTCCACCCCGTTGACGGCCACTGGACCGTCGAGGACGAGAGCAGCACCAACGGCACCTACACCGACGGCCACCGCGTGCACGTGAGGGACGTGGGCCCCGGCAGTGTCATCCGCTTCGGCAGCCCCCAGGACGGACCGAGTGCCGTCCTGACCGACCGGCCGGCGCCCGCCCCCGAACGCCTCTCCGCCGTCTCGAGCCCCGCCCTGACCGGCACCTACCGGCGGCCCACCACCGTACGTCCGCTGCCCACCCGCACCGTCCGCATCGGCCGCGCCGCCGACAACGACCTCGTCATCGACGATCTCGTGGTCTCCCGCCGGCACGCCGAGCTGAGGGCGCTGCCCGACGGGACGTACGAGATCGCCGACCTCGGCAGCCACAACGGCACCTACCTCAACGGCGGGCCCGTCACCAGTGCCCCGGTCGGCCCCGGCGACATCGTCGGCATCGGCCATTCCGCGCTCTGCCTCGTCGGCGACGAACTCCAGGAGTACGTCGACACCGGAGAGATCTCCCTCGACGTGCAGGACCTCACCGTCGTCGTCGACCACGGCCGCAGGACCCTGCTCGACCAGGTGTCGTTCCCGGTGGGGGAGAAGTGCCTGCTCGCCGTGGTCGGCCCGAGCGGCGCGGGCAAGTCCACCCTCCTCAACGCCCTCACCGGACAGCGCCCCGCCGACCGCGGCACCGTCCTCTACGACGGCCGCGACCTCTACCGCGACTACGCCGAACTGCGCCAGCGCATCGGCCTCGTCCCGCAGGACGACATCCTGCACGCCCAGCTCACCGTCCGCAGCGCCCTGTCCTACGCCGCCGAACTCCGCTTCCCCCAGGACACCGCCAAGGCCGAGCGCCGCTCCCGGGTCGACGAGGTCATCCGCGAACTCGGCCTGGAACAGCGGGCGGAGCAGCCCGTGCACAGCCTCTCCGGCGGTCAGCGCAAACGCGTCAGCGTCGCCCTGGAACTCCTCACCAAGCCGTCCCTGCTGTTCCTCGACGAGCCGACCTCCGGCCTGGATCCGGGAATGGACCGCTCGGTGATGCACATGCTGCGCGCCCTGGCCGACGACGGCCGCACCGTCATCGTCGTCACCCACAGCGTCCTCAGCCTGGACGTGTGCGACCGGCTCCTCGTGCTCGCCCCCGGAGGACGCGTCGCCTACTACGGACCGCCCGAGGACGCCCTCGCGTTCTTCGGATTCGAGCAGTGGCCGGAGGCCTTCGAGGCCTTCGAGCGCGACCAGGACCGCGACTGGGCGGGCGACTACCGCGCCTCGCCCTTCCACGGCAGGTACATCGACGACGCCACCGCCCAGCCCCGGCAGCAGACGGCCGGCCCGGTCACCGTCGCCCCGCCGCCCCGGCCGCGCAGCCGCACAGCACAGCTCGGCACCCTCGTACGCCGGTACACCGCCGTGCTCGGCGCGGACCGCACGTTCCTCGCCATCATGATCGCGCTGCCCTTCGTGATGGGGGCGATGGCCCGTGCCCTGGCCGGCGGCACCCTGACCCGGAGCACCGCGATGAACGCCCTGCTCATCCTGTGCGTCGGCGCCGTCCTCACGGGCGCCGCCAACGCCGTGCGGGAACTCGTCAAGGAACGCCCGGTCCACCGGCGCGAACGGGCCGTCGGCCTGTCCAGATCGGCGTACCTGATGTCGAAGATCATCGTGCTGGGCACGGTCACCGTGCTGCAGGCGGTGGTGCTCACCCTGGTCGCCCTGCTCGGGGTCGACCTCGGCGCACCAGGTGGTGAAGGCGTGCTGATGCCGCCCCTGGTGGAGATCACGGTGGCCGTGGCCCTGCTCGGCTTCACCGCCATGATGCTCGGCCTGCTCGTCTCCGCGCTGGTGCGCAAGGAGGAGGTGACGATGCCGCTGCTGGTGCTGCTGGCCATCGTCCAGGTCGTCTTCTGCGGTGCCCTGCTGAAACTGGACGGGGTGCCCGTCCTGGAGCAGTTGTCCTGGCTGGTGCCCTCGCGCTGGGCGTTCGGCGCGATGGCCGGCACCGTCGGCCTGGCCCGGATCACCCCGGGGGAGATCACCGCGGACCCGCTCTTCCAGCACTCCCCGGGAGTGTGGCTGCTCAACGTGGCGATGCTGCTGGTCCTTTCGGCGCTGTTCGCGTTCGCCGTGTCGCGGCTGCTGCGCCGCCACGAACCCGCCGTGATGCGGAGGTGAGGCTCATGACGACCCCGTCCACGTCCGGATTCCGGCCCACCCACGTCGTACCGGGCGACGGCATGCCGGCCTGGGAGGCGCCCGACCCCGCCGGGCCCACCGTCGGCCTCGACCCGCTGCTGCCGGTCCGGCTGGTCGGGCGGCGCGGGGACTGGGGGCAGGTGCTGTGCTCCAACGGCTGGTCGGCCTGGGTCGACGGCCGCCTGCTGGTCGCGGTGCCCCAGGAGCCGCCCGCCTCCGAAGCACCCCTGGCCCGCACCGTCGATCCCCAGCCGTTGCTGGCCCGGGCCGAGGAGGCCCTGGCCGGCTACCGGGCGGCCGTCGAGGCACTGGCCGACGGCCGCCTCGACGGCGAGGGGTTCCGCGCACGCACCCGGGGACTGCGCGCCGGCCTCGTCGTCGACGGGGAGTCCCTGTGGCTCTACGACTCCGACCACGGCCGCTGGGTCTACACCGACGGCACCCGGCTGCACACCTACGCCGCCGACGACCCGCCCGCCGACGACCCGCCGCGCGTCCCCGGTGTCTCCGAGGCCCCCGACGCCTCCGCGTCCCCCGGACACGCCCCCACCCGGGCCGTGCCCGCCGAACCCACCCGCGCCGTCACCTCGGGCCCCTCCCCGGACCGTGACGTCCGATGACACACGACGCCGGCCTGTTCGCCGGCCGGCCCTCCGAGCTGACGGGACAGCAGGTCGCCGGCTACCGCATCGAGCGCGAGATCGGCCGTGGCGGCATGGCCGTCGTCTACCGCGCCCGGGACCTGCGCCTGGACCGCACCGTCGCCCTGAAACTGCTCGCCCCGGAACTCGCCCGCAACGACGTCTTCCGCCGCCGCTTCACCCACGAGTCCCGCACCGCCGCCGCCATCGACCACCCGCACATCGTCCCCGTCTTCGAGGCCGGGGAGACGGACGGCATCCTCTACATCGCCATGCGGTACGTCGAAGGCAGCGACCTGCGCCACCTCCTCGACCGCGAGGGACCCCTGCCGTCCCGCACCGCGCTGCGCATCGCCGTGCAGGTGGCCTCGGCGCTCGACGCCGCCCACGAGCACGGCCTGGTCCACCGGGACGTCAAGCCCGGCAACATCCTGGTCGCCCGCGGCACCGACAGCGACCACCCCGAGCACGTCTACCTCACCGACTTCGGCCTGACCAAGAAGTCCCTGTCCCTGACGGGGTTCACCACCGTCGGCCAGTTCGTCGGCACGCTCGACTACGTGGCCCCGGAACAGATCTCCGGGCGTCCGGTCGACGCCCGCTGCGACGTCTACGGGTTCGCCTGCGTCGTCCACGAGACCCTCGCCGGCCACCCGCCCTTCCGCCGGGACGACGACATGGCCCTGCTCTGGGCCCACCAGTACGACGAGCCGCCGCCCCTGACCGCCGTACGCCCCGATCTCCCCCCGCAGACCGACGCCGTCCTCGCCAAGGCGCTGGCGAAGAGCCCCGAGGACCGGTACGCGTCCTGCCTGGACCTCGTCGCCGCCCTGCGCGCCGCCGTCACGGGGGGCGGCACCACGACCGCCCCCGAGGGGCAGCACCCCGTCACCCGCGTGGACCTGCGCGGAAGCCGGAACGGGAGCACGGGCGGAGGCGGGAGCGGAAACGCCGTCGAGGGCCGGAGCGGAGCCGCGCCGGCGGGAGGAGAGACGCGGCGGGACGCGCCACGGCCCCCACCGGCCTGGGCACAACCGGTGTTCGGGCCGGCGCGGGCCTAGGGCCTTCCGGGAGGCCCCGTCCGACCCGTCGGACTTGTTGGACCCGTCGCCCCCCCGACGCTGTCAGCCGTCCGCCCCCGTCAGCCGGTCCGGCGGCGCGTCCTCCGGGCCAGCAGCGCGCCCGCGAAGCCGGCGACCAGACCCCACAGGAGGGCCAGCCCCAGCGCGACCGGCAGACGCGGTTTCAGCAGGACCTGACCGGAGAGTCCCGTGCCCAGGTCGTCGATGCCGAGCACGGACAGGCCGAGCCGGGCGGAGATCCGGCCGACCAGGCAGATCATCAGGACCGCCAGCGCGAGCGCCACCGCCAGATGCACGGCGTGCTGCCAGGCCCGGACCCGGGCCGGTGACAGGGCCGCCATCACGAACGCCACGGCCAGCAGCAGGACCGCGTCGGCCACCGGCAGCCACCACACCCTGCCGTCGTGCTCGGCGAGCGTGCTCAGGTTCAGCGCCGAGACGTCCTCGGTCCGCAGCACCTCGTCGAGGACGTGCGGCATGGGCAGTCCGAAGGGGCCTTCCACCCTGCCGTCCCAGGTGGCGCCCAGCCCGATGGTCAGCGCGAGCCAGGCCAGGTTGGGCAGGCCCAGCAGGAGCACGGCGAACGTCTCCGCCGGGCGCCCCCGCGTCGCCGCGACGACCAGCGCGATCACGCCACCGATGACGACGGAGGCGAGCAGCAGTTGCAGCATCGCGTGCGCCGCGGGCCGTACCGCCGACTGGAACCGGAGCAGCCGGCCCGGCAGCGGGGCGCCGCGCGACACCAGCAGGGCCAGCACCAGGACGCCCGCCAGCCAGAGCAGGCCGACGAGAACGGTCAGCGGCACATCGGCGGCGAAGCCGATCTCGGGGGAGACCCCGAACAGATCACCGAGATCGTCCAGGGCGCCTTCCCCGAGGGAGATCTCGAACGTGTGCCGGGCGGTGAACGCCAGGCAGAGCAGGGCGATCAGCCACAGGGCGACGATCCTCCCGGCCCACCCGGCAAGCTCCGGCGTCCCGGCGACGGCCCGGTGGCGCAACGGGCGCAGAAAGCCCCAGCCGATGAACAGGGCGCCGGTGAGAGTGACGGACAGCGGCATGACGGTCAGGCCGCCCTCCGCACCGGCCAGGCCGCTCGCGTCGCCGGCCAGGTCCACCGACCCGCCGACGGCCGTGACGACGGTGGCAGCGAGCACCATGGGGAACGAACCGTCCGGAAGGTCCGTGGCACCGGCCGCCCACAGTCCGAGCGCGGCCACCAGACCCATGGTGATCAGCCCGCCCAGCACCGTGACGAGGGCCTGCGCCCAGCCGTGGCGGGGGACCGCCAGGTCGGAGAGGGTGCGTGAACTCACCCCTGCACGCTAAGCAGCCTCCGCACGGGGCGCCTGCGGGGAGGTCCGTCCGCGTCGGCTTGCGGCGGGCGCACCGCCGGGGCACACAATGAACCCGTAACGGAAGAATCGTCATGTCGATACCGACCTGGTGGTCATCTCCTGAAGCCGCGGTGGGAGGAAGGGCTCGTGACCGTCGAACCGCCGTCCTCCGGCCGGCCCTCCGGACCCCCCTCCGGGCCTCTGTCGGACTCCTCCCCGCCTCCGTCCTCGGGCCCGCCCCCGCCGCCCCCGCCGGGCGGAGCGGGCGGGGGAGACGGGGGCGGCGGCACGGGGCCGCCCGGGCGAGGCCGACGGCCGTGGTGGAGGTCCGTGCCCGGTCTCGGGGTGCTCGTCGCGGCCATGGCGGTGGCCGTGGTCCTCGCCGTGGTGCTCACCCGCACCGACGGCGGATCCGAGGCGGGCGGCGGCGAGGTCTTCCTCCAGGCCGCGAACGCGGCCGGCCCCGACCCGTTCACCGAGTCGACGGCCGAGGACGGCTCCGCGCCGCCCACGGCCTCCGCCCCGCCCACCACCGGCGCCCCGTCCACCGGGTCGGCGTCCGAGTCCTCTCCGGCCACCGAGGTGCGCGGTGTCCGCGGGGGCGCACCCGGCCTGTACGGCGGCACCCGCGACGTCTCCAGCTGCGACGTGGAGCAGCAGATCAAGTACCTCCGGGAGGTGCCGGCGAAGAACGAGGCGTTCGCCTCGGTGGCCGGCGTCGAGTCCTCCGAGGTCCCCTCGTACCTGCGCTCGCTGACCCCGCTGCAACTCCGGCTGGACACCAGGGTCACCAACCACGGATACCGCGACGGCGCCGCCACGGAATACCAGGCCGTCCTCCAGGCGGGCACGGCCGTGCTCGTCGACGCCCGTGGCGTCCCCCGGGTCCGCTGCGCCTGCGGCAACCCGCTGACCGAGCCGGTCGAGCAGTCCGACCCCCGCTACACCGGCACCCCCTGGCCGGGCTACTCCCCCTCGAAGGCCGTCGTGGTCGACCCCGCTCCGCGGGACATCGAGAGGTTCGTGGTCCGCGACACCGACGGCGGCTGGTTCGAGCGGGAGCGGGGCGACACGGGCGGCAAGGACCGCCCCACGAAGCCACCGGACGGGCAGAGCCCGCAGCCGGGTGACACGTCCCCCTCGCCGTCGCCCGACACGTCCCCGTCGGCCACCCCGTCCACCCCCGGCTCCGGGCCGACGACGGGCGGGGGCGAGCCCTCCGGGGAGCCACCGTCGAGCGATCCCGGGGGCAGCGACCCGACGACCGGCGGGCCGACGTCCGGCCCTCGAACGCCGCCCCCGGTGGAGTCCGGCACCACGAACGACGCGCCGGACTCCACCGCCGACAACGGCACGGGCGGCCTCACGGGCGACGCCACGAGCGGTACCACCTAGGGATTCATCAGGGGAATGACCGGCCGGACCGGCCCTGGTCACGCGCTGTCCTGCGCCCCCGTACCACCAGAGCGTGGTCGCCCAGCCCCAGCAGCCGCTCGGCCGGCAGTTCGCCGATCGTCGTCAGGACCGCCTCGATACGGGCGGTGAGCGGGTCGAACGCCGCGTCGAGCACGGTGCCGCGCTCCTCGCCGTCCTCGGTGAGCACCCTGCGGCCGAGCAGATCGTGATGCGGCGGGGCCACGGCCAGGACGGAGGACGGGGCCGCGATCAGCATGTCCGGGGCGACGGCGTCCAGGGCGTCCCAGGCCAGGGCGGCGTCCCCGCGCAGCCGTCCGCGCCGTACCCGTACGTGCGTGACGGTGCCGGACGCCGCGTCGACCGTCAGCGCCCGTACGACGCCCAGCCGGGTCCCCTCTCCCGGGGCCAGTACCGGAAGCCCTCGCAGCCGGGAGAACAGCATCACGGCGGTGCGCCCGTCCGCCGGGCGTGGAACGCGCCGACCCGTGCCATGAGGTCCGGCAGGTCGTCGGTGACGTAGGTGGTGGCGTGCGCGGGGATGACCAGCGACCGGCCGGAGACGGACACCGCCTCACCGCGCGGCACGTACACCCGGTGCCGCCGGTGCCTCGAACCCGGCACCAGCTCCCGGTGCGCGGCGAACCGGAAGGCGACGATCCGGCCGCTGGTGCCGCCCTCGACCAGGACGTCGAGCACCGTGCCGAGCCGGTCGCCCTCGTCGGTGAGGACCTGCGCACCGAGCAGCCGCCCGCGCAGGGCGTCGCGGCGGGCCACCGACAGGGGCAGGTCGCACAGTGCCTTCTTGTCGCGGACCATGACCGCGTGGTGGCCGAGGGAGTGCACCGCCGGCCAGGGCAGGTCGCGGGGGAGCGAGCCCGACAGCAGGGTCCGGCCGGTGAGGGTGAAGCCGGTGATGCACCCGGCCCCGGCGTCGAGGACGGTGTCCTTGACATGGGCGACGGCATCGCCGCCCAGCGTCACCACGGGCAGCGTCGCCAGGCTCCGCACCGCCAACAGCTCGCTCATCGGTCGCCTTCCCGCTGCCGCCCCGTGCCGTCGTCCTTCCCGCATGTCCCGGAACCCGCCCACGCCCCGCTGAGACCGGGTTCCCGCTCTGTGGCGCGGCGAACACCGATCGGGGGACTGAGCAGCCGAACTCGGGGTACGTGCATCAGTGCAGATCGTCCGGCTCGTCCGGCCGGCCCGGCTTCGCAGAGAGAAGCGCATGATCGATCACCTGGACGGGGCAGTGATACCAACTGGTTTCGACGTACCCGTGGAACCGCTACGGCGGTCAGCACACTTCACCGGCGAGCCGGGGTGCATCGCCGAGGCGCGTGCCTTCGCGTCGCTGTTCCTGGAGCAGCTCAGGACCGAGTGGTGCGCCACGATCGGCGAGCGGACCGACGGCGCGGCACTCCTGGTCGTGAGCGAACTGGTCACCAACGCCGACCGGCACAGCAACGGCCCGTACATCCTGGAGCTGGAGGGTACGGACGAAGCGATCACGGTCGCCGTCTACGACAGCAGCGGCACGCTGCCCCGTATCTACCCCCGCGATCCCGAGCGCATCGGCTGCCACGGCCTGGAGATCGTGCAGGCTCTGGCGCGCGACATCCTCGTGGAGCGGGTACCGGTCGGAAAGTGTGTCCGCGCGGTGCTGAACTTCGACGCCGGCTGAACGGCACCGGCGGCCGGCGCGCGCCCCCGAACGGTCCGCACGCGCCGGACCCCGGATCCCGGACCTCGACGTGACGGAATGCGGCTGCCGTGCCCCCCCCCCCCGGGGGGGGGGGCGGGGCCCGAATACCGTTTACCAGCCCGCAGGCGGAGCCCAGCACGCCCAACAATACCACCCCCACACCGCCCAATTAGCCCGTGGTAAGGCG
>NZ_JBITSN010000004.1:535682-590022 GCF_044540975.1 Streptomyces sp. NPDC085927
GGGGCGCGCCCCCCCCCCCCCGCCCGCCCCCCCCCCCGCCCCCCCCCCCCCCCGCCCCCCCCCCCCCCGGCCGGGCCCCCCCCCCCCCCCCGGGGGGGGGGGGCCCCGCCCCCCCCATTCCGTGTTCCGTGCCGTCAGGCGCAGCCGAGCTCGCCGAGCATGCCCTCGCGCAGCCGGCCGATGATCCGCTTGATCAGGCGGGAGACGTGCATCTGCGAGCACCCGAGCCGTTCGCCGATCTCCGCCTGGGTGGCCTCCTCCGCGAACCGCATCCGGATGATCTCCCGGTCGCGGTCGCTGAGCTCGGCCATGAGCGGCGCGAGCGCGTGGAAGTCCTCGACGAGCCGCAGCCCCTCCTCCTCCATGCCGATGAAGTCGGCCAGGACGGACTCGCCGTTCTCGGGGCCGTCACCGGTGAGGGCGGCGTCCAGCGACGACGAGTTGTAGCCGTTCGCGGCCAGCCGGCCCTCGTTGACCTGCTCCTCGGTGATGTTCATCAGCGTGGCGAGCTCGGCGACCGTGGGCTCGCGGTCCAGCCTGCTGGCGAGCTCCTCGCGGGCCTTGGCCAGTTCCACCCGCAGCTCCTGGAGCCGGCGCGGCACGTGGACCGCCCAGGTGGTGTCACGGAAGAAACGCTTGATCTCGCCCACGATGTACGGCAGCGCGAAGGAGGTGAACTCGACCTCGCGCGACAGCTCGAACCGGTCGATCGCCTTGATCAGACCGATCATGCCGGTCTGGACGATGTCCTCCATGTCGTCGCCGCGGCCGCGGAACCGTCCGGCCGCGAACCGCACCAGCGACATGTTCATCTCGATCAGGGTGTTGCGCGCGTACTGGTATTCGTGCGTGCCCTCTTCCAGTTCCGCCAGGCGACGGAAGAACTGACGGGACAGCTCCTTGGCATCGCGCGGAGCGACGGCCCGGGGGTCGACGACTCCGGGCAGGCTTCCGTCACCCGTCCCGGCCTCGGCGTTTCTTTCGACGGCCTGCGCCTGCGAGCGGATCACGGCGGTCTTCATTACCTCTCCCCACGAAAGTCCGATGGACATGTGCCTTGGTCCTTCGGAGTTGCGGCTACCCAGCTTCGTTCCGAACACTCCACCCGACTTTCGCGAATCTTCACGGTGACGCGCAGTGCCGTCCCCTTCACTCAGAGCGGAACGTCGCCCCCTTCCCCTCGGGGCGAGGATTCCTACGCTGGAGGGGTGAGAAACCAAGTGCCCCTCGACGCCCGTGTCGTCCCCCTGCGGCCCGCGCCCGCACGCCGCGCCGCCGCCCCACCGGCTCCGGCCCCGGGTCCCGCCGCTCCCGCTCCCAAGGAGCCGCTGTGGCGCGACCTGGTCGGCGACGTGCTGCGCCGGGAGCGGCTCGCCCAGGAGCGGACGCTGAAGGACGTCGCCGACACGGCCCGGATCTCCATGCCGTACCTGTCGGAGGTGGAGCGGGGCCGCAAGGAGGCCTCCTCGGAGGTCCTCGCGGCCGCCGCCCAGGCCCTCGGTCTGGGCCTGGGCGACCTGCTGTCGCGGGCCCAGGGAGAACTCGTCCGCATCACCAGCCGGCGGGCTCCCGCGGGCCGGAGCACGGCCCGCGCCTCGTACGACGGACTGTGCCTGGCCGCCTGACCCCGGCGCGCCCGTACCGGATCCGGCGCCTCACACACCCACGAGGCGCCGGCTCAGCACCTCGTCGGCCAGGCCGTACGCCACGGCCTCCTGCGCGGTGAACACCTTGTCGCGGTCCATGTCCGCCCGCAGGGTCGCCACGTCGTGGTGCGTGTGCCGGGACAGGACCTCCTCCACCTGGGCACGGATCCGCAGCATCTCCTTGGCCTGGAGCGACAGATCGGAGACCGTGCCCCGCTGCCCGCCCGTGGCCGGCTGCCCGAGGAGCACACGCGCGTGCTCCAGCACGAACCGGCGCCCCGCGTCCCCGCCGGCCAGGAGCACGGCCGCCGTGGACGCGGCCTGCCCGACGCAGTACGTCGAGATCGGAGCCTGCACGAACGCCATCGTGTCGTAGATCGCCATGAGCGAGGTGTACGAGCCGCCCGGGGAGTTGATGTAGACCGCGATCTCACTCTCCGGGGCCGACGACTCCAGATGGAGAAGCTGTGCGATGACGACGTTGGCGACCCCGTCGTCGATCTCGGTACCGAGGAAGATGATCCGCTCGGACAGCAGCCTGCTGAACACGTCGTAGGACCGCTCACCCTGCGGAGTGCGCTCGACGACGTTCGGAATCGTGTACGTCCCCATCGTCACAGCCCTATCCTGCGTCGTGTCGCGGCCGGGCGGACGTCGTCGAGCGACTCCACCACCCGGTCCACCATCCCGTACTCCCTGGCCTCCTCGGCCGTGAACCAGCGGTCGCGGTCGCCGTCCCGGGAGATGGTCTCCACCGGCTGTCCGGTGTGCTCGGCGGTGATCCGCTCGATCGTCCGCTTGGTGAACTCCAGGTTCTCCGCCTGGATCTCGATGTCGGCGGTGGTGCCGCCGATCCCGGCGGACGGCTGATGCATCATGATCCGCGCGTTGGGCAGGGCGAACCTCTTGCCCGGCGCGCCCACGCTCAGCAGGAACTGGCCCATGCTGGCGGCGAACCCCATGGCGAGCGTCGAGACGTCGTTGGGGATCAGCCGCATCGTGTCGTAGATCGCCAGGCCCGCGTGCACGGACCCGCCGGGGCTGTTGACGTACAGACTGATGTCGGTGCGCGGGTCCTCCGCGGACAGGATCAGCAGCTGTGCGCACACCCGGTTGGCGGAAACCTCGTCGACCTGCGTCCCGAGCAGAACGATCCGCTGGGTGAGGAGCTGGGCGGCCAGATGGTCGTCGAACCGGGTCGCAGGAGTGTCGCCCTCCTCGGCCCGGGGCAGCGGGACCGGTGGCCGGCCGGCGCCGAACCCGGCCGTGGGGCCGAATGCGCGTCCGGTGGCGGGTCCGGTGGTAAGTCCGGTACTGAGTGGAGACATCGGCGCTCCCGTGAGGGTCGGTGGGTGGTTGTCCGGTGGTGCGTGGGTGTGCCTGTGCCGTGCGTCGGTACGCGGCCGGTGCGACCGCGTGCCTCCACTCTCGACCGGCCGCGGGGACCCGCGGGGATTTCTCTGCCCGTGGCAGATTCGCCACGGGCAGAGGCCCTCTCCCGGCCCCGGGGACCCGTAACCCCGTGGTGGTTCCGCCGCCGGCCGATGAGTTCCGGGGTCCGGACCGGTCGACACCGATGACCGCGTTCCACGCCCCAGGAGGTATCCATGACCACCGACGGATTCACCACGTGTCTCTGGTTCGACGGCCGGGCCGAGGAGGCCGCGGACTTCTACGTGTCCGTGTTCAAGAACTCCAGCGTCGGCCGCACCCTGCGGTACACCGAGGCAGGGCCCGGACCCGAGGGTTCCGTGCTCACCGTGGACTTCACGGCCAACGGCCAGAGGTTCGTCGCGCTGAACGGCGGACCCGAGTTCAAGTTCACCGAGGCGATCTCCCTGCAGATCGACTGCGCCGACCAGGGCGAGGTCGACTTCTACTGGGACAAACTCGTCGAGGGCGGCGGCGAGCACCAGCCCTGCGGCTGGCTCAAGGACCGGTTCGGAGTGTCCTGGCAGGTCGTCCCCGCCCGGCTGCCCGAGCTGATCGCCGGCCCGGACCCCCGGAAGGCGGCCCGCGCCATGAAGGCCATGATGTCGATGGGCAAGCTCGACGTCGCCGCCCTGGAGAAGGCCTACGCGGGCGAGTGACCAACAGTGCGCAGGGGGCGGGCAGCGGCACGGCCCCGCCCCCGCTGCCCGAGCCCTCGTCCCGTCCCGTCCTGGCGGTGCCGCGACGCCTCGTCCCGTCAGCGCGAGCGGGCGTGCTCCCCGACCACCCGGGTGATCTCCCGTGCCATGCGCAGAATGCCGGGCGAGCGGACCGGGCAGGGCTTCGGCGTCGACGTCGTGGGCGCCAGACAGAAGTGCAGGTAGTCGTCGTCCCGGTGCAGGGCCGTCCGGTCACGGTCCCGCTGGGTGCAGTACTCGGGATGGGCCCGCTCGTAGGCGTCGCAGGGCAGGTGCTGCGACCAGGTGTGGCGCGCCCCCGCCGGACTCACCGCCCTGCCCGCGTCGGCCAGGAGGTCGCCCGAGACGGCGGCCCGCTCCTCGTAGAGCGCGTTCACCCGGCGGACCCGGTCGGGGGTGATCGGGTCGGGACCCTGCAACACCCAGACGACGCGCGGCGGCCGGGCCGCGCCGGCCGCGGCGATCTGCTCGGTGAGACGCCGCGCGTCGGCCGCGTACCGCTCGAGGTACCGCTCGCGGGCGGCGTCGTAGGTGATCCCGTCCATGCAGGGGGTGTAACCCCAGGCGTTGCCCCAGAACTGCAGCACCACGTAGTCCGGCCGCAGCGAACGCACCAGCGCCGCCGCCTTGTCCGCCGCCGGCACCAGGGACCGCTCCGCCGAACCCTCCAGGTAGTCGCACAGGGTGGTGCCCGAGTAGGGCGCGCTGGTGTACCGCGCGCGCAGAGCCCCGCGCAGCTCCCGTCCGAGGACCTCCTGGTTCTCCATCGCGAGGGAGTCGCCGAGGTACAGCACGGTGGGCGGCTTCCCGGATCCGGTGCCGGACGACGACGTGGCACCGGGGGAGGGGGACCCGGAGGAAGCCTTACCGGAGGAAGCCGTCCCCGGGGAGGCCGCGGGCCGCTGGTGCGTGGTGGCCGACGCCTCGGGGAGGGCCGGGGGCCCGGCGGACGGCTCGGACGACGGGTCGCCGCACGCACCGAGCAGCACGGCGGCCAGCGCCACCCCCACGACCCACGGCTTGCGCATACGTGACTCCCACCCCGCCCGGCCAAAAACGGCCCCCCAGGCAAGCACAGCCCGGCCCGCAGGGGAAGACATGCTTCAGGACAGGCCGTTCACCGCGGCCCGGGCGGTTCGGCGGGCGGGTGCGGGCACGGGTGATTAGCGTGAAGGGAGGACCGACCGCTCGTCCGGAGAGGGCACGCCATCATGGCCGTACAGCTCGAGGGAACCCCCTGCTGGGCCGACGTGGTGTTCAACGACGTCGAAGGGGCCGAGGTTTTCTACGGAGACGTCCTCGGCTGGACCTTCGGAGTGTCGTCGCCGGAACTCGGCAACTACACCCAGGCCTACGCCGACGGCAAGGCGGTGGCGGCCGTCGTCCCGCCCATGCCCGGCCAGGAAGGCCAGTCGCAGTGGTGCCTCTACCTCGCGGTCCGGGACGCCGCCGCCACCGCCGTCCGCATCCGGGACAACGGCGGCGAGGTGCTGATGGAGCCGATGCGGGTCGGCGACTTCGGCACGATGTGCCTGGCCCGCGAACCCGGTGGCACCGTCTTCGGCCTCTGGCAGGCCGGCGCCCACGAGGGCTTCGAGGCGACCGGCGTACCCGGCGCGTACTGCTGGGCGGAGATCTGCACCCGGGAACCGGAGAAGACCGACGTGTTCTTCCCCGCGGTCTTCTCCTACAGGTCGAGGCAGCTCGAGGACGAGGCGATCGACTTCCGGCTCTACGAACTCGGCCGGGAGACCGTGCTGGGCCGGATGGGGATGGATGACTTCCCGCCCGAGGTGCCGTCGTACATGAACGTCTACTTCGCCGTCGAGGACTGCGACGAGGCGGCGGCCAGGGCCACCGAGCGGGGCGGCACCCTGCACTTCGGGCCGATCACCACTCCCTTCGGGCGGTTCGCCGCCCTGAGCGACCCGCAGGGAGCGAACTTCTCGGTGATCGACGTCACCACCCTGGGGGGCGGGACGTCCGGCGCCACCGACGTGCCGAACGAGTGATCTGCTCGTCCGGACCGCGCTGACCAGCGGAATCGTCCTGGGAAGCGGCCCAACGGGCTGTCCCGGGCAGGCACCCCGCGTGGCCTGGCGTCCCGCCCGGCCATGGCATGATCGGGCGCATGCGTGAACGTGTTGTGGCCGCGTGCGACGGGGCCTCCAAGGGCAACCCCGGACCCGCGGCCTGGGCCTGGGTGATCGCCGACGCCTCCGAGACCCCGGTCCGCTGGCAGGCGGGCGCGCTCGGCAGAGCCACCAACAACGTCGCCGAACTCACCGCGCTGGAGCGGCTGCTGGCGGCGACCGACCCCGACGTGCCGCTCGAGGTCCGGATGGACTCGCAGTACGCGATGAAGGCGGTCACCACCTGGCTGCCCGGCTGGAAGCGCAACGGCTGGCGGACGGCGGCGGGCAAACCGGTCGCCAACCAGGAACTCGTCGTCAGCATCGACGGACTCCTGCAGGGCCGCTCGGTCGAGTTCCGCTACGTCCCCGCCCACCAGGCCGACGGGGACCGCCTCAACGACTTCGCCGACCGCGCCGCCAGCCAGGCGGCCGTCGTCCAGCAGGACGCGGGCAGCGACGCGGGCTCGCCCGAGCCGCCGCCCTCCCCGGACACCCCGCCCGCCGGTGCCGCCAAGCGCAGGTCCACCGGGGCGAAGACGTCGTCCCGTCCGCGCGGCGGCTCCCCGAACCGCACGATCAAGGCGAAGTTCCCGGGCCGCTGCCTCTGCGGCCGGTCCTACGCGGCAGGCGAGCCCATCGCCAAGAACGACAGCGGCTGGGGCCACCCCGAGTGCCGCACGGCCGAGAGCGCCTGAACACGGCCGAGGCCGGTCCCGCGAACAGCGGGAACGCCAGGCAGCCCTGCTCCCCGTACAGAGCGCGGCCCGCTGCGGCGCTCTGCGGTACGCGAACCCGGGGAACGGGAAGCGCCGGACGAATACGAGGTGAATGCCGATTCACTTGTTAAGGTGAATCGGCATTCACCATGCTCACCGTATTCGCCGAGCTTCCCCTTCCGGCTGGAGTGCCGATGGACCGGGCAGACCGGACAGACCTGGAGGACAGCGCAGACGGGGCCGCGCACATATCCGGGCGGCCGCCGAAGGCGCGCAGCGTCCGGGAACGGCTCACCGTCCCGGTGCTCGCGTTCGGCGGCATCCTCATGGCCGTCATGCAGACCGCGGTCGTCCCGCTGCTGCCCGACCTGCCCCGGCTGACCGGCGCCTCACCCGGCGCGGTCTCCTGGATGGTCACCGCGACCCTGCTGGCCGGCGCCGTCCTGACCCCGGTCCTCGGCCGGGCCGGCGACATGTACGGCAAGCGGCGGGTGCTGATGGCGGCCCTCGCCCTGATGACGGCCGGCGCCGCCCTGTGCGCCCTGTCCTCCGACATCCGGGTGCTCATCGCCGCCCGAGCCCTGACGGGTGCCGCGGCCGCGGTCGTCCCGCTGTCCATCAGTATCCTGCGGGACGAACTGCCGCCCGCCCGCCGGGGCTCCGCCGTCGCGCTGATGAGTTCCACCGTCGGTATCGGTGCCGCCCTCGGGCTGCCGCTGGCCGCCCTGATGGTGCAGTACGCCGACTGGCACGCCATGTTCTGGGCGACCGCCGCACTCGGGGCCCTGGGACTGGCGCTGGTCTGGTGGGTGGTGCGGGAGTCGCCGGTGCGTGAGCCGGGCCGGTTCGACGTGCCGGGAGCGCTCGGGCTCGCCGCCGGACTGGTGTGCCTGCTGCTCGGCGTGTCCCAGGGCGGGCAGTGGGGGTGGGGCAGTCCGACGGTCCTGGGCCTGTTCGGCGCCGCCGTCCTCGTCCTGGCCGGGGGGTGCGTGCAGCAACTGCGCGCCGAACGGCCGCTGGTGGACCTGCGACTGGCAGTCCGGCCCAGTGTCGGCCCGGCCCATCTCGCCGCCCTGCTCGCCGGGTTCGCGTTCTACGCCAACTCGCTGGTCACCGCTCAGCTGGTACAGGCCCCGAAGGCTTCCGGATACGGGCTCGAACTGTCCGTCGTCGCCACCGGTCTGTGCCTGCTGCCCGGCGGGGTCGTCATGCTGGCGCTGTCACCGCTCTCCGCCCGCATCTCCGCCGCCCGCGGACCGCGTGTCACGCTCGCCCTCGGCTCCGCGATCATCGCGCTCGGCTACGCGGTGCGCATCGCGGACAGCCGAGACCTGTGGATGATCATCACGGGGTCCACCGTCGTCGCCGTCGGCACCACCTTCGTCTACTCGGCGCTGCCCACCCTCATCCTGCGGGCCGTACCGGCAGGCCAGACCGGGTCCGCCACCGGGGTCAACGTCCTGATGCGCACGATCGGCCAGGCCGTGTCCAGCGCCGCCGTGGCCGCCGTCCTGATGCGCCACACCAGCCCGGTCGCCGGGCTTCCCGTACCCACCCTGCACGGCTACCTGCTGGCGTTCGCGATGGCCGGCGCGGTCGCGCTCGCGGCCTGCGCGACCGCGCTCGCCCTGCCCCGCGACCCGGACGGGGCCGGGA
This sequence comes from Streptomyces sp. NPDC085927, assembly GCF_044540975.1. Classification (NCBI taxonomy): domain Bacteria; kingdom Bacillati; phylum Actinomycetota; class Actinomycetes; order Kitasatosporales; family Streptomycetaceae; genus Streptomyces; species Streptomyces sp. NPDC085927. The sequence continues at coordinate 543,965 of NZ_JBITSN010000004.1, forward strand.
CCCGCCGGGTCTTCGGACGCGGCGGCAAAGCGGTCGGGGACCGGGCGATGGAGGGAGCATGAACGCCGTGAGCACCCCACCCACCCCACCCACCCCACCCACCCCACCCACCCCACCCACCCCACCCACCCCACCCACGCCCCCCGCGCCGGCCGCTCCGGCAGCGCCACCTGTTCCGGCCGCCCCGGTCCGCCGGGACGCCGAGGCCAGCAGGGCCGCCATCCTGCGGGCGACCCGCCACCTCCTGGCCCGGCACGCACACCCCGACATCACGCTCAAAGCGGTCGCCGAACGCGCCGGGGTGAGCCCGCCGTTGATCCTGAAGTACTTCGGCAACAAGGACGCGCTCCTCGCCCGCGTCATGTCCTTCGAGACGGACGCCACCGCCCTGCTGGACGCGCCGCTGGAGGACCTCGGACGGCACATGGTCCGGCAGGTGCTGGTCAGCCAGTCCGAGCACGGCACCGACCCGCTGCTGCGGATCGTGTTCGCGCCCCTGCACGGCGCACGGGGCGACACCATGCGCGCCGACTTCCGCACCCAGGTGACCGAGCGGCTCACCGAACGCCTCACCGGCCCCGAGGCGGGGCTGCGGGCCGAACTGGCCGTCGGTGCCCTGCTCGGCATCGGTGTCATGTACGGACTCGCCCGCGGCACCCATGTGCGTTCCACCGCCGTCGACGTCCTGGTGGACCGGTACGCGCCCGCCCTGCAGGCCCATCTCACCCCCGGGCCGGCCAGGACGGGCGGGCCGGGGGCTGCCGATCGCACGCCCGGCCGTGACGGATGACAGACTGACGCCATGGACGAGCGCACATTCGACAGGTCGGGTCAGCACGCCTCCGTGATCGGTCTCGGCACCTGGCAACTCGGGGCGGACTGGGGGGACGTCGACGACAAGCAGGCCCTCACGGTCCTGGAGGCCGCCGCCGAGTCCGGGGTCACCTTCTTCGACACCGCCGATGTGTACGGGGACGGGCGCAGCGAGCAGACCATCGCGTCGTTCCTGAGCGGACGGCCCGATCTGCACGTACTGGTCGCCACCAAGATGGGCCGCCGGGTCGAACAGATCCCGGAGAACTACGTGCTGGACAACTTCCGCGCGTGGAACGACCGCTCGCGCCGCAACCTCGGCGTCGACCGCGTCGACCTGGTGCAGTTGCACTGCCCGCCGACCTCCGTGTACTCCACCGACGAGGTCTTCGACGCCCTCGACACCCTGGTCGCGGAGGAGCGGATCGCCGCGTACGGGGTCAGCGTGGAGACCTGCGCGGAGGCACTGGCCGCGATCGCCCGGCCGAACGTGGCGAGCGTGCAGATCATCCTCAATCCGTTCCGCATGAAGCCGCTGCGCGAGGTACTCCCGGCGGCCCGCGCGGCGGGCGTCGGCATCATCGCCCGCGTCCCGCTCGCCTCAGGCCTGCTGTCCGGCAAATACACCAAGGACACCGTCTTCCCCGAGAACGACCACCGCACCTTCAACCGGCACGGCGAGTCCTTCGACCAGGGCGAGACCTTCTCCGGCGTCGACTACACGACCGGCGTCGAGGCCGCCGCGGAGTTCGCCGCACTCGCTCCCGAGGGATACACCCCGGCCCAGCTGGCCCTGCGCTGGATCGTCCGGCAGCCCGGTGTCACCACCGTCATCCCCGGCGCCCGCTCGCCCGAGCAGGCCCGCGCCAACGCGCACGCCGCCCGGCTCCCGGAGCTGTCCGGGCAGACACTCACCGCGATCGACGATCTGTACGAGCGGCGGATCAAGAACCAGGTGGAGGACCGCTGGTGACGCACCGGGTGGCAGTCCGGCGGTGAAGGACCGGGCGGGTGCCCGCCGGTGACGGACCCGGTGGAAGCCCGCCCGGGCGCGACCGTGAGGCGGTAAGAGCCCGGGGCGGTGGGCACCCGAGGGGAGGGACGGGCCGAGGCCGTTTCTCACCCCGGGAGGCGCACTGTGTCGCACGCGCAGCAGGGCAAGAGCGGGCGCAGAGGCCGTGACGAGACCGCGGACGAGCGGGCGGACCGAATGTGGCAGGAGCTCATCCAGGAGGTCCGCGTCGCCCAGACGGGCGTCCAGATCCTCTTCGGCTTCCTGCTGACCGTCGTGTTCACGCCCAAGTACGAGGAACTGTCCGACACCGACCAGACGATCTACATCGTCACGGTCGTCCTCGGTGCCTGCGCCACCGGTGCGCTCATCGGCCCCGTCTCGCTGCACCGGCTGGTGGCCGGGAGGAGAGTCAAACCGCAGGCCGTCCGGTGGGCTTCCCGGCTGACCCTGTTCGGCCTCGTCCTGCTGCTCGCCACCACCTGCGCCGCACTGCTGCTGATCCTGCGGGTCGCCACCCGCGACGGCTTCGTCCCGTACCTGGTCGCCGGAGTGGTGGTCTGGTACCTGCTGTGCTGGTTCGTCCTCCCGATGTGGACCCGGTACCGGCACACGGCCCCGTGACGTGCGCGACCACGGGTTCACCGGACCGGGGGAGGGCCGGTGGCCCGAGGCTCAGCGGCCCGTGAGGACCTCCGCGAGGAAGTCGTCGAGGCGGGTCTCCTCGCTGCCGGGCGGGACCGAACGGAAGGTGTCGCTCAGGAAGTCCCCGACCGCCCCGGCCCACGCGAACACCACCGCGTGGTGCCGGCCGCCGTCGGCGTGGGGTTCACCGAGGAACTCCATCCGCAGCTCCCGCCCCACCCCCCTGGACTCCGGGCGAAGCCGCACGTCACCGGTCCCGACCGGTCGGGTGAGGCCGTTGGCGAGCATCTCGCGGTCCAGCTGCCAGCGCGCCAGGACCCGGCCGTCGTGGCTGAAGACCAGCGTGACCGCGAACGGGTCGGCGGGGTCGTGGCTCAGGTGGGCGAGCACGGGAAAGCGGTCCGTGACACCCGCCTGGAGCTCCACCACCAAAGTCTTGTGCACCATCGAGTTCACGAGAGGCCTCCTGGTTGTACCGGCGTAAGGCCCTCTCCTACCCCGAAGGCGAGGAGAATGCTCAGCCGTCCGGGGGATTGATCCGCCCCGCCCCGTGCCGGCCCGCCCGCCGGCCCTCGCCCGGCCGCCCGCCGGGCGAGGGCCTGCGCCCGGCCGGGCGAGGGCCGACGGTGCATCGAGTCCGGGCGGTCGGGCAGGATCCCTCCCATGACTGCCCACCCACTGCCCATCGACGCCCCCGCCGCGCTGGGCGTCGACGCCTCCGGTGTCCACGCCTTCCTCGACGCCCTCGACGACGCCCCGGACATCGAGCCGCACAGCCTGATGATCCTGCGCCACGGCCGGCAGGCCGCCGCCGGCTGGTGGGCTCCGTACACCCCCGAGCGGCCGCACCTGCTGTACTCGCTCAGCAAGAGCTTCACGGCCACCGCCGCCGCCCTCGCCGAGGCCGAGGGGCTGATCGACTTCGACGCCCCGGTCATCTCGTACTTCCCCGAGTTCGAGGCGGACATCACCGACCCGCGCAGCCGGGCGATGCTGGTCCGGCACGTGGCGTCGATGGCGAGCGGCCACGAGACCGAGACCGTGGACGCGGCCTACGCGACCGACCCCGCCGAGCCGGTCCGCGGGTTCCTGCTGCAGCCGCCCGACCACGACCCCGGCACGGTCTTCGCCTACAACCAGCCCTGCACGTACACGCTCGCCGCGATCGTGCAGCGGGAGACGGGACAGCGGCTCACCGACTGGCTGCGGCCCCGCCTGCTGGATCCGCTCGGCATCGGCGAGGCGCCGTGGCAGCGCGACCGCACCGGCCGCGAACTCGGCTTCAGCGGGCTGCACGCCACCACCGACGCGATCGCCCGGCTCGGGCTGCTGTACGCCGACGACGGGATGTGGGACGGCAAGCGCCTGCTGCCCGAGGGATGGGTCGCCAGGGCCTCGCGTCCGCACATACCGACCGCCGGGGCGATGGGGGGGACCGGCCGGCAGGACTGGGACCGGGGCTACGGCTTCCAGTTCTGGATGTCCCGGCACGGGTTCCGGGGCGACGGGGCGTACGGACAGTTCTGCCTCGTCCTGCCCGAGCACGACGCCGTGATCGCCACGACGGCGGCCACCGAGCAGATGCAGCAGTACCTGGACCTGGTCTGGCGGCATCTCGTACCGGCCTTCCGCCCCGGCCCGCTCACCGGGCGGAGCGCCGAGGACCGGGCCCTCGGCGAGCGCCTCGCCCGCCTCGCCCTGCCGCCGGCCGCAGGCGGCCCGGTACCGCCGGAGCGGGTGCGGGACCGGACCACCACACGCTTCACCCCGTACGGCGGGGACTGCGCGGACCAGCCGACGCTCACCGCCGCCGAGGTGGCGGCGGACGCCGGCGGACGCTGGACGCTGAGCCTCGTGGAAGACGGCCACCGCCTCGACCTGCCGCTCGGCGGCGAGGGGTGGGCGGTCTCGGAGCGGCCCTGCCCGACCGCGGTGAGCGGCGGCTGGACCGACGACGGCACCTTCGCCGCGGACGTGGTCTTCCTGGAGACCCCGCACCGTCTCCGGGTCACGTGCTCCCTCACGGACCGGACCTTCACGGCACACTGGCGCACCCGCCCGCTGCGCCGGGCGCCCCTGCACCGGCTGTGCGCACCGCGCGGCTCAGCCTCGGCCGGAGGACGGCCGGAACGTCCGCAGGAACGTCCGTAGCGCCTCCTGGTTCGCGGGTTTCGCCCAGTCGGCGGCCGGGGTCGTCCAGCGCAGCGAGAAGCCGCGTCCACCGCCCAGCAGGAACCCGCGGCCGAAGGTGCGTACCCGGGCGCCGTCATCCGCCGAGAGCCACTCCATGTCGGCGGCCTCACGCCCCTGGTACGTGGTCGCGCGGATCGCGCCGATCCGCTCGTAGCCGGCCGTCCGCTCCAGGGGCGGCTCCACGTCGTCCCGCCACACGGCCACCGGGTCGGTTCCCACCCGCTCGCTGTAGGTGACCGCGAGGGCGCGGGTGCCGCCCTCCGGGCCGAAGGTGACGCGGTAGGCCAGGTCGGAGACACGGGAGGTGTCGAGGCGCTCGAAGTTCTCGGGGAGCGCGACGGAGAAGCCCTCCGGCGCGCGCAGGAGGCTGTAGCCGGGCGGGAGGTCCCCCGTCCCCGGAGGAGCGGGGGTGGGCGGGGCCGGCGTCGGCGCCGGCTCGTCCCGGTCGCCCGGGGCGCCGGACGCCCCGGGTGCGTCCGGCGGGGCGGCCGGAGCGGCGGCGGAGGCGGGCGGCGCGCTCGGCGTGCCGGCGGCGGACCCGGAGTCGGTGCCGGGCAGCCCCTGAGTGGCCGCGACGAGCACGACGAGCGCGACGGTGACCACGGCCAGGGTGGTGCCGAGGACCGCCGTCCGTCTTCTCCCGGTGCGGCCGAGGTCTCCGAGGACGGCGGGGGACGCGCGGCGCAGCCGGAGGCGGCCCAGCACGGCATCAGGGGCCGTGCCCTGGTTCTCCTCCGTGAGCACACGGCCGAGCGCCTCGCGGACCGCCTGTCCGGTCGGCCGTTCCGCCGCGTCCTTGCGCAGCAGTTCCTGGACGACCTGGGTGAGCGGCCCCGCTCGCAGGGGCGCGCGCAACGGCAGCCGGTCCACTGCCTTCAGCGTGGCCTCCGCCCGCCCCCGATCACGGAAGGGCGGGCGCCCCTCGACCATCGTGTGGAGGAGCGCGCCCAGCGCCCACAGGTCCGCCTCGGGCCCGGCGTCCTCGCCACGGGCCTGCTCCGGCGCCGCGTACGACGGTGCCGTGAGCCGGAGGGCCGGGCCGGTGCCCGCCAGGCCGAAACCGGTGACCACGACCGGACCGGTCTCCCGCACGAACACCTGGCCGGGGCCGAGTTCGCCGTGGGTGACGCCCGCGCTGTGTGCGGCGTCCAGTACGTCGAGCAGCTCCAGCCCGATGCGCGCGGCCCGAGCGAAGGCGAACGGGCCTTGTTCGGCAAGGAGTTCGCCGAGAGGAATGCCGTCGACCCAGACGGCGGCGGTCCACAGGAAGCCGTTCTCGTGGACGGAGTCGACGACCGCGGCGATCCGGCCGGGGCACAGCCGCGCCATCATCCCGGTCGCCCGCAGGACATGGGAGGGAGCGTGACGCACGGCCTCGCCCGGGTCCCCGGGCAGCGCGACCTGCGTGACCAGGCAGGGGCGGCCCGTCCCGAGGTCGTCGGCGTACCAGCAGACGTGGTTGGTCTCGCGGTGGATGATCTCGACCAGCCGGTACCGCCCGGCGACCGGCTGGTGTGTGGAGACGTGCGCCCTGCCCATGGCCATCCCTCGTCGAAGCCGCTGCTGTCCGCCTTTCCCAGTGGTACGCGGGACCGCACGGCCTTCGTTCAAGCGGTGGCGCCCGAATCCCGGCTCCGACGCATTCCTGTCCTTCGGTCAAACTCGGGTCGCTCTTCGAACCCGGTCCCGCGTCGGGGAGGGCGACGGACAGGGCGTCACGGACAGGGCGCCACGGGCGGCCCGGCCGGGAGGCTCAGCGCAGCCCGAAGCGGGAGGCCCAGGCGATCATGTCGCCGGTGGTCGTATTGCCCCCGCACACCACCAGCCCGATCCTGGCCCCCTCGCCGACCCGCTCCAGCACCCGCCGCGCGGCGGGCAGCAGACAGCCCGCGGCCGGCTCGGTCCACACCTTGGCATGGTCCGCCAGGTCGAGCGAACCTCGCACGGCCTCCCGGTCGGACACCACCAGCACCTCGGTGACCAGCGCCGACACATGCTCGTACGTCAACTGCGACACGGCCGGGGCACTGAGCGTGGAGACGATCGAGGACAGCCCGACCGGCACCGGTCCGCCCGCCGCGAGGGCCTCGGACATCGCCTGGGCGCCCTCCGTCTCCACCCCCCAGATCCGGATCCCGGGCCGCCGGGCCCGCAGCGCCGCCGCCACACCGGAGATCAGCCCGCCGCCCCCGATGCTCACCAGGACGTCGGTCAGGTCACCGGCGTCGTCGGCGAACTCCAGTCCCACCGTGCCCTGTCCGGCGATCACCACCGGGTCGTCGAAGGGGTGGACGAGGGTCAGCCCCTCCTGCCGGAGCCGCGCCGTCAGCGCGAACGCGCCGTCCATGTCGTCGGCCAGCCGCACCGACGCGCCGGCGGTCTCCGCGACCTCCACCGACCGCGCGGGCGCCGACCTCGGCATCACCACCGTGGACTTGACGTCGAGGGCGGCGGCCATGACCGCGACGGCGATCCCGTGGTTGCCGCCGCTCACCGCCACGACCCCGGCGGCCCGCTCCGCCTCGCTCAGCGACAGCAGCTTCGCCACCGCGCCGCGTGCCTTGAACGAGCCGGTGCGCTGCAACAGTTCCAGCTTCGCCGTGACCGGAGCGCCCAGCAGCGCCGACAGCCCGGGGCTCGGCACCGTCGGCGTCCGCACCACGTGCCCGGCGATCCGCCCGGCCGCGGCCTCGATCTCCACCATCCCGATCACCACAACCACCCTCTCCGGCACGGGGGACATGATCCGCACCGGGACGAACCCTGACCCGGCCGGACCACCGAGGTCAACACGGTTCGCCCGAGGCACGGCCGCGCCCGGGGCCGGAGCGGGTGGCCGGGACGGACCTCAGTGCTGCTGTGCCTTCGCCGGCGTGGCCTCGCTGGGCCGCACGATGACGTACCCCTCGCCCTGCAGCACCAGTTGTACCGCCTCGCCCGAGCCGCCGCGCAACATCGAACCGAGCGACTGCGAGCGGTGCAGGGAGGTCGACAGCCCCGCCGTCCAGCCGACGATCGCGTCCGTGTCGACGTGGACCGGGTACTGCGGGGACACCGGGAGGACCAGCGGGTCGCCCTCGCACACCAGACCCAGGAGGCCGTGCCCCGTGAAGACACTGTTGAACAGGCCGCCACCGGTGATGCCGGCGCCCTTCACGGTCGCGATGCGGTACGACAACGTGGAGTCGAAGCACAGGACGTTGCGGCCGTTGACGGTGAACTCGTCGCCGGCCTCGACCTGGACGATGAAGCAGTTCTGCGCCTCGTGCGCGAACCAGGCCTCGCCCTGCCCCCGCACCGCCATCAACGGCAGCCCCTCGCCGGTCACCGCGCGCTTGAGCATGCCGCCCACGCCCTGGCCCTTGCGCTCGAACTGGAGCCCGCCACGGTAGGCGATCATCGCACCCTGCCGGGCGTGCATCTCTCCGTTGACCACGTAGCGGATGCATTTGGCGTTCTCGACCGTCATGCCCGGAGCCGAGGCGGGCTGCACCATGTGCCGGCTGGAAAACAGATCACCCTTCATGCAGGCATCCTCGCCCGGAGGAGCCGCTTCCGCCAAGGGCCGGCGGCGGCCGGGGCCTGTCCGGCGGGTCAAGTCGGAGGCAATGGACGGTATCTGTCCGGATGGGGCCGGGCGGGCCCGGTGCGTTCAGCCGCGAGGCGGAGGAGGGCGAGCAGGCCCCCGCGTCTCCGGCATGACCCGCCGGACAGGCCCTAAGCGCCGAAGAGCTGGGTCCAGTACGTGCCGGCGCGGCCGCCGCCCGCGAAGCCGACGCCGATGTGGGTGAAGTCGGGCTTGAGGATGTTGGCGCGGTGGCCGGGGCTGTTCATCCATCCTTCCACCACCTCGGCGGCCGACCGCTGGCCGCAGGCGATGTTCTCGCCGATGGTCCGGCGCGCCGAGCCCGCGGCGGCGGCCCGGTCCCAGGGCCGGCTGCCGCCGGGAGCGGTGTGGGAGTAGAAGTCGCGGGCCACCATGTCGGCGCTGTGCGCCTGCGCGGCCGTGACGAGCAGCGGATCGACGGCCAGGGGCGGCAGTCCGGCCCGGGCGCGCTCCCGGTTGGTGCGGTCGACCACGTCCGTCACCGTCCGGGCCAGGCCGGCCGGGGTGAGCGGGACGGCCCACAGCGCCGTCCAGTAGACGTCACCGGCGGTGCCGTCGCCCGCGTGCGCCAGACCGGCGTGGGTGAAGGCGGGACCGTGCAGGGTGCGCCGGGACGGCTCGTTGCTCAGGCAGTGGGCGACGAACTCGGCGGGGGTGCGCGGACCGGACACCAGATGCTCGCCGACGGTGAGATAGGCGTATCCGGCGGCGACGGCCCGCTGGTGGACGGAGACGCCGTCCCGGCTCTCGACGGCGAGGTGCCGCTGTGCCGCCATGGCCTCGGTGTGCGCACGGGCCGCCGCCATCAGCCGTGCGTCGAGCGCGATCGGAGGCGAACCCGCTTCGGCCCGGGCGGAGTTGACCGGACCGAGGTAGCCCGCCGGATCGGGAACGGCCGACGGCGCCGCCGCAGCCGGAACCCCGGCCGCCCCGGGCTCCGTCCCGTCGAGCACGTCGACGCCGAAGTCCCGGGCGAGGCCGGCCAGTCCGTCGGCGTACCCCTGGCCGAGGGCGCGCAGCTTCCAGCCCTCGCCGCGCCGGTAGATCTCCGCGAGGAGCAGCACCGACTCCTGCCCGGGGCGCGCCGGTGAGAACCGGGCGAGAAAGCGCCCGCCGGCGCCGGTGACCTGGAGGGCGGGCGGGGGCAGGTCGCTCAGCGGGACGGCGGGGTCGGCGGCACTGAGGGCCACCGTGACCCGGACGGCGCCGGGCCGCAGGGCGTCCGGGTCGACGGTGAGCGTGTCGCCGTGCAGGCGGGCGCCGGGGGCGGACGGCTGGTTGAAGAACACGAAGTCGGCGTCGTCCCCGACCTTTCCGTCGTCGCCCGTGATCAGCGCGGACACGTCGTAGGGGCCCGGCACCCGGACGGTCACCGTGCCGCCCGGAAGGGCCAGATTGCCGCCGGGGACCAACTCGCTCATCGCGCCGCCCTGCTGTCGTCAGCCGTCAGTGGTCCGTCGTCACGGACCGGTGGGGGTGCCCGGACAACGGCCGGCGGCGGGCGCGGGTTCCCGGGACGGTCAGCCGGGCGAGGCCCCCGTTCCCGCGGGTTCCGTTCCCCCTGGTCGCGTCCCCGCCGTGGTGTCCTCGTGCCACGGTGCCGCAGCGGAGCCCCGCCGGACCGCCGTTTCCTTGCCGCAGAAGGCGGACTCCAGTGTGCCCAGCATCGTGCTCATCACCGGGGCGTTGTTCGAGGTGGTGGCGAGCGCGGTGAGGCTGCGCCCGCCGTCCTTCGAGGTGAACGCGTAGGTGTAGTAGCCCTGGACGGCGCCGGTGTGCCCGTACACGGACACCCCGCACGACAGATCGCGGCGCCGCAGCCCCAGCCCGTACGCCTGATCCGTGCCCGCGGGGACCCAGCGCTGCATCTGCGCCAGGCCGGCCGCCGAGGTGAGCCTGCCGGCGAGCAGCGCCGACAGGAAGGTGTTGAGGTCCCGGGCGCTCGAGACGACGGCGCCCGCGCTCTGTGCCCAGGACACCGTCTGCTCAGTGGCGTCGACGAGTTCCGTCGCCGGTGCGTCCGGGGTGAGGTAACCGCGCGTGTGGCGGCCGGGGATCGTGGTGCGGGGATGCGGGTAGGACGTGTCGCCCAGCCCGAGGGGGGTGATGATCCGGTTGCGGTATTCGGTCGCGAGGGAGTGGCCGGTCAGCTTTCTGATGAGCAGGCCCGCGACGACGAAGTTGGTGTTGGAGTAGCTGTAGGCGCCGCCGGGGGCGGTGGTCCGGGGGTGCTTCAGCGACAGTTCCACCAGCCGGGTCAGGGTGAAGGTCTTGGTACGGACCGCCTCGAAACCGGGAACGGTCCGCGCGAACAGGTCGTCGGTGTAGTCGTACAGCCCGCTGCGGTGGCTCAGCACGTGGCGGACGGTGATCCGGTCGTCGGGCAGCAGTCCCGGCAGGTGGCGGTCGACCGGGTCGTCGAGCTTCACCTTGCCCTCGTCGGCCAGTTGCAGGACCACCACGGCGGACATGGTCTTCGTGACGCTGCCGATGCGGAAGCGGTCGGTGGTCGCGATGGCCCGCCCGGTCCCGCGATCGGCGAGGCCGAAGGACGTCCGGTGCACCGTGCCGTGGTCGTCGATCCGGGCCAGGGCGCCGGGCGCGCCCTGCGACCGTGCCGTGCGCAGCACACTCCCGAGACCGGCCGGGTCGGGGGCGGGCAGCGTCGTGGTCACCGAGGGCCGGGCCGTGTCCGGAACCGGGGGAGCGGCATGCGCCGCAGCCGCCGGGAGGGTCAGGGCGGCCACTACGGCGGCCGTCCCCCTGCGCATCGTCGTCGCTGAGACCATTCGGCTGTTCTCCCGTGTCCGCCGGCCATCCGTCACCTGACTGTCGGCAGCGCACAGTTGCCCACCGTGCCGGACGTACCGGGCGCGACCGATCGGCACAGTATTGCGGTGCCATCCGCTCAAAACGGTTATTCGGCGTGGGTGTAGGGAGTGTCGGAAAGGGCGGGAACGGCGGGAGTGGCGAGAGCGGCACGGCCCGCCGCGCCGGCGCGGCGGAAGGAGGGCAGCCGGATGCCGCCGCTCAGCCCGAGGCCGCGGACTCCGGGGAGATCAGGCCCTTCCGGTAGGCGACCGCCACCGCCTCGGTGCGGCTCGCGGCACCCAGCTTGGCGAGGATGTTGGAGACATGGACGCTCGCCGTCTTGCCGCTGATGAACAGCTCCTCGCCGATCTGACGGTTGCTGCGGCCCCGCGCGAGCAGCCGCAGCACCTCCTGCTCCCGCGCGGTGAGCAGCGTGACGGCGCGCTCGCCCCCTGCCGGCGTCTCCGCCGGCCAGGCACGGTTCACCAGGGCGTCCAGCCGCTCCCGCAGCAGGACGGCGCCGAGCCGGTCGGCGGTCTCGCGCACCGCCCGGGCCTCGGCCGCGGCCTCCTCGCGCAGCCCGGCGGCCAGCAGCGCCTCCGCGTGGCGCAGTCGGCAGCGTGCCCGCTCGTACGCGTCGCCGTAGGCGAACCCGGCCACCGCCTTCGCCCACGCCGTCACGTCGGGGCCCGACACGGCCCGCGTCCACTCCGCCTCCGCGCGGGCCAGCCAGGCCTGGCCCTCAGGGCCCTGAGGCGTGCCGTCCTCGCCGTGCGCGGCCGAGGCACGGGCGGGACCCACCAGCTCCGTCGCGGCGTCGGCCCAACGGCGTGCCCCGGCCTCGTCGCCGGACAGCCGCAGCGCGACGGCCGCGTCGGCGACCGCGGCGAGCGCGAGCGCCGTCAGCCGGACCGTGACGTCGGGGCGGGTCCCCGCCTCGTCGGTCAGGGACGCCAGCGTGGACCGCACGCACCGCACGGCCTCCTCCGGGTCGCCCCGCAGCGCGGCGGCGTCGGTGAGCACGATGCCCGCGACCAGTGCCGCCATCCAGTCGAACGGACCCTGAAGCAGGGTCCGCGCGCGGTCGGCGGCCGTGAAGTCGCCGCGGGCCAGCGCCACGAACAGCGCCGGTGCGACCGTGAATCCGCCGGCCGGGGGCAGCGCCTCGGCATCGGCCGCCGCCGCGCGCACGCACTCGTCCCAGCGGCCCAGCGCGTACAGCACCAGCAGCCGCAGATACCGCATCTCCAGCGGGTACGCCGACGACAACAGGCCTGCGCGGCGCGCCCGCTCCAGACCCTCGGTCAGCCAGGGCAGACACGCCTCGGGGTCACCGGACTCGTAGCAGCCCATGGCGAGGTTGAACAGCGCGCGCAGCTCCACCGGGGCGTTGCCCGCCCCGCGCGCCAACTCCAGTGCCCGGACCAGCCGTTCGCGGCCGGCTTCGGTGCTCCGGCCGTTCCCCTCCAGACCGGCCATGGAGATCAGCAGGTCCGCCCGGGCGTCGGCCATCCCCAACTGCTCGGCCATCCCCGAGGCCTGGCGCGCCACCCGCAGCGCGGTGCCGGCCGCACCCGTCTGCCGCGCCGTCATGGCATGGGTGGCCGCCGCCCACACCCAGGTGGGCGACGGGGGTTCCTCGGGGATCATGGCGAGCGCCTCACTGCTGTGCGCGAACGCCGCGGACAGGCTGTCGACCCGCAGCAGGTTCCCGGCCAGGGTGTAGCGGACCCGGGCCGCCAGCTCCAGGTCGGCGTCCTGGCCGAGGTCCGCGAGCGCGGACCGGGTGAGGGAGACCGCGCGGTGCAGCTCGCCCGCGTGCGCCGCCGCGGCCGAGGCGCGCAGGGTGAGGGTCACCGGGTCGAACCCGACGCCCTCGGGCAGCCCGGCGGGCCCCACCGCCGGCCACAGATCGAGGGCGGTCTCCAGGTGGCGCAGTTCCTCGGCGGGCGCTCCCACTCGCTGGGCGTGATCGGCGGCCTCCAGCGATGCGGCGAGCGCCCGGGCCGGGTCGTGGCTCTCCCGGTAGTGGTGGGCGCGCTCCGCGGCGCTCGCTCCGCGCAGTCCCCGGCCGGTGAGCAGCCGGGCGAACGCGCCGTGCAGCCGGGCCCGTTCACCGGGGAGCAGATCCGCGTAGACCGCCTCGCGGGCGAGTGCGTGCCGGAAGGAGTACGTACCGTCGTGCGCGGCCACCAGGAGCTGCCGCCCGGCAGCCTCACGGAGCGCGGACTCCAGCTCCTCCTCGGGGAGCCCGACCGCCTCGCGCAGCACCTCGTGCTCCACCCGGCGGCCGGCGACGGCGGCGGTCCGCAGCACCTGCTGGGCGGTCTCGGAGAGCTGTTCGATCCGGATGAGGAGCACGTCGGCCAGCTGGCCGGGCACCCCTCCCGCGGGGGAGTCCGTGGCTGCGAGCAGTTCCTCGGCGTAGAAGGCGTTGCCCTCGGCACGCTCGACGATCCGGCGGACCGTGGCGTCCGGCAACGGCCGCTGTTCGAGGGCGCGCACCAGCCGGGCCACGTCGGGATCGGGCAACGGCCGCAGCTCCAGCCGTTCCACCGAGGGCAGTCGTACCAGCTCGGCCAGCAGGGGCCGGAGCGGGTGCCGGCGGTGCAGGTCGTCCGCGCGGTACGAGCCGTACACCGCCAGCCGGTGCGTGGGCGCGCCGCCCGCCGGCCGCTGGAGGACGCCCCGGCTGAGCAGGAACCGCAGCAGGTCCCGGGAGGACTGGTCGGCCCAGTGCAGATCCTCCAGGACGAGCAGCAGCGGCGCGATGTCCGAGACGTCGGCCAGCAGCCCGGCCATGCCCTCGAACAGCCTGAGCCGCGCGTCCACGTTCCGCAGGGCGTCGGTTCCGGCGCCGAGCAGCCGGCCGACCACCGGACGGGCGTCGACGGCGGAGACGAACCGCTCGTCGGCGGTGAGCCGCCCCAGCACCTCGGTGAAGGGCAGATACGGCAGGCCCACGTCCCCGAGGTCCACGCAGTGGCCGGTCACCACCGTCATGCCGGCCCCCGCGGCCCGCGCGGACACCTCGTCCAGCAGCCTCGTCTTGCCCACCCCGGCGTCCCCGGCGATCAGCGCGGCACGCGGCTCACCCTTGCGGGCGCGCTCCAGCACCCGGGCGAGCCGGGCGAGTTCGTCGTCGCGGCCGACGAGCGGACCGGCGAATGAGGTCTGCGACACGCGCCCATCCTGGCACGCGCCACCAGCCCCGCCTTCTCCGCCGGTGATCCCCGCGGAGGGGCCGGCCCTGTCCCGGTCCCGCCCCGGTCCCGCGGGCTCCTCAGCGCCGCAGATTCTGCTTCCAGTCCTCCGGGACCCGCCCCGCCGGGCCCGGAGCCGGCTGGCCGGCCGGACGGCTCGCGGGCGGGGCCAGGTCCGGGCCCGACTCGTACAGCTCCTCCGTGGCGTAGTTCCAGAACCAGGCCTCGCCGGGTTCGTAGGTGCGGACCACGGGGTGCCCGGTGGCTTTGAAGTGCGCCGTGGCGTGCTGCCCCGGCGAACTGTCGCAGCAGCCGACGTGTCCGCACCGCGCGCAGCGCCGCAGATGGAACCACCAGCCGCCCACGGCGTCGCAGTCGGAGCATCCCGCGCCACTCGGCGCGGCACCGGGGTCGATGGCCTGGTCGCTGGTCATGCCGGCTCCTCGGGAGGTCGTCGGGGCTCCGGCGGTGAGCGCGAGCGGTGCCGGAGAGCGGGTGCCGCCGTCCGGTACCCGGCGCCACGGAAACACCACCGGCAGCCGGTCCATCGTAGGTTCGAACCAGGTGTCGCGCGCGGCGAGGACGAGGCTCAGGCAGGGTGTGAGGAGAGCACGCGGAACTCGTTTATCCCGGGGCCGGCGAGGACCCGCCACGGCTGCTCGCCCTGGCCGTCGTTTGCCGGGCGGGCACCGAGGGCGAGGAGCCGGGCGACCTCCGCCGCCCGGTCGCCGGGCCGGAAATCCGGGTGGAGGCGGTTCTTCGCGGTGCGTTCGTCCGGCACCGGCACGAAGACGAGCCCCGGCGGACGGTTCCGCTCCGGCCGGATCCCGTACCCGTCGGGCGAATCGTTGAGCACCACCCGGCCGAGGGCCCCGTCCCACCAGCGTCCCGGCGCCACCGGATCGGCCGCGTCCATCACCACCTGCTCCCAGGTCAAGGCCGTGCGGGGAGGTTAGGGAAGACTGGACCGTGCGTAGTGGACACGACACAGGAGGAACCGCATGACGCGCCCGATCACGGCAGGGGTCGACGGAACCGAGGAGAGCCTCGCAGGACTGGCCTGGGCGGCGAGGGAAGCGGTCCGGCGGGGGCGGCCGTTGCGGGTGGTGCACGCCTGGCGCTTCCAGACGCACGAGGCGGTCGACGCCGGCGACGCCGCCACCCAGGAGCGGTGGGTGCGTGACGCGGTGGCCGAGTCGGTCCGCCGGGTCACCGAACGGCACTCCGCTCTCGCGGTGACCACCGATGTCCTGGAGGGGGACGCCGTCGGGGCCCTGACCGGCGCCGCCGCGGACGCCGAGATGCTGGTGCTCGGCTCCCGCGGGCACGGGCGGATCATGGGCTTCCTGGTCGGCTCGGTCGGTCAGCAGGTGATCGTCGAGGCCCGGCGGCCGGTGGTGTTCGTACGGGCCGGGGACATGCCGTCCGGCGAGGTCGCCGGGCGGGAGATCGTCGTCGGCCAGCAGGGCGACCCGGAGGACAGCGCCGCCGCGCTGGAATTCGCCTTCGAGGCCGCCGCCGCGCGGGGTGCCACCCTGCGCGCCGTACGTGCCTGGACCCTGCCGCCGATGTTCGCCTACAGCCCCGACACGCTGCGTCTCATGGACGAGGCCGGGGGCCTGGAGCCGTACGAGCAGAAGTCCCTGTCGGACGCCCTCGCGCCGCTGCGTGAGCGCCATCCGCAGGTGCGCGTCGTCGAGCAGGTGGAGATGGGCAGCGCCGGGCAGGTACTGCTGTCGGTGGCCGGCACGGCCCAGCTGATGGTCGTCGGCCGCCGCGCGCGCCGCAGCGCCGTCGGGGCCCGGATCGGCTCGGTCGCCCACGGCGTCCTGCACCATGCGGACTGCCCGGTGGCGGTGGTGCCGCACGACTGAACCGGCCGGTCCCGGACGCCGGGGCCCGGCCGGCTGCCACCGTCGGCGCTCCGGTCGCTGCCCCGCCCGGTTCAGTCGGTCGGG
This sequence comes from Streptomyces sp. NPDC085927, assembly GCF_044540975.1. NCBI lineage: Bacteria > Bacillati > Actinomycetota > Actinomycetes > Kitasatosporales > Streptomycetaceae > Streptomyces > Streptomyces sp. NPDC085927. Next base: position 560,207 of record NZ_JBITSN010000004.1, read on the forward strand.
GGCAGCAGCGTCTCCCGGGCCTTGGGCAGGATGTTCCTGATGTAGTCATCGACCGCCGTGTCGAGACCGATGTCGTGCTGGGCCCGCTCGGACAGGTACCAGCGGTGCTCGAGGAGTTCGTGGTAGATCTCCGCCTGGTCCATCGCGCCACGCAGTCCGGGCGGCACGGCACGCACGGTCGGGCGGAACACCTCCCGCACCCAGCGGTGGGCGAGGACCTCCGGGCGGGCGCCGGGCAGAGCGCCGTCGGGGGTGTGGTCGTCCTGGGTGGCCATCCAGCTCTCCAGGTCGTTCAGCAGCCGCCTGGCCTGGTTCTCCTCGGCGTCCAGCCCGGTCAGGCGCAGCAGCTGGCGCTGATGGTGCCCGGCGTCGACGACCTTCGGCACGAAGGTGACCGTGTCGCCGTTGGAGGCGTGCTCGATCTGCATCTCGGCCACGTCGAAACCCAGGTCGTTCAGCCGGCGGATCCGGCGCTCGATGTAGTGGTACTTGCCCGCCGGATAGACGGAGGTACGGGTCAGCTCCCGCCAGAGGCCCTCGTAGCGGGCGCAGATCTCGGTGCCGAACTCGATGGGGTCCACGGACGGGTGCAGCGCCCCGGAGGCCTCCAGGTCGAGCAGTTCGCCGCTGATGTTCACGCGGGCGAGGTCCAGGTCGTACGCGCGCTGACCGGGACTCAGCTCCGGGTGCAGCTCACCGGTCTCGGCGTCCACCAGATAGGCGGCGTAGGCGCCCGCGTCCCGCCTGAACAGCGTGTTGGACAGCGAGCAGTCGCCCCACGCGAACCCGGCGAGATGCAGCCGCACCAGGAGCACGGCGAGCGCGTCCATCAGCCGGTGCATGGTCGCCGGACGCAGCGTCGTCTCGAACATCGACCGGTACGGCATCGACCCGCCGAGGTGCCGGGTGATCAGCACGCTCTCCAACGGCTCCCCGCCGGTGCCCGCGCGGCCGGTGACCACGGCGAGCGGGTCCACCGCGGGGATGCCGATCCGGTCCAGGCCGCGCAGCAGCTCGTACTCGCGCAGTGCGGGCCGCCGGGCGAGTTCCTTGACGGCGATCACCTCGTCACCGGCACGGGCGTAGCGCACCACGTGCCGGGAGATGCCGCGCGGCAGCGGTACCAGGTACTGCTCGGGCCACTCCTGGAGCGGCAGGTGCCAGGGCAGTTCCAGCAGGAGCGCGGGATGCTCCGGGTTGGTCGCGCTGATCTGCAGGGCCATGGCTCGGGGGTCCTCGTCTCGCGGGCGGCCGTCTCCGGAGTGATGATCACACCGGTGGTCGTCCGCTCACCCTATTGCGCGCGTTCGCGGGCCAGTTCCGCCGCATCCTCCAGGGGCCCCCGGTGCGCGGGGCCGTGTCCGGGCAGCATCAGGTCGCCCTCCAGCTTGGCCAGGATGTCCAGCGAGCCGACGGCGGTGGCCCGCTCGTGGTGGAACATGCGGGGCAGCAGCTGCGGTCCGTCGATCCGGGACGTCGGGTGGGCGCTCACCAGGGCGTCGCCGGACACCACCACCCCGAGGTGCGGGAGATGGAAGACGCAGTGCCCGTCGGTGTGGCCGGGCGTGTGCACGGGCACCGGCCGGCCGGGCAGGTCCAGCGGGCCGGACCGCGGGAACGGCTCGGGTGCGGCGACCGGCACGTGCGCCGTGCCGCCGGAGCGCAGCACGTGCAGTGCCCAGGGCAGCACACCCGGCCGCCAGCTGTTGCGCAGGACCTGTCCGACGGTCACCTGCTGGAGGAAGTCCCGGCGGGCGTGGGGGACTTCGGCCTCGTGCGCGTACACGGGCGTGCCGTACGTGGCCCGCAGGTACTCGGCGGAGCCCAGGTGGTCCGTGTGGGCGTGGGTGATGAGGACGGCCGCGACCGATTCCGGTGAACCGCCCACCTCCGCAAGGGAGGCGAGGAGCTGTTCGCGGTCGCCGGGGTACCCGGTGTCGATCAGTGTGACGGCGTCCCCCTCCCGGAGGATCACCCAGTTGGTGTGGGAGCCGTGCACCAGGTGAGTGCCGTCTGCCACCTGCCGTACCTCTGCGCGCATGATCGCCCCGAGTCCGTCGTCCCTGTCGGAAGCCACCAGGAAAGCAGATCAGGACGTCGTCGGAGGAGGCGGTTCCGTTCGTGTCGCAGCCGGTACGGGGCGGGTCGGGGGCGCGGTGCGCATCCCGAACAGGAAGCGCGTCACCCGGGTCCTGCGCACCCCGTACTCGTGGACGGTGAAAACGACCGCCAGTGAGGAGGCCACGATCACGGCGTACTTGACCGCCGCCGGCACGGACCAGCCGACCACTCCGTAGGCGACGGCGACCACGGCCGGCTGGTGCAGCACGTACCACGGCAGCGCGGCAAGTGCCCCGTACCGCAGGGCGCGGTGGAGGAGCCGGTCCCTGTCCTGTGTCCCCTGGGCGCCGCCCCGTTCCCCCGCCGTGCCGCCCCGTCCCCCCGCCGTGCCGCCCCGTCCCCTCGCCGTGCCGTTCCGGGGCCGGTCCAGCAGGCCGAGGATCGCGAGCACCCAGCACCAGCCCGCCGCCCCGAACAGCGCCCGGGTGACCAGCGCGAACGACGTCCACGCGGTGAACGGGTCGTCCCCGGCGACGAATCCGGGTGCCGTCCCGGCGAAGAGGACCAGTCCGAGCACGCCGACGGGGACGGCCGCGCGGTGGATCAGGGCGCGGACCTGCTCGTCGTCGGCGAGAGCGAACCCGAACAGGAGGAACAGGAGGTAGGCCCAGCGGTTCCAGCCGGCGAAGCCCTCCTCCATGCCCAGCAGGGCGTTGACAGCGGCGAGCGGCAGCGCCGGAAGCAGAAGCAGGAGCGGGTGGCGGCGCAGCGCGGGAACGACGTGCCCGGCCGCGGCCAGGCACTGCCGCGCGACGGGCGCGAGCAGCAGACAGAAGGTCAGCAGCAGTACGACGAACCACAGGTGTCCGGTCTCGAAGTGGTCCCCCTCGAGCACGAAGGGGAAGTCGGCGAGGTCCGGGCGTACGGTGAGGAAGCGCGGCCAGAACCGCCAGTACGGTTCGTCGTACCCGGAGTCGGCCGCGCGCAGCCGCAGCCACTGCGGGAGCGGGCACAGGACGAGGGTGCCGAAGACCAGCGGGACACCGAGCCGCAGCAGGCGCTCCCGGGCGAACCCGGCGGGTCCCCGGCGGCGGAGCGAGTGCCGGGCGCCGAGACCGGCGACGAGGAACAGCATCGGCATCGCCCACACCACCCCGAACCCGGCGAGGACGGTCACCACGCCGCTGGTCTGCGGGTTCTTGACGTAGAAGTCGTCGTCGGGGGAGAACACCAGGGCGGCGTGGAAGAAGACCAGACCGAGGACGACGAGGGCGCGCAGCACATCGAGTTCACCGCGTCGCCCGCCTCCGGCCGGTCGCCCGGTGTCTGCGCCCATCGGCCCTCCCCGCAGGTGTGCGGCCCAGTGTGGGGGAGTGGAGGGGGAGGACGACAGGCTTCCGGCAGGGGCAGGGGCAGGGGCAGGGGCAGGGGCAGGGGCAGGGGCGGCGCATCGCGTGCTCCGACCGGGACCGGGAAGTTCCCGTCACCGAGGGCTATGGATACATCGATGTATCGGATACGTTCGCGTATCGAACGGAGGTGGCGGGATGACCGGGGACGGCAGTACGGGGCGTGGGGCCGGACGGGTGACCAGACGCCGCGTCCGCACGCGCGCCGACCTCCTCCGGGCGGCGTTCGCCGTGTTCGCGGCCAAGGGCTTCGGGCACGTCTCGATCGAGGAGGTCTGCGAGGCCGCCGGATACAGCAGGGGCGCCTTCTACTCGAACTTCGCCACCCTGGACGAGTTGTTCTTCGCCCTGTACGCGGAGCGCGCCGAGCTCATCGCCGAACAGGTCTCCGCAGCCCTCGCCGGTGGCGGCCCCGACCTCGACGTGCCCGCCACCGTGGACCGCGTCACCGAGGTGCTGCTGCTCGACCGGGACTGGCTGCTGGTGAAGACCGACTTCCTGGTGCGCGCCGCCCGCGATCCGGACGTCTCCCGCACCCTGCTGGAACACCGCGCCAGGCTGCGCCGCGCCATCGCGGACCACCTGGGCCGGGCCCGGGGGCACACCGAACTGCCCGCCGTTCTCGGCACCGTCGAGGGCGCCGCGCACGCCGTGGTCGCCGCGTACGACGGAGTCACCGTCCAACTGCTGCTGGACGGGGACGTCGAGCACGCCCGCGCCTGGCTGAAACAACTACTGACCGCGCTGCTGACCGACGGCAGCGCCGAACCGGCCGCGCACCGGCGCGGATGAGGAAGGGACGGTCGCCATGGATGCCGACGTCATCGTCGTCGGAGCGGGTCTCGCGGGCCTGGTCGCGGCCCACGAACTGACCAGCCGGGGCCGCAGGGTCGCCCTCGTCGACCAGGAGAACGCCGCCAACCTCGGCGGACAGGCCTTCTGGTCCTTCGGCGGGCTGTTCCTCGTCGGCTCCCCGGAGCAGCGGCGCCTCGGCGTCAAGGACTCCTTCGACCTGGCCTGGAGCGACTGGCAGGGCAGCGCCGGGTTCGACCGGCTCGAGGACGAGGACACCTGGGCGGTGCGCTGGGCGCGCGCCTATGTCGAGTGGGCGGCGGGGGAGAAGCGGTCCTGGCTGACCGGGCACGGCATCTCCTTCCTGCCCACCGTCGGCTGGGCCGAACGCGGTGACCTCCGCGCGGACGGGCACGGCAACAGCGTGCCCCGCTTCCACATCGCCTGGGGCACCGGCACCGGCGTCGTCGAACCCTTCGTCGGCCACGCCCGGCAGGCCTCGCGCGACGGTCTGCTCACCTTCCACCACCGGCACCGGGTCGACGAACTGGTCGCCCGGGACGGCGCCGTGAGCGGAGTGCGGGGCGTGGTCCTCGCCCGGGACGACGCCCCGCGCGGTGTCGCCTCCAGCCGTGAGGCGATCGGCGACTTCGAACTCACCGCCCAGGCCGTGATCGTCACCAGCGGCGGCATCGGCGCCGACCACGACATCGTCCGCCGTCACTGGCCCGAGCGGCTCGGCACCCCGCCCCGGGAAATGGTCACCGGGGTCCCCGCCCACGTGGACGGGCGGATGCTCGGCATCAGCGAGCGCGCGGGCGCGCGCCTGGTCAACCGGGACCGGATGTGGCACTACACCGAGGGCGTACGGAACTGGGACCCGGTCTGGCACGGTCACGGCATCCGCATCCTGCCCGGACCGTCCTCGATGTGGTTCGACGCCCTCGGCCGCCGGCTGCCCGAACCCTGCCTCCCCGGCTACGACACCCTGGGCACGCTCAAGCACCTGCGCACCACCGAGGACATCGCCGGCTACGACCACTCCTGGTTCGTCCTCACCCAGAGGATCATCGAGAAGGAGTTCGCGCTGTCGGGCTCCGAGCAGAACCCCGACATCACCGCCAAGGACCGGGCCGGGTTCCTGCGCGAACGCGTCCTGGGCAAGGGCGCCCCCGGCCCGGTCGACGCCTTCCTGCGCGAGGGCGCGGACTTCGTGACCGCCCCGACCCTGGAACAGCTCGTCGAGCGGATGAACGCCCTCACCGACAAGCCGCTCCTCGACGCGGCCGCCGTCCGGCGCCAGATCGAGGCCCGCGACCGGCAGCTCGGCCACTCCTTCAGCAAGGACGCCCAGGTGCAGGGCATCCGCAACGCCCGCCGCTACATAGGCGACCGCCTCGGCCGCGTGGCCACCCCGCACCGCATCCTCGACCCCGCGGCCGGCCCGCTGATCGGCGTCAAGCTGCACGTCCTCACCCGCAAGACCCTCGGCGGCATCCAGACCGACCTCGACTCCCGCGCGCTGGACGGCGAGGGCAGGCCGGTCGAGGGACTGTACGCGGCGGGCGAGGTCGCGGGCTTCGGCGGCGGAGGCGTCCACGGGTACAACGCCCTGGAGGGCACCTTCCTCGGCGGCTGCCTCTTCTCGGGCCGCGCGGCGGGCCGGGCGGCGGCGCGGCAGACGGCGTAGCCGGTTCGGGGCGGGCCGCAGGGACACGGCTGCTGCCGGCCGCTCCGGTGCCTCGGACACGCCGGAGCGGCCGGAGAGTTCAGCCGTTCCGGTCGTCGAGGAGGTGGGCCAGCACCTCGGCGTGGCTGGTCTCCGGCTCCCTGGCCGCGGTCACCAGAGTCACCCGGCCCTGCGTGACCAGATCCCGTACGTGGTCGAGGAGTTCGGCCGCCTCGGGAGTGGCGAGTTCCTTCTCGTAGCGCCCGCGGAACTCCTCGTACGGCCGCTCGCCCGTGTGGTACCAGCGGCGCAGGTCCGTCGACGGCGTCAGGCCCTTGGGCCACTCGTCCACGCGGGCCAGGTCCTTCGCCAGGCCACGCGGCCACAGCCGGTCGACCAGGACACGGATCCCGTCGTCCGGCTCGGGCGCTTCGTAGACACGGCGCACTCGCACGCTCATGATCGGCCCCTTCCCGAGCTCTCCCGGCGAGCCTAACGCCGCCCACCGGGCCGGGCACGGCGGGCGCAGCGGCGGACGGACAGGGCGGAAGGCGGGCCTGCCTCAGGCACGTCGCGTCTTCAGGCGTCGCTTCAGCGCGCGCCGCTCCGTCTCACTCGTGCCGCCCCACACCCCGAGGGACTGCCCCGTGTCCAGCGCCCAGTCGAGGCACTGCTGCTGGACGGGGCAGCGTCGGCACACCCCCTTCGCCTGCTCCGTCTGAAAAAGGGCCGGGCCGGAGGTCCCGATCGGGAAGAAGAGGTCGGGATCCTCGTCCCGGCAGGCCGCGCGGGTCCGCCAGTCGTCCATGGGAAATCACCTGATTCGCAGTGGATACGCACCCTTGGGGTGCCGTGCTCCCTTACGGGTCACCTGTCGGCACGGGATGAAACAGCGGCCTCCGCGGCGCGCGTCACCGCGGACACCGTCGGCCGGCCGACGACGGGAGCACGGTCCCGGCTTCTCAACTCCGCAGCGCCGTCGCCGCAGTTGCCGCCACCGCCTCGGCCACCGCAGCCAGGGCCGGGGAGTCCAGCTTCCACTGCTGCCAGTACAGGGGCGCGTCGGCCGCGCGGTCCGGGGCGAAGACGGTGAGCCGGCCGGCCCGCAGCAGGGGGCCGGCCTGCGTCTCGGGGACCATGCCCCAGCCCAGGCCCGCGGCGACCGCCTCGGCGAACCCCTCCGAGGTCGGAATGAGGTGCCGCCCCGTGCCCGCCCCGGTGCGGCCGCCGGTGAGCCGGCGGACGAAGGCGTCCTGGAAGTCGTCCCGCCGGTCGAAGGTCACCACGGGTGCCCGCGGCAGCGTCTCCTCCAGCGGACCGGCGAGGTACCGCGCGGCGAACTCCGGGCTGGCCGCGGGGAGATAGCGCATCCGGCCCAACCGTCGTACGGAGCAGCCCGGCACCGCGTCCGGCGAGGAGGTCACCGCGGCCATCACCGCTCCCTCCCGCAGCAGTACGGCGGTGTGGGACTCGTCCTCGCGGCGCAGTTCGAAGCAGAGGCGCAGCTCGGCCGGGACGCGGCTGAGGGCCCCGAGGAACCAGGTCGCCAGCGAGTCCGCGTTCACCGCCACCGACACCCGGGTCGGTTCCCCGGCCGAGCTCAGACCCAGCTCCGCGTACGCGTCCCGCTCCAGCCGGGCCACCTGGCGGGCCAGCCGCACCAGCACCTCGCCCGACTCGGTCGGCCGGACCGGGCGGGTCCGCAGCAGCAGCACCCGCCCGGTGCGCTGCTCCAGCGCCTTCACCCGCTGGCTCACCGCGGAGGGCGTCACATGCAGGGCCGCGGCCGCCGCGTCGAAGGTGCCCTCGTCCACCACGGCGAGCAGGGTCCGCACCTGGTCCAGCGGAAGGTCGTCCATCACATCGGCTAAGGGTACGTAAGAATCATTAGCTGTACTGCAGCGGGGCGTGGCCTCTAGCGTCCTGTGCATGACCGCCGCCCTGACCACCGCCGCCGCCGGATTCGGCACCGGCCTCTCCCTGATCGTCGCCATCGGCGCCCAGAACGCCTTCGTCCTGCGCCAGGGCGTCCGCCGCGAGGCGGTGCTCGCCGTGGTGGGCATCTGCGCGGTGTCCGACGCGCTGCTCATCGCCCTGGGCGTCGGCGGGGTCGGCGCGCTGGTCGTGGCCTGGCCCGGCGCGCTGACCGCGGTCGGCTGGATCGGCGGAGCGTTCCTGCTCGGCTACGGCGTCCTGGCCGCGCGGCGGGCGTTCCGGCCGGCCGGGGCCGGGCTCGAGACGGAGGGCGAGGCCGTGACCTCGCGCCGCCGGGCCGTACTCACCTGCCTGGCGATGACCTGGCTCAACCCGCATGTCTACCTCGACACCGTGTTCCTGCTGGGCTCCGTGGCCGCCGACCACGGGCCGCTGCGCTGGACGTTCGGGCTCGGCGCGGTGCTGGCCAGCCTCTGCTGGTTCGCCGTCCTCGGCTTCGGCGCCCGGCTGCTGAGCCGCTTCCTCGCCCGGCCCACCGCCTGGCGGGTCCTGGACGGCCTGGTCGCCACCACCATGATCGTCCTCGGCTGCACACTCATCGCCGGAAGCTGAGGCGGCGGGCGAGTGCCGCCGCGGGTGCTGCCATAGTGATCCCCGGAAACAAGATGTAGTCACCAACCGGGACGGTCGTGGACCCCAGCGAGAACAGCACCGAACCCTGGGCCGAGGAGCCCGCCTCCGAACGGGACGCGCCCGGACCGGCCATGTCCGCGCCGGCCGGCCCGCCCGCGCCGGCCGTGTCCGGAGCGCCCGGTCCGACGGAACCGTCCGCACCGCCCAGGCCGCGCGGCCTGCGCCGCTGGGCCATGGACACCCGGCCCCTGCGCCGCCCGGCCTACCGCCGGCTGTGGACGTCCACCATCGTCACCGCGGTCGGCAGCCAGCTCACCGCCGTCGCCGTGCCCAAGCAGATCTACGACATCACCGGCTCCTCCGCCTGGGTCGGCGCCGCGAGCCTGGCGGGACTGCTGCCGCTGATCGTCTTCGCGCTGTGGGGCGGCGCGATCGCCGACGCCATGGACCGCCGCACCCTCCTGCTGATCACCAACACCGGTATCGCCGTCACCTCGGTGCTCTTCTGGGCGCAAGCCGCCGCCGGGCTGGACTCCGTCGCCGTGCTCATGATCCTGCTCGCGGTGCAGCAGGCGTTCTGGGGGCTGAACGCCCCGGCCCGCAGCGCCTCCATCGCCCGCCTGGTCCCCGAGGACGAACTGCCCGCCGCCAACGCCCTGGGCTCCACCGTCATGCAGACCGGGCAGATCGCGGGGCCGCTGCTCGCGGGCGCTCTCATCCCGGTCGTCGGGCTGGCGGAGCTGTATCTGATCGACGCGCTGGCGCTGTGCGTCACCGTCCGGGCGGTGTACCGGCTGCCCGCCCTGCCGCCGCTCGGGGCCGCGGTGGCGCGGCGCGCGGGCATCCGGGAGATCGTGGACGGGTTCCGCTACATCGCCGGGCACGCGGTCCTGCTGCTGTCCTTCCTCGCCGACATCGTCGCCATGGTCCTCGGCATGCCCCGCGCCCTGTTCCCGCAGCTCGCCGCCGAGACGTACGCCCCCTACGGCGAAGGGTTCGCGCTGGGGCTGCTGTTCGCCGCGATCCCGATCGGCGCGGTGCTGGGCGGACTTTTCTCCGGCACGTTCTCCCGGGCCCGCCGGCACGGCTGGATGGTCATCGGGTCCGTGGTGGTCTGGGGCGTCGCCATCACGGGGTTCGGGTTCAGCGACAGCCTGTGGATCGCCGTGGCCTTCCTCGCCGTCGGCGGCGTCGCGGACATGGTTTCGATGGTCTTCCGCGGGGCGATCCTGCTCTCCGCCGCGACCGACGAGATGCGCGGCCGGATGCAGGGCGTCTTCACGGTCGTCGTCGCGGGCGGACCCCGGCTCGCCGACGTCCTGCACGGCACCGCCGGTTCCTCCCTCGGCCCCCGTACGGCCGTGGCGGGCGGCGGACTGCTGGTCGTCGTGGTGATGCTCGCCCTGGCCGCCGCGATGCCGGCGCTGCGCCGTTACCGGGTGTGAGACGAGCGCGCCCGGCTGCGGCGGGCCCCGCCGGAGCAAACCTCAGAGGACCCCGCGGGTACGCGTCGTCGGCTGTTCCATCAGCCGGACCCGCGTCGCCTCCAGCCGGTGCGCGAGGATCTCGGCGACGCAGCGCACCAATGTCAGCCCGAGCGCCGGATCCTCCTCGCACAGCCGCAGGACGGCCGCCGCGTCGAACTCGTAGGCGCGGACCTGGCTGAAGGCTTCGGCGCCGAAGTCCCACTTGTGGGGAGGGAAGAGCCAGGACCAGCCCAGCAGGTCACCCGCGCCGAGCGTGGCGACCGTGACCCGCCGGAGCTCGTTCACCCGCTGATCGAGCGACACCGCCCCGGAGCGGATGACCCAGAAGCGGTCGGCGGTGGTTCCCGGCTCGAAGATCCGGGTGTCCTCGGGGAAGGACACCTCCCGAGCGAGCGCCATCATGCGCTCCCGCTGCGGCGGAGGCAGGGCGGTCAAGAGTTTGATCGCTTTGGTCATGGGGCGGGGCTCCTCGCCGGGCCATCGGATGGTCCTACGTCCATTGGAGCCGCTGCCGCCGTCCGGGGCACCTCGGCGGCAGCGGCCGTGGTCCGGGAAGTGGAAAGCCCTGGCTGGACGGGGGAAACCAGCCAGGGCCGCACAAGGTGGTCAGGGAGGACGGTCGTCGACTCCGTCACCACATATGTGTGAACGATAAACCATCTCTCGGGGCTCGTACCGCCGGAATCGGGTCGGGTGACCCGTTTCACTCCGAGGGGGTGGTCGCCGCATCCGCCGAGCCGGCCCGCTACCCCGGTGCTCCGGTGCTCCGGTGCTCCGGTGCTCCGGTGCTCCGGTGCTCCGGTGCTCCGCAGAGATGACAATCGCTCCGGAACGGGTCGAAAGGTTTGCCGGTGCCATGAGGGGTGAGCCGGAAGGGGGTGACCTTTCTCATCGAACAGGGAGCCGAACAATGTGCCAGGAGCACATGTTTTCAGCCGACATGAAGCAGCCCGCCGTGGAACCGCTCGCCGGGGAAGGGCTGTCCACGGAACCGCCCGGCACCGTCCGGTCCGCACTCCGGCGCCCCTACCGGCCGGCCCAGGTGCGTGAGGCCGTGCAGCGTGCGGTGTGCGAACGCTGCCGCGCCACGCACACGCCGTGCGACACCGACGCCCTCGCGGACGCCCTGCTCGTCGCCTCCGAACTCACCACGAACGCGATCCTGCACGGCGGCGGCATCACCGACGTCAGGGTCGACGTCGCCGGCCCCGGCGTACGGGTGTCGGTGAGCGACCGCAGTACGGAACTGCCCGTCGCCCGGCCGGCGGCCGGGCCGCAGGGACGCCTCACGCCCGGCGGTCACGGCTGGCCCATCGTCTGCCTGCTGTCCCGCGACATCCGCGTCCGGGACCTGCCCACGGGCGGCAAGTGCATCAGCGCGCTGGTCCCCCTGCCCTGAACTGCGACCGAACCCTTTCCCCGGTTTTGTGCAGCGAAGCGGAGTTTGCGCCACCGGGCACAGGGCAGTCGGAGGGTCGTGCCTCGGACCGACGGCGCACCGGCGGGAGAGGCATGGCTGCTGTGGTACTTCCCCCGGACGTCCTCACAGCGGCCGCCCCACGGTAGATCCCCCCACAACAACTGTTCGGGAGCGAAACCGCATGCTCATAGACACGCCCACCGACCGCCCCGACACCTCCGCCCCCACGGCCGCAGCACCTCGCAGGCGGCACGACGACGCCCCCGACACCGCCGCCCTGTTCACCCGGCTGGCCTCCCTGGAGGACGGCCCCGAGCGGGACGCCGTACGCGACGAGCTCGTCACCGCGTGGCTGCCCATGGCCCACCGCATCGCCGGCCGTTTCCGCGACCGCGGCGAATCCGTCGAGGACCTGCGCCAGGTGGCCGCACTCGGCCTGGTGAAGGCGGTGGACCGCTTCGACCCGGACCGCGGAGCCTTCGAGAGCTACGCCGTCCCGACCATCACCGGCGAGGTCAAGCGGCACTTCCGGGACCGGATGTGGGCCCTGCGGGTGCCCCGCCGCGTGCAGGAACTGCGGAACAAGGTACGGATCGCCCGACGGGACCTCACCCAGACGCCCGGCAGTCCCGAACCCGCTCCGGCGGACATCGCCCGGCACACGGGACTGACCGAGGAGGAGGTCACGGCCGGACTGGAGGCGTTGGAGAGCTTCAGCACCCTGTCGCTGGACGCGGAGATGTCACCCGACGACGACGGCTACAGCCTGGCCGACACTCTGGGCACCTCGGACGCGTCCTACGACATCGTGGTCGACCGAGAGTCCGCCAAGGAGGGCCTGCGCCGCCTGCCGGAACGCGAGCGCACCATCCTGTACATGCGCTTCTTTGAGGACATGACACAGAGCCGCATAGCCGCCCAGCTGGGGATCTCCCAGATGCACGTCTCCCGGCTGATCAGCCGGAGCTGCGCCCGGGTACGGGCCGACGCCATGGGCGGCCGCGTGAGGGGAGCACGGAGCCGATGAGTGAATCCGAGATTCCGCCGGACGACGGACGGCCCGTGGACGTCTACCTGGACCTCTTGAGCATCCGGATGGACACCGAGGACTACCGCCTGCTCCTCCGCGTGGTGGAGCCGGTGCTCCGGGCGATCGAGGAGCACCGGCTGTCCGGTCTCGACCTCGCCCTGGACGGCGGTGACGAGGAACTGCCCCAGGAGGTCCGCGACGAGGCCGCCCTCGTCATCGCCACGGCCGTCACCGGACGCATGGACAACGAGGTGGTCGAGCTGGAGGTCGACGAGAGCGGACCGGTCAGGGTGGTCACCGACGCGACGACCGCAGCCGATCCGTCCCGTCTCGACGAGATCGCCGACTACATCAGGCAGCGCCACCGGCAGAACGACGAACTGCGCGGCATCGCGGAGGCCAGCGGCCTTCCCACCGACTTCTGAGCCGGGCAGTCACCGGCTTCCGAGTCCGGCGGTCACCGCTTCCTGAGCCCGTCACCCGTCACCCGTCACCCGCTACCCACGACGTCCGGACCTGTCGCTTCCGTCCTCCGAGCGCGCGGCCTTCACCGCTCGGCCGTCGCTTCGGCCGGCGCTCGCCAGCGGGACGCCCAGCGGGCGGGCGAGGCCCACCACCGCCTCGTCCAGCCGCTCCAGGTGCCGCAGCACCCGGCCGGTGACCCGGCCATAGCGCGACGCGCCGTCGTCGCCGGAACCGCCCAGCAGCGAGGCGAAGCTCGGCCCCGTCTCGATCCCGGCCGTGGAGTCCTCGCCCGCGACCCGGGCAGCGATCGTCGCGATGTTGCGCACGGTGCGCGCCGCCGCTCCGCGCAGCCGGGGGTCCGCCGCGATCGAGGGATGCGCCGGCAACAGCTCGGCCGTCGCCGCCAGCGAGCGCGCCTGGTACGCACAGGTCTCCAGGAGCGCCACGACGTACCGCGCGGTGTCGCGCCGGCCCCGCAGCGGAGTGACCGGATGGGTGAGCGGCTTGGTCGCGGCGCGCAGGTCGCCCAGCGCCTTGTCCAGCTCCCGCGCCCGGTCCAGCAGATCGGCGGCGGGCCCGCCGCTGAGCTGCTCGACGGCCGCCTCGGTGACCTCGGTGAGCCGTTCCAGCACGGTGCCCAGCAGCTCGTTCGTCCGCCGGTCCGTACGCACCGGCAGCACCAGGAACGCGGCGAACACCCCGCAGGCGGCGCCCAGCGCGGTCTCGGCCACGCGCAGGACCAGCACCTCCCAGCTGTAGGTGTGCAGCAGCGTGTACAGCAGCCCCACCATCGCGGTCACGAAGAACGACATCAGCGTGTACGAGAGCGGGGCCGTGTACGCCATCGCGAAGATCAGCACCAGCATCAGGGCGAACGCGGTCCAGGTGTGCCCGCCCACCAGCCCCGCCAGCGCGATGCCGGCGACGACGCCGAGCACCGTCCCCAGCAGCCGCCGGTAGCCCTTGACCAGGATCTCGCCCGTCGACTCGGTGTTGATGAAGACGAGCCAGCAGGTCAGCACCGCCCAGTGCCAGCCCTGGGAGGACAGCAGCTCACCGCCGGCGATGGCCAGCGACGACCCCACGGCGACCTGGACGGCGGCCCGGGTGGTGGGCCGCCGCAGCCCCTTGGCCTCCTCGGCCGGCTCGCCCTCCTCGACGGCGTCGATCGCGGCGTCCTCGGCGTCCATCTCCTCCCGGGACCGGGCCGTCGCGGGGGTGTCGTCCGACTCGTCCTGCGGGCCGTCCAGAGCGATCCGCAGGCCCATCACCGCGCGGGACGCCTCGCCGATGGCCCGGAACACGTCCTGGAAGGCCGGGGAGCAGGCCGGCAGGTTCTCCTCGTCCCGGTAGGAGAGCAGCCGGTTGCGCACATGCGCGATCGACGTCCCCTCCACCCCGGGCCCGGCGTGCAGAATCTGGGTGCGCAGGGAGAGCAGATCGCGGCGCAGCGCCGCGGTGGCCTCGTCGGGCGCGGGTGTACGGCCGGCCTCCGGGGCGGGCGCGCCCGGAAGATGCAGGGTCAGCGTGTCCGCGCGTTCGGCGCTGCGGGCGGTGAGCAGCAGCAGGCCGAGCCGCTCGGCGGAGATCTCGGCGTCCGCGATCCGGCGCTGCACCAGCCGTGCCGACGACGCGTCGGGGGTGCCCCGCTCCAGCCGGGTCTGGATCATCAGAGCCGTCTCGTGCAGCCGGGCGGTGCCCGTGCGGACGTCCGCCAGAGCCTCGTCCGCCCCGGCGCCGTCGGCGTCGAGCAGCGCCAGCTGCGCCGTCACGAGCTGCGCCAGCCGGGCACGGAAGGCCTCCCGCAGCCGCGCGAGGAGCCCGGCCGGGGTCACCGGGACGACGGCGAACCGCATGACGGCACTGCATCCGAACGCGACGGCCAGGGCGGCCCAGATCCCCGGCAGTCCGTCGACGGACGCGCCGACGAACAGGGACACGAAATAGACCTGGAAGGCGATCAGCCCGAGCCCGGTCCCGCGGTCGCCGAACCGGCGGGCGTACACCGCGCAGAAGATGAGGACGACGAAGAAGAGGTCCCCGGCAGTGGTCCGCTCGCTCAGCACCGCGGACAGCGACACGGACACCATCGCCACCGGCAGACCGAGGGCGAGCGTGACGGCCTGGCCCCCGCGCCGCTTCTCCCGGATGGCGAAGTTGGCGACCGCCGCGGTCATCGCCCCCGCCACCAGTTGGGTGACACCGGCCCCCGCCACGGCGAGCACGGCCAGCGTCAGCGCGAGGGAGCCCACCATCCGCAGCCCGGCCGTCATCCGCAGCATCCCGGGATCGGACGCCGCCAGGCGGTCCCGCAGCCGCGTCCGTACCGAGAACCCCGCCGCCTTCACGCCGCCGCACACTCCCCGTAGCTCGCGTTGATCGGAATGCAAGCATGGCACGTGCCGCCACTGATCCACCGGGGGGCTCCCACCAGCCGGAACACCGGCCGGGCACGGCCCGCGGAAGGTCGGAGCGGCCGCGGGAGCCGGGTCACCGCACGGCCAGGCCCGCCTCCTCGACGTGCGCCCGCACCTGCTCCGGAGTCAGATAGACGTCCGTGTACTCGAAGTCCCGCAGCTTGGCGGGCTGGCGGGCCTGGAAGCCGGTCCGTACGAAATCGTCGCCGGCGATCGAGTTCAGCAGCCAGTTGGTCATCACCCTCGTCTTGGCCACATTGGTGCGCAGCGCCGACCAGTGGTATCCGCGGGCCGCCACCTGGGCGGGCAGGCCCCGCAGCTCCACGCCGAGCGGCTTGGAGACGGCGTCGGTGCCGCCGAGGTCCACGACCAGCCCGAGGTCCCTGTGGTGGTACGGCTGAAGCGGCCGGCCGGTCAGCGTCGCGATGATGTTGTCGGCCACCTGCCTGCCCTGCCGCATGGCGTGCTGCGCGGTCGGCGGGCACACCGCGCCCTCCACACCCTTGGCGTCGTCGGGCACCGCCGCGGCGTCACCGAGAGCGAAGACCCCGTCCTCGCCCGGCAGACACATGTCCGCGGTGACCGCGAGCCGTCCGCGCACGGTTTCCGCGCCGAGCGTGGCGATCAGCGGGCTGGCGACCACGCCGGCCGTCCAGATGAGGGTGCGGGTGGGAACCACCCGGCCGTCGGTGAAGGTGACCTCCGTCGGCCCCGCCTTCGCGATGGAGACGCCCAGCGAGATCTCGATGCCGCGCCGGGTGAGGATCTCCTGCGCGCTGCGCCCGAGCTTCTCGCCCAGTTCGGGCATGAGCTTCGGCGCGATGTCGATCAGATGCCACTTGATCAGGCCCGGGTCCAGCCGTGGGTAGCGCTCGACGGCGGCATGGGTCAGCCGCTGCAGGCAGGCCGCGGTCTCGGTGCCCGCGTAGCCGCCGCCGACCACCACGAACTGCAGCCGCGAGGCCCGCTCGGCCGGATCCTCGCTCGCGTCGGCGAGATCGAGCTGGGCGATGACGTGGTCGCGGATGTAGGCGGCCTCGGCCAGTGTCTTCATGCCGAACGCGTGGTCCGTGAGTCCGGGGATGTCGAAGGTGCGGGTGACGCTGCCGGGGGTCAGCACGATGTAGTCGTACGGCTCGTTGACGATCCGGCCGGTGATGCTGCGAATGACGCAGACCTTGGCCTTCAGATCCACGCCGATGGCACCGCCCGGGATGATCCGGGTGCGGTACTTCGCACTGCGGCGCAGCGACACGGCGACCGACTGCGGGGTCAGCACACCGGAGGCGACCTGGGGGAGGAGCGGCAGATAGAGCTGGTAGGAGATCGGTGTCACCAGGGTGATCTCGGCATCGCCGGGGGAGAGTTTCCGCTCCAGTCGGCGGACGCACTCCACTCCGGCGAAGCCTGCGCCCACCACCAGGATCCTGGGTCGTGTCACGGTGTTCATCCCTTTCTGCGGCTCCACACGGTCCGTCCCGAACGCCGACGCCCCTTCACCTGCCCCCGGACCACCGCCCCGCACCTCCTCGATCGCAGCGCATCACGATCGCGACAGCGCTCCGGGCCGGGTCCGGACGCCGATCCGGCACGCGCACACGTTCGGCACCACGATGCCCGCACCGGTGCCGGAGCGCACCGGGAGAACCGTGGTGCGGGCGGGGCCGCGGGTTCCCGCGCCCCGTACGGTGGGTGCCCGGCCACCGGGCGGACACACCCGAACGCCGACCGGCGACCTGGGGAACCTGTGGGACCTTGAGGGAGGAGACCGGCGGGCGGCGATCAGCCCTGCAGGTGGCAGAGCAGCAGACAGACGTCGTCGTCGCGCTCGGAGTCGCTGAGGAGAGGATTCAGGATCCGGTCCGCCGCGTCCTCCAGGTCCGTGTCGAGTTCCGCGGGGCCGAACGAGCCGAGCGCGGCCGAGAGCCGTTCGATGCCCGGATCGATGCCCTCGGCACGGCGCTCGACCAGTCCGTCCGTGTAGAGCGTCAGCGTCGAGCCGGGCCCCACCTGCTCGGTGTGGTCGGCGATCTCCTGCTCCAGAGGGATGCCGAGCATCGCACCCGGCTTGGCGTCCAGGATGCGCACCCGCCCGTCGGGCAGCCGCAGCACCGGCGGCGGATGCCCCGCGGCAGCCCACGTCAGCGTGGACTCGTCCGGGTGGAACCGGGCGATGACCGCTGTGGCGTACAGATTCGGCTGGAGCCGGTGCAGGAACTTGTGCAGCCGGCTCAGCAGCCGGCCGGGACTGCCGTCGTCGACGGCGTAGGCGCGCAGCGCGGTGCGCAACTGGCTCATCATCACCGCCGCGTGCAGCCCGTGCCCGGTCACGTCGCCGATGACCGTGATCAGACTCCCGTCCGGCCGGTGGAAGGCGTCGTACCAGTCGCCGCCGATGTTCATGCCGTGGGTGGCCGGCAGATACCGTGCGGCCAGACTCAGCCCCGGCGTCGTGGGCAGTTCGGTGAGCAGGGCGCGCTGCAACGTCTCCGCGATGTCCCGGTTGTGCTCGAAGCGGCGGGCGTTGTCGATGGCGATGCCGGCCCTGCGGGTGAGCTCGATCAGCATCACCGCGTCGTCCGGATCCCAGCGCTCACCGGGCGGCGACAGCGTGAGCACGCCCAGCGGCGCCCGGTGCGTCAGCAGCGGGACGCACAGCAGGGGCCGGTCGGGGTGGAGGACGGAGGGCGGCTGGTCGTCCACGCCGCGCAGCCCCCCTGGATGATCGGCGGCGTACTGCGGCCGACCGGTGCGGGCCGCGCGCACCGTCGCGGCCGGGCGGGGCAGGGGGCGGTGCGGATCGTCCTCCTCGTCGAACAGCCAGATGCCGACCTCGGCCGCGTACCGCGGCACCAGCAGTTCGGGCAGCCGGCGCACGATCTCGCCGTGGTTCAGCGAGGTGTTCAGCACGGCGCTGGCGTCCGCCAGGAAGGTCAGCCTGCGGCGGGCGTTCTCCGCCTCGTTGCGTGCCCGGCGCTCGGCGGCGAAGGCCTCCCGCTGGGCGCGGCCCGCCGCGTCGAGTTCGGCGTGCAGGGCCAGGACGCCCTGGTTGGTCTGGTGCAGCTCGTCCCGGTGGAAGGCGACCAGCGCCTCCTGCTCGGCGAGCCGGTCGAGCACCAGGGCGGTGTCCGCGTCGGCGCTCATCAGCGCCTGGGACAGGACCACCGGATCGTCACCGGGCACCATGTCGCTGTCGCTGTCGCTGTCGCTGTCGCTGTCGCCGGTGCCGCCCGGCCGGTCCGCCCCGGACAACGGGACCGTCGTCTCCCATCGTGTTCCTTCTCCGGCGGCGGACGCGTCCGGAGGGGGCGCCAGTACGGCGTGCAGCGCATCCCCGCCACTGCCCGCGCCGCACACGCCCAGGGTGAGCCGCCAGGTGCCGCCCTCGGCGAGGCACTGCCGCAGCCGGGCGCCGAGCGCCGCGGCCAGGCGGGCCCGCTCGAGGGCCGGGACCCCGTGGCGGGCGGCAAGCCGCGCGGCAGCCGCACGCGCGGCTGCCGCATCGGTCACGCTGTCGATCTGCCATGTGTTCGTCATGGATGGTCCGGTGGTGAGGAGGTCATGACGGCCACCGCGGTGTCGTCCCGCACCGGACGGGCGGCGCTGCCCGCGTCACGGATCACCTTGGCGGCCGTCACGGCCGGGTCGGCCGCCGCCGTACCCGGGTCCGACGGCGGGGTCCAGCGGCTGGGCAGGCCGTCGGTGTGCAGGACCAGCACGCTGTCGGCGGACCACGCGAACTCGTCCTCGCGAATGGTGCCGGGCCGGTGGACCCCGACGATGCCGGGCCTGGAGAGCAGGGCCCGCCACCGGTCGCCCTCCCGCACCCGGGCCCCGATGTTGCCGATCCCGGCGAACCACAGCCGCCCGGACCGGGCGTCCAGCTGGGCCACCGCGACGGCCGCGCCCCGGGTGGCGCCCAGCTCCGCGTGCATCAGGCGCAGCATCTCGGCAGGGCCGAGATGGGGCCGGCCGCGCACCGCGTCCACCGCGGCGGTCGAGGCGCGGGCCGCCTCGGGGCCGTGACCCAGCCCGTCGGCCAGCATCAGGGTGTGCCGGTCCCCGGACCTGACCCAGGTCCAGGCGTCCCCCGAGTGATCGGCTCCGGCGTAGGGGACGTTGACTCCGCCGGCACGGATCACCGGCACCTGCGGACCGCCGTCCCGGCCACCCCCGTCGGGCGCCGGGGGCGTACCGTGCCCCACGCGGGCCACCGCCACCGTGCCCCGGCCGAGGACGCTGTGCAGGCCGAAGTCGTCCGAGAGCCGCCGGCAGGTGCCGAGGCCCGCCCCCAGCGAGCGGGTCGTGCTGAACCCGTCCCGCAGCGCCCCGGCCACATCGGCGATGCCGGGCCCGTGGTCGATCGCCGCGATCTGTACGACCCGGCCCTGCCCGCCCTCGCGCAGCACCGGCGGCTCCACCACGTCGACGAGTACCTCACCGTCCCGCGCGTGCTTGAGGAGGTTGGTGGCGAGCTCCGTGGCCACCAGGGAAACGGCCGCGGTACCCCGCTCGTCGAGACCGGCCAGGGCCGCCGCGTCCTCGGCGGCGACGCGGACGTCCCGTATGCGGGTGGAGTCCCGCACCGGCACGTCCCAGACACGGGGCATCAGCCCTCCTCCCGTGCCCGGGGCGGCCGGTTCACCCACGAGGTCACCCGCACCGTGGTCCCCGACCCCTCCGCACTCTCGACCTCGAACTCGTGCACAAGGCGCCGGGAACCGCCCAGACCCATCCCCAGCCCGTCGCCGGACGTGAAGCCGTCACTGAGTGCCCGGTCGAGGTCGGCGATGCCCGGCCCGTTGTCACTGAACGTCAGCCGCAGCCCGTGGCCGAACCCGGCGGTCACCGGGGCGACGTCCATCTGTCCGCCCCCGCCGTGCACCAGGGTGTTGCGTGCCAGCTCGCTGGCCGCGGTGACCAGCTTCGTCTGGTCCACCAGACCGAAGCCGAGCAGGGCGGCTGCCTGCCGCACGTGCTGGCGCACCCACACCAGGTCCATGTCCGAACGGATGGGCAGGCTGGCCTCGATCTCCGAGGCGGTGGACATCACGCACGCTCCCGGCGCATACCGCCCGCGTGCGACAGCACGACGGGCTGCTCGAGCAGTGCCATCGCCGCCTGGGCGTCGAGCGCGGTATGCAGCCCCGGCAGTGTCAGGCCCAGTTCCACCAGTGTGATGGCGACCGCGGGCCGCATTCCGGCCACCACGGTCCGGGCGGCGAGCAGTGAGGCCTGCGCCGCGATCTCGGCGAGCACCCGCCCGAGAAAGGAATCGACGATCTCCACGCCGGAGATGTCGATCACCACCCCCGTGACCCCGGCGCTCACAATGGTCTCCGACAGGTCCTGCTGCAGTTGCTGAGCCGTACTGTCGTGCAGATCGCCCTGGAGGGTCACCAACAGAATGTCGCCAAGTCTCAGCACCGGCACGTGTCCCGCTCCGGGGCGGGAGTACGCCTCGTTCACCGGCGGACCGCACTGCCGGCCGCGGGACTCGAGACGGCGACTCCCAGCTCGTGCAGGCAGTAGCCCAGCGCGTCGGCGAGGCTCGCCCGGGTGAGTACGGAGCCGAGATCGAGGCCCAGGTGGACCATGGTCTGCGCGATCGCCGGGCGGATACCGGAGACGACGCACTCCGCGCCCATCAGCCGGGCCGCCGCGACCGTCTTCATCAGGTGCTGCGCCACCAGCGAGTCGACCGTCGGCACCCCGGTGATGTCGAGGATCGCGAACCGCGCGTGCTGGTCGACCACCGCGTTCAGCAGCGTCTCCATCACCACCTGACTGCGGGCGCTGTCGAGCGTCCCGATCAGCGGGACCGCGACGATCCCGTCCCACAGCCTGATGACCGGCGTCGCCACCTCCATCAGCTGCAGCTGCTGCCGGTCGATGAGCGCCTGCCCCTCGCTCAGTGCCGTCTGCATGGCCACCACGCGCAGGGTACCCATGAGCGTGCTCAGCATGGTCGCGCAGGCCCGCAGCTCCTCGACCGGCCTCTCCTCCAGTTCGGAGGCGAGGAGATTGTCGACCGGCGGCCACAGGGCGGCCAGCTCGTTCGACACCTGCGTGATGGACAGCCCCGCCCGGGAGCGGGACGCGCTCATCCGCGCCAACTGCTCCCGCACACCGGTGAATCCGGCGGCGTCCGAGTCCTCCACCCGCTGCGCGTCGGCGACTTGGGCCAGGGCGTCGACCACTGCCTTGCCGGCCTCGACCGCTTCGTCGCGGGAAAGGGTGAACACCGTACGGAACAGGGGCTCGTCCGCCCACCGCTGCGCGATCTGCTCACGCCTGCGCCGTAGGAAGTCCCTGACCTCGAGCGTCGGCGTTCCCAGCGGTCCGCCCGCTTCGTGCTCAGGCACCTGTGTCTCCTCGTCTTCGTTTCCGCACCGATACCGCGCCGGGCCACGAAAGGGTGCCGGGACCCGGCCGGACGACCACTCTAACGACGCCCCGGACCTGCGCGGCATCCTGTGCCGGAGTCGGGGTCCCGCAAGGTGGCGGGCGCCGCGCGCCGGGCACCCGGGCCCGTGCGAGAGCCGGGGAGGTCCGGCGCGACGATGCGCCGGACCTCCCCGGGCTCGGCTCAGGACTCCGGTCGTCCTGTCTCCGGCTGCTGTGACCCACCGGGCGTGGCGTCGACCCGCTCCAGCGCCTCCTCGGTGCTCTGGGACACCGGGACCGTGATGCTCACGCCGGTCAGGTCCAGGATGCGGCGTACCGCGGGCGTGGGGGAGATGATGTGCACGCTGCCCGGCAGTTCCCGGGCTTCCTGGTAGACGCGCAGGATGATGTTCATTCCGGACGAGTCCATGAAGGGGACCGCCGCCAGGTCCAGCAGGAAGTGCCGGCGCCCGTGATGGAGCTGGTTGGCCAGGTGATGCTGGAATTCGGTCCCGGTGTCGGCGTCCAGGTCGCCCTGCACCGTGAGCAGGGCGACATCCTCCCGGACCACGGTCACCTCCACGGACAGCGGGTTCAGGGCCATGGACACACATACCTCCCACATCGAGCCGACGGCCGGGTCCGGCCGTACGCGCAGGCGCCTACCCCGGGATCACCACGTCATGCCGGTCCGTGCGTGCAGGTCCGGTGGGCGGGACTTTCGGGACAGGCCTGGACCTGTGCAGGTTTTGTGTCTTCGCCGGCCGAATGCGCTCGCTCCAGGAGGGTAGTTGGCTGCTGTGGAGACGGACGGAGCCGGAGAGCGGGTCCCGCCCGCTCCGGGATCGTCATCACAGGGGAGGCGAGGAACAGCGTGCCCACGGACAGCATCTGGTCATACGCGCCGGAGCTGGGTCCCGCCCAGGGGCAGGATCCGGACCTCACGGGATACACCGTCGTCGCGAGCGACGGCAGCACCATCGGCCATGTGGACCGGCAGGCCGACCATCACGGCATGCGGCACCTGGTCGTCGACACGGGCGTCTGGGTGTTCGGCCGGAGTCTCCTCGTACCGGTCGGCGTCGTCGCCGCCGTCGACACAGGTGACCGGAAGATCACCGTGTCCTGCACCAGGCCCGAGGTGAAGGCCGCGCCCCGGTTCAGGACCGACAGCGAGACCATGGACCCGGGCTACCTCACGACGGTCGGCGACTACTACTGGGCGCTGACGCGGCCCGGGCCCCCGCCCGAGCACGCTCCCGGCGCCCCGGCCGGATGACCGTCGCCCGGTGATTCCCGCACCGGGCGCCGGCCGGTGGTCCCCGTGCCGGACACCGGCCGGCACCGTACGGAACCCGGCGCGGGCGTCACCGGGGCGGACGGCCGTCACCAGGGCAGGAACACATGGATGTCCTTGCCGTCCGCGGTGCCGACCACGCTGACCTGATCGCACAGTGTGTGGATCAGGTGCCAGCCGATTCCGCCCCCGCCGTGGCTCGGCCTGAAGGGCCGGGGCGCGGGCTCGGTGGTGCTCGTGTCGTGCATCACCACATGCACCCCGTCGAACGTCCTGCGCAGCCGCAGCCGGAACGGTCCCGGCGCGTACTGGACCGCGTTGGCGGCGAGTTCCGTGACCACCAGGAGGATGTCGTCCCAGTGCTCCGGGGCCGTCGGCGGAGAGACGCGGGCCAGGTCGAGGAGGAACTCCTCCGCCACCAGGCGTGCGTCGGTGACGTCGTGCAGCTCCCCGATGAAGCCGACGACGCGTTCCATGATGTTCTCTGCGGCCAGTGACCTGTCCCTGTGCGGCTCGGATGCCATGTCGCCTTCCCTGCCCCGGCTACCACGGGCCAGTCATTCCTGTGCTGTGCGTTCCTTCGTTCTCCTGGTCTGTGGGTTCCCGGGCCGCCGGACCCTACGCGCCCGTATCCGTGTGAGCCGGGGGTGACGTGCACGTCACCCCCGGCGGTCAGCGGAAGACGTTGTCCGAGTCGTCCCAGACCGAGGGCTCCTCCGGGAACGGCTCCCGCTCCGGACGCGAACGGGAGTGGTACATCGCGTCGATCTCCAGGGCGTAGCGCCGCACGATCTCGTCCCGGCGCAGCTTCATCGACGGCGTCAGCAGCCCGTTGGTCACGTCGAACGGCTCGGGCAGCACCCGGAAGACCCGGATCGACTCCGGACGCGACACACTGCTGTTCGCCGCGGTGACCGCCCTCGCGATCTCCTCACGCAACGCGTTCTCCTCCCGGGCCTCGCGCGTGGGCGCGTCGCCCGGCAGCGAGAGCGCCCCGCGCCAGTGCGTGAGGAACTCCGGGTCCAGCGTGATCAGTGCCCCCACACAGGGCCGGTCGTCGCCCACCACGACGGCCTGGTGGACGAGTGGGTGCATCCGCAGCCGCTGCTCCAGTGCCGCGGGCGCGACGCTTTTGCCGCTGCTGGTGATGATGATGTCCTTCTTGCGGCCGGTGATCGTCAGATAGCCCTCCGAGTCCAGCCGGCCGATGTCCCCCGTGGCCAGCCAGCCACCGGCCAGCGCGGTCAGGGTGGCGGCCTCGTCGCCCGCATAGCCCTGGAACACCGACGGCCCGCGCACCAGGATCTCCCCGTCCTCGGCGACCCGGATCTCGCTGCCCGGCAGCGCCCGCCCGACGGTGCCGGACTTCTCCCGGCCGAGCGGCTGCATCGTCACTCCGCCGCCGGTCTCGGTGAGCCCGTAGCCGTCGTGGACGTAGATGCCGATGCCCTCGTAGAAGAGGGACAGATCGCGGCTGAGGGTGGAGCCGCCCGAGGTGGCCCTGCGCACCCGGCCGCCCAGCGCGGCCCGCAGCCTGCGGTACACCGTCCGCTCGTACAGCGCGTGCTGCAGCCGCAGGTCGAAGCCGGGCCCCGAGCCCCGGCCCAGCCGCTGCCGTTCCACGGCGGCGGCGAAGTCACGGGCCGTGTCGGCGGCCCGCTCGAACAGGGCCCCGCGGCCCGCCTGCTGCGAGGCGCGCAGAAAGTTCTTGTAGATCTTCTCCAGCAGCGAGGGGACCGCGTACAGATAGGTGGGCCTCAGGGTGCGCAGGGCCGAGGACAGGGCCTCCGGGCCGAGATCGGGCTCGTGACCCATCAGCAGGCCGCCCCGCACGCACAGGCCCTGGATCATCAGCCCGTACACGTGGGAGAACGGGAGGAAGGCGAGGACGACCGCCTGCTCACCCGGCTCCGCGGCCGTATGGGCCCAGCCCTCCAGCAGGGTGTCGCAGGGGGCGGCCAGGTTGCGGTGGCTCAGCGCGCACCCCATCGCCTGCCCCGAGGTGCCGGACGTGTAGGCGATCACCGCCGTGGAGTCCGGGAGCACGATCCGGCGCAGCGAGTCGACCGTGGCCGGCGGTATGTACTCGCCGCGCGCCACCAGCTGGTCCAGCGCACCCGAGTCCAGCTGCCAGACGTGCCGCAGCCGCGGCAGCGCGGCGCACACGGACCCGACGGTCATCACGCCCTGCTCGTCCTCGACCACCACGGCGACGCATCCGGAGTCCCTGAGGATCCACTCCACCTGCTCCCGCGACGAGGTCGGATAGATGGGGACGACCTCGGCGCCCACGGTCCACAGCGCGTAGCACAGGACCGTCCACTCGTAACGGGTCCGCGCCATGATCGCCACACGGTTGCCCGGGGACAGCCCGGAGGCGACCAGTCCCTTGGCCAGGTCGACGACCTGGTCGCGGAACTCCAGCGCGGTGACCTCCTCCCAGGACGCGGAGGCCGGATCGGCGCGGCGGGCGAGCATCGGCAGATTCGGGCTCTCGGCCGCCGTCTCGAAGAGGCTGTCCGCGAGGCCGCCCGTCAGGGGTGAGGCGGCCTGGGGAGCGAGAGCGAGGTCGCGCATGCACTGCTCCTGACATGTACGGGCTGTGACTCGGCCGACGAGCGGAGTCATCGGCGGTGCCTGAATGTAGCCGAGCCCGAGCGCTCCGGGGCCGGATCGCCGGAACTGTGGCCACACTGATGATCACGCCGCCCCGGCAGCCCGGTCCTGCCCGTACATTCCGCCCGTATCCCCTTCCCGCTTCCTCTCCCGCTCCTCCTCACGCCTTTCGCCCCGGCATTCCGCCGGTACGCCCCGTACCCGCGCCGGTTGCCGTCCGGACGCGGGTACGGGGCGGGGCGGGAGAGCCCGCCGGGCCTCACAGGTCGTGCGGCACCAGCCACACCGTCGCGAGGGGCGGGAGGGTGATCCGGAGACTGCCGTCCTCGGGCTTGACCGGACCCGGGTTGGTGACGTCACCGCCGCCGTAGCGGGCCGCGTCCGTGTTGAGGACCTCCCGCCAGGCGACCACGTCCTCGGGCACCCCGAACCGGTGGCCGTGCCGGACGACGGGGGAGAAGTTCGACACCGAGAGCAGCGGCCGGCCCCCGGAGTCGTACCGCAGGAAGGCGAGCACGTTGTCCTCGGCCGCGTCCACCGACACCCAGCGGAACCCGGCCGGATCGGTGTCCCGCTGCCACAGCGCGTCCGTAGCCCGGTAGCGGGCGTTGAGGTCGCGCACCAGGTCCTGTACACCGCGGTGGTCGCCCGCGGAGTGGTACGCGTCGTCCAGCAGCCACCACTCCGGTCCGTGCTCCTCGGACCACTCGGCGCCCTGTGCGAACTCCTGGCCCATGAACAGCAGTTGCTTGCCGGGATGGGCCCACATGAAGCCGAGATAGGCCCGGGTGTTCGCCCGCCGCTGCCACCAGTCGCCGGGCATCTTCGACACGAGGGCCTGCTTGCCGTGCACGACCTCGTCGTGGGAGATCGGCAGGACGTAGTTCTCGCTGTAGGCGTACACCATCGAGAACGTCATCTCGTGGTGGTGGTACGTGCGGTGGACCGGCTCGTGGCTCATGTACTGCAGCGAGTCGTGCATCCAGCCCATGTTCCACTTCAGCCCGAACCCCAGGCCGCCGGCGTCGGTGGGCCGGGTCACCCCGCCCCACGCGGTCGACTCCTCCGCGATCGTCACCACTCCCGGGCACCGCCGGTACACGGTCGCGTTCATCTCCTGCAGGAACGCCACCGCCGCCAGGTCCTCCCGGCCGCCGTGCACATTGGGCTCCCACTCGCCGGAGTCCCGTGAGTAGTCCAGGTAGAGCATCGAGGCGACGGCGTCCACGCGCAGCCCGTCGATGTGGAATTCCTGGCACCAGTACACGGCGTTGGCGACCAGGAAGTTGCGTACCTCGGTCCGGGCGAAGTCGAACGTGTACGTCCCCCAGTCCGGGTGCTCCGCCCGCCGGTCGTCCCCCGGTTCGTACAGCGGGTCCCCGTCGAACCGGGCCAGCGCCCAGTCGTCCTTCGGGAAGTGCGCCGGCACCCAGTCCATGATCACCCCGATCCCGGCCCGGTGCAGGGCGTCGACCAGGTACTTGAAGTCGTCCGGGGTGCCGAGGCGGGCCGTGGGCGCGTAGAAACCGGTGACCTGGTAGCCCCAGGAGGGGCCGTAGGGATGCTCGGCGACCGGCATCAGCTCGACATGGGTGAAACCGAGGTCCTTGACGTAGGCGGGCAGCTGCTCCGCCAGTTGACGGTACGTCAGCCCCGGTCGCCAGGACGGCAGATGGACCTCGTACACCGAGAACGGCGCCTCGTGCACGGACACCTGGGCGCGGCGCTTCATCCACGCGGCGTCGTCCCACGTGTGGTGCGAGGCCGTCACGATCGACGCGGTGTTCGGCGGTTCCTCCGCGAGGCGCGCCATCGGGTCGGCCTTGAGGGCACGCCCGCCGTACCGGGAGTGCACCTCGAACTTGTAGCGGGCACCCTCGCCGATCCCCGGCAGGAACAACTCCCACACGCCGGACGAGCCGAGCGAGCGCATCGGGAACGCCGTGCCGTCCCAGCAGGTGAAGTCGCCCGCGACCCGGACGCCCTGTGCGTTGGGCGCCCACACGGTGAAGCGGGTGCCGGTCACCCCCTGGTGGGTCATGGGGTGCGCGCCGAGCGCCGTCCACAGTTCCTCGTGGCGCCCCTCGCCGATCAGATGCAGATCCAGTTCGCCGAGCGAGGGCGGCATCCGGTACGGATCGTGCACCTCGGCGGCGTCCTCGTCGCCGTACGCCACCGCCAGCGTGTACGCGGGGACCGCGTCCAGCGGCAGCACCCCGGAGAAGAGGCCGTCGCCCTCCGAGGCGAGCGGGGTGCGCTCGCCGCCGATGACCACGCTCACCGTACGCGCGAACGGCCGCAGCGCCCGGAAGGCGATGCCGTCCGGCACCGGGTGGGCGCCGAGCAGCGCGTGCGGATCGTGGTGGGCACCCGCCAGCAGGCGCCCCCGGTCGACGGGGTCGAGGGCAGGTGCGGTCCGGTACGTCTCCGGGGCGGACGGGACGGACCCGGCCGACTCGGGAAGCGGTGTGTCGTGCAGGGCCACGGCTCAGTCTCCTCTCACGGCGAGGCGCTCGATCGCCGCCATGGGTACGGGCAGCCAGTCGGGTCGGTGCCGGGCCTCGTACAGCACCTCGTACACGGCCCGGTCCGTCTCATAGGCGCGGAGCAGGCCGTGCTTCTTGCGCGGGTCCCAGCCGGCGCGGGCCGCGTAGCCCGCGCAGTAGGCCTCGCGACAGCGGCGCGCCCACTCCGGGCGCCAGGGGCGGCGCTGGCGGGCGGCGTAGTCGAACGAGCGCAGCATCCCGGCGATGTCCCGCAGGGGGGAGTGGGCGCTGCGCCGTTCGGAGAGCGGCCGGGACGGCTCGCCCTCGAAGTCGATGACGAACCAGTCGCGTCCGGCCCGCAGCACCTGCCCGAGGTGCAGGTCGCCGTGGATGCGCTGGGCGGGCGGCCCGGGATCGCAGGTCGCGAGTGCGGAGAACGCCGCCTTCAGACCGGGGACGAACGGCTGGAGCACGGGTACGGAGTGCGCGGCGGCCGTCAGGTGTTCGGTCATCCCCTCCGCCGTCAGCCGGTTCTCCCCGGGGCCGCCGACGGGGAAGGCCGCGCCGAGCGCCAGATGCACGTCCGCGGTGGCCCGGCCGAGGGCGTGCGACTGCGTGGTGAAGTCGTCGCCGGCGGCCAGCGCCTCCAGGGCCAGCGTCCAGCCGTCGGAGGCGTTGCGCAGGAACGGCTGGAGGACGCCGAGCGTCGCCTTGAACGGATGGGTGGTGCGCAGCCAGGCCACCGGAGCGGGCACCCGGTGGCAGCCCTGCCGTGCCAGGGCACCCGGCACCTCCAGATCCGGGTTGACCCCGGGCTGGATCCGCCGGAAGACCTTCAGGATGAACTCGTCGCCGTACACCAGCGAGGAGTTGGACTGCTCGGCGTCCAGCAGCCGCGGCACCAGCCCGGAGGGCACCCGCCGGGCCGCGTCGCCCTCGAACCGCAGCGGGCCCACCACTCCGGGGTGCCGCAGTCGTTCCAGCAGCAGCTGCGCCGACCGTGGATCGTGGAGCGCGTCGTAGACCGTGCGCCCGGCCAGTGGCCCGTCCTGCACCCTGCCGATGACCGCCCGGCCCAGGCGCGGTGACGGGTGCTTCCGTACGCCGAGGAGGAGTTGGTAGCAGTCCCCGGCCCAGGGAGTGTTCCCGGGAGAGGGCACGCCGCCGTGGCCGGCGTGGACCAGCAGATGCAGACAGCCGGGGAACAGCTCCGTCATCGACAGCACGTGGAGGTCGGTGACGGGGCGGTCCTTGCCGGCGAACCAGCGCTGCTCCGGCAGCCACTCGCGCAGCAGCCCGGCGAACGACTCCATGGGTTCGGCGATCGCGCTTCGCGGGCGCAGGAATGCGGTCTTCGTCATGGTGACGCCTCCTCTCGTCGGCGCACGGTCACAGTCGCCGGCCGATGCGGGTGCGGGCCGCGGCTCGGGTGAGCCGGAACCAGTAGAAGCCGTGGCCTCCCAGGGTCAGCAGATACGGCAGTTCACCGATGGCCGGGAAGCGGACGCCGCCGAACAGCTCGACCGGATGGCGTCCGTCGAACTCACGCAGGTCGAGCTCGGTGGGCTGGGAGAAGCGGGAGAAGTTGTTGACGCAGAGCACCAGGTCGTCCTCGTGCTCCCGCAGGAAGGCGAGGACGGCGGGATTCGTCGACGGCAGTTCGGTGTAGGTGCCCAGGCCGAAGGCGGGGTTCTGCTTGCGGATCTCGATCA
>NZ_JBITSN010000005.1:0-62958 GCF_044540975.1 Streptomyces sp. NPDC085927
ATGCGCTGCGCGATCTCCGTCGGCGCGTCCGGATCCGCCAGGAGAGCCACGACCGTAACGCCCTGCGACGACACCGGCATGGCTGGACCCTTCTCGTCGGCTGTCCCCGCGATCGCAAGTGCCCACAGATGCCGCCGACGTAACGTCGGCGCCACGTGACACGCTGGCCCCCGTCAGCAGGTGCAATCGCCCAGGGCAAGCACCACACCCAAGCCCTGTTCTGCCTCGCCCGGCGCCGGGCCGACGTCCTCTTCGCGATGCTCATGACGGCACCTTCTACGAATCGCGGCCAGCGCCAGTGGTCACATGACGGGTGGCTCAGCCAGGAGAACGACCCGGTCGATCTCAACGTCGAACCCGAGCACAGGACGCCCGTAATCTCCCTGCGGATCCATCAGAACCGGCTTGCCCAGCCGTCGTCCGATCGCCCGCAGGAAACCGCAGAACACATCAAGTCGCTCCTGGCCCTGCAGCTCCCGCAGATCCACGTCGAAGTCGATCTCCTCCGCGGCATGGAAACGGAAGATCGCCAGAACATCGACTGTCGGCCAGACCCGCAGGTCCGGACATTCGGCGTCAGCCGGGCGGGACAGCACTGCCTCCGCCCGAGGCACCGGCATCACGACATCACCCTCGGAGTACTGGCACTTCCAGCCCCTGGAGCTGATGAGATCGAGGACCGCCTGCCAGCCCTCCACCGAGGCATCAGGGACACGCACGTCTGGCAGCAACCCCATCTCATCAAGGTCGAAGAAGTACTTGACGTCGTCCCACAGCAGATCAGACACCCCGCCATGCTGCCCCGCAGCCCGCCCAGGAGCAGCCCAATTTCCCTGACGAACCACATAGGGGCACCCCCCTTGGTCCGCACCGCACGCCATGCCACCGACCACCCCGCTTCGGTGTCCGGCCGGGAAGTAACGGCTCGATCCGCGCCCACTGCGCGTCGGTCAACGGCGCACCCGGACCAGCGATCCGATGATCCAAACGAGACGGCCCAGGCGGAATGGTCCGCGTCAACCGGCTCTGGCTGCTGTTCGCCGGCCTCTCCCGAGCGTGCGCTGGCGTGTTCGCCACCGCGGCGTTCGGCCTCGTCAGCGGCGCCATCTGAGGGTCGCCCTTTACGTGGGGCCGCTCCGCGACGCGGTGTTCTCCCTGCTGTCGATCCGCACGCCCGTCCGACTCCCCGGGCAATCGGGTGCCTGGGCCTGGCAGGGCAATACAGGGAGGCTAATTAGGCCCGACATGCGCATGCGTTCGCGCGCCCCCGTCGGCCAGGCTGACTGGGAAGCCCAGGGGGCCGGGAGTCACCCCGGCGTCCGCAGCCGGAGGTTGCCGTCATGACCGTGATGTCCATCGCCAGGTTCGAAAGGTTCTTCCGCGCGGCCGCGGGGCTGGACGTCGACAAGAACGATCTCAAGCGCT
This sequence comes from Streptomyces sp. NPDC085927, assembly GCF_044540975.1. Lineage (NCBI taxonomy): Bacteria > Bacillati > Actinomycetota > Actinomycetes > Kitasatosporales > Streptomycetaceae > Streptomyces > Streptomyces sp. NPDC085927. Next base: position 1,426 of record NZ_JBITSN010000005.1, read on the forward strand.
ATAGCGACTTCGTCGACGCCAAGCTCTACGATCTGCTGACCGTCGCCCAAGCCACTGCCAAGGCCAATGGGCGCGACATCATCCGGCCCTGTGACCTACCGATCACGAAAGGCCTGCAGGAGAGCATTCACCACTTCCGGAAGATCGACCAAGAAGTAGAACTCAAGCCGATCCTGGAACAGCTCGCCACCCACCCCGCTCTGGACCGCACACCCGACGAGGAGACCGAGGCGGCCTATCCGGACATCATCGGCGGACTCAGCCTGGCCCTTGCCCAGAGCTTCAAAATCCTCCACCCCGACCTGAAGAACCCCCAGACCCAGCACTGGGACGAGGCCCGAACCCTCTTCGACCTCCTGCTGTGAGTGGCGACCGGACCAGGCGGTGCAGGCTACGGCCAACCAGCGTCAGCGCGCTCTGTTTCGTCGGCTGCCGCAACGATCCTGCCGGCCCGCCGCAGGGCTTCATCCACGTCCAGGGTGCTGCCGAAGAGCGGTCGTGACCTTCGCCAGCAGCGCCAGGCGGGTCCAGAACCCGCTGCGCCGCGTCCACGTCGAACTCGTCCTGCGGTGGAGCGCAACGCTCGACGCGTGCTGGGCAAGCAGCCCTTGGGACGGCTGACGCACCTGGTCGGTGAGCTGGCTGAGACCGCGGCGAGCACCCGTCAGCTGCTGGAGCAGACCGCTGTGCGGCTTGCGGAGATCCGTACGATCCCCGACCGGCTGATGTCGTTAGCCGATCCCGATTCCCGACCAATCCGCAAGGGCAAGCCCCAGCACCGCAGGCTGATCGGCCCACATCTCAGGTGTCGGAGAGCTCAGATTGTGGCGGCTCGACCTCGCGGGGATCATCGAAGGCATGGACAGGAACATGTCCGTCGGGTCCGGGTCCGGGGAGCGGCTGCTGGAGGAGCTGGTCAGAGCAGCCCAGCTGGCATCACCTGCGGAACTGCCCGTGGTCCTGAACCGGTATGCCGAGGCCATGGGTCTGGGCAGGGCCGTTATCTATCTGGTCGACATCCAGCAAAGACTGCTGATGGCGCTTGTCGAAGGCGAGCCGGAACCGGAGCTCGACACTTCGCTGGCCGGATGGGCCTACCGCACCGACACTCTCCGAGTGGAAGAAGGCCCCTCCGACGAGCTGAACGTATGGCTGCCCCTGGCCGACGGAGCGGAGCGGCTGGGCGTCGTGGAGCTGCACATGAGCACCCTGGACGGGCTCAAGCTACGGCGCTGTCGAACGACGGCACTGCTCCTCGCACTGATCATCACATCCAAGCGGACCTACAGCGACACCATCGCGCAGCGCATGCGTACCAGACCGATGCACCTGCCCACGGAGATGGTGAGGGCTTTTCTCCCTCCCCGGTCGATCGGCACCGGGCGGGTCGTTTCGACGGCGGTTCTGGAGCCTGCGTACGAACTGGGCGGCGATGCTTTCGACCATGGGTTCACCGAGGACGTTCTGCACGCCACAATCCTTGACGGCATGGGGCACAATCCGGCGTCCGGACTTGCCACCTCTGTCGCCATGGCAGGCTGCCGTAACGCCCGGCGCAGCGGGGCAAACCTGAACGAACTCGTGGGCACCGTGGACGAGGCGCTGGCGAAGTGGCTTCCGGAGCAGTTCTGCACGGCTGTCTTCACCCAGTTGCACATGCCCACCGGTGTGCTGCGATGGTGCAACTGCGGCCACCCGCCTCCGTTGCTCATCCGTCGCCACCGCCTGCTCCATAAGGCCTTGGAGCGGCCACCTGAGCCTCCTTTGGGGCTGCCCGCCAGTCTCGCCGGGACCGCCCGTCAGGTGCACGACGTCAGCCTCAAACCCGGTGACCGAATACTGCTCTACTCAGACGGCGTCGTGGAGTCACGCGATGATGCAGGCGAAGAGTTCGGCCTGGAGCGCTTCACCGACTACATCATCCGGTCGACCGCAGCGGGGCAGAGCGCCCCGGAAGTGCTGCGCCTGCTCATCCATGCCATCCTCGAGCATCGGCACAACAAACTCAGCGACGACGCCACGATTTTGATGTTTGAGTGGCAGCCCCCTGATCCGTGACCGCAAGAGCTACGTACTACCCGAACGGTCGCCATCCCGCGCTTGCAAGATCGGTTCCCACGATGCAGCCATGCGCCCTGTCACAGCTTCTGCCGCATCACTGCGCATGCAAGCGGCGCGGGCTCGTCCGATCGATCACTCGGGTAGGCGGATCCAGGTTCATGCTGCTGTCGGCCGTGATGGGCGGCTGCTGCCACACGAGGTTCGTCTGCGCCCCGACTTCCGCTCCCCGGACCAAAACGGGTCTGTGCAACCTGATCACGGCGATCGCGGTCGGTCTCGGTGTGCCGAGTCTGTACGTCGTGCTCTGATCACCCTTGACCGCCGCTCGGGCAGAGCGGTCCCGTCCATGCCCTGCTCCCGGTGCGGCACCAGCAGCACCGCCGGGCCCGCGACCTGCCCGGCAGCCGGCCCATACGTCTCGTCCGCCTCAGCTTCGATCTGCACGTTCAGCCGGATGAGCACCCGCTCCGCGCAGCCGAGTTCCTCCCCTTCAGCCCGGACCGCTTCCAGTTCCTTGGCCAGCCGTTCCTCCGCCGCATCGAGTTCCGCCCGCCGTGCGGGGATCCGCTCCAGCACGTCATCCACGGCCGCCCCTCCCGGAAGATCCGGACAGAGCGTTTTGAACCCGTCGCACACTCCGACAGCAGAACCACGAAATCCATCCCACCGGACTGTCAGACGATCATCACGTTCGGCAACCACCCGCGACCCAGTAGTGCCCTGCGCTGCAAATCACACGGGTAAGTTGCTGCCTGTTTGGCGGGGTGATTCTGGTGAGGTGGTCGGCGAGAGATTTCAGGATCTCGTCGGCGGTCTTGGTCCAGGTGAAGGGTCGCGGGTTCTCGTTCCAGGTGTCGATCCAGTCGCGGATGCCGTCCTCGACGGCTTTGACGGAGGTGTGCACGCCGCGCCGGACGAGCTTGTCCGTCAGCAGACCGAACCAGCGCTCGACCTGGTTGATCCAGGAGGAGCCGGTCGGCGTGAAGTGGACGTGGAAGCGCGGGTGCCGGCTCAGCCAGGTTCTGATCTCGGCAGTGTTGTGGGTGGCGTAGTTGTCGCACACCAGGTGCACGTCGAGTTCACGCGGTACGGCCTTGTCTATCGCCACCAGGAACTTCTTGAACTCAATCGCCCGGTGGCGGCGGTGGAGCTGGCTGATGACGGTGCCGTCGGCGATATTGAACGCGGCGAACAGGCTGGTGATGCCGTGCCGCAGGTAGTCGTGGGTGCGCCGCTCGGGCATGCCGGGCCTCATCGGCTGCGAGCGGTCCAACGCCTGGGTCTGGCTCTTCTCATCGACACAAGGGATACCGCCGAACACGTTCCGGGTGATCGGCCGCATTCCCGAACCGGTGAGCGACACCATCACACGTCGGAGCAGCCGAGTTGAACTCCACCGGCGCGAGCACGTACAACTGCGGCAACAGGGTCTCCCGACTCTCGGTTGGCTTCGCAACCCCGAGCTGCCAAGAGGCCCTGCCTTCATGCCCGCAGCCGGCGGCAACCACCCGATCGAGACTCCCGTTCGACGCGCACCCCTCAAAATCGGAACGACAACAGCTACTCAGGCCATTCGAAGACCTCCTCGACGTCCTTGAGGAGCCGATCGGCCTTGTCCACCATGGTGTCGAACGAGGAGAAACCTGTCTCAACCATTTCCGTGGGCCTTTCGTTCCGGGCGCCTCACGGGCTCAGTCCGCGAGGTCGGCCTTGCCGAACAGGACCGCGTAGCTGGAGGGGAGTTGGCTGATGATCTGATTCAGCTCTCCGCCGGTGACAGCGTCGGCAACGGTGGTCAGGACCGCGCTGGCGTCCCACTGCGCCGTACGCGGCCGGGCATGGGTGCGCTCGGCGACCCGGCGGTAGAACTCTTCGATCCCGAAGCTCTGCGCCTGCTGCGGCGTGGCATGGTCCAGAACTTGTCCCAGCGGGCCGGGCAGCTGGGATGCGAGGTCCTTGACCTCTCCCGGGCTGATCCGTTGGGCCAGCACTTCCAGCACGGCGTTGGTGACGTCCGCGGCTTCGTCCTGGTCGTTGTATTCGCCTCGCTCGCGTACACGGGCGAGGAATCCGTCGTATTTCATCGCTGCCTTCCTTCTGCCTTCCCCGGTCACCGTTCATCACGAGGGGCGCCCGGTGCGCCGTCGGGCCGGCCGGGTCCGTCCGTCGGCGCGTAGCTGCCGTTCGCAAGGCCCTTGGCACGGGACTCCCGCACGGACTCACGCAGGGCACGGCGGAAGCGCCCGGGGCCCCAGGAACGGCCGCCCACGGCCTGTTCGAGTCGGTCTCGGCTCGTCGGGCCGGCTTCTTGGAGCACGTGGGTGATCTGTTCGATCTCGTCGTCGAGGCGTTGTTCGGCCATGGCGGACGTACGGCTTGCCGTGCTCGCGGTGCCGGCCATCCCCGGCGAGTACAGAGTGCTGCCCGGTCCGGTGCCCGGGCGGTAGCGGCGGGCTCCGGCTCGCTCTCGCTCCCGGCGGCGGGCGGTGCGGTCGGCGATCCGCAGTTCCCGCTCGTGCGCGGCCTGCCGGACGTGCGCGGGCCGGAGGCGGTCTCGTGCGTCCTGTGGTGCGGGCTCGTTGCGCCAGGCTGCCTCGGTTTCCTCAGCGGTGAGCGGCCGGGCGATGTTCTCCAGGGACTGTTGTTCGGCCCGGACACCGAAGAAGACCTCGGCCAGCCCGCCCAGGGCCATGGCTGCCGCTCCGACGAGGAAGCCGATGGCCACCAGGTCGGCATCGCCACTGTGAATCAAGTGGCCGAACAGCAGCGGGCCGGTGATTCCGCCCACGGCCGTGCCGATCGCGAAGAACAGCGAGATGGACAGGGCTCGGGTCTCCATGGGGAAGACCTCGCTCACCGTCAGGTAGGCCGAGCTCGCTCCCGCGGACGCCACGAAGAAGGTCAGCGAGACTAGTAGGAAAAACCACCATGTCGTCAGGGAGCCGCTGATCAGCAGGACGGCGAGGACGGCTGCCACGACTGCCGAGCCGAAGTAGGTGCCCGCGATCATCGGCTTTCTGCCAACGGTGTCGAACAGTCGGCCGAGAAGGAGCGGCCCGAGGAAGTTGGCGATCGCGAAGAGGGCAAGGAAGTAGGGGATCGAGCCGGAGCCGATGTCGAAGAAGCCATTCAGGATCGTGCCCAGGTCGAAGACGATCGCGTTGTACAGGAAAGCCTGTCCGACGAAGAGCGCCAGACCGAGAACGGCGCGACGCGGGTACCGCCGCAGAGCCACACCGGCGATCTCCCTGAACGGGATGACGTCGCGCTGCCGTACGGTGACCGCCTCGCCCGGTTCCGGCAGCTCGCGGCCGGCCTCTTGGCGCACCTCGGCCTCGATCCGGTCGACGATGCGTTCAGCCTCGGCTTGATGCCCGTGGATGAACAGCCAGCGCGGACTCTCCGGCACGTGGCGGCGTACCAGCATGATGCCCAGGCCCAGAATGCCGCCCAGGCCGAAGGCCAGCCGCCAGCCGAGGTCGGCTGCCAGCAGACTCTCGTTGAGAAGCAGCACGGCGACCAGGCTGCCGAGCGCCGCACCGACCCAGTAGCTGCCGTTGATGGCCAGATCCACCTGCCCGCGGTTGCGGGCAGGAATCAGCTCGTCGATGGCCGAGTTGATCGCGGCATACTCTCCGCCGATGCCCATACCGGTGATGAAACGGGCGAGGTAGAGGTACCAGGCGTCGTGGGCGAACGCGGTCGCGACGGTGGCGAGGATATAGATGCCGAGCGTGAGCATGAACAGCTTCTTGCGCCCGTAGCGGTCGGTGAGCCTCCCGAACAGGAGAGCGCCCGCACATGCGCCTGCCACGTAGATGGCGGCGGCAGTGCCTATGTCGGCGCTGGTCAGGTTGATGCCGCTGCCCGGCTCGGTCATACGGGCGGCAACCGCCCCGACGATCGTCACTTCGAGGCCGTCCAGAATCCAGACGGTTCCCAGACCTATGACGATCCGCCAATGGAATCGGGACCACGGCAGCCGGTCAAGCCGGGCGGGGACCTTGGTGGTGACGACACCGAGCTCGGCGGTGGTGGTCATGCCATGCCTCCTCGTTCAGGGCCATGAGGCTGTTGCCTGGAGAGGGACAGAACAGGCCGGAATGGGCCGGTCCGCATAGGGTGGTCTTCTGTGCTGCGCTGCCACCTTCTGGGACACCGTTTTCGCTTTCTCCATCAGGGCGACACGATGTTCTGGCGCTGCGCGCGTGGGTGCGGAGCGGAGGGAAGCAAGCGATATCCGACGGCCCGGGACGCCGAGCGTTACGCACGGGCATTCGACCGCGAGGACCAGGCGGACATGGGTCGGCGAGCACCGCTGGGTCTGCTCCCCCTTCGGCTGCTGCGCGCCTGGCGCCTTCGGCGCCGAAAGGGAGCCGGTGACGAGCCACGTGCCGAGCCTCCGCCACGGTGAGGGCTTGTGATACGGGACGTCATTCATGAGTCACCCCGGGTGTCGAGCCTCGCCGGCCCGGCCGCGGTGCCGGGCGGGTGTCCGGAACCGCGGCGCTCGCGTCTCAGCCGCTGCTCTCACTCGTCTCGCTGATCTCGACGTGCCGGGGCTTCGCGACCTCGGCCTTGGGGACGGTGATGGTGAGCACCCCGTCCGACATCTGCGCATTGATCTTTTCGGTGTCGACCTCTCCGGGCAGCCGCAGCCGGTACTCGAAGGCTCCGGTGCGGCGGGTGCTCCGGCGCAGGACGCCTTTGCGTTCCTTCTCCTTGATCTCTCCGGTGACCACCAGCTCCTGGCCGTTCGCTTCGACGTCGATGTCCTTGCTCTTGACGCCGGGGAGTTCGATCTCGATGTGGAAGGCGTCGTCGGACTCCGTGACATCCGCCAGGGGTGTCCACGCGACTGCGGGCGCAGCGCTTCCCACCGTGGATTCGATCAGTCCGCTCATCTCGCTGAGCAGTTGGTCGAACTCCGTGAGCGGATTGCGTGCCCAGCCAGGGGGCCTGGCCTGCATGGCGCCACCTCGGTGGTGCCGGACGGGCGTGGTCATTTCCATCGCCTCCTTCTCCTTCTCGTGATCTCGTCGCCCGCTGGGTGTCATGCGAGCCAAGCGGACTCCTTCGGACGGGTGTGCGGGGAGCTGTCGGTGCGACCGGGCGCGGCCGTGTGGCCCAGGTAGCGGTGCACGAAGTGGACGCTCATCGCGCCTTCGCCGACCGCGGAGGCCACGCGCTTCACCGAGCCGCTGCGGACGTCGCCGGCGGCGAAGACGCCAGGCAGGCTGGTCTCCAACGTCAGGCAGTCTCGGCCCTGGCTCTGCCACAGTTCGGGAACGGAGCAGGCCTGCGCCTCCGCGCCGGTGAGCACGAAGCCGCGCGCGTCGAGGGCGAGCGTGCCGGACAGCCACTCGGTGTGGGGGTCGGCGCCGGTGAAGACGAACAGGGCCCGCACCGCGAGGTGGCGGTGCTCGCCCGTACGGTGGTCGACCACGGTGACCGCCTCCAGCGCCTTGTCGCCGAGTGCCTCGGTCATCTCGGTGTGCAGCAGCACGCGCACCCGCGGGTGGCGCTCGATCTGATCGATCAGGTAGCGGGACATGTGCGCCTCGATGCTCGGCCCACGGACGAGCAGATACACCTGCGGTGCGTACCCGGCCAGGAAGAGCACGGCCTGCCCTGCGGAGTTGCCGCCGCCGACCACCGCCACCGGGTCGGTACGGCACTGCTGGGCCTCGTAGACGGTCGCCGAGTAGTGGACGCTCGCGCCCTCCAACGGCTCGATGCCGGGCACATGGAGGCGGCGGTAGCGGGCGCCGGTGGCCAGGACGACGGTACGGGCGGTGATCTCGCTGCCGTCGGCGAACCCAACGGCGTAGTGGCCGTCCCGCGGTTCGAGCCGGGCCGCCTCCGCCGGGACGCTGATCCGGGCGCCGAACTTGCCCGCCTGGAGCACAGCGCGCTCGGTGAGTTCGGCGCCGGAGATGCCGGAGGGGAAGCCGAAGCAGTTGTCGATGCGGGACGACGTCCCGGCCTGGCCGCCGGTGGCCATCGCCTCGACCACGGTCGTGCCGAGACCCTCCGAGGCGGCGTTCACCGCAGCGGCGAGACCGGCCGGACCGGAGCCGACGATGAGGAGATCGCCGCGGCCGTTGCCCGACGGCAGGGGCGGCAGACCGATGAACCGGGCCAGTTCGGCGTTGCTCGGGTTGCGCAACAGGGTCGTGTCCCGCCAGATCACCAGCGGCGTCTGCTCCGGACCAACCGCGAAGCGGCGCAGCAGGGCCTCGGCCTCCTCGTCCGTCTCCAGATCGATCCAGCGGTGCGGCAGCCGGTTGCGGGCGGCGAACTCGCGCAGCCGCCGGGTGTCGGGCGAGTAGCGCGAGCCGATGATGCGGAAACCGGCGCCCTGCCCGACGAGCAGGGCACGGCGGCCCATGCAGGCGCGCAGCACCACATCACCAAGGATGGAGTCCCGGGTCACCAGGTCACGCAGCTGATCCATGGACAGGGCGAGGATCTCGCCGGGGTCCCTGACCACAGCGGTGTAGAAGGCCACCTGTCCGTTCAGGAGGCCGAGTTCGCCGAAGAAGCGGCCAGGACCGTGCACACGCAGCAGGCGTTCGCCGGGTGTGCCGTAGCCCTCGACGATGGCGACCGAACCACTGAGGACAACGTAGAACGTCTCGCACCGCTCTCCCTCCCGGATCAGCACGTCACCGGCGTCAGCCGCGCGCCGCCGGCCATGCTGCGCCAGGCGGGCCATCTGGTCGTCCGACAGGCGAGGATAGGCGCCGTAGATGTCGGGGGTCTCGAAGGGGACGCTCTCCTCGGCCTCGTCCGGCACAGGCGCTGCGCCCGGCCGCGTCTCGTCGCCGGGCATCACACGAACGCCTCGTGGACGAAGCACCACCGCCAGTCCTCGCCGGGCTCCAGCGACGCCACGATCGGATGGCCGTCGGCGGCGGCGTGACGGCGGGCGTGCCGGTTCGGCGAGGAATCGCAGCAGCCGACGTGGCCGCACGTCAGGCAGAGCCTGAGGTGGACCCAGGGGGAACGCGTGGCCAGGCATTCCTCGCATCCTGGGGTGCGCGGGGTGACGGGGCGTACGAGGGCGAGGTGGGGGTCGGTTCGTACGGTCATGGCCGATCATCCTTTCCCGGCCGGTTCGCGGCCGGCGATCGACTGCTCCACCCACTGCCGCAGGGCAAGGGCAGGTGCGGCACCCGACTGTCGGGCGATGGTCCGTCCTTTGTCGAGGACCAGTAGCGTCGGTACGGCCTGGACCTCGAACCGCCGCGCCAGGCGCGGGTTCTTGTCGATGTCGACCTTGACCAGTTTGATCTTTCCCGCGAGATCGGCGGCGACCTTCTCCAGCGCGGGGCTCACCATGCGGCAGGGGCCGCACCAGGTGGCCCACAGGTCGACGACGACGGGCACGGTGGCCTGCTCGACGACCTCGGTGAAGTCGGCGTCGCCCGCGTCGGCCATCCACGGCAGAGGCTGCTTACAATTGCCGCACCTGGGGCGGCCCTCGGCGGCCACGGGTACCCGGTTGGCGCGCCCGCAGTGCGGGCAGGTGACGTTGGTGGCTTGCGCGGTACTCATGCCGCCCTCGCTCCCTTCACGTCCTCGGGCTGGTCGTAGGTGACCACCAGCTCTCCGTGCTCGGCGTCGACGCGGACCTTCGCGCCGTCCTGGACGTCGCCGCGCAGCAGGGCTCGCCCGACCAGTGTCTCGACCTCGTGGGAGATGTAACGCCGCAGCGGCCGTGCACCGTACACCGGGTCGTAGCCCTGGTGGGCGATCAACTCGCGTGCCGCGTCGGTGAGTTCGACGGTGATGCGGCGTTCGGCGAGGCGGCGGCGCAGTTCGTCGAACTGCAGCTCCACGATCCGCTCGATCTGCCGCTCACCGAGCGGCTTGAACAGCACGATGTCGTCGACGCGGTTGAGGAACTCCGGGCGGAAGTGCCCGCGCAGCTCGCCCATCACCAGGGCGCGGGCGTCCGGCTTGATCTCACCCTCGGCGGTGGCGCCGTCGAGGAGGTGCTCGGAGCCGATGTTCGACGTCATGATGATCACAGTGTTGCGGAAGTCGACCGTGCGGCCCTGAGCATCGGTGATGCGGCCGTCATCGAGGATCTGCAGCAGGGTGTTGAAGACATCGGTGTGCGCCTTCTCGATCTCGTCGAACAGCACAACGGAGTACGGCTTGCGGCGTACGGCCTCGGTGAGCTGGCCGCCTTCCTCGTAGCCGATGTATCCGGGCGGTGCGCCCATGAGTCGGCTGACGGTGTGCCGCTCCTGGTACTCGCTCATGTCGAGGCGGACCATGTTCTCCTCGGCGTCGAACAGGGCCCGGGCGAGGGTCTTGGCCAGCTCGGTCTTCCCGACGCCGGTGGGGCCGAGGAAGATGAACGAGCCGATGGGGCGGCGAGGGTCACGGATGCCGGAGCGGGCGCGGATGATGGCGTCGGCGACGAGCTTGACGGCCTCGTCCTGGCCGATGACGCGCTCGCGCAGGATCTCGTCGAGGCGCAGCAGTTTCTCGCGTTCGCCCTCCTTCAGGCGGGCGACGGGGACGCCGGTCCAGGCGGCGACGATGTCGGCGATCTCCTCCTCGGTGACGACCTCGCGCAGCAGCCGGTTCTGCCCTTGTTTGGCGGCCAGTTGGTCCTCCTCTGCGGTGAGTCGGCGCTCCAGGTCCTGGAGGCGGCCGTAGCGGAGTTCGGCGGCGCGGTTGAGGTCGTAGGCGCGTTCCGCCTCCTCCGCCTCGTGGCGGACCTGCTCCAGTTCCTGGCGCAGTTCCTGCACGCGGCGGATCGCCTGCCGTTCGGCCTCCCACTGGGCGTGTTTGGCGTCGGCCTCGCCGCGCAGGTCGGCCAGTTCCCTGCGCAGTTCCTCCAGGCGGGCTTTGCTGGCGGAGTCGGTCTCCTTGGACAGGGCCGCCTCCTCGATCTCCAGTCGGGTCACCCGGCGGGTGATCTCGTCGAGTTCGGCGGGCATGGAGTCGATCTCGGTGCGCAGCCGGGCGCAGGCCTCGTCGACGAGATCGATGGCCTTGTCGGGCAGGAACCGGTCGGTGATGTAGCGGTGGGAGAGTGTCGCCGCCGCGACCAGCGAGGTGTCCTGGATCTTGACGCCGTGGAAGATTTCGAGGCGTTCACGCAGGCCGCGCAGGATGGAGATGGTGTCCTCCACGCTGGGTTCGTCGACCAGGACCTGCTGGAAGCGGCGTTCGAGGGCGGCGTCCTTCTCGATGTGCTTGCGGTACTCGTCGAGGGTGGTCGCGCCGATCATGTGGAGTTCGCCGCGGGCGAGCATGGGCTTGAGCATGTTGCCCGCGTCCATGGCTCCTTCGGCGGCGCCCGCGCCGACGACGGTGTGCAGTTCGTCGACGAAGAGCAGGATACGTCCCTGGGCGGCCTTGACCTCGCTGAGCACGGCCTTGAGGCGTTCCTCGAACTCGCCGCGGTACTTGGCACCGGCGACCAAGGAGCCCATGTCGAGGGCGAACACGATCTTGTCGCGGAGTCCTTCGGGCACGTCACCGCGCACGATGCGCTGGGCAAGGCCCTCGACGATGGCGGTCTTGCCGACGCCGGGGTCGCCGATCAGGACGGGGTTGTTCTTGCTCTTGCGGCTGAGGATCTGGGTGACGCGGCGGATCTCGGCGTCCCGGCCGATGACCGGGTCGAGCCGCCCGGTCCTGGCCTCGGCGACCAGGTCACGGCCGTACTTCTCCAGGGCCTCGTAAGCCACCTCGGGGTTGGCGGAGGTCACGCGCTGGTTGCCGCGGACCTGAGTGAGCGCGCCGAGGAAGGAATCCCGGGTCACGCCGTGCTCCTTCAGCAGGCGCCCGGCGGCGGTCGCCGAGCCTTCCTCGGCCAGGGCCAGCAGCAGGTGTTCCACGGACACGTACTCGTCCTTGAGGCGTTTGGCCTCCCGCTCGGCCGCGTCCAGCAGCCGGGCCAGGCGCTGGGTGACGAAGACCTGGCCCGGCGCCGCGCCCGGGCCGGTCACCTTGGGCCGGCGGGAAAGCTCCTCGCGTACGGCCGCGCTCAACTCCTTGGGCTCGGTGCCCGCCTGCTGCAGCAGTCGCGGGATCAGGCCCTCCTCCTGGTCGAGGAGGGCGAGCAGCAGATGTTCGCCGTCGACCTCGGTGTGACCCAGGCGGCCGGCGGCGCTCTGGGCCTCCTGCAGGGCTTCCTGTGACTTCTGGGTCAGGCGGTTCATGTCCATGGTGGTAGATCACTCCTCACGCCTGCACGTCGCAGCGCGGCTTCGAGCAGGCTGATGCGGTCGAGCAGGTCGAGCACCAGACCGAGGGATGCGTAGTTCAGGCACAGCCCGGTGCGCAACCGCTGGACGCGGGCCAGGGCCGCCGGGGCCGTGGGGGCGAACACCAGCCGTCCGGAGGCGTCACGGCCGGCGTCCACCAGCCCGAGGGCGACGAACCGACGGATCAGGTCGGGATGAAGGCCTGAGCGGTGGGCCACGGCCTCCAGCGAGAGCCTGGGCACAGGCACGATCGCGTACTGCACGCCCACCTCGGTCGTGCGTGCGTAGGACGGGCGGGCCTCGGCTGGTCGGTCGCTCATCAGGTCCTCCTGGGGTCGAACGAGGAGACGGCGGCAAGTTCCTCCAGCAGCTCGCGCTCCCGGTCGCTCAGCCGGGGCGGCACCATGATCTGCAGCTCCGCGTACAGGTCTCCGTTCGCGCCACGCGGGCCCGGCATGCCCTCGCCGCGCAGCCGCAGGCGCCGTCCGCTGGAGGACCCGGCGGGCACGGTCACCTTCGCCGTGGCACCGCTGGGCGTGGGCACCGGCACGGTCGCGCCCAGCGCCGCCTCCCACGGGGTGACCGGAAGCCGCACGTGGACGTCCCGGCCGTCGAGGCGGAACTCGGGGTGCGGCTGGATCCGCACCCTCAGGTACAGGTCCCCGGCGGGAGCGTCGTCGCCGCTCCCGCGCCCGCCCTCTCCGGCCAGCCGGATGCGCTGCCCGTCGGTGGTGCCGGGCGGCACGTCGACCTGGTAGCGCCGCTGCCCGGCCGGCCCGGCCAGGGTGACCGTACGGCGGCCGCCCCGATATGCCTCCTCGACGGTGAGCGGCAGTTCGGCCTCCTGGTCGGCGCCGGGTACGCGCGTCCGCCCGGCGCCGCCGAACAGCGAGCCGAACAGATCCTCCACGTCGACCCCCTCGCCCCCGAAGCCTGCCGTGGAGTACCGCACCCGGGGGCCGCCACCGGTGGTCCACCGGAAGCCGCTGCCGGCTCCGGCGCCGGCGCCGGCGGCGACCCGCTCCTCCCAGTCCTCGGGGATCTTCCGGAAGTCCTCGCCGAAGCGGTCGTACCGGGCTCGCTGCTCCGGATCGGACAGGACACTGAAGGCCTCATTGATCTCCTTGAACCGCTCCTCCGCCTGTGGGTCCTTGTTGACGTCGGGGTGGTACCTGCGGGCCAGGGTGCGGTAGGCCCGCTGGATCTCGTCCCGGTCGGCGGTGCGCGGAACGCCGAGTACCTCGTAGAAGTCGCGTGCCATGGACGGTCACTCCCGCTTGGCGACGGTCACGGCGGCAGGCCGCAACTGCCGCTCGGCTTCCCCGTAACCGGGCCGCAGCACCTGGACCACGGTGTTCGGATCGGCGTCGGGATCCTGGACCACGCCGACCACCTCGTGCCGGGCCGGGTCGAACGACACGCCCCTCTCTGCGTGGCGTGGGTAGCCCAGCCGCTCCAGGACGTTCACGGCCTGGTCGCGCACGGCCCGAACACCTTCGACAATCGCATCGGGGTCGGCGGCCGCGTGGCTCAGGGCAAGTTCCAGGTTGTCGATGACGGGCAGGAAGGCCGCGGCCGTACGGGCGCGTTCGGCCGCGGCCTCCCGCTCCAGCTCCCTGGCGTGGCGTTTGCGCAGGTTGTCGAGGTCGGCCAGGGCGCGGCGCCAGCGGTCCTCGGCCTCTCGCAGCGCGGCCGCGTATTCGTCGTCGGGTGCGGTGGTGCCGGTTGCGGCGTCGGGCCCCGGCTCGGCCTCCTCGGTCGGCGTTCCAGGCTGCGTAAGGTCTCCGCGCGGCGGCTGTACGGCGTCTCCCGGCGGCGGGTCGGGCTCTCGGCCCCGGGGTGGGATGGGCATGGCGGCCACCTCAGCCCTTGTCGAACTCGGCGTCGATCACATCGTCGTCGCCCCCGGCGCCGTCCGGCGCGGCCCCGCCGGGGCCGGATTCGTCCGGTGAGCCGGTGCCCGCCGGACCGCCCGCGGCGGCTCCCGCCTGGTGGGCCGTGAGGCCCGCGAAGACCTGCTGGAGTTCGGATGTCAGCGGCCGGACCTTGTCCACCCCGGCTTCGTTCTTGACCGCCTCGCGGGCCTCGGACACCAGCATCTCGGCGCGGGCCTTCTCGTGTGCGGGCGCGGCGTCGCCGAGCTCGCCGAGGCGCTTTTCGACCTGGTAGGCGATGGCGTCCAGTTCGTTGCGGGCGTCGACTGCCTCGCGCAGGGCCTGGTCCTGGCCGCGGTTGCGTTCGGCATCCTGGACCATCCGCTCGACTTCGCCGCGGTCGAGGTTGGAGCTCTCGCTGATGGTGATGCCCTGTTCCTTGCCGGTGTCCTTGTCCCGCGCGGTGACGTTGAGGATGCCGTTGGCGTCGACGTCGAAGATGACCTCGATCTGCGGCTCGCCGCGCGGCGCGGGGCGGATGTCGGTGAGCTGGAAGCGGCCCAGGACCCGGTTGTCGGCGGCCCTCTCCCGCTCGCCCTGCAGGACGACGACGTCGACGGCGGGCTGGTTGTCCTCGGCGGTGGAGAAGGTCTCGGTGCGGCGCACCGGGATGGTGGTGTTCCGCTCGATGATCTTCGTCATCACGCCGCCGCGTGTCTCCACGCCCAGCGACAACGGGGTGACATCGAGCAGCAGGACATCCTTGACCTCGCCCTTGAGGACCCCGGCCTGGATCGCGGCACCCTTCGCCACGACCTCGTCGGGGTTGACGCTCATGTTGGGTTCCTTGCCGCCGGTCAGCCTGCGCACCAGGGCCTGGACGGCGGGGATGCGGGTGGAGCCGCCGACGAGGATGACCTCGTCGATGTCGTTGTCACTGACCTTGGCGTCGTCCATGGCCTGCCGCACCGGGCCCAGGCAGCGCTCCACCAGGTCGCCGGTGATCTGCTCGAACGTGGATCGCATGATCGTCGTGGTCAGATGCTTGGGCCCGGAGGCGTCGGCCGTGATGAACGGCAGGCTGACCTGCGTCTGGGTCACCGAGCTGAGCTCGGTCTTGGCCTTCTCGGCGGCCTCGAACAGTCGTTGCAGCGCCTGCGGGTCCTGGCGCAGGTCGATGCCGTTCTCCTTCTGGAAGCCGTCGGCGAGCTGGTCGACCAGCCGGCGGTCGAAGTCGTCGCCGCCCAGATGGCTGTCGCCCGCCGTGGACCGTACCTCCACCACGCCGTCGCCGACGTCGAGGATGCTGACGTCGAAGGTGCCGCCGCCCAGGTCGAAGACGAGCACCGTCTCGTGCTGCTTCTTGTCCATGCCGTAGGCGAGGGCGGCCGCGGTCGGCTCGTTGATGATCCGCAGCACTTCCAGGCCGGCGATCCGTCCGGCGTCCTTGGTGGCGGTGCGCTGGGCGTCGTTGAAGTAGGCGGGCACCGTGATGACCGCCTCCGTGACCCGCTCGCCCAGCTGCTTGGAGGCGTCGTCGGCGAGCTTGCGCAGCACCTGCGCGCTGATCTCCTCGGGCGCGTAGAGCTTGTCGCGCACCTTGAAGCGGGCGGCGCCGCCGTCTCCCTCCACCACGTCGTACGCGACGGCCTTGGCCTCTTCGGAGATCTCGTCGAAGTGTCGGCCGATGAACCGCTTGGCCGAGTAGATGGTGCCCTTGGGGTTGAGGATCGCCTGGCGGCGGGCCAGCTGGCCCACCAGGCGCTCGCCGGTATCGGTGAAGGCCACCACGGACGGTGTCGTGCGGTTGCCCTCGCTGTTGGGTATGACCGTCGACTCGCCGCCCTCCCAGACGGCGATCACCGAGTTCGTGGTGCCCAGGTCGATGCCTACTGCCTTGGCCATGAGGAACTCCTTCCGCGACGGGCGGCCCCCGTTCGCCCTCGGAGTCACGCCCGGTCTTCCGCACTCGCTCAGGTAACGGCGGGGCCGCTCCGCGGGCGGCTGCTCTTCCAAGCCCCGCTGCTTGTGCTGGTGCCGGTCCCGCTGGGCAGCTCGGCCAGCAGCTGCACCGCCTCGTCGGCGACTGCCTCGTCGGCGACGACGTCGTACCGGCTGGGCTGCATGAAGCTCACCGAGGCGAAGTCCCGGCGGCCACGCTGGGCCGCGTGCACCAGCAGGCCGAGCAGAGCGCCGACGAGTGCTCCGAAAACCAGCCCGTACAGGGCGAGGAGCAATCCCGAAACGACCGGGTCCAGCCAGTTCAGCAGCCCGAAGATCCACCCGATCAGTGCGCCGGGCAGGGCGCCGCTCGCCGCGCCGTGCAGTGCGGCCCCGCCATGTCCCATGCGGCCGGTCACTTGCTCGACCAGGCGCACGTCCTGCCCGATGATGGCCACCCTCTCGACGGGAAAACCCTGATCGGAAAGGTGATCGACGGCGCGTTCCGCCTCCTGGTAGGTCGTGTACGAGGCGATGGTCCTGCGGGCCTGCTCGTTCATCAGCCAGTCCTTCCTGCCACGGCCACCGGTGCGCCCGGCGATCCCTGACAAGCTCAGAGTGGCAAGGGAGCAGCGCGCTCCGCCTGCACCCGGCAGGTCAGAAAACGACTCAGTCGGTCGGTCCACGAGAACAAAGCTCAAATCCGGACAAATATTGATGTTTTTTGCCTAGGCTGGGTGTTCAGGGCTCGCCCAGGCGTGGATCCCACGACTCGCCCGATCGCCTCCGATGACCGGAGGGAAACGGAGTGATCTATGGCCTCCCATCCGTCACGGAGGCTGTCCGCTCACGTCTCCGACCAGGAAGTGACCCACCACCCGAGCAACACTGCGAGCAGCGAACGGCACGACCCCCGTCCGCTCACGGCGCTGGACCCACACGGGCTGCTGGTGCTGTCCCACACCCTGTTCACCTGCGCGGAGCAGAGTGAGATCGTGCGGTTGGCCATGGGGCACGTCAGTGCCCTTGGTCCCTACCACGCGGAGGCCGGATACCTCGCGACGGGCGACGGTTTGTCCCGCGTCCCCGGCCACGACGCGGGAGCGCCAAAGGTCGACGACGCACGGATGAAGGAGTTGGGCGAGGCTGACGGCTCCGTATCCCTTCCAGAGCGATCCTGGACCTGGGCGTTCGGCCTGCGCGAGGCCGGCGGTCTGCTCGGCTACATCCTGGTCTCCTCCCACTCCGGGCCCGACGAGCAGGGGCACTTCCTCCTCTCGACCCTCGTGGGGCTCACATCGGCGGCCCTGTCACTGACGGTCACGCGCGCCGCGCAGCACGACAACGCCGGCGAACTGAGCCGACTCCGCACCGAACGGGACACCGCACTGCGGCAGCTGGACGCAATGCGCTCCGAGCTGCACCTGCAGAAGACCGTGCACGAGACCCTCGCCCGTGCCGCTGCCCGGGGCGGTGGCGAGGACGCCATCACCCAAGCGCTGTACGAGCTCACCGGGCTGTCGGCGCTCATCGAGGACCAGTTCGGCAACCTGAGGTCCTGGGCCGGTCCCGACCGGCCCGACCCCTATCCGGCGCGGTCCTCGACCTTCCAGGAAGAGATGCTGCGGCAGGTCGCGCGCGAGGCGGGCCCGGTCAGAGTCAAGGACCGGCTGATCGCCCTGGCCCGCCCGCGCGGCGACGTCCTCGGCGTACTCGCCATCGAGGACCCCGAAGCGACGGCCAACGAGCACACCATGTTCGCCTTGGATCACGCCCAGCGGTCGCTCGCCCAGGAGCTCATGCATATGCGCGAACTCACCGAGGTCGAACTGCGGCTGCGCCGCGAACTGATCGACGACCTGTTGGAGGGCACTGACGAGACGAGCGCCTACGCCCGGGCCGAAGCCGTCGGCCACGACCTGCAACGTACCCACTACGTGGTCGTGGTGCACTGGCCGAGCACCGCCGCGAACAGTTCCTTCACCCGTGCCGTCGAGCAAGCGACGGCCACCTCGGCGACCCGCCCGCTGATCACCCGTCGCGGCGACCGGATGGTCCTGCTGACCGAAGCGAGGCCCGACGACGATGCCGTGTACGCGGCGTTGGCCCATGAGCTGGGGACGCCCGACGGAGCGATCGGGGTGAGCACCCGCTGCGACTCCCCGGACGGCATTCCCCGCTGTTATCAGGAGGCACTGCGGGCCCTGGATGTGCGGCAGAACTCCCGCCAGCGCAGCGGGACGACGTTCTTCGACGACCTCGGGCTGTACCGGATCCTGGGGCCCGGAAACGATCTCCGGGAGCTCGAAGACTTCGTGCGAGAGTGGCTCGGCCAGCTGATCGACTACGACGCAGGGCACGACACGGAGTTGGTGGAGACGCTCTCGCGCTACTTCGACTGCGGAGGCAACTACGACGATGCGGCCGCCGCGCTGACGGTCCACCGCAGCACCCTGCGCTACCGGCTGCAGCGCATCCGTGAGATCAGCGACCGCGACCTGGCGGATGTAGACACCCGGCTCAATCTGCAGGTGGCAACGCGCGTCTGGAAGATCGTCCTGGGCGGGCGGCGCTGACCGCGGATACCCGGAGGGCCGACGCAGCGGGTCAGCCCGGCACTCGAAGAGGTCGCCTGTGACCTCGCCGGACGGTGTTGTCAAGTTGTCCATAAGCAGGATGGCTGATGGGGCCTCAGGTCGAGGTGGGGTGAGGTGGTGGGCTCTGGGTCAGGCCGTGGCGGGCATGGCGGTGGTCCCGGTGATCTGGTTCCAGGTGGTGAAGCGATGCTGCATCTCGGCGCGGTAGTCGGGTGCGGCCATCAGGTGGCGGGGCCGGAAGTGCGGTGAGATCTGGCTGAACGCGGACAGGAACCTTTGGGTTCCGCCGGCCGAGCGGAAGCCCTTCATGGCGCGTTCACGCTGCCTCGTCGGCTGGTGGCTGTTCTCGGCCCGGTTGTTCAGGCCCTGGTGGGAACGATGATTGACTGAGGGCATGACCTCGCGGTGGGCGACGCCGTGGGAGCGCAGCGTGTCGGTGATGACCACCCGCGGCCCCGAACACGTCTTCTTCATCAGGCGGCGGGAGAACCGCCTGGACGCGAGGGTGTCCCGGCGCTCCTGCACGAGAATGTCCAGCACCATCCCGTCCTGGTCGAGAGCCTGCCACAGGTACGTCAGCTCGCCATTGATCCTGATGAAGACCTTGTCCAAGTGCCACATGCCCCCCGGCAGGGGCTGCCTGCGGCGCAGCGTGCCGGCGTAGGCCTGCCCGAACGTGGCGCACCACCGCCGGACCGTCTCGTGGGAGACGAGCACGTTGTGCTGGAGCATCAGCTCCCCAGCCTCGCGGTACGACAGGGGGAAGCGGTGGTACCGCCACACGCAGCGGGAGATGATTTCGACCGGGTACCGGTGCCCCTGGTACGACGGCGGCGCGGTGTCCGCAAACGACCCTCGCAGCGTGACCAACCGGAAGATCATCCCGCCCGGTCAGCCAACGTGACAGTGCCGGGCAGGGGCCGGTCGTCGACGCCGGTGGAGGTCAGGCACTGGCCTCCGGGCAGGCGGGCGAGCAGGTCGGTGCCGGAACTCGTGGACGGTCAGGGTCACCTGGGCCTGGGGCGCCGTTCCTTGAAACCGCGGGTCATCGCGACGGCCTTCTCGTACGCGGGCCAGACCCCTCGGTCGGGCGGGGTGAGGACGCGGAGTTCCTCGGCGACGTGGGCACGAGCGGAGGCAGCGGGTGTGGCACTTCGCCGCGGTCTTCCCCGCATTGGTGCGGCAGGCCGACCCGGCGGGCGCGTCGCGGGTCGGGCAGGGGGCAATCCTGGTCGGGGAGGGCGCCCCGCCGGGCGGCTTCCTCAGCCCCGGCAGGAGGCGCTCGCCCTCGACGGATGCCCAGGGGTGCCGGCAGGCTCGGCGGACCGGTAAGAACCAGTCGAGGCGGCCGGCCCTCGTTTCAGTCCCGGAGCAGGGCGAGCTGGTGCTCGACGGCCTCGGTGACCCGCTTCTCGTCGTCCGTGGCGAGGAGGTCGAGCAGGGCGCCTCGCAGTACGGCCAGGGCCAGGGTGCGGCGGGTGGCACCGTCCCTGCCGTCACGCTCGGACGGCGGCTGGCAGTCGGCCAGGACATCGAGCCAACCGTCCACCGTCGCACGGGCGAACCCGGCCCAGGCCCCGGCGGGCTCGACGAGGGAGCGCGCGTACGCCTCGGCCCACAGCCGCAGCAGCGGCCGGTGTTCCCTCGCGGCGAGCCATGCCCAGACCCGCTCGACGGCCGGGACCAGCCCGGCGGGGCGATCGGACTGCCTGGCCCGGTCCAGGAGCGCCAGCTCGTCGGCACGGGCGCGCGCCAGCAGCGCCCGCACCAGGCCGTCCTTGCTTCCGAAGAGGAAGAGCAGGACCCGCGGGCTGGAGCCGATGGCATCGGCCAGCGGGCGCAGTGACAGGTCGGTCAGACCGTGGGCGAGGGCGTACTGGTACGCCGCCTCCAGCAGCTCGGTCTGCCGGGCGGAGGGGGTTGGCGTTTGCTGGGGCACGCGGCTAGCCTAACGTGACTGAAACAATTGTTTCAGTTCCGTGGAGGGAACGATCACGGGGGCCAGGAGAGCAGCTCATGACGCAGCAAGGCCAGAAGCAAGCCGTCGTGCGTCGCGCCGACCGCCCCGGCGACCTGGGATGGGTGGTGATGGCCCACGGCGAGAGCTATCACCAGCAGTTCGACTGGGACACCGACTTCGAGGTCCTGGTCGCCAAGCTCGTCGCCGACTACGGCGCCCAGCACGACCCGGCCCGTGAGGCGGCCTGGATCGCCGAGCTCGACGGCCGGCGCGTGGGCTGCGTCTTCCTGGTCGCCGGCGACCGGCCGAAGGTGGCCAAGCTGCGGCTCCTGCTCGTCACTCCGCAGGGCAGGGGTCTTCGTCTCGGGACACGCCTGGTCGCCGAGTGCCTGGCCTTCGCCCGCGAGGCGGGCTACGAGCAGGTGACGCTGTGGACCAACGACGTGCTGGTGACGGCGCGCAAGATCTACCAGAGCTTCGGCTTCACCCTCGCCGACGAGGAACGCCACCACAGCTTCGGCCACGATCTCGTCGGCCAGAACTGGACCCTCGACCTGCTTCCGACGGGGTGATGGGAACACAGCCCCCGGCGAGGCGGGAGGCCGTGTGATCTGGCGCCTTCCCACGCAGACCGGGTCGTGCCGACGGTCACGCAATTCGCCCAGGCGACGGCAGGGTAGGAGGCGAGCGGTACTCGGTGGAATGTCAGGATGGGGGCATGACGACCAAGGTTTACTTCGATATCACCATCAACGACGAGCCCGCCGGGCGGATCGTCTTCAACCTGTTCGACGACGTGGTTCCCAAGACGGCGGAGAACTTCCGCGCCCTCGCGACCGGAGAGAAGGGCTTCGGCTACGCGGGCTCATCGTTCCACCGTGTCATCCCCGACTTCATGCTCCAGGGCGGCGACTTCACCCGGGGCAACGGCACCGGCGGCAAGAGCATCTACGGCGAGAAGTTCGCCGACGAGAACTTCACCCTCAAGCACGACCGGCCGGGTCTGCTGTCCATGGCCAACGCGGGCCCGAACAGCAACGGCTCGCAGTTCTTCATCACGACCATCGTGACGGACTGGCTGGACGGCAAGCACGTGGTGTTCGGCGAGGTCGCCGACACCGAGAGCATGGACCTGGTCAAGAAGATCGAGGCCCTTGGCTCCTCCAACGGCCGCACCTCCGCGAAGATCACCATCGCCGAGTCCGGCCAGCTCTGACGATTCGCCGCCGGCGCCGCCGAGGGGCGTTCGCCCGACGTGCCCCTCGGCGGGAATCGGCACGCGGCCGTAGCCATGGGCGGCTCCCGGACAGTGATGAGTTTGGACGCAGGGGGAGTCGACGGCGCACGTACGGTGAGGAGGAAACGCATCAACGCTCACCCCGGGCTGTGAGCCGGGGTGGGCCGAACGGGGGGGAGGAAGGTGCGTGCCCGATGACGATCGGACTCCTCTCCACGATCGCTGCCGTGTTCCACGGGGGCACGGTCTCGACCCTCGCTCTGACTGCGACCTTTGCTCGGCGCCGCACGCTGCGGCGTGAAGCGCCGAGCACCCTTGCCGTCTTGGTGCCGGGGAGGGCGGTGGAGCCGCAGCAGGCAGGCCGCGCGGCAGTAGGCCCAGACAGCTGAGCGGTTACGGCGAAGGCAAGTGGTCGTATGGCGCCGGGTTGGTCAGGCTGCGAGGGGGCGTCCGCTCCAGCGGATGCCCTTCTCGCTGCGGACGCGGGCGCGTTCGCAGCGTTGGGCGGCGAGCAGGTCGAAGTGGCAGGCGTTGGCATTGCGCCAGCGCGGCGTTGTCAAGTTACCCATGATGTATCCGGCTGATGGCGCGCCAGGGTGCGGTGGGGTCGGGTGCCGGGGCCGTGTCAGGCTTCGGTGGGCAGAGCGGTGCCGCCGGTGATCTGGTGCCAGGTCTCGAAGCGGCGGTGCACCTCGGCGCGGTGCTGAGGGGCGGTGAGGCGGTGGCTTCGGGGCCTGAAGTGCGGTGAGATCGCGCTGAACACGGACAGGAACCGCTGTGTCCCGGCGGAGGGACAGAGTGCCCTTCCTCTCGCGTTCGCGCTGCCGGGTGGGCCGACGGGAGTTCTCCGCCCGGTTGTTGAGGTATTTCGACTGCCGGTGTCCGGCCGAGGGCGTCAATCCCGGTGGGCGGCGCCGTAGGCGCGGAGCCTGTCGGTGACCAGCACCCGGGGCATCCGGCATTGCTTCTTCATGAGCTTGGCCAGGAACCGCTTCGCGGCCGCCGCGTCGCGCCGGGAACGGAGCAGGATGTCGAGCACGGTACCGTCCTGGCCCACGGCCCGCCACAGGTGGTGCCGCACCCCGCTGATCTTCACGAAGACCTCGGTCAGGCAGCCATTTATCACCAGGCCCCGGACGGCGCCGAGGCAGAGCAGCGGCATAAGCCGGGCCGAACCGGCGCGTCCACGGGTGGACTGTCTCGTGGCTGACCTCGATGCCGCGCTCGAGCATCAGCTCCTCGACCTCGCGGAAGCCGAGCGGGAAGCGGAAGGACAGCCACACACCGTGCGAGATGGTCTCCACCGGGTACCAGTGCCTCTGGTACGAGGGCCGCACACTCTCCACAGACGGTCTCCTCGCCTGCCCGATCAACTCCAAGATCATCCCACGTCGTCAGCCAATGTGACAGTGTCCACTCACACACTGCGCAATGTGACAGCGCCTCGACCCGGCCCGCACGCTGCCCGACCGAGGCCTGTCGAGGCGTCTCGTTCTCACCGGCACTGGCCTGTGTCACCAACGTCATGTCCCGCAACCGCCAGGCCGCACCGGCAGTCGGTCAAGACCTGCGCGAATGTTGATCGTTTACTGCCGGGCAGGACGGCGTTTCAGGACCGCGTGCGCCTTCTTGCGGCCGCGGGCCGGCCTTGTGCGTCGGACGCCGGGGCCGTCCCCTTCACGGTCGCGGACGGGATGTAAGTGTCCTGCCCGCCTGCGAGCCGAGGCAGGCTTCGGTCTCTCCCCTCGGCCCTTCGCCGTCGGCGTCCACACCGTCGCCCTCCCTCGCCGGTACGGCGCGCGCCGGAACCGATGCGACGAGGTCCGCCCGGCTTTCAGGGCTGCCCCGAGCATCCGGCGCCACGGACGTACCGGACTTCTCGTCCCGGGCGCAGGTGCACGAGACGGCCCAACTCCCTTCGGAGCAGTCTGTGTTGTCTCCCTCGCGCCAGTCACGTGAGGGCCACTGCGTTCGTGGGGCACCGGCACCGCCCGCACGAGGAGGCACCTACACGACATCCCCTCGGGCTGCCATGTCGATCAGGCCCATGAAACCGGTCGGCGAAGTGGCTTGCGCCACCACCTTTCTGCCGCGTTCCTTCCCACTGTGTGATCTAGGTGTAAAGAATCGAGGGCACCCCTTCCCTTTCCGGCTTCCCACCCGCGAAGATCTCCGCCCGAGTCACGGATCAACCGTCAGACGACGCTGTTCGTACGCATGGTGCACAGCCGTCCGAAGAGGAAGCGAGACGAACCATGGTCGGGGACGTCCACACCGAGAGGGACGCCGAGGTGCGCGAGGGGGACACCTGGCTGGCGCGGGTTGCGTTGCGGTTCACCGCCTTCACCGAGCGGTGGCTTCCGGACGCCTTCGGGTTCGTCCTCGTCGGCACCTTCCTGATCTTCGCTCTGGGGCTCGCGACGGGGGAGAGCCCCACCACCCTCGTGGACGCATGGGGTGAGGGCTTCTGGTCGCTGATCCAGTTCACCCTGCAGATGGCGATGATCATCATCGGCGGGTACGCGGTCGCGGTGTCCGCTCCGGTCGCCCGGCTGATCGCCCGCATGGCGCAGGTCCCCAAGTCGCCGCGCGCGGCGATCGCGTTCACCGCCGCGGTGGCGATGATCAGCTCCTATCTCAACTGGGCGTTCAGCCTGATCTTCACCGCCATCCTGGCGAAGGAGATCGCCCGCGTCGTCCGCGGCGTCGACTACCGGGCGCTCGGCGCCATGGCATTCCTCGGACTCGGCACGGTGTGGGCCCAGGGGCTGTCGGGTTCCGCGGCGCTGCAGGTGGCCAGCCCGGCCTCCAGCCCGGAGGCCGTGCAGAAGATCATCGCCAAGGGGCGGGACGGCGAGGGGATCATCCCGCTCACCGAAACGATCTTCACCTGGCAGAGCGTGCTGGCGACCTTCGTCGTCTTCGTGGTGGCGGTCGTCACGGCCTGGTACCTCGCCCCCTCGCCCACACGCGCCAAGACCGCCCAGGAGATGGGGATCGAGCTGCGTCCGCTTCTGGCGGAGAAGGACGGCAAGGACGACGCGGCCTCCGCCTCCACCGGGTCGCGTCCCGGCGACTGGCTGGAGCGCAGCCCGCTGCTCACCGTCCTGGTCGGGATCCTCGGTCTGTGGTACCTGGTGCGCCACTTCACGAGCGTCGAGGGGAACCCGGTCGCGGCGATCGACCTCAACACGGTCAACCTCGTCCTGATCCTGCTGGCGCTCTGCCTCCACTGGCGCCCGGTCCGCATGGTCGAGGCGGTTCGGCGGGGGGCCCCCGCGGCGTCCGGGGTGCTGCTGCAGTTCCCCTTCTACGGCGGCATCTTCGGCATGATCGCGTTCACCGGCCTGTCCAAGCAGATCGCCGGCTGGATGGTGAGCGTCTCCAACGAGTTGCTCTTCCCTCCGCTCATCGCGGTCTACTCGGCGGTACTGGGTGTCTTCGTCCCCAGCGGCGGCAGCAAGTGGGTCATCGAGGCCCCCTACGTGATGGAGGCGGCGAACCAGCTGCACGTCAACCAGGGGTGGATGGTGGTCGTCTACGACCTCGGCGAGGCGTCGGCGAACCTGCTGCAGCCGTTCTGGATGCTTCCGACGCTGGCCGTGCTGGGCCTCAAGGCCCGGGACATCATGGGGTACACGTTCGCGATGTTCCTCGCCTGCTTCCCCGTGGTGCTGATCGTGGTCACCGTCCTCGCGCAGACCCTGCCGTTCCCGTGACCACGCCGTACCCGCAGCGTGCTGGACGGCGTTGACTGAGTCGTTATCCTGCGCCACGACTCCACCATCGGCCGCGTCTGGTGCGTCGAAGAGGCGTGCGAGGCCTGCGCCCCGCTGCTTGCGAACGCCACTGTCCTCGCCCGCGCCGCTCAGCCCCGACGCCGAGCCGCCAGCCCACTGCCGCCCGGGCCCCGGTGCAGGTACCGGCCGCCCGGCCCGGCATCCCGGGCGGCTTCTCCGCACCTGCCACCGGCCCCGCCGAGGCCGAGAGCCGGACCGCGCCCGCACGGTGAGGCCGTCGCGCCCCGCAGCGCACCCGCCGCCGGGGCCCGGGCCAGAGCCGCTGACCGCCCGGCGCGCATCTGCCGCAGCCCCGGGCTGGGCACTCGAGGAACACGCGCGGGCTCGCGGGGCGCGTCCGGCCGGGCCGGGGCAGTCCCCCCGGGGCGCCGGGCGGTCGCACCTTGTCCGCCGCAGGAAGCAGGGTGCGGCGAGGGGAGGTCCGTACCACGGGAGCGTGCCCTGCGGGTTGTCGCCGGTGCCGCACTGAGAGGGACGGGAGGGTGACACGATCGGTAGGGTCGCGGCCATGGACAGCGATGAGGATGCCCTTTTAACGGAGCAGATCGCCTACTACCGGGCCCATGCGGGCGGATACGACCGGCCCTATGCCGAGCGCGCAGAACTGTGGGAGTTGCTGGCCGCGGCGGATGATCTCCCGATCGCCGGGGACGTGCTGGAGCTGGCCTGCGGAACGGGCCAGTGGACCGGGGCGCTCGCCGCTCGGGCGCGCTCCGTGACCGCCGTCGACGTGTCGGAGGAGACGCTCGGCATCGCGCGTGCGCGGGTCGCTTCCCCCAATGTCCGGTTCATCCAGGCCGACCTGTTCACCTGGCGGCCCCCGCGCCGCTACGACACCGTGTTCCTCGCCTTCTGGCTCTCCCACATCCCGCCGTCCCGCCTGCCGGACTTCTGGAACACCGTCGCCGAAGCGCTCGCACCGAACGGCAGAGCCGTCTTCATCGACGACGGCCCCGCAGAGGCCGCCCGCGAGGAAGTTCTCGCCCAGCAGCCCGTCCCTGCGGTACTGCGCCGGCTCGACGACGGCAGCCCGTATCGCGTCGTGAAGGTCTTCCACGACGCCGGAGAGCTCACCGGCAAGCTCGCCGCGCTGGGATGGTCAGCCGATGTCCGGACCGTGGGCGGCAGCTTCATCGTCGGCACCGCGGAACCGCCGGCCAACCCCGGCTGACAGTCCACAAGGGCGGCTGCGTCCTGAACCGCGCAGCGAGGATGCGGTCCCGACGGTGCGGAATCGCCACGGCGCCGACACCCGTTACGCAAGGTCGTCAACGGGGGAACGTGTCTGATGCGGCACTAGCTGGTACCGGCGGGCGGGGCGGCGCAGACGCCGTGCAGCATGCCGGTGGCCTTGCCCGTGCCGAAATCCTCATCCGTCCTGCTGAGAGCCGGTGTGGGGGAGTACCGGATCCTGAGGGCCGTCGCTCGAACCGGCGCTCTGCCGCGGCCGTCGATGGCCGCGGCAACATGATCGATCGTGCTGTTGCGACGGGTTTACCCGAGAGTGACCAACGCGTTCGTCATGCTGCGCCTGCTACCGATGAGCGACCGGGACAAGGATGTGGAGCTTCTGGCGCTGCGTCATCAGATCACGGTGCTCGAGCGGCGGCCGGGCCGGAGCGGGCCACGGTTCGATGCGAGCGATCGGGCGTTCCTGGCGGCGTTGCCGCACCCGCTGACTGGAGCACGCGCGCGTGGCGGAGCGGCCCGGCACCGGGGCCGGCCGCGGGAGGCCGGCCCCGGGCGGTGGCGGAGACCGAACCGAGCGGGTGACGCGGACACGCTTGGCGACTCGGCTCGCGCGAAGTCACACCTGGCCGCAGAATATGACTCTGGGTGTGCATACGGTTACACCCGTGAGTGTGAGGGCGGGGTCGAGCCGCATTCACCCGCGACGGCAAGCGGTTGACCCTTCATTCCCGCATTGCTCCAAGTCAAATATTGCATTTGCAAACATGAATTGGGTGCACCTAACGCGGGGTTTCGACTCGGTCCCCGTCCCCGGCCCGGTCCCTTTCGGGCCGGCCTACCGAAGGAGATCCCCCACATGTCCGGACGCCTCAACAGCGCCCAGCCGTACGCCCTCGGCCTCTTCCGCATCGCCGTCGGCCTGCTCTTCGCCTGTCACGGCGCCGCCGCCCTGTTCGGTGTGCTCGGTGGCGCGGGCGGCAGCGGCGGCACCGCCGAGCCCGGGACCTGGCCCAACTGGTACGCGGCCGTGATCGAGCTCGTCGGCGGCAGCCTGGTCCTGCTCGGACTGGGCACCCGGGCCGCCGCGTTCATATCGTCGGGCGCCATGGCCTACGCCTACTTCAGCGTGCACCAGCCGGAGGCCCTGTGGCCGCTCCAGAACAGCGGCGAGGGCGCGGCCATGTACTGCTGGGCCATGTTCCTGCTGGTGTTCACCGGCTCCGGAGCCTTCGGCCTGGACCGGCTGTTCACCCGCCGCCACGGCCCGCGGACCGCGGAACAGCGCACGGCCGAACAGACCCCGGTCGCCGCCTGACGTTCCACGGGCCCACCCCGCGGTGCCCTCTCCCGGTCCTCACCCCTCGGGGGAGGGCACCGTCGCGTCCGAGCGGGTGCACCGCGAGAGAGAGTGCAACTCTCCTGCTGCCGGGCGGGAAGGCAACACCGAGAGCCGAGGCGCGGGCACGGAGCTGAACGTCTTCTTCCAGGGGGGAGCTGCCTGGGGCGAGCAGCCCCGCAAGCCGCGGAAAGCCGCTACCGGGCCGCTATCCCACCCAGTGCGATCCTTCGACGCTCTTGCCGGGCGCGAGGTCCTGTAGACCTCGAAGAAGTAGGTGATCTCCAACCAGTCGAAGGCGGGGATGTCTCTTATGTCCTGGGCATGGGCGTAGCGTGGGTCGTGGGCAGGCATGCGAGGATCTTCTCGTCCGGGCCGCGCTCGTCCTTCATGCAGAACATGCCGACAGCCCGGCATTCGTCAGGCATCCGGGAAACGTCGGCTCGCCGACCGTGACAAGTGCGTCGAGCGGCTCCCGTCGCGCCCGAGTGTTCCCTCGATGAAGCCGTGGTCGGCCAGGTACTTGGCCGAGGTGAACAGCATGCGGTCCAGCCGGATGCGGTACAGCTCGTGGTCCCTCTCGTACTTTTTGAGGGAGCCTCGGGGATCTCCACGATCACGTCGAGTTCCACTGTCTCCTCCTGGTCACGCCATGGGGCCAGGGGCCGTCAGCGGCGCATTGCCGCGGTTTGCGATGAGCCCCATCACCGGCACGCTGGGCGTGCATGTCCATAGTGCCCCGCTGATCGGCCGTGTCCCGTTTCCACGAGGAAGAAGAGGGGTGAGAAGGCATGGCAACGCTGGTCATCGACCACCTGCACTGCCAGGT
This sequence comes from Streptomyces sp. NPDC085927, assembly GCF_044540975.1. Classification (NCBI taxonomy): domain Bacteria; kingdom Bacillati; phylum Actinomycetota; class Actinomycetes; order Kitasatosporales; family Streptomycetaceae; genus Streptomyces; species Streptomyces sp. NPDC085927. The sequence continues at coordinate 30,487 of NZ_JBITSN010000005.1, forward strand.
CCTGACCGATCACGGTCCGAGGGAGATCCTCCGCGGTGTCGACCTGACCGTGCGGCAGGGCGAGACGCACGCCCTCATGGGGCCCAACGGCTCCGGCAAGACCACCCTCGCCTACGCTCTCGCCGGGCATCCCAAATACCAGGTCACCTCCGGCGCAGCTCTCCTGGACGGAGAGGACCTGCTCGCCATGAAGGTCGACGAGCGGGCGCGGGCCGGTCTGTTCCTCGCCATGCAGTACCCGGTTGAGGTCCCCGGCGTCTCCATGTCCAACTTCCTGCGGTCGGCCGCCACCGCCGTGCGCGGTGAGGCCCCGCGACTGCGCACCTGGCTGAAGGAGGTCCAGGCGGCGATGGAGCGGCTGCAGATCGACCCGTCCTTCGCCGAGCGGAACGTGAACGAGGGCTTCTCCGGGGGCGAGAAGAAGCGCCACGAGATCCTTCAGCTGGAACTCCTGAAGCCGAAGATCGCCATTCTGGACGAGACCGACTCCGGCTTGGACATCGACGCGCTACGCGTCGTCTCCGAGGGTGTCAACCGCGTCCGCGCCACCGGCGCGGTCGCCACCCTGCTGATCACCCACTACACGCGCATTCTGCGCTACGTCCACCCCGACCACGTACACGTCTTCGCGGGCGGCCGGATCGTCGACTCCGGCGGCCCGGAACTGGCCGAGCGGCTGGAGGAGGAGGGGTACGAGGCGTACGGGAAGAGCGCCGCAAGCCAATGAGCCGGCTGCGGGGCGGCCTGTTGGATGCCGAAAGTCCGTACATGCGTGGAGCTGGGCGCTTGCCAGAGCGTCGTGATCTTCGTCGGGGTGTGTCGTCGCGGTACTCATGGACGAGTCCGCTGAGGACGTCGTGGCGCTGCATCCGCTGGGCTGGGAAGGGGATGACGTCCGGGTCGTCGGCTGGTGCGCGAAGCTGCAGGGCCCGGTGCGGCCTTCCGGAGTTGTCATGATCGGTGCACTCGGCCCGCACGCTGCGGATGAACCTCTCGGCAGGGGCGTTCAGCGCCACCGCCGAGGGGTCGTGCACGCGGGCTCCCCCTGTCGCGATGACTTTACGAGCCCCATAGGGGTCCGTCCCGACGTCTGGTTTCGAAGGTGTTCATCCGCTGGCTGCCCAGCAGCGGCAGCAGATGAATTGGCAGCGGGGAGTCCAGAAGCGCCCCGACGCCGGCCCGGCCCCGCTGCCCGGCTTTCCGCTCACGGGCATACTCCTCGGTCTGGACCGGCCGTACGCCCTGCGCTTCCTCCCGCACGCCGACAGCGACTGGCACCGACCGGGCCCTGCCGAGGTACGGGGCCAGATGGGCCGCTGTCCCGATGAAGTGCTGATCCGTAAGCCCTCCTACGGGGCGTTCTACGACACCCCGCTCGACACAATGCTGCGCAACCTCGACCGCGACACGGTCATCGTCACGGGAACGCTCACCAACTACTGCTGTGGCACCACGGCCCGGCAGGCATATGAACGCGGCTACACGGTCGTCTTCGGATCCGATGTCACGGCCACCGACGACGAGTCGCGGCAGGAACCAGAACTCGCTGTTCTGCGCAAGGGTTTCGCGCTCATGATGACCGTCGAAGAGATCACCAATCGACTGACCGCAGCCACCCCGGCATCAGACGACGAGGAGCGGGCGCACGTTGCCTGATGCGGCACCAGGCGGCGGGTGTGAGATCGGGCAGGGATGTGGTGTCGGAGGTGTCCATGTGCAGTGCTGACTGCCCGCCCGACGCGAACTCATCGCCACCACGCGAATCCCGCCCCGCTCCTGCCGGTTCCGGGCTCCGACCGGCCTCGCCGCCGCTCCGCCCGGTGTGCCGGGGAGCGGACCGCACAGACGTATCACTCGCTCGATCGGGCTAACCCCGGACCCGGAAGGATCACCGGAGCCGCCCGCACTCATACGCTCCACGAGTGACTCGTACGAACGCCTTGAACACCGGCCGCGACGACTTCCTCAGCTGGGCGACGGGGGAGAGAGGCGTCGCACTGCCGGCGCGCCTCACGGACGCCGTGCTGACGATGCTCGCGCTGCGCGGAGCGGACCGCAGGGCGGGCGTGCCGGAGCCGACCCCCGGCCTGCTGCGGCAGGTGCTGCACGAGGACCTGCCGCAGCTGCTGTGCGCCGGCGACGACGAGCTGGACGCCCTGCCCGGCGTCCTCGGCACCCTCGCCGACCGGGTCCGGGCAGCGGGCCGGCTCAACGCCAAGCGTCACGCGCGCCTGCTCGCCGCCGTCGAGGACGCCGTGCCCGGCTTCCGCCGCGCCATGGCGGACCCGGCGAATCTGACCTGGCACCGCTGGTACGCGTCGCTGCTGACCGCCGACGGTGTCGACCCGGACGACCCCGCCGCCGTGGGGGCCTGGCTCGACGCCCACGAGAACACACCGCACGCCGACCGGCCGGCCCTGCCCGAGCCGCTGCACCGTTCCGACCTCGCGGAACGGACGTTCGCCGTGCGGATCCGTCTCGGCGAGGCGCTGCTCGCCGCGTTCGCCCGCGACACCCGCGAGGCATCACCGGCGGGCCCGCTGCTGCCCACACCGCCGCTGGACGACCGACGCCCCGAGGACGCGCTCGGCGGTGAACTGGAGCGCATCGCCGATGTGTTGACCGATCGGTGGACCGCGGCGGGGCTTGCGGAGGCGTTCGCTGCCCGGCACGCCGCACTCGCCCCCGCCCCGGAGGCGATGCCGCACGTCGCACTCGCCGACCGCATGCTCGACGAACACCTCGACTACTACGGCGACTCGTCCGTCCCGCTGCCGCCCCCGCCGGCGGTCCCTTCGCCCGACGAGATCCGGGACCTGCTGCACGCCGCCCCGCTACCCGCGGCGCTTGCGGCCGGGGCCTTCGACGACGAGCTGCGCGACCTCGCGGAACGCTGCGGCCTGCCCGGCCCCGCCACCGCCGTGTGGGCCGACGGCACCCCGCAGGAGCTGCTCGAGCTGGCCGCCGACGTCCTGGCCGCCCAGGCCGAACGGCTGCCGCTGGTCACCGGCCCGCAGGAGGCGTACTCGTTCGACGCAGCGCACCTCCTCTACTCGCTGTACGAACGCGGCAGCACCCCCGACTCGGTCGCCCGCAAGATCGTCGACGCGAAGTCCGACGGCCTGCCGCCCGAACTGGAGGACGCTCCGACGCCCGTGTCGCGCAACGCCCCCGACGCCTACGAGCTCCCGTCGCCCGAGGAGCTGTCCCAACTCCTCGGGATGACCGCCGTCACGGACGCCGACCGCGCCGAACTCGACGCTCCCGCACACGGCCTGGCGTCGCTCCTGGACCAACTGGCCGCCACCGGCTGCGTCTTCCGTACCGGCGACACCTACGGGCTCACCCCGCTCGGCGCCGCCGTCATGCACCACGTGCTCACCGCCGGCCATGTGGCCGCCCCCGACCAGGAAACCGTGGCGGAGTGGAACGCGGCCGAGACCGTGGCCGCCACCCGCCACTGGCCCACCCGGATCGCCGCCGCCACGCTTGCCGCGTGGGCCGCGCACCGCGGTGGCACGGACGAGGCATGGGGCGAACTGCTCGACGCCGTCTCCGCGGCCAAGGCCGACGAGGCCGATGCCGCCCGCACGTCCGAGTACTTCGCTCGCCTCGATGTCGCCGAGATCCCCGACACGGTGCTGCGCGCCGCGCTCACCGACCCGGTGACCGGGGCCGCCGCCCGCGGGCTGCTGCTGGCCCGGGGAGAGTCCGTCCTCGAGGACACGGTCCCCCTCACCGCCCGCGCCACGGTGCTCGTCGAGGAGCTGGACCAGCGCTGGATCGACGACATGCTCGGCCATGTGAAGCGCCGGTACGACGCGGGCGAGACGGGCATCCCGGCCGCGGCCGGCATCCCGCCGACGACCCTGCTCCCCGCCTTCGACACGGCGGCCGCCGCCTGGCCCGGCGGTGCTGCAGCCCTCGCCGACGCCCTGGCCGAGGCGGACCCGGGCACGTCGCTGCGCATCCTGGACACCCTGCACGCCCACCACCCGGACCGCACGGTGGCAGACGCGGCGGCCCACGCGAGGAAGACGGCGCAGCGGGCATCGTCCGGGCGCCGCCGCTGACATGCCCCGGCCCCGGCCGACAGCCTGCAGGCGCGCCCACCCTGCTGCGTACCAACGCCTGGGCCCGGCAGGGCTTTGCCAGGGGTGACGGTCGGGGAGTTCGGCGGGGAGATGTTCGCGCCGCTGGTGCGGCAGGGGCAGCGGGGCGTCACGGTGGACACGAGGGCCTGCCGAGTGGCGGTGCGGATGTAACAATCCGCACCGAACCCAGCAGGCCCTCACCTGTTCAAGCACCCGGCCGTGCGTCGGTATCACCCGGCACAGCGCGTCCGGCCCGGTACTGCCCCCACGGCGCCGGTCAGACGGCTGGTCCCTCGCTGTCGAGCTGGACGCCGGGGCGACCGTTCTCGACGACGTATGTCGCTCGGGTGGAAACCGGTGCACCGGGCCTGGTGATATAGGGGACGACCCGGAAGTCGGTCGTCCACAGGTCCGGCGTCACCGTGGCCCGGATGTAGCCGCGGCGGTAGTTGACGAACCTACGGCGCGGCCCACCGCGAGGTGATGCCCTCCGTCGAGCATCGCTGTCACAAGGGCCTGAACAACCGGGCGGAGAACAGCCACCAGCCGCCGAGGCGGCGTGAACGCGCGATGAGGGGCTTTCCGCAGCGTCGGCGGGGCGCAGCGGTTCCTGGCCGCGTTCGGCGGTATCTCACCCCCCTTTCGGCCCCGCCGCCACCTGATGAGCGCGCACGGTTACCGCGCCGGGACGACCATCCGCTTCGCTATCTGGGATCAGGTCATCAGCGTCGCCGGCCGGCCTGCCGCGGCCTGAGCACGAAAGCCGGAACCCGGCCCCACCACACCCGACACGCCGTCAGGCGCTCACACCCTCAACAACGTGACAGCGCCTTCGGACGTGTTCCTCGGTGGTTTCTTCAGTCGTTGGCAGCGGCGGTCGCGGCGTGGGGGCAGGAGGTCGCTGAGGAGTTCCTGGACGACTTCGAGTCGGGCGGCGCCCCGGGCTTGCGGGTTCGCTGCGGTCTGTCCGGCGGTGATGAGCCGGGCGAGCCGCACCGTTGCAGTGAGGAGATCCGGTCGGGATCGATCTTGCTCTGTTGGGCTGCATGGACCCCCCGGTCGCCATCACGGGGTACGACCGACCTCTCCCGTCCCAGGCGGATCTTCAGGGCGTGGTGGCGATGACCACCTCGGTGTGGAGCACCTCGTCAAACCGGCCGGACGGGGCGAAGGCGAGCAGCGCTGCGCGCAGGTCCTGCTCGAAGGCGTCCTTCTTCTCGCCGAGCTGGGCGGGGCTGGAGTAGGAGAGACTGAAGATCCAGCCGAGGACCTCGTCCACGGTGCGGGTCAGGGTGTGGTCCCAGCGCGCGGTGTCGACCTGGGAGAACGGGCTGCGGGCGAGGACGTCCTGGTGGCGTTCCCTGGGGTGGGAGTAGGCGCCGGAGCCGGCGCGGCGCTCGGGACCGAGGCAGCGGGTGCGGACCTCGTCGACGACCTGCCGCCAGGGGGCGGGCTCGAGGTCGCCGGGAGCGCCGCGGGAGGCGAGGACGATCGCTCCGCCCGGCTCGATGATCCGGTCGAGGTCTCGGGCGGCCCGGTCGCGGTCCATCAGTGATACGCCGCGCCCATGACGGTGAGCAGCACGGGCCCGACGGAGAGCGTCGGGAGCGTTGTGGAGTCACCCTCACGCCAAGTGATGTTGGTGATGCCGTGCTCGGCGGCCAGGCGGCGGCCCTCTTCGAGCATGCCCTTCTCGGGGTCGACGGCGATGACCTCGCCGACGAGCGGGGCGAGTTGGAGGGCGATGATGCCGGGGCCGGCGGGCCTCGCTGTGAAAGCCGAGCAGGGCCTGCATGACGGCCAGGCACAGCAACTCGGAGTGGCTCAGTCTCGGTGGCCTGCCCGGCAGCCGGGCGATCCCGGCCCAGTCATCGTCGATCTTCACGGACAGTGCGGTCACGAGGGTGGTCGAGTTCGTCGTCACAAACGGATCTTGAGCACCCTCGCTTCATGCCCGCAGGCATTCGGAAAGGCTCGTCCGGCCGAAGCGCGGGCCCGGGCCGAGGCCCCGCTGCCCGGGAACTCCTGTGCCATGGCCCGCGTGCCTTCGCGACTTCGGGGTAGTCGGATCATGTCCGATATTTGACTGCACCATTTGAACGCAAGTCCGCTCGACGGGCGGTGAAATCTCGCAGCGGCAGAGGTGTTGACTTCGGCATTTGAAGACATGGTCTCTGCGGCGTTGCTTTTTCCTTCAGGTTTCACCGGGAAGGGCTGACCTCACTCCGGCAGCGTTGCCGGTGCGCCCGAGGAGTACACGTGACCAGCACAGAGCAGGCCCCCAGGCCAGGAGCCGGTAGGGCTCATCCCGAGCATCTCGGGCACGTCGTCTTCATCGCGGCGTCGGCCGCCATGGGCGGTTTCCTCTTCGGTTACGACAGCTCCGTGATCAACGGCGTCGTCGAGGCCATCCGGAGCCGCTATGGCATCGGATCCGCGGAGCTGGCCCAGGTCATCGCCATCGCCCTGATCGGCTGCGCCGTCGGCGCCGCGACCGCGGGCCGCATAGCCGACCGCATCGGCCGCATCCGGTGCATGCAGATCGCCGCGACCCTGTTCACCGTCAGCGCCATCGGCTCCGCCCTCCCCTTCTCCCTCTACGACCTCGCCTTCTGGCGCATCGTCGGCGGCATAGCCATTGGCATGGCCTCGGTCATCGGCCCGGCCTACATCGCCGAGGTCGCCCCGCCCGCCTACCGCGGCCGCCTCGGCTCCTTCCAGCAGGCCGCGATCGTCGTCGGCATCGCCACCTCCCAGCTGGTCAACTGGGGTCTGCTCCACGCCGCCGGCGGCGACCAGCGCGGCGAACTGCTGGGTCTGGAGGCCTGGCAGGTCATGCTGGGTGTCATGGTCGTCCCGGCCATGCTGTACGGGATGCTCTCCTTCGTCATTCCCGAGTCCCCGCGCTTCCTGCTCTCGGTCGGCCGCCGCGAGCGCGCCCGGAAGATTCTCGCCGAGGTCGAGGGCAAGGGCGTCGACCTCGACGCCCGCGTGGCCGAGATCGAGCACGCCATGAAGCGCGAGCACAAGTCCACCTTCAAGGACCTGCTCGGCAGCAGCTTCCTCTTCAAGCGGATCGTCTGGATCGGCATCGGCCTGTCCGCATTCCAGCAGTTCGTCGGTATCAACGTCGCGTTCTACTACTCCGCGACGCTGTGGCAGTCGGTCGGCATCAACCCGACGGACTCGTTCCTCTACTCGTTCACGACATCGATCATCAACATCGTCGGCACCGTGATCGCGATGATCTTCGTGGACCGCATCGGCCGCAAGCCGCTCGCGCTCATCGGCTCCTCCGGCATGGTCGTCGGCCTGGCCCTGGAGGCCTGGGCGTTCTCGCACCCGCTGGTCGACGGCAAGCTGCCGGCCACCCAGGGCCTGGTTGCCCTGGTCGCCGCCCACCTCTTCGTCCTCTTCTTCGCCCTGTCCTGGGGTGTGGTCGTCTGGGTGCTGCTCGGCGAGATGTTCCCGAACAAGATCCGCGCCGCCGCCCTGGGCGTGGCCGCCTCCGCCCAGTGGATCGCCAACTGGATGATCACCGTGAGTTTCCCGTCGCTGGCCGACTGGAACCTCTCCGGCACCTACCTGATCTACACGTTCTTCGCGGCGCTCTCCATCCCGTTCGTCCTGAAGTTCGTCAAGGAGACGAAGGGCAAGGCGCTGGAGGAGATGGGGTAACTCCCGGCACAGTCCCGAGGAGGAGGGCCCAAGTCCCCGCCGCCCCTCTCCTCGTCCCGTCCGCCGCCCCGCTCGGTCACTGCCCGAGCGGGGCGGCGGTTTTCGTACGCCACCGCATCCCGTACGTCACCGGATGAGAACACCGCCGCCGATCCCCAGGGCTCGCAGAGCGGCTTCCTCGATGATCCGCAGCCGGAGCTGGATCTGCTCCCGGTGCTCCTCGGCCGTCCGCGGGTGCTTGGTGCCGAAGGCGATCAGACCGAGAGGGGCGCGCAGCAGGGCGATCTCGCGCAGGAAACCCAGCACCTGGTCCGCCTCGACCTCCAGATTTCTGTCGGCCGGCACGGGGAGGAAGCGGGCACCCAGCGAGCGCACCAGCACCGATCCCCGCACCGTCGTACGTCAGGACTCGAACCCGGCGGACTGATGGAAGTCCTCCGGCACGTCGAGTATCCGCATGCCGCCGTCCGGTTCCCGAACGAACACTTCCGCCAGCAGACTCATGGGAACAGGGGATCAGTACCGGGGCCGGGCGGGCCAGGCGTTTTCGCTGACGGAGTTCCACCCGCGGCGGAGGGGGAGCGGTCGAGACGCGTCAGACACCCAGGGGCTCGGGCTGCTCGACGGGCTCCGCGGCGGCCGCCGCTCGAGGCGGCACCGGCGGCTTGGGCAGCGCCAGGTGCAGCAGCGGTTCCCGCGCTGTCGTGGGCCCGCCAAGAATTTCACCCCACGTCTGTCCCTGGGCCGGACCCGGGACCCGCGGCGAGTCACCGCCGCATGCGCCACCCGGCTCGACGCGATGACGGCGACGGTCTGGGAACTCGTCCTGCTCTCACGCAGCGGCGACGGACCGATGCGGCCACGGGGCCACGGGGCCACGGGCCACGATCGCCCTGCGAACGGGCGAGGTCCGCCGACTGCCCGGGCCCGGCCCCGAGGCGCCGGGCCCGGAGGACACGGCATGGCTCTCCCCGGTCACCGACAGGTGAGGCCATGGCCAGGTGGGGCAAAGGATTGGGAAGCCATCCGCAATCCGAACTTCGTTTATGACTTTTCGCTGGTCAGGCATGGTTCGCAGGATTCTGCGGCAGGGTGTGGCGTCTGATCGCCGAGGTCGAATGGGGAGCGCGATGCCGTCGCCGCTGAGGTTGCTGGAGAAGCGGCGGGATGCCGCTCAGGTACTGGTGGAACGACTTGAGGGTGAACTCGCCGAGGCGAGGGCGATGCTGGAACGCCGAGTGGTGACGATCGAGGAGCTCGTGGAGGCCCTGGCCCCGGAGGGGGGACGCCCTGGCGGGGCCCGGACGTTGTCAAGTCGTCCATGGTGTGTCTGGCTGATGGGGTGTCAGAATGCGGTGGGACCGGGTGCCCGGGGCCGTGTCAGGCTTCGGTGGGCAGGCTGGTGCTGCCGGTGATCCGGTGCCAAGTTTCGAAGCGGCGGTGCATCTCGGCGCGGTACTGAGGGGCGGTGAGACGGTGGCGTCGGGGCCTGAAGTGCGGTGAGGTCGCGCTGGACACGGACAGGAACCGCTGTGTCCCGGTGGTGGAACGGGAGCCCTTCAGCGCGTGTTCGCACTGCCGGGTGGGCTGGTGGGAGTTCTCCGCCCGGTTGTTGAGGTACTTCGGCTGCCGGTGTCCGGCCGAGGGCATCAACTCCCGGTGGACGACGATGCAGGAGCGGAGCCTGTCGGTGACCAGCACCCGGGGCACCCGGCATTGCTTCTTCTTCGCCACGTGGATCTCCCGGATCGGTCGCGTCGGTTCCGTATGGATCAGTCGAATCGCTGCGCACCGGTGCGGTGCCTGGGTGGGTCCGAGCGTCAGGGGCGGCCCCGCTCGGCTGTCTCCCCGTCCGCGCGGACCGGCCCAGGCGGCGTCCCGTCGCCGAACGGCCGGCCGCCCAGGTCCTCGCGGTGATGAGGGGCCGACCAGCCGGACAGATCGGGGCCCAGGGGCACGATGCCGGTCGGGTTGATGCCGGTGTGCACCTGGTAGTAGTGCCGTTTGATGTGGTCGAAGTCGACGGTGTCGCCGAAGCCGGGCGTCTGGTAGAGATCGCGGACGTACGCCCACAGCACCCGGTTCTCCGTCAGCTTCCAGCGGTTGCACTTGAAGTGGCCGTGATAGACGGCATCGAACCGCACCAGCGTGGTGAACAGCCGGATGTCCGCCTCCGTGATCGTGTCGCCGACGAGGTACCGCTGCCCCGCCAGCCGCCGCGCCAGGAGTTCGAGCCGCCGGAACACGCCCGCGCACGCCACCTCGTACTCCTGCTGACCGGTGGCGAAGCCCGCCCGGTACACCCCGTTGTTCACATCGTCGAACACCTCCGCCATCACCGCGTCGATCTCGTCGCGCCGCTTCTCGGGATACAGGTCGGGCGCGCCTGCGCGGTGCAGTGCCGTCCACTCGGTGGCGAAGTCGAGAGTGATCTGCTGGTAGTCGTTGGTGACCAGCCGGCCGCCGGCCACCTCCACGATCGCGGGGACACTCACCCCGCCCGGGTAGTCCGTCTCCCGCCGGTCGTACGCCTCGCTCAGATACCGGATGCCGAGAACCGGATCACGGCCGCCGGGGTCCAGGGTGAAGCGCCAGCTGCGGTCGTCCTGGACCGGGTCGGCGACGGCCAGGGACAGCGCGTTCTCCAGACCGAGCAGCCGCCGGGACACCAGCGCACGGCTCGCCCACGGGCAGGCACGGCTGACGACGAGCCGGTAGCGCCCGGCCTCCACCGGCCACCCGTCCCTGCCGTCCGCGGTGATCCGGTCCGCGAAATGGGCCCTCGACCGCTTGAACGCCTTCCGGCCGTAGGCGCTGTTGCCGCCGTCCCCCTCGTCGCGGCTCATGATGTCCTCCTCCTCGTCGCTTCGAACCCCGGTGACCGCGTTCCCCGTTTTCGGCGGTCGGCACGGTGTGACCGGGGCCGACCGGGGGCAACCGGCCGAGGTGAGTACACGATCGGATCGCAGGACCCGGGCCACCGTTCCGGCCGCGCTCGCAGACCTGGCCGGGCTGGGTCTGCGTCGCCTTCGTCCTGGACGCGTACTCACGTCGGATCGTGGGCCGGCAGGCCGCCATCCACATGCGCGCCGACCTGCCGCTGGACGCGCCGGAGATGGCCCTGTGGCAGCAGAAGACCAAGAAGGACGCCGGCCTCATCCATCCAGGTCGAGCGGGCCGTTTTCCAGTGGGTCGCGTGGCGCAACGGTGAACGACTCCACTCCGCCATGGGCTACGTCCCACCCGGCGAGTACGAGCAGGCGTACCGGGCGAGCCCGGAGGAAGCCCCGCAGACCGCTTGGTCGCACGATCGCGGACTCTACGAAACTCGGGACAGCTCACTCTTCCGCCGCTCGGCGTGGGTGGATCCGGTGCGGCGCATGGGACTCCTTGGTGACAGGATCGGTGTTATGAACACCGAGACGGACTGGGTGTACCGGGTGTTCGAGCCGCACGGCTCCGAGGGCTGGCGCCCCTACGGCAGTGACCCCGAGCGGTGGCAGGGTGCGATCACCGCCTCCGACTCGACCGAGGGCGCCAGGCACGCCATCGGCCGCATCGTCGGCGATCTGATGACCGAGTGGGAGAGGGCCGGCCTCCATCACGCGATGCACGTGCGGGTCTTCCTCTGGCACGACAAGGCGGGCGACATGGAGGAGGCGGACTTCATCGTGGAGGTCCGGCCCCGGTCGGACATCGACGCGGCGTGATCTCCGGCGCATGAGGCTCCTCACGGTGACAGGCTCGGTGCGATGGCCACCGAGAGGTCGTGGGGGCGCCCGGGTGGCGGCGCTCCCACGGCGCCCCCTCCCATCGCGCGCCAGGGCGGCCTGGGCCTCGCTCTCTGCGGTCGGCTCGGGGGCAGCGGGTTCGGGGGTTTCGGGCAGCCACCGTACGTCGCCCGTTCCGAGAGCGATCGTGGCGCGTGGACGCATCGGTTCGTCGCCCCGGCGGGAGAGCAGGACCAGCTCTTCGACCCGTGCCGACATGCCGTCGAGCCGGGCGGCGCATGCGGCGGCGAGGCGCTGCGGATCCCTCGTCCGGCCCAGGGTGAGGTGGGGGGTGAAGCCCTCGGCGCGCCCGCGGCAGCGCGGAAAGCGCTCCTCCAGAGTGCGGCGCAGTCCTGCCCACGGTGCTTCGCCGGCCGCCGCCGGGTCGAGCCAGACGGTGGCATCGTCCCGGTGCCCGAAGGTGTGCACCCCGTCCAGCCGGGCGGTGAAGGCCGCCGTGCCGGCCGCCGCTTCGGCCAGCAGCGGGGCGGCTCGCCCGAAGTCGGACTCCGGCACGAAACCGAAGAGCAGATTGACGTGCGGCGGCCAGCGGTGGAACTGCGGATCGTGCTCCCGGCGGATGCCCTGGAGGACCGGCCACAGCTCCTGGGGAGGTATCCACGCCAGCGCGGTGCGGGCTGTCGGCCGGGCGTCGAGGACGTCCGTGGGCTCGGTACCGCTCAGTTGAAGGTCCGCCTCCACGCCGTAGTGGTCCGAGACGTAGAGCCCGTCCGTTGTGGGGGAGTCGCCCCGCAGGAATGCCCCGGTCGCCCGCAGTCGTCCCGCGCGCAGAAAGATCCGGTCCAGCCGGGAGGCCCGGCCGGCCAGCGAGGACACCGCGGCCAGCGGATTGACGCCCGGGTCGAACGTGGGCGTCCGGTCGCCGGGCCCGTGGACCTCCGTCCAGGCGTCCCGCAGCCCGAGCGCGGCGGCCGGTCCGTCGCCGCCGTCGTTGAAGTCACCGACCAGGATCAGATCGCCGTCCACGCCGCCGAGTCCCTCGGCGAGCCGGCCCAGTTCAGCCTGCCGCCGGGCCGGGCCGTTGGGGGAGTGGTCACTGCTCAGATGGGTCGTGGCCACCACGAGTGGACCGGAGCCGGTCTCCATGGTGATGGCGGTGACGGCCTTGTGCGGTCCGAGTTCGTGCCGCCCCGCCTCCCGCACGGGCAGCCGGCTGAGCAGCAGCAGCCCGCTGTCCTCGATGTCCTTCCCTCCCGGGGCGGTGCCCAGGGTGTAACCGGCGCGGACCCAGGGTGCCCGCAGCAGCAGGGCGAGCAGACCGGCTTCGACCTCCTGGAGCGCGATGACGTCCGCGTCGGCGTCCTCCAGGGCCGAGAGCAGCAGGGGGCGGCGCCGGGTGGTGTCGAGGCGGTCGCTGTCGTACCGGTCCCACAGCGTGTTCCAGGTGAGTACGCGCAGACTTCCCGCGCTCGGCACGGTCGTCCGGGGCGCGCCGTCCACGGGTCGCCATCCCTCTGCCGGTTCCCATGCGTGGGGCGTCCCGGCTGTGAAGAAGGGCGCTCGCAGCAGGCGCGGGTTTTGCACCCGGCCGGCGTCCGACGTGTCGATGCGGTCCACACCGGTGGTGCGGTCCCAGAGCAGCTCGCCGTCCGCCTCGACGAACAGCACCCGGTGCCACGGGATGTCGCCGCCGGGTACGAACGAGGGCAGCGGGACCCGCTCGGGGGCGGCACCGCGCTGGGCGATCCCCAGCACGAACCGGGCCGGATCGAACCGCGGGTCCCAGCGGACCCGGTGATAGATCTCGTCGCTCGTACGCATCACGTCTCTCCTCCGTCCAGGATGCCGTCCAACGTGCCTGCGGTGTCCTCGACGGTTCCACCCGCTCCGATGTACCAGGTGCGGTGGGCCTCGCCCGGGTAGGGCGGGGTGTACCGGTGCAGCTGCGAGGCGAGCGCCTCGGGCGGCACCGGGTGGGCGCGCCCCTTGTTGCGCCGTGCCAACTCTTCCTCGTCGACCAGTGCGACCACGTGAGTGACCAGGGCGTCGCGGCGCCGTGCCACCCCGAGCACCAGGGAACGTTGGTGCAGGTTGAGGGACGTGGCGTCCCACACCACGGTCCCGCCGCCGGCCAGCGCCGAGTCGAGCCGGCCCAGCCCCTCCCGCAGGACCTCCCCGTTGGCCCGCGACCTCGCGGCCGCGCAGCCCGGACAGATCACCGGCTCGTATGTCGTCCGACGCCGCCCCCGGCGACCATGGGAGATGAGGCGTACGGGGGTAGGGCACACGCATGATCCGCTTTTCGTGACGATGTCGGGTCCGGTCACTGTAGGAGCTCGAGGAGAACAGATCCACCGAATAGTCGCCGATCGGTAGGACACCCCCGTGTGGGCGGGTGACGTGCCGCCGGCTCTGTGTTTCCCGCCCTTCGGTCGCTCGTATGAGGGCGGCTGGGCGTGCCGCAGGCTCGGTTTCCGGTGTTGGGCGATTTCAGGGTCCGGCTGTCTGTGGGCAGCTGCGGGTGGATGGTGTATGGCATGCGCATGACAATATGCCGCGCACGCGCGACAGCGGACAGCTCGGGACGGCTCAGCGCAGCACGTCCGCCCAGTTCGCGGGGACGCGGCCCGCCGGGCCGGGCGCCGGCTGGTCCGCCGGGTGGCTCACCGGCGGCGCGAGTTCGGGGCCGGTCTCGTACAGCTCGTTCGTGTCGTAGTTCCAGAACCAGCCCTCGCCCGGCTCGTAGCTGCGGATCACCGGGTGCCCGGCGGCCCGGTGGTGGGCGCTGGCGTGCTTGCCGGGGGAGTCGTCGCAGCAGCCGATGTGGCCGCACTGCGCGCAGCGCCGCAGATGGAACCACCAGCCGCCTGCGGCGTCGCACTCGACGCAGCCGGTGCCGCTGGGCAGGACGCGGGGGTCGATTCCGGTGTCGCTGGTCATGCCGGCTCCTGGGATGTCGTACGGTCCTCGGACGCGAGCGGCGGCCCGTCGGACGAGGCGGAGGAGAGTGCCGTTCCTTCGGGTTCGGCGGCGGCCAGGGGCAGCAGTACCCGGAAACGGGTGTCGCCGGGCACCGACTCCACGCCGATGCTGCCGTGGTGCTTGTTGACGACGATCCGCCGGGAGATGTCCAGCCCCAGACCGGTGCCCCGGCCGACCGGCTTGGTGGTGAAGAACGGGTCGAAGATGCGGTCGCGGATCTCCGGCGGCACGCCGGGCCCGGTGTCCCGGAACTCGACGAGAAGCTGGTCGTCGTGGAGCGCGGTGCGCACGGTCAGCGTGCCGTCGCCGCCCGCGCCGTCCATCGCGCAGACCGCGTTGTCGATCAAGTTGGTCCACACCTGGTTCAGTTCCGCCGGGTAGGCGGGGATCCGCGGCAGCGTACGGTCGTACTCCTTGACGATCCTGATCCGCGGCCCGATCTTGCCGGACAGCATCAGCAGCGTGCTGTCGAGGAGTTCGTGCACGTCGGCGACCTGGTAGGGGGCGCGGTCCAGCTGGGAGTACTGCTTGGCGGCGTCCACCAGACGGGAGACTCGGGTGGTGGAGTCCGCGATCTCGTCCATGAGCAGCTCGGTCTCCACCGTGTAGTTGAGCCAGCCCACGGCGCCCGGCAGGATCTCCTGCCCGACGGCCGCCGCGACCCGCTCCAGCCAGTCCACGTCGAGCCCGGCCTGTACGAAGGCCGGCGCGATCTGCCAGCCCTGTTCGATGCCGTGGTCCTCCAGCCAGTCGGTGAGGGCGTCCTCGCGGTCGGCCGCCTCCAGCGGGGTGAGCACCGGTGCCTTGGCGACCCGCTCGGCGGTCCGTTGCTGGATGTCGATGAGATTCGCCAACTGGTCCCTGGAAAAAGGGCTTTCGGCGATGAGGGCGAGCTTGTGCCGCATCCGGGCCACCCGCTCCCGCAGCGTCGCGGTGGCCCGGACGGCCGCCGCCGCCGGGTTGTTGAGTTCATGGGTGAGCCCGGCGGACAACGACCCGAGCGCCAGCAGCCGCTCCCGCTGCCCTACGGCCGCCTGGGTGCTCTTCGACCCGAAGAACAGCCCCTCCAGGAGATGCACCGCCATCGGGAACCACTCGCGCATGATGTCCGCGAACGTCCCGGCGGGCAGCACGAAGAACCGCGTCGGCTCCGTGACGCGCATCGAGTTGTTGTAGACCTGCCGCAGCCGGTCCCCGAGGTACGCCTGCATGGCGCCCGCGTAAACCCCGCGCTGCGAGGACCGGATGACCTCCACGTCGTCGCCACCGACCCGGCGGGAGAGCACCACCGTGCCCTCCAGCATCACGTAGAAACAGGCAGCCGGCTCGCCCTCGGTGTAAACCGGGCCGGGGTCGAACAGCTCCGTCCGCCCCTCGCGGCACAGCCGGCCCAGCTGTTCGCCCGACAGCTTCTCGAACAGGAACAGCGAGCCGATCTCCTTCGGGCCGCACGGCATCGGCCGGCCGCTCATGACTGCTCCAGATACCGGTGGACGAGCATCACGGTCATGGCTCCCTCTCCTACGGCGGACGCGACCCGCTTGGCGGACTCCGCGCGCGCGTCACCCGCGACGAACACGCCGGGCACATTGGTCTCCAGGTGGTACGGCGGCCGGTCCAGCTCCCAGCCGGGGGGCGGACGCCCGTCGGACGTGAGGTCGGGCCCGGCCAGGATGAACCCGCGCCCGTCCCGCAGCACCATGCCGTCCAGCCAGTCGGTGAGCGGGGCCGCGCCGATGAACACGAACATCCACTGGGTGTCGACCAGCTCGCTCCGCCCGCTCGCCGTGTCGCGCAGGGTCAGCTTCTCCAGGTGGCCGGAGCCGTGCGCGGCCTCCACCACGGTGCCCGTGCGCACGGAGATGTTGGGGGCCTCCTCGATCTGCTGGACCAGGTAGTACGACATCGACGCCGACAGGGAGGAGCCCCGCACCAGCAGGGTCACCGACTTGGCGCCCCGTGCCAGGTACATCGCCGCCTGCCCCGCCGAGTTGGCGCCGCCCACGATGTAGACGTCCTGGCCCTGGCAGGACGGCGCCTCGGTCAGAGCCGAACCGTAGAACACCCCGCAGCCGGTCAGGTCTCGCGCGCCGACCGCGGACAGCTGCCGGTAGGACACCCCGGTCGCCAGGATCACGCTGTGTGCGGCGACCGCCGAGCCGTCCGAGAACCGTACGGTCCGGGCCGCGCCGCCCACCTCCAGGCCCGTCACCTCGCGCGCCGTGAGGATCTCGGCGCCGAACCTCGCCGCCTGCCGGCGGGCCCGGTCGGTCAGCTGGGCGCCGGAGACGCCGTCCGGGAAACCCAGGTAGTTCTCGATCCGGGAGCTCTGCCCGGCCTGTCCGCCGGTCGCCGAGCGCTCCACGAGCACCGTCCGCAGCCCCTCCGAGGCCCCGTACACGGCAGCGCCGAGCCCGGCCGGGCCGCCGCCCACCACGACGAGGTCGTAGAAGTCGGCCGCCGGTGTCGTCGCCAGCCCCACGTGGGCCGCGAGCTCCGGTGCCTCCGGCTCCAGCAGGGGGGTGCCGTCCGGGGCGACCACCAGCGGCAGCCGCTGCCCGTCCTGCCCGGCGGCAGCCAGCAGCCGCCTGCCCTCGGGCTCGTCGGAGGAGTACCAGCGGTAGGGCACCTGGTTGCGGGCCAGGAACTCCCGCACCTGGGACGACCGCGCCGACCAGCGGTGCCCGACCACCTTGGTGCTGGGCACCGGCCGGTAGTCACTGCACCGCCAGGCCTGCAGCAGGTCGTCCAGGACCGGATAGAGCTTCTCCTCGGGCGGGTCCCAGGGCTTGAGGAGGTAGTGGTCCAGGTCGACGACGTTGATCGCGTCGATCGCCGCGTTGGTGTCCGCGTACGCGGTCAGCAGGACCCGCCGCGCGCCCGGGTACACGTCCAGGGCCTGTTCGAGGAACTCGATGCCGTTCATCCGCGGCATGCGGTAGTCGGCGAGGATGACGGCGACGAGGTCGCCGCGCAGTTTCAGCTCGCGCAGCGCGTCCAGCGCGGACTCGCCGGACTCCGCGCGCACGATCCGGTACGAGGCGCCGTAGCGCCGCCGAAGGTCCCGGGCGACGGCGCGGGAGACCCCCGGGTCGTCGTCCACGGTCATGATGACGGTCCGCGTCGGCTCCACGGCCTGTGCCATGTGTCTGCCACCCCGCGTGGTCGGACAGGCGGCCCGGTGCGCCCTTGCGGCACCGCGCCGGCTCCCGCCCATCGTATGGTCGATCGTCCGATTTGTCCGAATGTGCGGAGGGTTGCCGTCCCGCCCGCCCGCTTCCGTGATCACCCGGTGGGGGAGGCCGGACCGAGGACGGCTCACCACACAGGGAGGCGGACGGCATGACGCGGCCGATCACGGCAGGGGTGGACGGATCGGAATCGCCTGATCCGGTCCGGTCTTGCGGTCCGTCCCCACCAGCAGCACCGCCGGCCTGCGAGACCGTCGCCGACGCCCCGGCCCGGACGCGAGCACGCGGAGACAGAGCCGCGCGCTTCGCCTGGTGAGTGACTTCTTTTCCGCGGCGGAGGGAGCCTTCGGCAAGCCCGTCTTCCCAGGTCAGTGGCGTTCTCTGGGCATTCGATCAGTATTCGGGAAGCCCAGTGCCGTGAAAGCCCCAGGTCAATAGACCTGAAATTCCGATTCTGCTGTCGGCAGACCGTTCCGCAAGCCCTTGTGTTCATGAAGATGCCGAGTAATCGTCATTACATGATTACGGCACAGCAGCGAGAGCAACTGAGGGGCTGGTTCACCGGCCGGCTCCCCGACGATCTCTTCGAGGAACTGGCCGAGGTCACGGTCGACCGCGAGGAGATCACGGTGATCGGACGCATTCCCGGACCCCGGCCGGTAGAGGACGCCTCTCCGGCCGAGCGGGAAGCGGCGATCGAAGGCCGGATCCAGGAGTTCCGGGAACGCACCCGGGATGCCCGGATCGCGGTCGCCCGGGATGCGGAGCACCGCTTCGGCCGGAAGGTCTCCTGGGGAGTGGAGTGCGACGGGCGGCGCGCCCTGTTCACCCATGTCGCCGCGCCCGTCATGACCCGGCTGCGCCAGCCGGAGCGCCTGGTCCTCGACACACTGATCGCCGGCGGGGTGGCCCGCAGCCGCAGCGAGGCGCTGGCCTGGTGCGTGCGCCTGGTCCAGCGGCACACCGACGACTGGCTCACCGAACTGCGTGATTCCCTGGAGCACGTCCAGCGGGTGCGGGCCCAGGGACCGGACGGCGAACGGGAGGAGGACGAGCCCTGACCGCCATCGCCCACCCCTGTGACGCCGCCTTCTTCGCGTTGTAGACCTCCGTCGAACGCGCGATGGCCTTGTCCTGGGTCGCAACCCGGACTCCTTCATCTGCTACCCGGCCGCAGACCGATACCGGATCTTGTACGGATGCGGGCACTTCGACCACCGCGACCGCGGATGCTCACAGTCCTTGAAGAACGGCTCCCTCCCACGAGCCAACGCACCAGAAGGCGTGGACTGCTGACTCCCGACGAGCGGCAGGGCCGTGCCCGGCAGCCACCGCGCCCCGTACTGCCCGGCCGCGGCCAGCAGGCCGAACAGCGGCGGGCCGATCGCGAACCCGGCGAAGAAGCCGGCCGAGACCAGGGCCGAGTCCTGCCCGGCCCGGCCGGGCGCCGCCCTCGCCGGACGGCTTTCGGCCATAGCCCGGATCCCACTCCGCTCCGCCGCCACCGGCACCCCTCCCCGACCCCGCTCCGCCCCGGCGGTACTTCCCGGGTCCTCAGCAGGAGTCGGCAGCGACGACCCGTGAGTTCCGGTCGGCTGTTATGGCCTGCGTCACAGTGACTGGATTGAGTCGGGACCCGGGGTCATCTGCGTACTCTCTCGTGACGCGTGGGATCCGGACTGCGAGGATGAGGCCGCCATGACTGCTGGGGGGTGTTCTCGTACGCTCAGGGCCGCTGTGTTCGCGGCCGTCTGCGTGCTGCTCACCTCCCTGGGCCACGTCATGATGTCGGAGACCGCGGTGTCCTGGTGGGCCATGGCCGCGGGAGCGGCGGCGATCGGTGGCACGGCCTGGCGGTCGGCCGGCCGGGAGCGCGGGCCGGCCCTGGTCGGCTCCTTCACGGTCGTCGCACAGGCCGTGCTCCACGCGTGGTTCTCGTTCGCCCAGGCAGTCGTCCACCCGGAGACGTCCCGCGACGGAACGCTCGTCCGGCGGTGGCTGGACCACCTGGTGGGTGGTTCGCACGGGGGACCGGGCGCGGAACACGAGGCCGCCCCGGCCTCCACGGGCTTCATGCACCACCCGACGGGCGCCCTGCATTCCATGGGGTCGATGGACCACATGGGGGCGGCGCACTCCCCGGACCACGGGATGGGCGGCATGTCCTCGACCGGCATGCTCGCCGCCCACCTGCTGGCCGCGCTGCTGTGCGGCCTGTGGCTCGCCCACGGCGAGCGTGCCGTCTTCCGCATCCTGCGGGCACTCGCGGGCTGGCTCGTCGCACCGCTGAGCCTGATCCTGCGGCTGCCCGAGCCGCCGCACCGGCCGCGCATCCGCGCCCGCCGGGGCCGCTCGGACCGCGCGCTGCGCCGGCTCCTCCTCGCTCACGCGATCACTTCTCGGGGACCGCCCGCGGGGACCGCTGTCGCCTGACGACAGCCGGTTTCCCGAGGCCGTCCACGAGGACGACGAGCCGTCGGCTCCCGCCTCGGGCATCGGCCGCGCACTCCTGTGCCCGGCCGTCCACCCCTTCACCGGATCGCACCGTGCCGCCCGCTGTTCCGCGTGCCGGTACGGACCCCGGTTGTCCGGATTCCCGAGAAGGAGAGACACCAGGTGATCACGCCTGCCCTGCCTTCAGCACATGAAAAATCAGGAGAAGCGTCGAGGGACGACTCGATCACCGCATGGGCACTCGCCGCCCGCAGCGGCGACCCCGACGCCGTCGAACGCTTCGTCCGTGCCCTGCACCGGGACGTCCGCCGCTATGTGACGTTCCTCGGCGCCGACCCCCAAAGCGCCGACGACCTGACCCAGGACACCTTCATGCGGGCCCTGGGCAGCCTGCACCGCTTCGAGGGCCGCTCCTCGGCCCGCACCTGGCTGCTGTCCATCGCCCGTCGCGCGGTGGTCGACAGCATCCGCTGCACCGCCTCCCGCCCGCGCCTGGCGGACACGGAGGACTGGCAGTCGGCCGCCGAACGCACCCAGCCGCGCGGCCTGCCCGGCTTCGACGACGGCATCGCCCTCGTCGAACTTCTGGACACGCTTCCGGACGACCGCCGGGAGGCATTCGTCCTCACCCAGCTGGTGGGCCTTCCCTACGCGGAGGCGGCGAGCGTCAGCGACTGCCCCATCGGCACGGTGCGCTCACGCGTCGCCCGCGCCCGCATCTCGCTGATCGAGTGGCTGGAGGACGCCGAGCACTGCACGCCGGTGGCCGCCGCGGCCTGACCGACCGCACCACGCTGCCGCCCGGTTCGCCGTCCGGCGGCAGCGTGGTGCGGTCCATGGTTCCGGCGCCGCACCGTGTGTCCCGCGGCCCCGAAACCCCGGATCTCCCAGACGTACAACCACCCGGAACAGAGAGACAGGAGCACCCTCCATGGCTGGGAACGCCCACACCGTGCCCGGCATGAACTGCGGCCACCGCGCGGCGAGCATCACCGAGGCCGGCTACGAGGTGACCGAAGCCGTGCGGGGGCGCCGTGGCCCGAGCCGGCGCGCCGCCGGCCGATCGCCCTCGACCGGCGCCTGTCTCCAGGCGGACCGGAGGCCATCGGCCGAGTGCCCCGCCCTGATCACAAAGCCTGCTCCCGCAGGTGAATGCAGCCCCCACACCATCAGAACAAGGGAGTTCCCAGTGCACCACACCACTTCGGTACGCAGCCTGCGCCGTTGCTGCGCCCTCACAGCGGCCGCGTTCGTGGTCGCCGTCGCCACCGCGGGGCCGGCCGCGGCCCACGCGGAGGTCGAGGCGGAGGGCGCCCGAGCCCTCGACCAGAACGTCGCGTTGACCTTCTCCGCCGCCTCGGAATCGAGCTCGGCCGGCATCACCAAGCTGGAGGTGATCCTGCCCAAGGGCATGGAACCCGGCGACATCACCTACAAGGAAGGCCCGGACGGCTGGAAGCTCACTCCCACCGGCCGGGGTTACACCGTCTCGGGACCGAAGCTCGCCGTGGGAGAGGACGCCGATCACGTCGTCACCGTCCGCCAGTTGCCCGATGCCAGATCGCTGGTCTTCAAGACCCTGCAGACCTACAGCGACGACCACGTGGACCGCTGGATCGAACAGGACGACACCAGCGAGGACGGCCACGGTCACGGTCACCCCGCACCCCGCCTGGAACTGAAACCCGCCGCTCCCGGCGCGAAGCCGGTGAGTCCCAGCCCCACGCAAGAGCCCACGACGGCCGCGCCCTCGTCCGACACCGTCTCCGGCGAGCCGACGACCCCCTCGGCCACGCCGTCGACGCGGCCCACGGCGGACAGCACAAACGACGACGGCATGCCTGTCGCCGCGCCCCTCGGTATCGGGGCAGCCGCCCTCCTGCTCGGGGGAGGGGTCTGGTGGTTCAAGAGCCGTCGTAGCGGCTCTGCCTGAGTCTCCCGCTCAGGACGGAGGCGCACCCTGCGCGGCGCCCCGTGCGGCGCCGCGCAGGCCGGTCCCGGCGGACTTGGATCCCGGTTGCCTCGGTGTTCGGGGAGGCGTGGACGAGGGCATGGTGCGGGGTCATGCCCGCACCGAACGACGCGACCGCCCCTTCGCCGCTGAGGCTGGTGAGTGGTCCTGTCGGCTGTTCCGGGCCTGCAGTCGCTCGAAGACGACGCCCAGGCGTCGGAGAAGGCGAATCCTGCTCGCGCTGCGCGCTTGTACGGCGATCCGGCGGACGCTCTGAAACAGGGCGACTCTCCGGGTCACGCGGCGCAGGCGCGCGCTGCTCGGCAGGCACGCGACGTGACGGACACCGTCGACAGAGGCGGCACTTCGAGGTGCCAGAAGGCTTTCACCGGTACTGACAGAGTGTGGACGAGCGCGGCCCGGGCAACGGCCGGTTCCGTGATGGCCAGTGCGCGGTCCATGTCGGGCGGCAGGCTGTTCAGCCAATGCGCGATCCGTTGGCAGAGCCGGCGCACGGACTCGCCTCCGTGGGGCGTGGCATCCGGGTCCGTCAGCCAGGCGGAGAACCCGCAGGGGTCGGTGGCGGCGACTTCGGCGGCTGTGCGGCCGCGCCACTTGCCGTAGTCAAAGCCGCGTAGCGCGGGCTCGAGGGTGGTCTTGAGGGCCAGAGCGTGAGCAGTCCGGGCGCAGCGGGCCGAAGGTGCCCGGACGGCCACCGAGTACCGGGGCAGGGCTGCCCCGGTGGCGTCTGCCTCGGACAGGCCGCGCTCACCCAGGGCATCGTCGTCGAAGACAGCCCCGCCGGTGTCGTCCCCGGCGATCGCGCACAGAAGTGTCAGGCGGATCGTCATGGCTGATCCCCTTCCTGCCCGGCAACGGGCCGGCCGGTGCGGGACGGCCGAGGTTCCGTGGAACCGGTGGTGTGGCACGGAACTCTTGCGTCCGCCGCCAGTCGGTTGATCAGGTGGGCGGGCTTGGTGGCGGTATGCGGAAATCCCACCTCCACAGTCGGGCAGAGCCATGCACGGCAACCATCCGGCACCCGTCCGGAACCGACCCCGCCGACTGGCCGGCACACTCCCGCCACCCGGCCGCATTCAGTGTCGGCCACCCCCGGGACCGGCCTCGCATGGTACGAATCGGACAGTGGGCCCGATGGTGAGTGGAGCACGCGTGATCCGGGTAATGGTGGTCGACGACGAGGCGCTGATCCGTACGGGCTTCCAGCACCTCCTCGAGGCGACCGACGGCATCGAGGTCGTGGCGGCGGTCCCCGGCGGCCAGGCGGTCCGAACGGCGCAGGACAGACGCCCCGACGTCGTGCTGCTGGACATCCGGATGCCCGACGTGGACGGCCTCACCGTCCTGGCCGACCTCCTTCGGCTGCCGCACCCCCCGGTGGTGGCCATGCTCACGACGTTCGACATGGACGAGTACGTCGCCACGGCACTCCGGTCGGGCGCCGCCGGCTTCCTGCTCAAGGACACCGACCCGGATCAACTGCCCTACCTGGTGCGGACCCTGGCCGCCGGCGGCACCGTTCTGTCGTCCAAGGTCACCCGGACCGTCGTGGACGGCTATCTGAACTCCGGCCTGCAGGAAGACGCCGCCCGCAGCCTCGACCCGCTGACCGGCCGCGAGCGCGCCGTACTCGCCTTCATCGCCGAGGGGCTGTCCAACACCGACATCGCCGCACGGATGCACCTGAGCACCGGCACGGTCAAGGACCATGTGAGCGCCATCCTCACCAAGCTGGAGGTGGGCAGCCGCGTCCAGGCCGCCCTGCTCGCGGAACGAGCCGGCCTGCTCAAGCCGCCGCGGGACCGGAAGAGATCATGAGCACGCGCCGCCTGCCCGCCCCGCTGCTGGACGCCGCCCTCGTCGGAGCCTCACTGATCGATGTCTGGGGCCATGTCGACACCTCCGAGCCGCTGCGCCTGGTCTGCGCCCTGGCCGCTGCCTTCGCTCTTCTCCTGCGCCGTCGCCTGCCGCTGCTCACGTTCCTGCTCACCCTTCCCGCAGTCCTCGTCTCCGACGCGGTTTTCGCCGCCCTGGCCGCGCTGTACACGCTCGCCTCACTCACCCGCCGCCGCGCCCTGCTGGCCGTCTGCGCCGTGGCGTTCACCCTCAGCGACATGACCTCTTTGCCGTCGCCGGACTTCGACCTCTCGGCACCGTCGACCTTTGTCACCCTGGGCTACACAGCGGCGACGGCGGCCGCGCCCGTCTTCCTCGGCCAGCTCGTCCAAACCCGGCGTGATCTGTCGTTGCGGCTCGCCGAGATCTCCCGGGCACGCGACCACGAGCGGCAGCTGACAGCCCAGACCGTGCTGGCCAAGGAACGCACGGCGCTCGCCCGAGAAATGCATGACGTGGTCTCCCACCAGGTCAGCCTCATCGCGGTGCAGGCCGGAGTACTCCAGGTCGGCAGCCGGGACGCCGAAGTCAAACAAGCCGCAGCCACGATCCGCAGGCTGAGCGTGCAGACCCTGGACGAACTGCGGCACATGGTCAGCGTCCTGCGGGCCTCCGGGGGCCGCCCCACGGAACTCATCCCACAGCCCTCCCTGGTCGACATCCCTCAGCTGGTCGACAACAGCGGCATCGAGGCCGAGCTGCACACGGACCTGTCCGACAGCCTTCCACCGCCGGTCCAGCGCGCCATCTACCGCACCGTCCAGGAAGCGCTGACCAACGTGCGCAAGCACGCCCCCGGCGCGACAGCGGCCGTCCGCATCCGCCACGAGAACACAACCGTCCGTGTCACAGTCACCAATACGGCACCGACCCGGCCCGCTCTGCCCCTTCCCAGTGCCCACTATGGCTTGATCGGCCTGCGTCAGCGTGCCGAGCTGCTCGGTGGCACAGTCACCTGCGGCCCCACCACGGACGGCGGCTACCAACTGTGCCTGGAACTCCCGGCCGACGGCACGTGGTGAGCGGGCGAGCCCGAACGGTCCGGTGCGTCGAGGCCGGTGGAGCGACTCGTCAGCACGGGAGCGTGTTGCGAAAGTGCTGGTCATGACCACTCGTTCCCGGCGCGGTGTCCGCTGGCGACGTATCGGCACGCTGACGGACGCAGACAGGGCGCAGACGGTGCCCCCATGCCCTATGGGCGCTGCCTGCACGGAGCTGGGAAAGCGGTCGGGCGCCGCCGCTGGGCGGCACCCGACCGGAGAGGAATCACTTCCGGGGCGCGGCCCCGCGTTCCTTCAGCAGGTCGGTCATCAACTCGACCTCCGACTGCTGGCCCTCGACCATGCTCTGCGCCAGCCTCTGCTCGGTGTCCACCTCGCACTGCGAGGCACAGGCACGGGCCATGTCGACGCCGCTCAGGTGGTGGTCGATCATGAGCTGGAGGTAGAGAATCTCCGCCTGATCGCCCTCGAGCTCGCCGAGCCGGCCGAGTTCCGCGGGCGTGGCCATGCCCGGCATCAGGGACCCGTCCTTCGACGAGTGGCCCCCGTGGCCACCCCGCATCCACGCCATGTACCCGTCGGGCGAGATCTTCGACAGCTCCCACAGATCGAGCCAGCCGAGCAGCATGCCGCGCTGGTTGGCCTGAGTCTGCGCGATGTCGTACGCGAGACGCCGGATGTCCTCGTCAGCCGTGCGGTCTCGGACGATGTACGACATCTCCACCGCCTGTTGGTGGTGGACGGCCATGTCGCGAGCGAACCCCGCGTCGGCGGAGTCCGCAGCCGGAACGCCGGCCGCCCGATCGTTCTCCTCGCTCACCATGACCAGGACCGACAGGGTCACGACGACGGCGACGAGGGCGGCCGCGCCGACGATCAGCCAGCGGGTGAGGCCGGGCCGTCGGCCGTGCGCCTCTCCTGAACCGGTGGCTCGTTCCGCCATGACCGTGCCGGTCATGATGCCATCAGGCCGCCCGAGCAGGCGGCACCCGGCTCAGGGGTCTGAGGCCCCTGGACGTACTTGGTGAAGAACTGGTCGATCCGCGGATCCGATGCCTTGTCCACGGTGAGCTGGCGTCCCCAGGCCGACAGCATGATCGTCCCGGACTGGCCCGTGACCGGGCTCATCAGGCTGTACGGGGTCTTGGCAACCTTGTCCCCGAGAGCCTTGAGGTCGGCGTCGGCGGCCTTGTCGTTGTAGGTGACCCAGACTGCGCCGTGCTCGAGGGAGTGGACGGCGTTCTCGTTCGGTATCGCCTCGGTGTAGACGGTGCCGTCGCAGGTCATCCACGCTTGGCTGTGGTCGCCGCCGACCGGTGGGCTCATCGCGTACTTCACGGTGCCCTGGACGTGGTCCCGGCCGAGCTCCTTCGCCTCCCAGGTCTTCTCACCCCGTACGGGCTTCTTCGCCTCGGCCGCCTGCTGCTCGCTCTTCTCGTTGGCGTTGTTGAGGGCATACCCGCCCCACCCGACCAGGCCCGCGACGATGACCGTGCTGAGCGTGATGGTGATGACGCGGTTGCGACGCTCCCGAACTCTCTCGGTGCGACGCATCTCTTCGACGCGGGCCTTGCGGGCAGCCGCGGCTTCCTTCTTGCCGGTCTTGCTCATGACTGAATGTGTCCTTCCCCGCCGGACGGCGGTGGGTACAGGGGCGCTGGACGGATACCGCTCGGCACCTGCGCGAACGTGAGCGCAGGGCGCCGAGGAACCGTCTAGGTCCGTTGCACCTGAAGGACGTGGAGGTCGGGAGCACTGTGCACCGGCGGAGGCTGTGCGAGGACCGTGGGGCGCTGCTCCGGCCGCGGGAAGCCCGGCATGCGGGTCAGGACCAGAGGCAGGGTGTGCGAGGGCGCGCCGAGTACGCCCGCCACATCGTGGACGGCAGAAGAACAGCAGGAATCGCCGGGGGAGCAGTCGCCCTGCCGGACGGGAGGCGTGATGTGATGCTCGGCCGGGGGCCCGGCCGCCACTGTCCTGCCGACGGGCATGGCCGTCGAGGGAGCAGCGTCATCAACGGCGCCACTGTGCCCGGTGTATCCCAGGCACACCACCAAGGCGGCGAGCAGGAAGGCAAGGACAGGGCAGAGGACCGCGGTGCGAACAGTCCACCGCGGACCGCGTCCTCCGTCTCGCGCCGGCTGCGCACCGCTTCTCATCACGAGTGATGTTAAGCGGTCCCTGGGGGAGACCGGGTGGCCGGTCCCGGACTATCAGTGATCACGCCCGTCTTCATGCGCACCGGGACGGACGAAGGCGCGGAATACCCGTGGTCCGAAGCTGTCGGCGATGGTCCCGCCGATGAGGAACATGCCTTGCTGCGAGAGGTTTCGTACGCCCAGGACGAGTCCCACCACCCATGCGGCCAGGCCGAGCCCGCCGGAGAGAGTGGGCGGCGAGACGGGGCCGAGCGCGACGCCGACCACGTGCGGCTGGTGGGCGCCGTGACCGCGGCCCGCCCTGATGAGCTGTTTCTTCTCCGAGCCCGCTGCCGCCTGACGGTTGCCCTCTCTTTGCCCGGTGGCCGACTGGCCAGCACCGGTAGGAGTACGACATCCGACAGTTCCCCGGCATGGGCCCCATGGCCATGAGGCGACCCCGCGAAGTTTTGGCGGACCATGGGCTGCGACTGCTCTCGGCCCCGCACGACGCCCGGCTCCGGACCGGGCGGGCTGCGGGAGTACGTCAGAGTTGTCGTGAGCCGGCCGGTCCGACTGTCAGGTTCCGAGCGTGGTGAAGCCTCCGACGATGGCTCCGTAGCCGATGTGGGCGAGGACGGTGACCACGGGAGTACTCGGTCCGTAGTTGAGCATCAGGAAGCCGGGTGGTTCCAGAAGGGCCACCTCGGGGGCGCTGGTGAGCGGACTGCCCATCCGGGGGTGGACGAGCGGCAGGAGAACGCCGACCAGCGCGGTGCCGGCGAACAGGCCGTGCAGGAGACCGAAGAGGGCGCCCAGCCACCAGCCGGCCATGCCGATCGCGAGGAAGACGGCGTAGTACATGAACGCGAAGATCTCGCCGTCGAGGAAGTGGATCAGGTAGCCGACGGCCTTGGCGCGCGTGCGGTTGACGGTCACCGCCGTGCCGAGCAGGAAGGGCAGGTCCATGCGCGTCAGGCGCATCTCACCGGCGGCGCGCAATGCGGTGGTCAGCACCAGTGTGCCGACGAACGCCCCGGCGGCCGTTCCCCACGCGCTCACCCGCCCGCCCCCTTGCCGGCGGCGTCGATGGCGCAGGCGGCGCTGATGAGCGCCAGGTGGCTCAGCCCCTGGGGCAGGTTTCCCAGGAAGTCACCGGTGGCCGGGTCGATCTCCTCGCTGTAGAGGCCGACGTCGTTGGCCAGATCGACCAGGTCGTCCATCAATTCAGTGGCCTCGGTGAGCCGTCCGGTGCGGGCGAGGGATTCGGCGAGCCAGAAGGAGCAGGCGAGGAAGGCTCCCTCGGTACCGCTCAGGCCGTCTTCGCCGGAGTAGCGGTCGACGAACGGCCCGTGCCGCAGCTCTTGCCCAACGGCCGTGATCGTGTCGCGCATGCGCTGAACGTCACCGTCGTAGCCGTAGAGGTGGCCGAGGAGGACGGCGGCGTCCAGGTCCTCGCTGCCGGCGGAGCGCACGTAGCAGTTGCGGCGTGGCGCGACACAGCGGGTTTCGATGAACGCGGCGATCTCTTCGCGGGCGGACTGCCAGGCGACCAGGTTCCGGTCCGGGATCAAGCGGCGCTCGGCGAGGGCCACCGCGCGGTCGAGCGCCACCCAGCACATCATCTTCGACTGGGTGAAGTGGCGGGGCGCGCTGCGTACCTCCCAGATGCCCGAGTCGGGATCCTGCCACGTGGCGTGGACCAGGTCGGCGAGTTCCGCCAGGCGCCGGGCGACGTCCGAGTCCAGCCGTCCGGCGGCCTGCGCGTACAGCGAGGCGGTCTGCATCAGCTCGCCGTAGGTGTCGAGCTGGATCTGACGGGCGGCCGCGTTGCCGGTCCGGACCGGCGACGAGCCGCGGTAGCCCTCCCAGGGGAGGGTCTCCTCCGTGGTGTGGGCGCCGCCGTCCAGCCGGTAGAGGACCTGCAGGCGGGGGTGGGTGAGCTGGGAGGCGTGCATCAGCCACCAGAAGTAGGCGTGTGCTTCCGCGGGGCAGCCGAGCCGGAGGAAGGCGGCCAGGGTGAAGGCGGAGTCGCGGACCCAGGAGAAGCGGTAGTCCCAGTTGCGCTCGCCGCCGACGTGTTCCGGCAGCGACGTCGTCACCGCGGCCGCGACCGCGCCGGACGGGGCGAAGACCAGCATCTTCAAGGTGAGCAGGCTGCGCATCACCGCCTGGCGCCATCTGCCGGGGTGGATCCGGTCGTCCGCCCAGCGCCGCCAGGCCGCGCACGTACGTTCCAGGCGTACGTCGCATTCGGCGCGGGCCGGCAGGACCAGCGGTTCCTGATGAGCGAACGGCATGGCGATCAGGGCGCTCCCGCCCGGCGCCGTGAGGAAGCTGCCCTTGATCGCATCCCCCTCGCACCGGGGTTCGCCGGCCTCCCAGGTGCATAGGGCGAGCGCGTCTGCCCCGGCTGTCGCCACCGGCACCCCCGCGCGCCGGACCAGGCGAGTGGGGCGGGTGCCGTAGCCGAATCGAGGCTGCACCCTCCACCGCATCCGCACGGTCCCGGACACGCCGTCGACACGCCGTTGCAACTCACGCATCGGAGTGAGCGCGACCTCGTCGTGCAGGGTCAGCGCGTCGGTAACCCTCACGGTGCCCTGCGGGGTGACGAAAGTCGTCTCCAGGACGTTCGTGCCGGGCAGATAGCGGCGTTCACTGCGGTAGGGCACCGCCGGTTCCAGGAGGAACCGGCCGCCGCGGTCCGCGTCGAGCACAGCGCCGAATACCGCGGGCGAGTCCAGATCCGGCAGTCCGAGCCAGTCCACCGACCCGTCACGGGCGACCAGTGCCGCGGCCCGGCCGTCGCCGATCACCGCGTAGTCGCGGAGCGGCACGTAACCACCGGTCCGCGCCGCCACCAGGCGATGGTGATCGGCTCTGGGAGAAGTTCCCACGACTTCACCATCTCATCGGGGCTGCTCCGTCGCTCTCGGACGCGGCTGATCAGGATTCCGGGTGATCCGAGGAGACGCGGCGCGGCGGGTGGTGCCGTGAGGCGCCACCCGCTGGAGGGGGTCAGTGCGCTCGGCGTCCGTTCACGGCTGCCGCTTGGCGTGGTAGCGCTGGGCGAGCCGTGCGAGCGCGACGGCGCCGAGGAGCAGTCCGAAGTCGCGCAGGGCGATGTCGTAGTGGCCCGGGATGGTCAGCAGGTTGACGATGATGCCGGCCAGCCAGCCGGCCACGAGCCAGCCCCCGAAGCGCGGAGCCAGCGCCACGGCGAGGCCGGCCACGATCTCGATCGCCCCCACCGCGTACATGGCCGCCTGGGCGCTGCCGGGAACCAGGCTGTCGATCCACGGCGCGAGGTAGGCGGGCCAGTCCACGAGCAGGTTGGCGAACTTGTCCAGCCCGAACAGGATCGGCGCCACCGTGAAGCCGGCGCGCAGGATCACGAACGCCTGGTAGCCGGGGTCGGTGAGCACCGCCCGCCGCGGGGCGGCGGAGGTGGTGCTTGTGGTGACGGAGGACATGGCCCCCTCCTTCTATTGGCAAGGTTCATTGGTAATAGAAGCGCCGATCCGGTCTATAGTCAATGGCTGTGGGTTTTACACTGGTGTTCGTGGACACCCCGAAGGAAGTACGTGACCCGGACGTCTCCGCCGTCGCCGCTCTGGACGAGCCGACCCGCAGGAGGCTGTACGACCACGTGGTGCGCCAGCCGAGCCCCGTCGGCCGTGACGAGGCGGCCGCCGCCCTCGGGCTGGCTCGGCGGACCGTCGCGTTCCACTTGGACCGGCTGGCTGACGAATCGCTGCTGGACGTCGTCTACGAGCGTCGCAGCGGACGCTCAGGACCGGGCGCGGGAAGACCGGCCAAGCTCTACCGCCGCTCGACGAAGCAGGTCGCCGTCAACCTGCCGGACCGCCGCTACGAGCTGGCCGGACGGCTCCTTGCCCAAGCCGTGGAGGAATCCGACGCGACAGGTGAGCCGGTGCGCGAGGTGCTGCACCGCAAGGCTGAGGAACTCGGCACGCAACTGGACGAGCAGAACAAGACGAACGTCTTCGACCTGCTGGAGCGCTACGGCTTCGAGCCACGCCACGAGGACGACGCCATCGTTCTGGCGAACTGTCCTTTCCACACGCTGGCCCGGGAACACACCCAAACGGTGTGCGGCATGAACCTCCATCTGCTTCGCGGTGTCCTCGAGGGCAGGGACGAGACAGGACTCCAGGCATGCCTGGCGCCCAGCCCCGGACAATGCTGCGTCCGACTGCAGCCGGCCGCCTGATCAGACCGGAGACCGCAAACCCCCCGGTCGCCCGCCGACACGGACCGGCGTTGCGCGTGCAGGCACCGGATCCGCACAACGCGTGGTGTCTCAGCCGCCCTGCGCCGTATCCGCTGCATCCGAGTGCGCCCGATGCGGCCGACTGGGTGCACCACGGCCCTCCCGTCGCAGTCGATCGCGGTGCCGGCCCGCCCGCGCCGGGACATACTGCGGTCCGGTGGGAGCCCTCGGCTCGCCGGCCTGTCCGCTGCGGTACGGGCCGGACGCGTTCGGCGTCACTTCTCCATGTCGACCACCCGCCGGCCAGGCTCAAGGCACATCGGCCGAACCGTCGGATCCGTACTCTGCCCAGTGCGAGTGAATCCGGCAGCAGCCCACTTCGGGGCATGGCCTGTCCCAACGTCCCTCGGAGCAGGCGCCGTCGAGGCATCCTCCGGGGCACCTGCTGCCGGGCCGGGACCGGATCACATGCGCGACGGTCGGCTCGCCGTCCCGGTGATCCAGGAGGGCGTGGTCCGGATCCCGCGATGACGACTGAACGCGACGGGTCTCCCAAGATGCCGATGCGCCGATGCGTGACTAGGCTCGGGGAGTGAATGCCGCAAGCACGGCACGCCCGGCCGACCGGTTCCCGAACCGAGCGGACCATGGCCACAGTGATCGCCCGCGTGTACCGATGGGCGGCCTGGAGGCGTCGGCGGTCGAGCCCGTGCACCGGATCGGCATGCAGTGACGTTCAAAGACCCTGTCGCAACTTTTGTTTGCGGCTGAGGCCATCCATTCCCGCCCTTCCTTTCGAAAAGCGGGAGACGATGGAGCGAAAGGTATTTCCCATGCGAACACAACGTGCGAGGCGCCTCGCCACGGCGTCAGCCGCAGGGTTGCTGATGGCCGGCGGTGTCGCCGTCGGTACAGCAGGCACTGCTTCGGCCACCCCGCAGGACTCCAGTCACAGTCGGTACTGTGACAATTACTCCTGGTGGAACAACGACTGCGACGACTACGGCCGTGGCGGTAACGGCGATCACTACGACCGCTACGACAACGGCCGTGGCGGTAACGGCGATCACAACGACCACTACGACCGCTACGACAACG
>NZ_JBITSN010000005.1:63056-382876 GCF_044540975.1 Streptomyces sp. NPDC085927
CGGCCGTGGCGGTAACGGCGATCACAACAACCACCACGACAACGGCCGTGGCGGTAACGGCGATCACAACAACCACCACGACAACGGCCGTGGCGGTAACGGCGATCACAACAACCACCACGACAACGGCCGTGGCGGCAATGGCAACCACAACAACCACCACGACTAAGGACTGATAGCACACCGACGACAACGCGATGTGCGGCCTCCCGAGGGCCGCACATCGCGCCGCCCTGATGTGAATCGGCTCATGACAGACCGTCCACAAGCGGCACATGCTGTGGTCGGCCGACGACACCTGGAAGCGGCTGCTCCAGTACGTCCGGGCGGTCGCCGACACCGCGGGCGGCGTCGACCGGAGCGTCACCATCGACTCCACCTCGGTCCGCGTTCACCAGTGCGCCGCCGGTCCCCAACGGCTCCGTGAGAAGAACGACACCAAGTCCGTCCGTCTCGCCAGGAGTTCACGCGGCGGTCGGCCACCCGCTACGACAAGTGCGGATACATATTCCTCGGCACCGTCACCGCTCCCGCACTCCTCGTCCGGCTCCGCTCGTGATCGAGGAGGCACGGCACCGGACGTCCCGGTACTGGTCCCGGACCTCGGGGAGTTGTCGGCGCCTCGATGTCCGCCTTCCCCTCGGGGAGCACGCCGCGCTCCGGCTCGGTCACGTCCTCAACCAGCTGCTGCGCCGGCTCCTCGTCCCGCTGGGCGCCCGGCGCGATCGCCAGCCGCAACAGCCCGGGACCGTCCAGCAGCCCGACGGCGAGAATCTGTCCGTCCCGGCTCCAGGTCCGGACCGCCGCGGCCGTCGCCTCCGCACCGAACCGCCAGAACCAGCCCAGGTCCCCCGGATGCAGTTGCATCGGCGCCCCGTCGTGCTGCCACTCCCGCAGCACGCCCACAACCTCGCTCAGCCCGTCGACCCCCGGCTTGCCCGACACCATCGCCATACTCCCGATCACACATCACCGCACCGACAGCCCGCACCCGGTTTCCGACCGGCCGGCGTGGTGCGGGTTCGGGGACTCGGGAAGGCAGCCGATGATCGAAGAGACACGGCCTGGGCGACGTACTCCTCGAACCGCATCGCCCCCTACCTCGCGGCCGCTCCGCCCTCGCCCGACCACGCGGTGCCGTCTTCCTCGTGTTGTGGACCTCCGGCAAACGCCCAACGGTCACCTTCTGAGTCGCGAAACCGGGCTCCTCCGGCTGGTGCCCCACCGCCGGCCGGTAGCGGATCCTGTACGGGTGCGGACACCTCGACCACCGCGACCGCGCATGCCCGCACACCGTTCCGGCCTGCGTCATCACGGCCTTCCGCACCACGCTTCAGGAGGTGGTGCTTCTCCGGGGGCGAAGGCTGGAGAAGCTCTGCAGCGAGTTGTAGGCTGTCTAAAACCTCTGCCGGGTCTTTGGTACTGCAAAGTGTCAAAGGTGTTGTTGAACGCTGTGTAGAGGTGTGCCGTGTCTGGCTCATTCCCTGAAGATCACATGGCGCCGGACTGGCGCGATCAGGCTTCGTGTGTAGGCGAGGATCCTGAGATTTTCTTCCCTCTGTCCGACTCTGCGTCGCCCGGAGACGAGGCTTCCCTCGCCCGGACCATATGCCGTCGCTGTGCCGTCCTTCTCGTCTGCCGGTCATGGGCCATCGATCACGGCGAGGACGACGGGATCTGGGGCGCCACCACCGCCGCACAGCGCAGAGCGATTCGTCGAGCGCGGTTCGGGCGGTAGAAGCGGCCTGCCCGGTAAACCTGCCGGCGGCGTCTCGAGAGCGGGCTGCAGACCGTCATCCGGACGTTCTTTGCCCTCCGGCTGGAGCCCGGTGGTGATCGGCGCAGCCCCTCCGGAGGCGCATCAGCGGCTTCGGCGTTCGGGGATCGTCGGCTGCGGGCGCGGTGGCGGCGCACGGTCGGCCGGGCCTTGCCGGCGGGCGGCCGTCCCGGCTGTCGCGCCGGAGGCGGTCACCGGCCTGGCCGGCCCGTCCGGACACGGTGCGGCCGATGCCGCGCCGCCGGAGCCGGCGGCTGCCGGCCGGGCTTCAGGGTGGCGGTCGTCCGATGCTCGTGTTCGCGCTGCGCACGCCGCTAGGCCTTCCGGGTTCGACGAGGTGCCGCACCTGTCGGACGTGGTCACCATGGTTGTCCAGCCTCGTCCGGCCGTCAGGAGCGTTGGGCGGGAGGGAAAGGGATGACAATGGAGCTGTTTCCGCCGATCCCGCTCGCCGAGTGGCGCGACACCAAAGAGACCCTCCACCGCTTCGCGCAGATCGTCGGGAAGATCCGTCTCGCCGCCAGCGCTCAGCGTAATCATTGGTGGAATGTCCCGTTGCACCTCACGGGGCGTGGCACCACCACTCGCCCGATGGGTCAGGTCGACGGTAATCCGATCTTCACGATGGACTTCGACTTTGTCGCGCATCAGCTGGTTGTTTCGACTCTGGACGGGCGGGAGACCTCCCTCCCGCTCACCGGCCAGTCCGTGGCGTCCTTCTACCGCATGGTCATGGGCGCGCTGGCCGCGCTGGGCGTCCGGGCGCGGCTCGCCGTACCAAGACCCTTCGACCTTCCCGACTCCGGCCGGCCGTTCGCCGAGGACACCGAGCACTCGACCTACGATCCCGTGCAGGCCAACCGCTACTGGCGGGTCCTCAGCCAGGTGGCGTCCGTACTGGAGGAATTCGCCGCAGGGTATTCGGGGAAGGTCAGCCCGGTGCACCACTTCTGGCACACCTTCGACATCGCCCACAGCCGGTTCTCCGGGAGTCACACCGAGCAGCCTCGACAGATCGACCCGGTCACCCGGGAGGCGTACTCCCGGGAGGTGATCAGTTTCGGTTTCTGGTTCGGAGACGACACCTTCCCGGAGCCCGCGTTCTACTCCTATACCGCTCCGGAGCCCGCGCACCTGGCCGAGGAGCCGCTCCGGCCCGCGGGGGCACGCTGGCTTGCCCGCGGCAACAGCCACCTGGCCGTGCTGCGGTACGACGAGGTCCGTACCGAGGCCGACCCGCGCGCTGCCGTACTTGCCTTCTACGAAAGCGCGTACCGGGCCGGAGCCAGGCGGGCCGGCTGGGAGATCGAACGGATGGAATGTCCCGGCGGGGTGACGGATCCGCAACTGCGGGCTCCCGGGCCTGGCACCGCGTCCGGCTGAGGTCCGCCCGCCGTCACGGCCCGGCGCGGCCCGCCGGCGTGGTCACCGCGGCCCGCCCCGGCCAGGTGCCGGTGCGTGCCAGGACACCCTGGAGCAGTCCTGTTGCCCGGCCACCTCGATGAAGCGGCCGTCCGGGTCGTGCACGCAGCACTCCGCGGCGAACACTCACGACAGCCGAGCGCCGAAGCCCGTGATCCACTGGTCATGCCTTGGTCACCGTCCGCTTTCAAGCGCCTTCCGACGGGCGGAAGGCGACCCTGCGCCCGTCGCGGCCCCGCCGTGCTCCCGCTGGGCCCCACCGTCCCGGCGTTCGCCGGCTCCAGGCCGGCCATCACGCCGACCGCCCCCGCCCGGTTCAGGGCGCTGAAAGCATCCTGAAACCGCGCTGAATGCGCCCTGCCGCAATCTCTGCGGCATGACGACAACGACATCGCACTCTCCCGCCATCGCGGCCAAGGGGCTGCGCAAGGCCTACGGGGACAGGACGGTCCTCGACGGCATCGACCTGGCGGTGCCGGCCGGTTCCGTGTTCGCGCTGCTCGGTCCGAACGGCGCCGGCAAGACCACCGCCGTCAAGATCCTCTCCACTCTCATCACCGCCGACGCCGGCGATCTGCGCGTCGGCGGCCACGACCTGGCCACCGACCCGCAGGCCGTGCGCGCCGCGATCGGCGTCACCGGCCAGTTCTCCGCCGTCGACGGCCTGATCACCGGCGAGGAGAACATGCTCCTCATGGCGGACCTGCACCTGCTCTCCTGCAGCGAGGGACGCCGTACCGCCGCCGGACTCCTTGAGCGCTTCGACCTGGTGGAGGCCGCGAAGAAGCCGGTCTCCACCTACTCCGGCGGCATGAAGCGCCGCCTCGACCTCGCCATGACGCTGGTCGGCGATCCGCGGATCATCTTCCTCGACGAGCCGACCACCGGCCTCGACCCGCGCAGCCGCCACAGCATGTGGGGGATCATCCGCGAGCTGGTCTCCGGCGGCGTCACCGTCTTCCTCACCACCCAGTACCTGGAGGAGGCCGATGAACTCGCCGACCGCATAGCGGTGCTGAGCGACGGCAAGCTCGCCGCCGAAGGGAGCGCCGACGAACTGAAGCGGCTCGTCCCGGGCGGGCACGTGCGGCTGCGGTTCGTCGACCCGGCCGCGTACCAGGCGGCCGCCGTCGCCCTGCGCGAGGCCACTCTCCCCCGAACTCTCGGCTCCGCTCGAGCAGGGGGCGCCCCCATGGCCGAGGCGCTGTCGCTGCAGATCCCCAGCGACGGCAGCCAGCGCGAGCTGCGCTCCATCCTCGACTGGCTGGACTCGGCCGGCATCGAGGCGGACGAGCTGACCGTGCACACCCCCGATCTCGACGACGTGTTCTTCGCCCTGACCGGCACAGCCGACGTCTCCGACCAGCCCGAGGAGGCTGTCCGATGAGCGCCCTCTCCCTCGCCGTACGCAACTCGAACACGATGCTGCGCCGCACCCTGCTGCACGTACGGCGCTACCCGTCCATGACCCTGAACCTGCTGCTCACGCCGATCATGATGCTGCTGCTCTTCGTCTACATCTTCGGAGACGTGATGAGCGCGGGCATCGGTGGCGGCGGCGCCGACCGCTCCGAGTACATCGCCTATCTCGTCCCGGGCCTGTTGACGATGACCATCGGCAGCACCGTGATCGGG
This sequence comes from Streptomyces sp. NPDC085927, assembly GCF_044540975.1. Taxonomy (NCBI): domain Bacteria; kingdom Bacillati; phylum Actinomycetota; class Actinomycetes; order Kitasatosporales; family Streptomycetaceae; genus Streptomyces; species Streptomyces sp. NPDC085927. The sequence goes on from NZ_JBITSN010000005.1 coordinate 67,891, forward strand.
GCCGCGGTGTCCATCTCCATGGACATGACCGAGGGACTCATCGCCCGTTTCCGTACGATGGCGGTCTACCGCGGCTCTGTGATCATCGGGCATGTCGTCGGCAGTGTGCTGCAGGTGCTCGCCAGCCTGGTCCTCGTCGGCGCCATCGCCGTGGCCATCGGCTTCCGGTCCACGGACGCCACGGTCCTGGAGTGGCTGGCGGCGTTCGGACTGCTCGTGCTGTTCACCCTGGCGCTCACCTGGATCGCCGTCGGGATGGGACTGGCCGGCCCGAACCCCGAGGCGGCCAGCAACATGGCCATGCCGCTGATCCTCCTCCCGCTCATCTCGAGCGCCTTCATCCCGGCCGACACGATGCCGGGCTGGTTCCAGCCGATCGCCGAGTACCAGCCGTTCACGCCGGTCATCGAGACCCTGCGCGGCCTGCTGCTCGGTACCGGGATCGGCAACAACTGGTGGATCGCGCTCATCTGGTGCGTCGGCCTGACCGTGCTCGGCCACCGCTGGTCGACGGCGTTGTTCAACCGTGACCCGAAGTAGCCGGGACAACCGCGCGGGCGGCCTCCCACAGTTCGTCCCGCTCCAGGGCGGCGTACTCCGACACCGCGTCGGCGTACGCCGCCCCGTCGGCGTCCTGGGCGGCCTTTTGGGCGCGGTCCGCCGACATCGTCGGCTGGAAGTCGCGCAGCACCCGCAGCCGTTCGGCCAGCGCGATCATCCGTACGGCACCGGCACCGGCACCGGCACCGGCGTCGGCGTCGCCGGACGCGAGCCCCGCCATGCCGAGGGCGTGCAGCACCGTCCCGAACACCGGGAGCTCCATGGGCGAGCCGGCCGGACCGGAGAGCAGGGTCCGCAGCCCCTGCCGCAGCCGGTCGACCGGCTCCGCGACCAGCTCGAGCCGGCCGGCGTACGCGTGCGCCGTCACCGCCGCCGACTGGACCTGCAGAGCCCACGGATCGAGCCGGGGGTCGCCGCTGTGCACCGGGCCGGCCTTGCGTATCCGCTCCACGGCGCCGCGCCACAGGCCGAGTCCGAGTTCCGTCAGCCCGCGGGCGAGCGCGATCTCGGCACGCCCGCCGAGGTCGGGCCGGTAGAAGGAGTCCTGCTGCGGGATGGTGTCGCTCTCCGCCTGCCGCAGCCAGTACTCGGCCTCGTCGGGCTCGCCGCGCTGCAGGCAGGCGAGGACGAGGAGCCAGCGGATGAAGATGTAGTCGTGCCCGTCGCCGAGCCGCGGCAGCACATCGAGCACCGCCATGAGATGCCCGTAGGCTTCCTCGCCCCGTCCCATCCGCAAGCACAGCTCGCTCAGCCGGGAATGCCCCATGAGCTGCATGGACGGATTGCCGGCCGGAGCCAGTTCGGTGATCGTCCGGCGGGCCGAGGCGAGCGCGCGGTCGATGTCGTGCTCGTACTCCCAGACGTAGGTGGCGACGCTCTCGGCGATGCCTGCGACCAGCGGTTGCCCGCTGTCGCAGAGCTTGTGCAGCACTTCGTAGTGGGGAGGCAGCATCTCGGGGAGCGCGCCCAGCACTGTCGCGGCGGCGCCCAGCAGCGTGTCCGGCGGGGCCGCGGGCAGCCGCCGGAGGGTGACGAGCTGGCGTACGGCGACCGGACCGTAGCCCATGAACAGGCTCGCCGTGCACAACACCGCGGCGAGGCGGGCGACTTCGACGTATTCGGGCTCGGGGTAGTAGTGCGACAGCGGCGGGCCGGTGTCTGCGGCGAGGGCGGCGAGGCGGAGAAAGTTGGAGTCGTTGGACCACAGGGAGGCGAGGACGGCGGTGAGGGCGGCGATGGTGGGACCGTCCGTACGGGCGAGGGCGTGTCGCAGGGCCGGCACGAGGTTGTCCTGCTCGGCCTTGATCCGCTCCCTGGCGGCAAGGGGGTCTCCCCTGCTCGAGCTGAGCCGAGAGCTGGGGGAAGGCTCCGAGCCGAAGAGCCAGTCGTGGTACGCGACCCCGAAGTCCCGCGCCCAGGCGAGGAACAGGCCGACGGCCTCGTCCTCCTCGCCCGCCTCCGCACGCCGGGCCGCGCTGAACTCCCGTACGGTCTCCAGCATCCGGAACCGGACGCCGACCGGGGTGTCGACGACGGTCAGCAGGGACTGATCGGCCAGCTGCTCCAGCAGCGTCAGCGCATCCTCGCCCAGCACCCGCTCCGCCGCTTCGCCCAGGAAGCCGCCGGGGAAGACGGACAGCGTGCGCAGCGCCGCCCTGGCGTCCTCCGCGAGCAGGTTCCAGCTCCACTCCACGACCGCGTGCAGCGTGCGGTGGCGCTCCGGCACGTCCCGCGCCCCGCCGCGCAGCAGCGCGAACCGGTCGCCGAGGCGGCGCGCGATCTCCGGCACCGAAAGGACTCGCACCCGTGCCGCGGCCAACTCCACGGCGAGCGGCAGCCCGTCGAGGTGGCGGCACAGCCCGGCCACCGCGTCCGGCGGCAGCTCCACGCCGGGCCGGGCGGCCCGGGCCCGCTGTGTGAACAGCTCGACCGAGGTGTCGAGCCCGAGTTCCGGCAGCGCGTACACCGCCTCCGAGGTGAGGCCGAGCGGGGCGCGGCTGGTGGCGAGCACCCGCAGGTCCTTCGAGGACGAGACCAGGGCCTGTACGAGGCCGGCGGCGCCCCGGACGATCTGCTCGCAGTTGTCGAGGACCAGCAGAGCGGGCCCGGAGCCGAGCACACCGAGGATGCCGGGCACCAGGTCGGCGGGGGTGTGACCGCTCATGGCGCCGGACCGTCCCTCGCCCGCGCCGAGCGCGGAGGCCACCTCCGCGGCCACGTCCTCGTCCGCGGTGATGCCGGCGAGCGGCACGAAATGCACCACCCGCTGCTCGGCCCGGCGGCTGACGGCGTACGCGAGCCGGGTCTTGCCGAGGCCGCCGGGACCGACGACGGTGACGGCGCGGGAGGCGCCCAGCAGCCGCTCCACCGCCGCGATGTCCCCGCCCCGGCCGAGCAGCGGGTTCGGCTCGTGCGGCACGCCGTGCCTGACCACAGGGGCCTCGCCGCGCAGCAGCTCCTGCTGCACGGCCTTGAGCCCGCCGCCCGGATCCGTGCCGAGGTCGTCGCGCAGCTCACGGCGGTACGCCTCGTACCGCGTCAGTGCGGCGGACGGGCCCGCCGTCGCCGCCTCGCCGCGCAGCAGTTCGGCGAGCACTTCCTCGTCGCGCGGATGCTCCGCGGCGGCCACGGCCAGCGGCCCGGCGGCCTCCGCGTGCCGCCCGAGGCGGGCGAGCGCGAGCGCCTGCGCGCGTACGAGCGTGCCGCGGACGGGGCCGCGCTCGGTGCGCAACGCGGCTACGGGATCATCGGTGCCGCCGGCCCCGTCAGGGGTGCCCTCCCACAGCGCGAGCCCGGCCTCGGCCGCAGCCAGCGATCCCGCATGGTCCCCGGCCCTGGCCCGGTCCGCGCTCGCGGTGGCGTGCAGCAGCAGGGCGGAGCTGTCGACCTGGTCCTCGGCGAGGGCGAGCCGGTATCCGGTCGGCGTGCTGACGAGGACGTCGGCGCCCAGCTGCGCCCGCGCCCTGGACACGAGGACCTGTACCGCCTTCACCGGCCGCTCCGGCAACTCGTCCGGCCACAGCCCTGCCACCAGCCGCTCGATGCTGCAGCCCGTGCGCAAGTCGCTCGCGAGCAGCGCGAGGAGGCCGCGGAGCCGGGGCGCGGTGACCTCCTGTCCGCGATAGGCGACGCGCGGCAGCAGGGTCAGGTCGGTGGTCACCCGTGCAGATTAACCAAGGCGCCGGCCACCGGAACTCCCGCCGCAGGCCGAACTCCCGCCGCCGTGCCCGCAGTCCGTGCCACCGCGCGCCGGCCGGCTCCGCCCGGAGGAGCACGCACCTGGTTGCGCGCTGCCGGCACTGCGGGAGCCCGGCGTCCTGACAGCATGGCGGCGCGCGGACGGATCGCGCAGCTCCAGCTGCCCCGTCGGCGGGCCGCTGTCGCCGGTGGCCGTGGGATCACTGCCTGTTTCCCGCCTGAAATACTAGGGAGTATCATCATCAGATGCTCCGGACCCTCGAAGAGTGCGTCGGTGGGCAGTGCGCCGGACGAATACCGAACGGGAGAAGGATCTGGATGGCAGTCGCGGACGGTGTCGAGGCCGACAACGCCAAGCGCCGAATTCTGGATGCCGCGGCCGAGGCCTTCATGGAGCAGGGGTTCGGCGTCGCCATCGATGACATCGCCGACAGTGTCGGTGCCACCAAAGGGTTGATCTACTACCACTTCCGCTCCAAGTTCGACATCTTCCTCGCCGCGTACGAGCACGGCATGCGAACCGTCCGCGAACAAGTGGAGCCGCTGGCCCAGGATCCTGGGAGCGGGCGGGAAAGACTCATCGCCATGTCGACCCAGCACGTGATGAATCTGATGACGAATCTCGCGTATCACCATGTGGTTCATCTCGGAGTGCGTGAGCAGTCGTCGACCGCGCTGAAGCCCCGTCAGCGGAAGGCGTTGGACGCGCTGAACCTCCTGCGGGCCGAGTACGAAGACCTTTTCCTTCAGGTCGTCAAGGACGGTATCGCCGACGGCACCATTCGTCCCGTGCGCGCGAATCTGGCCGCCCGGACGCTGCTGTGCAGTCTCAACGCCGTCGACATGTGGTTTCGCCGGATCGAGGGGCAGTCGCCGGACGACTTGCGGCACCTTGCCGACGAGGTCGTGGACATCGTGGTCGGAGGACTGCTCCTCGATCCGGTTCGCTGAGGTTCTGCCGTGGCGGAGTCCGCGACGGGCCGTTCAGCGGTGTGGCTGCCCGTCAGTCGCCCGTAGGGGTCATCGACCGGCGCAGCGCGGCTTTCGCGAACTTTCCGGATGCCGTCTTGGGAAGACCGTCCAGCATGACCACTTTCTCGGGGATCCACCACTTGGCCACCCGTCCGGACAGATACCGGCGGACGCTCTCGGCGGTGAGGCCCGAATCCGGTACCGGCACCACGCAGGCGAGCGGCCTTTCTCCCCACTTGTCGTCGGGCACCGCGACGACCGCGGCTTCCAGGACATCGGGCATCGCCATGATCTCGTTCTCGAGTTCGACCGACGAGATCCACTCTCCTCCCGACTTGATGAGGTCCTTGGTCCGGTCGACGATGCGCACGACACCGAAGGGATCGATGGTGGCCACGTCACCGGTCCGCAGCCAGCCGTCCTCGGTGAACGCCGAGGCCTGGGGGGAGCTGCCGAAATAGGCGGCCGCGACGGTCGGGCCGGCGACCTGCAGCTCACCTCGGCGCCGTCCGTCGCGGGGCACGGGGGAACCGTCCTCGGCGACCAGGCGCAGAGAGCACAGCACCGTGGGAGGACCGGGGACGGCCAGTGCCGTGATGCGGTCGTCCTCGGTCAGGGAGTGCGCCGTCTCGCTGGGGACTCTCGCGCTGCAGACCAGCGGGCTGGTCTCGGTCATCCCCCACGAGCTCGCCAGCGGGATGCCGGCCTTCTCGTGGAAGGCGCGGGAGAGCGTGACGGGCAGCGCGCCCCCGCCGCTGACGGCGCGCCGCAGTGCGCTCAGGTCGGCGTCGCCGACGTGGGGCAGTATCCCGCGCCAGACGGTGGCCACCGCGGCAGCGAAGGTGACCCGGCACGCCTCCATTCCCTGCACCAGACGCTCCGGTGACATGACCGGGCCGGGCATGACCAGGTTCGCTCCGGCCATCAGTGCGGCGTAGGGGAGGCCCCAGGCGTTGACGTGGAACATGGGCACGATCGGCATCACCGTGTCGTCCTCGCCGATGGCGAAGGTGTCCGCCATCAGCAGCGTCATCGCGTGCAGCACGATCGAGCGATGGTCGTAGAGGACTCCCTTGGGGCGGCCCGTGGTCCCCGAGGTGTAGCACAGGGCGGCGGCGGTGCGTTCGTCGACGCTCTCGAACGCCGCGACCGGCCGTGCGACGCCCAGGAGGGTCTCGTAGTCGTGCACCCGGGGGTCGACCGGCAGCTCCGTCGGTGAGCCGTCGTCCATCACGACGAGGTGCCGCACGCTCGGACACCTGTCGAGCAGGGGGCGCACCACGTCGAGGAGCGACCGGTCGACGAAGAGGACGTCGTCCGCGGCGTCGTCGACGATGTAGGCGATGTCGTCCGCGAAGAGACGGTGGTTGACCGTGTGCAGGACCCGCCCCGAGCAGGGCACGGCCATGTACAGCTCCAGGTGGCGCTGCGAGTTCCATCCGAAACTCCCCACCCGGGCGCCGGCGGGGACGCCCAGGTGGTCCAGCACCCCGGCGAGGCGCCGGACACGCTCGGCGACGTCGCCGTAGGACGCGGACACCGTGCCGCTCAGCTGTGTCGTGGTGACGTGTTTGCGGCTGAACCGGTGCTCCATGCCGTCCATGAGCATCGGCAGCGACAAGGGGCGGTCCTGCATGAGGCTGTGCATGTGCGTTTCCTTCGTGTCTGGTTCCGGGGCGGGTCGCGGCTAACGCGAGACGGGGGCCGGGACTTCGGCCGCGGCCGCGTCCTCACTGCGGACGGCCCGTGCGAGCAGAGGCGTGAGCAGGACGCCGACGACCGAGGCGGCGATGACGACGTAGAGCCCCGCGCCGGGGTTCCCGGTCGCCTCCTCGGCCAGGCCGAAGGCGTACGGGCCGAGGAATCCGCCGAGGAGCCCGATCGTGTTGATGAACGCGAGACCGGCGGCGGCGACCAGTCCGGACATCCGCGCCATGGCCACGGACCAGAACAGCGGCAGCGTGCCGAACACGAAGACCATGGAGACCACGATCAGCAGGATCTGCACGGCCGGGGACGACGAGAGCACGAAGACCGCCGCCGTCACCGCCGTCGACGCCGCGAGGATCCCGATGAGCGCCACCTCGTTGCCGAAACGACGGTGTACGAGGGGAACGAGGAGCACTCCGACGGTGGCGCCGATACCGGCGCTTCCCGACACCAGGCCGATGAGGAACGAGCCGTGAATGTTCAGCCCTTCGACGATCGACGGCATGTTGAAGACGATGCCGACGTTCGTGACCTGGTTGAACAGGTAGATCAGCGCGACGATGACGATGAAGGGGCGGGCGAAGGCGTGCTTCAGGCTGCCCCTGATCCGGTGTCCGGTTTCCGTGCCGTCACCGGCGGCACGGGCGGAGAGTATCTCCGCTTCCTCGGACGTCAGCCATGAGGCGTCGCGGGGCGTCTCCGGCAGCCTGAACCAGACGAGGACGCCGACGAGCATGGTCACGATGCCCTCGATCAGGAACATCCACTGCCACCCGTGCAGCCCCAGAGCGGTGTCGAACTCCATCAGCGCGCCGCCCATCGGGTTGCCCACGATGAGGGCGACGGTCGGGGCCAGGTAGATGAATCCGACCACGGTGGCGCGGTGCTTCTGGGAGAACCACACGGTGACCATGTACATGAGGGTCGGGTAGAGGCCGGCCTCGGCCATGCCGAGGAAGAAGCGCAGCACGTAGAACGACCACTCGCCCTGGACGAACATCATGGCCGCCGAGAGCGCGCCCCAGGTGACGGCGATCCGCGCGATCCACCGTCTTGGGCCGACTCTGTGCATGATCAGACTGCCGGGCACCTCCAGGAAGGCGTAGCTGACGAAGAAGATGCCGGCGCCCAGCCCGAAGGCGGTGATGCTGATACCGACGTCGGCCTGCAGCTGGGTCTTGGCGAGCGCGACGTTGGTGCGGTCGATGTAGGCCATGAAGTAGGCGGCCAGCATGATCGGCAGGAGCCTGACCATGGCCTTGCGCGTGGCGCGTGCGTGCAGCGTGTCCGCCGCCGAAGAAACCGAATCGACAGTCATCGAAGCCCTTCCAACGGGTTGAGGTACTGGTGTCGTGCGGGGAACGCGTCCGGGGCGGTGGCGACGTCTCACCTCGGTACGGCAGCGGCAGCGGCGGCCGGACTGTTCCGGTCCGCGCTGTCCGAAGGAGGGAGCCCGCCCGGAGGGAGTCCGCGCCGGCCGCGTCGGCAGATGGTGTTCGTCAGAAGATCTCGAAGAGACCGGCGGCGCCCATGCCTCCGCCGACGCACATGGTGATGACGGCGAACCGGGCACCGCGCCGGCGTCCCTCGAGCAGGGCGTGGCCGACGAGGCGGGCCCCCGTCATGCCGTAGGGGTGACCGACCGCGATGGCGCCGCCGTTGACATTGAGCTTGGCCGGATCGATGCCCAGGCGGTCACGGCAGTGGACGGCCTGCGACGCGAAGGCCTCGTTGAGCTCCCACAGGTCGATGTCGTCCACGCAGAGGCGGTGTTCGGCGAGCAGCTTGGGGACCGCGTGCACGGGGCCGACCCCCATTTCGTCCGGCTCGCAGCCGGCGACGGCGATCCCCCGGTAGGCGCCGAGCGGGGTGAGTCCGCGTTTCCCCGCTTCGCGGGCCTCCATCACGACGGCGGCGGAGGCGCCGTCGGAGAGCTGGGAGGCGTTGCCGGCGGTGACGGTGGAGGTCGCGGACACCTTCCCGTCGGGAAGCACCGGCCGGAGGCGGGACAGCGCATCACGTGTGGTCGAGGCACGGCTTCCCTCGTCCTCGCGCAGGGTGAACTCCCGGACGGCCGCCGGGACGTCCGGGCCCTCGGGGGTCGCCCGTCGGCCGGACAGGGCGACGATCTCCTCGTCGAAGAGTCCCGCCCGGTGCGCGGCGGCCGTCCGCCGCTGGGACAGCAGGGCGAACTCGTCCTGCTCGTCACGGCTGATGCCGTAACGCTCTGCCACGATCTCCGCCGTCTCCAGCATGCTCATGTAGAGCGAGGGCTTCTCCCGCGACAGCCACGGGTCGAGGGCCCGGTGGGTGTTCCTGTGCTCGTTCTGGACGAGGGAGATGGATTCGACTCCGCCACCGATCACGATGTTCATCCCGTCGGTGACGACCTGCTTCGCCGCGGTCGCGATCGCCATCAGACCCGACGCGCACTGCCGGTCGATGGTCATTCCGGGAACCGTCACCGGCAGCCCCGCCCGCAGCGCCCCCTGGCGAGCGACGTTCATCCCCGTCGAGCCCTCCTGCATCGCGCAGCCGAACACGACGTCCTCGATCTCCTGTCCGTCGAGTCCAGCCCGCCGCAGTGCGCCGGTGATCGCGTGGGCGGCCAGCCGCTGCCCCGACGTGTCGTTGAACGAGCCACGGAACGCCTTGCCGATCGGCGTCCGGGCCGTGGACACGATGACGGCCTCTCTCACGGCACGGCCCCCGTCTCGGTGCCGGCCATGGCGGCATACCGCTTCGTCTGGTCGAACGCGGACGCGGTGACCACGGGAGCACTCATGTCGCTGATCTCGGCCCACCGCTCGGCGATGGTTTCGGGCGAGCGGTCGCCCTCGGGGAGGTAGACCCCTGCGGACTCCTTCATCTGCGCAATGGCGAAGACACCGGCGCCGGCGGCGAGGATGGTCTTGGTGGGGGCCTGTTCACTGACGAGGAACAAGGCTCCCGGAGCAATCGATTCGGGGGTGAGCAGGCCGAGGATCCGCTCGTCGATCAGGCCCTCGGTCATCTGCGTGGCCGCGGTCGGGGCGAGCGCGTTGACACGAATGCCCTTTCGCTCGCCCTCGATCGCGAGGACGTTCATCAGACCGACCAGGCCGGACTTCGCCGCACCGTAGTTGGACTGGCCGAAGTTGCCGTAGATGCCGGATGCGGACGTGGTCATCAGCACCCTGCCGTAGCCCTGTTCCACCATGTGCGGCCACACCGCCTTGGTGCAGTGGACCGAGCCCATCAGGTGGACGTCGACGACCTGGCGGACGTGATCCAACTGAATCTTCGCGAAGGACTTGTCGCGCAGGACCCCGGCATTGTTGATGAGGATGTCGACGCGGCCCCACTGGGCGAGGGTCTCGCCGATCATCTTCTCGACGGCCTCCGCGTCCGTGACATCACAGAGGTGGGCGAACGCCTCACCACCGGCGGCCCGAATCTCCGCGGCAACCTGTGCCGCCGCGCTCCGGCCTGTGGACTCTCCACTCGGCGACCCCATGTCATTGACGACCACCTTGACGCCGCGCTCGGCAAGGGCCATGGCATGAGCCCGTCCCAACCCGCCACCGGCACCGGTCACCACCGCTACCTGACCTTCGAAGTTCATCTCGCTCCTGTTTCATACTACGGAGTATCATCATGGTCAGGACGGCAATGGAGTGTCAACAGTCAATCCGGAGGATCGAGCCGTGAACCCGGGCCTCCGGCCTCGCCGACGGCGCGGGGCACTGCCGGGCCGGCCGGCGGCGAGCGGGGGCGAGCGGGGCGAGCGGGGGCGGGGAGGGCCGCGAGGGCCGCCACGAGCACGGCGGCGAGGGTGGCGAGGGCGCCGAGGAGGGCCGTCCTCGGCCGGCACCGGGAAAACGGGCGGGAGTTCGGGGGAGGGGCGCCGCAGGCCCCGGGGGCATGGCCGTCCAGCGCGGCAAGAACGTCCGGGAGGGCCACGCCGTCGAAGGCGGCCCCTCTCGGCCTCCTTCGGCCCGCATGCGGACACGGCGGGCCGGGCGGCCGGCCGTCGATGCCGTGCTCGCCGACGGCCGGCCTCGTCCTTGTCAGGGTGGGGCGCCGAACCACTCCTCGAAGGTGGGACCGGCGAGTTCGGCCCGAAGGCCGGGCAGGAACCCGCCGAGGGCGTCGGTCTCGGCATCGGGATCGTCGGAGTCGTCGACGTCAACGACCTGGATGCCCGGCGGGCGCCTGTGGTGACGCGTGAGGTCTTCGGTCTGCGCGCTGCTCAGCCACGGGAGGCTGTCGCACAGGGGCTGCGCCTCACGGCGTGCTCGGGTCCGGTGCGAACGCGCCGGCGGGAAGCCCTCCGCCTCGGCCGCGACGACCGGGGTGCCGCCGGCGGGCCGACGACGGGACGGCAATGGGCCGGTGAGGGATATGACTCCACGTCATGACCGGTCCCCCTTGTGGCCGCCGGGGTCCAGGACGTCGCGCTGCCCGGTGACCTCCGCCTGGTCCAGGCCGGTGATCGCGGGGTGGTGGATGTCGAAGGCGGGGGATTCGGAGCGGATGCGCGGCAGCGCGACGAAGTTGTGGCGGGGCGGCGGGCAGGAGGTCGCCCACTCCAGTGACCGTCCGTAGCCCCAGGGGTCGTCGACCTCGATCCGCTCACCGTACTTGGCGGTCTTCCACACGTTGTACAGGAACGGCAGGGTGGACAGGCCCAGGAGGAAGGCACCGATGGAGGACGCGGTGTTCAGGGCGGTGAAGCCGTCGACGGCGAGGTAGTCGGCGTAGCGGCGGGGCATGCCCTCGGCGCCGAGCCAGTGCTGGACCAGGAAGGTGGTGTGGAAGCCGACCAGCAGCGTCCAGAAGTGGATCTTCTCCAGCCGGTGATCGAGCATCTTCCCGGTCATCTTCGGCCACCAGAAGCTGAAGCCGCCGAACATCGCGAACACGATCGTGCCGAACAGCACGTAGTGGAAGTGGGCGACGACGAAGTAGCTGTCGTGGACGTGGAAGTCCAGCGGCGGCGAGGCGAGCAGGACACCGGTCAGGCCGCCGAACAGGAACGTGACGAGGAACCCGGCCGCCCACAGCATCGGCGGCTCGAACGACAGGGAGCCCTTCCACATGGTGCCGATCCAGTTGAAGAACTTCACGCCCGTCGGGACGGCGATCAGGAAGCTCATGAAGGAGAAGAACGGCAGCAGCACCGCACCGGTGGCGAACATGTGGTGCGCCCACACCGTCACGGACAGCCCGGTGATGGCGATGGTCGCGCCGACCAGGCTCAGGTAGCCGAAGACCGGCTTGCGGGAGAAGACCGGGATGATCTCGGTGATCACTCCGAAGAACGGCAGGGCGAGGATGTAGACCTCGGGATGGCCGAAGAACCAGAACAGGTGCTGCCACAGGATCGCCCCGCCGTTCCCCGGGTCGAAGATGTGCGCGCCGAACTGCCGGTCCGCCTCCAGCGCGAGCAGAGCGGCGGCGAGGACGGGGAAGGCGAGCAGCACCAGCACTGAGGTGAGCAGCACGTTCCAGGTGAAGATCGGCATCCGGAACATCGTCATGCCGGGGGCGCGCATGCAGATGATCGTGGTGATGAAGTTGACGGCGCCGAGGATGGTGCCGAACCCGGACAGCGCCAGTCCCATGATCCACAGGTCGCCGCCGAGTTGGGGGGTGTGCTCGGCGCCGCTGAGCGGCGGGTAGGCGGTCCAGCCGAAGTCGGCGGCCCCCTCCGGAGTGAGGAAACTGCTCAGCACGATCAGGCCGCCCAGGGCGAACAGCCAGTACGACAGCATGTTCAGCCGGGGGAAGGCCACGTCCGGGGCACCTAGCTGCAACGGCATGATCGCGTTGGCGAATCCCGCGAAGGTCGGGGTGGCGAACAGCAGCAGCATGATCGTGCCGTGCATCGTGAACGCCTGGTTGTACTGCTCCGGGGAAACGATCTGCAGGCCAGGCCGCGCCAACTCCGCCCGCACCACCATCGCCAGGACCCCGCCGATCAGGAAGAACCCGAAGGACGTGATGAGATACAGGTGGCCGATCTTCTTGTGGTCCGTAGTCGTCAGCCAGGTGACCAGGACGTGGCCCCGTCCGCGGCGCTCGGCCGTGGGGACCGGAGCCACCGGCTCGGTATGGGTTGCCATTGCATTCCTCACTCGGGAGCAGCGCATGGACGGCCACAGGGGTGCGGTGGTCCCACCCGCCGGTCCTGTGTCGGGGCTGTACGTATCCAGCTCCGCGGAAAGTAGTCCTCCTTCGGAACCACATACGCCGGCACGACTGTCGGCGCCGGTTCCCGGCGGCCGCAACGGGCACGCCGTCCGGCGAGGCGCCGACGCGCTTTCCCGACGAGCACGGCATCCGCCTGTTCTGGTGACCCATCGGAGGGAACCGTGCGGTCCCCAGGCGTGAGCGGTGGCTGAAAAGCACCCGTGGTGAACAGACTGAGGAGCAGGTCTGTGCTCGTCGTCCGAAGCGGGGTACCCCGGTGGCGCGCGAGTCCCTTCTCGTTTCAGGAGGCACCCCCCATGACCTTCAACCCCCTGGAGCAGCGGGGCATCCCGCTGGACCGCCAGCTGCGCAGCTGGCGTGAGCTGAACGTGGAACCGATCGACCCGGATCACTGTGACCCGTACACCCGCTGTCGCGTCATCACGATGAACGGCATCGAGGTGGAGGCGATCCTGTTCAGCCACCAGATGGCACGTCACACCGTCGACCCCGAGGTGAAGCGCCAGCTCGCGCGGGTCCGCTACATCGAGGCGCAGCAGCAGAAGGCGGTGAACTGGCTGCTCCCGGGTGTGTCGTCGGTGCTGGAGACCACCATCGCCTACGAGCAGGTCGCGGTGGACCTGACGGCGTGGGTGGCGCGGATGGAGCCGGACCCGTACCTGAAGCAGGCGTACCAGTTCGGTGTGCTGGAGGACTTCGACCACCTGTACCGGTACGCGAACCTGTACGAGATGATCGAGCACCGCAAGGCGGAGTCGATCGTCGACAACCTGACCGAGGTCATGCCCGGCCGGCCCACCAGGTTCCACCACCGCGACCCGGTCGACAACGTCCGTGACCCGTACGCCAAGGACCGGACGAACCCGCTGTCGAAACTGCACGCGTTGACGATCATGTCGGCGGAGCAGCAGACCATGAACTTCTACATGAACACCGGCCCCACCTACATGGAGCCGATCGCCCGTCAGCTGTACCAGGAGATCGGGCTGATCGAGGAGGAGCACGTCACGCACTACGAGTCCCTCGTCGACCCGGGCGAGACGTGGTGGGAGCAGCTGGTCAACCACGAGTACAACGAGTGCTACCTGTACTACTCCTTCATGGAGCAGGAGAGCGACCCCAGGGTCAAGGCCATCTGGGAGCTGCACCTGAACATGGAGCTGGAGCACCTGCACGCCGCCTGCGACCTCATGCGCCGGCACGACGGCCGCGACCCCGCCTCGGTGCTGGCCCCCGAACTGCCCAACGTGCTCACCTTCGAGCCGAACAAGGGCTACCTGCGCGAACTGCTGGAAACACAGATGGACCTGACCACGCTGGGGGCCGGCTACGTGCGCGAGGCGCACGAGAGGTTCGAGCAGATGCAGGAGCAGATCCACGGCGGCGAGGCACCGCCGAGCGACCGGGTCATGACCGAGCACGACACGATGTTCGGCCGCGAGTACCGCGTCCAGACCGAGGGGGACCACCCCGACCCCGCCATGCGCGAGAAGTGAGGGGCGCCATGTCCGAGCTGCACACCCCGCACGCCGGGGACGACCAGGCCAAGGACGACGACGTCGTCTCCCTGCTGATGCGCCAGCACGGCGACATCCGCAACCTCTTCGACGAGGTCGAGGCCGCCAAGGGTGAAGAACGCCGCGACGCCTTCCGCCGCCTGGTACGCCTGCTGGCCGTGCACGAGACCGCCGAGGAGGAGGTCGTCCACCCCTTCGCCCGACGCGCGTTGCCGGGCGGCGAACAGGTCGTGAAGGACCGGCTCGCCGAGGAGAAAGCGGCCAAGGAGACCCTGGCCGCGCTCGACGACATGGACACCGACGACCCGAAGTTCATGCCCCACCTGCTGAAACTGCGCAAGGACGTCCAGGAGCACGCCCGGGCCGAGGAGCGCTACGAGTTCACCCACATCCGCCGCAGTACCGACGCCACCAACCTCGCCGCGATGGCCAAAGCCATCAAGGCCGCCGAGGCCATGGCCCCCACCCGGCCCCACCCCGAAGTGGAGTCCGGCGCGGCGAACGTGGCGCTCGGTCCCATCGCCGCACTCATGGACCGCACCAAGGACACCGTGCGCAAAGCCATGGGGAAGGACTGAGTCCACGGTGGGCCCCGGTCGGCCGGCGTCCCATCGGCGCCGGCCGACTTCCTGACCCGCTGACGCCCTCGTGCGGCGTTCATCGCCCCCAGGCCCGGCCGCGGGGCAGGGGCCCCACGTCCGCGTGGCGGCCGGGGCGCACCGCGGCGTGACGCTGCCCCGGGCCAGGGCCCGAGCGGGCGGCCAGGGCGTCGGCGACGGCCCCGGTGGCGAAGGCGTACACCGTCTTGTGGAGCAGGTCGACCACCAGTTCGCGGCGGGGCCAGGTCGGGGGCGGGGCGCCGACGCCGGTGGCGTTCTCCAGGATCTGGTCGCTGGTGATCCGGACGACGCCGAACTTCGCCGACGACCAGGGGCCGCGCAGTCCGACGTGCGACATCACCGACCGCAGAACGCCGAGGACCGCGCCCTGCCCCACGTGCATGGCCAGGTTCACCAGCACGGGCTGAGAGCCCGGGCGCTCCGGCATGCCGGTCAGACGTTCCAGGGTGCGTGCGGGCACATGGGAGTCGGGACGGCCGGTGAGCCGTTGCTCGGCCTTCTCGCCCAGAGTCATCACCAACACCCCGGCCGTGCCGGCGACCAGCCCCTGCCACAGTGCGCTCTTCATCATGCCGCCCCGAGTACCCCACCTGCCCGCCCTCACCTCGCCAGGTGTCCTCCGGCGCCTTCGGCCGTCGCCGTTTAGTCCCGTCGGCCGCGGAAACCCGCCGCGGGACGGCGACGGCCACATGCGAGTGGAGGGCAGCTCATGAAGAAGGCGTTGTGGATGGTCCCGGTCGTCGCTGCCGGTGCCGCGGCCGCGCGGAAGGCCAAAACGGCACGTCGGAGCGATGGCCGGGCGGGCGACCGATGGCTCACGGTGACGGTCAACCGCCCGATGACGGACGTGCGGCCGGACGGGAAACTGCCCGATCCGCTCCTGCGGTTCGCGGAGCGGATCGACGTGCGGATCGGCCCGGCACCGGGTGACCGCGGCACGGAACTGGCTGCCCGGTTCAAGGAGCCGACACCCCCATCGTCGGCCTCCCTGCCCGCGCGTCTGGCCGGACAGGATCCGCGACAGGAACTCCGGCGCGCGTTGCGCGAGGCCAAGGCCGTCCTGGAGGCCGGTGAGGTGCTGCGCCCCGACGCACCGCCGACGACCCGGCCCACGCCCGGAGGCAAGCTGATCGAGCTGTTCACCCGTCGCTCCGGTGGGGAGGGAGTGCTGTGAAGGCGCTGTGCTGGGAAGGCGTGAACAAACTGTCCGTCGAGCAGGTTCCGGATCCGGAACTGCGCAACGACCAGGACGTCATCGTGCGGCTGATCGCGGGCACCACCTGCGGCTCCGACCTGCACCTCATCGGCGGCTACATTCCGGCCATGCGCGCCGGTGACGTGATCGGGCACGAGTTCGTCGGCGAGGTGGTGGAGACCGGCCCCGGAGTACGCCGGCACAAG
Source organism: Streptomyces sp. NPDC085927 (assembly GCF_044540975.1). NCBI lineage: Bacteria > Bacillati > Actinomycetota > Actinomycetes > Kitasatosporales > Streptomycetaceae > Streptomyces > Streptomyces sp. NPDC085927. The sequence continues at coordinate 84,065 of NZ_JBITSN010000005.1, forward strand.
GTGGGCGACCGGGTCGTCGTCTGCTCGTTCGTCGGCTGCGGGCGCTGCTGGTACTGCGCCAACGACCTGTGGTCCCTGTGCGACAACACCAACACCAACCCCGGTATCGGCCAGGCCCTGTTCGGCTACGAGACCGCCGGCATCTTCGGCTACTCGCACGCCATGGGCGGCCTGCGGGGCAGCCACGCCGAATACGTCCGCGTCCCCTTCGCCGACTACGGGGCCTTCCCCGTCCCCGAAGGCATCGACGACATCAGCGCCCTGTTCGTCTCCGACTCCGTGCCCACCGGATGGATGGGCGCCGACCTCGCCGGAGTCGAACCCGGTGACGTGGTCGCGGTCTGGGGCTGTGGCGCGGTGGGGCAGATGGCCGCCAGGGCCGCGATCCTCAAGGGCGCCGAGCGGGTCATCTGTATCGACCGCCTCCCCGAACGGCTGGCCATGACCGAGCAGTACGTCGGCGCGGAGACCCTCGACTACACCACCACGGACGTCGCCGCCGAGCTGCGCGAACGCACCGGCGGACGCGGTCCCGACGTGTGCATCGAGGCCGTCGGCATGGAAGCCCACAGCGACGGCCCGATGCACCTGTACGACCAGGCCAAGCAACAGCTCCGGCTGCAGACGGACCGGCCCACCGCCGTACGCCAGGCCATCCACGCCTGCCGCAAGGCCGGCACCGTCTTCATCCTGGGCGTCTTCGCGGGCGCCGTCGACAAGTTCCCGCTCGGCGCTGTGATCAACAAGGGGCTCACCGTACGGGGCGCGCAGATGCACGGGCAGCGCTACATCCCGATGCTGCTGGAGCGGGTGGCCGCGGGCGAGATCGAGACGTCCCACCTGGCGACCCACACCCTCCCGCTCGACCGGGCCCCGACGGCGTACGACCTGTTCAAGCACAAGACCGACGGCTGTGTGCGCGCCGTCATCCGCCCCGAGCACTGAGATGCCCCTCGTGACTCCCGACGGGGCCGCTCACCGGGTCGCCGACCGGCTGGCGCGGTGGCGTGCGGCACCGGCCCTGCACCCGCACGGAGTGCTGTGCTCGGGCACTCTGGACGTGCCCGGCCGCAAAGGCGTGGGGTGGAACGTGCCGTGGCTGGACCGGCCCGGCTCGTACGGGGTGACCGTGCGCTGGTCCCGCGCGCTCGGCCTGCCCCGACGGCTGCCGGACGGCCTGGGCCTGGCCGTCCGGGTCAGGGACGCCGACGGCCCGGGCAACGCGCTCGACCTGCTGTTCACGTCCAGTGGCTCCGGCCGGCTCGGCCGCCATCTGCCTCTTCCGCGGCCCGCCGCCCTGACCGGACCGTACTCCACCCTGCTGTCCTACCGGGTGGGCGAACGCGAACGCGTGCTGGCGGCCTTCCCCGTCCCCGACCCGAGCGGCCCGCCGGAAGACACCCTGCCGACCCTGTGGCAGGAGCTCGCCCGCAGGCCCGTCCGCTTCGACCTGCGCGCGGCAGCCGCCGGCGAACCCTGGCGTACCTTCGCCTCACTGGCCCTGGAGGCGGTACACGCCACGCCCACCACCAGCACGGTGTCCTACGACCCCTACGCCCACGCCCTGCCCGGCCTGCGTCCCACCGGGCGCCTGCGCGGCCTGCGCATCGCCGCCTACGCCGGCTCCCGCCGGGGCCGGACCGCCGGCGAGCGCGGCGGGCGGCCGGCGCGGCCCCCGACGGTTGAGGCGGGACAGCCGCACCAGGAGTGAACAGGCGGGGCGGAGAGCAGGCAGAACGACGGCACTCCGGCGGCACAGCACCGCTGGAGGGGCGGGCCGGCACACTGAACGTGTGCCGGCCCGCCCGTGAAGCGCTCGGCCCACAACCTGATGCGCCAGGGCTCAGACCGGCTCGGGCTGCGGTTCTGCGGGGTGCGGCTCCGGTTGCCGCGCCGGTGTGGCCTTCGCCTCCCACCGCCTGATGGTCCGCACGTAGTGGTGGACCACCGAGGCCGTCGCCAGGACGAGGAGGGGGCCGAACACCCACGGATGTCCGGCCATCTCCATCGGCAGATAGCGGTACGACACCAGGAGCACGGTGAAAACCGCCGTGCCGTGGACGACCAGCTGGATGCCCGACCGGTCCCAGCCCTGTGCGAGCGAGCGCATCGCCGCCTCGATCGTGAGCGCGAACACCACACCGGCGATGATGTCCACGCCGTAGTGGTAGCCGAAGCCCAGCGTCGCGCCGAGGGTGCCGACCAGCCAGAACGTGCCCGCGTATCGCATCGCCCGCGAACCCTTGCGGGAATGGATGAAGAGCGTGACGGCCCACGCCGTGTGCAGGCTGGGCATGCAGTTGCGCGGGGTGATCCCGTCGAACGGCATCGGGTGCGGAGCGCTGATCGGCGGCAGCGTGTCCGGCCACAGGTCGGCCGCCGCCCACTGGCCGCCGTCGGCGCCGTAGGCGTACACCGGACCGACGACCGGGAAGAGCATGTAGACGGCCGGTCCGAGCAGGCCGATGACCAGGAAGGTGCGTACCAGATGGTGGGCCGGGAAGCGGCGCTCGACCGCCACGTGACGCAGCTGGTACAGCCCGACGAGCGCCGCTGCCAGCGGGAGCTGACCGTAGACCAGGTGCAGAACATGGACACTGACCGGTGCGGTGGCGTTGACGACCTGGCCGACCAGCCACGACGGGTCACCCAGCGCGCGATCGGCGGTGACCACGTACTGGTCGAGCACTTCGGGGCGGGTCTTCGACGTGATGAGCAGCCAGGTGTCGCCGGTCTTGTGACCGGCCACCAGCAGCAGACCCAGCCCGGCGCCCTTCAGCAGCAGCGCCCGTTCCCGGCCGGCACGGCGCGTGACGGCGACGACCGCACAGCCCAGGACCACCCACAACGCACCGTTGCCGAAGTTCATTTCGGCGTCGAGCGCCCACCGCACCAGCCAGAAGAGGACGTCGATGCCGATCGCGGCACCGAGCGCGACGAGCCGTTGCCGCCAGGTGAGCACCACCATCGTCAACGCCAGACCGGCGTACAGCAGCGGACCCGAATGGGGGGCGAATATCACCTCTCGTGCCTGATGGGTGATCGGCCCCGGTAGGCCGTAGTGGCGCGCGGAGAGCTCCAGCGCGACGAGGAAACCGAGGGCCGCCACACCCGCCGAGGCCCACAGCATCGCTCGTGGCCGAAGCCACGCGGCGAAGACGGAGCTGCGGTCCGTCCGCGACGGTATTCGTGGTGGAGTAGTTTTCAATTGTTTGGCCCATTTACTAGATATTGGACAAATAGGTTATTTGTTGAGCCGCTTGGCGGGATGTACCGGTGAAGAACGGGCGATCGGGGAGATCGTCGCGAGTTCGAACATGCTAACGGTATGGGGGGTGGGTTTCACCGGTCACGAGGGACGCCGAGGCCGGGTGGTCCCGCGCTCGGCGGTCCGGCGCCCGGGACGGCCGTGAACCTCTCCACGTCCGGCGGCTCAGACCGTACCGGCCACCTTCCGGGACCCGGCCCGCGGCGCGGTCAGTCGCCGGGGGAACCGGACGGGGAGGGAGCGCCGCCGCTGCCCGTGAAGGCGTCCAGGATCCGTCCGGCAGCCAGCGTGGCCGTCAACTCGCCGTCCCTCACCTGCTGTTCCAGATGAGGGGCGAGGGACCGGACGGCCGGGTCGGCATGCAGGCGGCCCAGCAGTTCGTCGCGGACCATGGTCCAGGCCCAGTCGACCTGCTGGCCGCGGCGCTTGGCGGCGAGGCGTCCGGTGGAGTCCAGCAGGGTCCGGTGCTGTTCCAGGCGATCCCAGACGGTGTCGAGACCCGTCGACTCGCGTGCGCTGCAACTGAGCACCGGCGGACTCCAGAAGGCGTCCCTGCCGTGCATCAGCCGCAGCGCGCCCGCCAGTTCACGGGCCGCGGCGCGGGCGTCGCGCTCGTGCGGGCCGTCGGCCTTGTTGACGGCGAGCACGTCGGCCAGCTCCAGCACACCCTTCTTGATGCCCTGCAACTGGTCGCCGGTGCGGGCGAGCGCGAGCAGCAGGAAGGAGTCGACCATGTTGGCGACGGCCGTCTCGGACTGGCCCACACCGACCGTCTCCACCAGCACCACGTCGTAGCCGGCGGCCTCCATCACCACGATCGACTCGCGGGTCGCCTTCGCGACCCCACCGAGCGTGCCGGCCGTGGGGGAGGGCCGGACGAACGCCGCGGGATCGACGGCCAGGCGCTCCATGCGTGTCTTGTCGCCCAGGATGGAGCCGCCGGTCCGGCTGGACGACGGATCCACGGCGAGCACGGCCACCCGGTGCCCCAGTCCGGTCAGCATCGTGCCGAAGGCGTCGATGAACGTCGACTTGCCCACGCCCGGCACCCCGCTGACCCCGATCCGCCGCGCCCGCCCGCTGTGCGGCAGCAGTTCGGTCAGCAATCGCTGCGCCAGTTCCCGGTGTTGCGGCCGGGTGGACTCGACGAGGGTGATCGCACGGGCGACCACCGCCCGCTTCCCGTCCAGCACGCCCTTGACGTACGTGTCGAGGTCGATGGCCATGACGTCACCGGCTCACAGGTCGCCGTGTCCGAGGCCGGCCGCCAGCCGTGTCACCAGGTCGCGGGCGGCGTCGGGGATCACCGTGCCGGGCGGGAACACCGCCGCCGCACCCATCTCCAGCAGCGTCGGCACGTCCTGCGGCGGGATCACCCCACCGACGACGACCATGATGTCCTCGCGTCCCTCCTCGGTCAGCGCCTCGCGCAGCGCCGGGACGAGGGTGAGGTGCCCGGCGGCCAGCGAGGACACCCCGACGATGTGCACGTCCGCCTCGACGGCCTGGCGGGCCACCTCGGCCGGGGTCTGGAACAGCGGGCCGACGTCCACGTCGAAGCCGAGGTCGGCGAACGCGGTGGCGATCACCTTCTGGCCGCGGTCGTGGCCGTCCTGGCCCATCTTGGCGACCAGGATGCGCGGCCGGCGGCCCTCGGCCTCGGCGAAGGCGTCGACCACCTCCCGGGTGCGGTCCACGTGCGGCGACTCGCCTGCTTCGTTGCGGTACACACCGGAGATCGTACGGATCTGGCCCGCGTGCCGTCCGTACACCTTCTCCAGGGCGTCCGAGATCTCCCCGACGGTGGCCTTCGCACGAGCCGCCCGCACCGCCAGTTCCAGCAGGTTGCCCTCGCCGCCGGCGGCCCGGGTGAGGGCGTCGAGAGCGTCCCGGCAGGCGGTCTCGTCCCGCTCCTCGCGCAGCCGCCGCAGCTTGGCGATCTGCTGCGTGCGCACCGAGGAGTTGTCGACCTTGAGCACGTCGATCTGCTCGTCGGTCTCCACCCGGTACTTGTTGACGCCGATCACCGGCTGGCGTCCGGAGTCGATCCGCGCCTGGGTGCGGGCCGCGGCCTCCTCCACGCGCAGCTTGGGAATGCCCGCGTCGATGGCCTGCGCCATGCCGCCCGCCTGCTCCACCTCCTGGATGTGCTGCCAGGCCCGGCGGGCGAGGTCGTACGTCAGCTTCTCCACGTACGCACTGCCGCCCCACGGGTCGATCACCCGCGTCGTGCCGGACTCCTGCTGGATCAGCAGCTGGGTGTTGCGGGCGATGCGCGCCGAGAAGTCGGTGGGCAGCGCCAGCGCCTCGTCGAGGGCGTTGGTGTGCAGCGACTGGGTGTGGCCCTGAGTGGCCGCCATCGCCTCCACGCACGTGCGCGTGACGTTGTTGAACACGTCCTGAGCCGTCAGCGACCAGCCGGACGTCTGCGAATGGGTGCGCAGCGAGAGCGACTTGGCGTTCTTCGGGTCGAACTGCCCGACCAGCTTGGCCCACAGCAGGCGCGCCGCGCGCAACTTGGCGATCTCCATGAAGAAGTTCATGCCGATTGCCCAGAAGAACGACAGCCGGGGCGCGAAGGCGTCCACGTCCAGGCCCGCCTCCCGCCCGGCCCGGATGTACTCCACCCCGTCGGCCAGGGTGTACGCCAGCTCCAGGTCCGCCGTCGCACCGGCCTCCTGGATGTGGTAGCCCGAGATGGAGATGGAGTTGTAGCGCGGCATCCGCTGCGAGGTGAACGCGAAGATGTCGGAGATGATCCGCATCGACGGCTTCGGCGGATAGATGTAGGTGTTGCGGACCATGAACTCCTTGAGGATGTCGTTCTGGATGGTCCCCGCCAGTTTCTCCGGCGGCACGCCCTGTTCCTCCGCCGCGACGATGTACAGCGCGAGCACGGGCAGCACGGCGCCGTTCATCGTCATCGACACCGTCATACGGTCCAGCGGGATGCCGTCGAAGAGCTGGCGCATGTCGTAGATCGAGTCGATCGCCACGCCCGCCATCCCGACGTCACCGGTGACGCGCGGATGGTCGCTGTCGTAGCCGCGGTGGGTGGGCAGGTCGAAGGCGACCGACAGGCCCTTCTGCCCGGCCGCCAGGTTGCGGCGGTAGAAGGCGTTCGACTCCTCGGCCGTGGAGAACCCCGCGTACTGACGGATCGTCCACGGCTGATTGACGTACATCGTGGGGTACGGACCGCGCAGGTACGGGGCGATGCCCGGGAAGGTGCCCAGGAAGTCCACGCCCTCCAGGTCCTGCCCCGTGTAGAGCGGCCCGACCGCGATGCCCTCGGGGGTCTCCCACAGCAGGTCGTCCCCGCCGGCGGCCTTCTTGAACGCCGTACGCCACTCGTCCGGGCCCGCGGCGGCGGACGGCGCCCCCAGCTCGATCGCCGAGAAGTCGGGGATGGACATCAGGACACTCCCATACGGTCGAGCGCGGCGGAGAGCACGGCGACGGCGTCGCAGCCGGCGAAGACATAGGTGTCGACCCCCGGGTACGGCCCCGGACGGCCCGCGAGGAACACGTGCCCGGCGCCCGCCTCGCGCAGGGCCGAAGCGGTGGCCCCGGCCTGCTCCTCGTACACGGCGTCACTGGAGCACAGGCACACCTCCCGCGCCCCGCTCTCCTCGAACGTGCCCTCGGTGACGGGCTCGATACCGCCGGCCTGGAAGAGATTGGCGGCGAAGGCGAGCCGGCCGGTGTGGGCCGACGCCGGGCCGAGCGCGGCCAGATGGACACGGGGACGGGCACCGGTCGCGGCCAGATGGGCGTCGGAACGGGCGCGCAGCGCCTCGAACGCCTCGTCCCGCCGCACCCGGGGGAGCCCTCCGGACGGCGGCTCGGGTGCCTGCTCGCGCACCACCGGCTTCTCGGCCAGGTGCGGGAACTCGCTGACCCCGGTGACCGGCTCCCGTCGCTTCGCCAGCTTCGCGCTGCGCACGGACCAGGTTCGTGCCAGCCGCTCGCCAACCATGCCGGAGCGCAGACCGGCCGCCTGTCCGCCCGCCCGCTCGATCTCCTGGAAGAACTCCCAAGCGGCGTGGGCGAGTTCGTCGGTCAGCCGCTCCACGTACCAGGATCCGCCCGCGGGGTCGATCACCCGGGTCAGGTGCGACTCCTCGATGAGGATGGTGGAGGTGTTGCGGGCGATACGGCGGGCGAAGGCGTCCGGAAGGCCCAGCGCCTCGTCGAACGGCAGCACGGTCACCGCGTCGGCGCCGCCGACCCCCGCGGCCAGGGTGGCGACCGTGGTGCGCAGCATGTTCACCCACGGGTCGCGGCGCGTCATCATCACCGGCGACGTCACCGCGTGCTGAAGCTGCGCACCGGCCCGGGGCGCCCCGCAGGCGTCGGCCACCCGGGCCCACAGCCGGCGCGCGGCACGCAGCTTGGCGACGGTCAGGAACTGGTCCGCGGTCGCCGCGTACCGGAACTCCAGCTGCCCCAGGGCCTGGACCGTGTCCAGCCCGGCGGCGGTCAGGTCGCGCAGGTAGGCGACGCCGGTCGCCAGGGAACAGCCCAGCTCCTGCGCCGCCGAGCCCCCGGCCTCGTGGTAGGGCAGCGCGTCCACGGTCAGCGCCCGCAGTCCCGGGTGGCGCGCCGCGCACGACCGGGCCAGCCCGGCCACGGGCGCGGTGTCGTACGACCGGCCGGTGCGGGCCTCGTGGCCCAGCGGGTCGGCGCCCAGGTTGCCGCGCGCCGCCTCGCCGGCGACACCCTGCTCCGCGTAGAGCCGCAGCAGTTCCGCCGCGGCCGGCCCCGTCTCGGCGCCCGCGTCCAGGACGACGGGCGCCAGGTCGAGGTGGACGCCCTCCAGGGCGCTGCCGAGTGCGGCGACCGGGATGCCGGCGGACTCGCCGACGACCAGCCACAGGGAGGTGACGCCGTTCTCCAGATCGGCCAGTACCGGACCTCGGCCGGCCACCGTGTGCCGCTGGCGCACGTCCCAGCCGCCGGCCGTGTTCCCCTCGGCACGGCCGCCGCGCACGAAGGGGGGAAACCCCGGAAGACCGGGGTCGGGCGCGAGGTCGCGCGCGGTGTACAGGGGACGGGCGCGCAGCCCGTCCTCCAGCGCGGTGGACAGGGCATGCTCCGCCTCGGCGTCCGGCACGTCCCTGCCCGACCTGCGCAGTACGCCGGTCACCAGGCGCTGCCATTGTTCATGTGTCGCGTCAGGGAACTCGGCCGCCAGGGAGAGTCCGTCGTCAGGCAGGACCGTCATGCTCGGATGCTAGGTCAGGTCGGCAGATGAGCGCAGCGGGTACGGTTGTGATCTTGTTCTCCCCGGGTGTGTGACGCCCGCCGCGTACCGCGTGCCCGGCGGGCCCCGCCCGGTGGTGAAGACGGTACTGATGGCGCCCGCCCGTCCTGCGCTCCTTCGCGTGGCCGCGTGGGTGCGGACAGGGTGCGGCAGGGTCTTCGGCGATGTGCACCCAAGTGACTCCGCGCGGGCCGTCGCCCCGTAGAGTGCGTCTCCGATGCCCTCCCGACCCCCGAGGTACCGAGCAGTGACCGCCGCCCGACCCGCACCGACCGCCGCAGTGACCGTCGTCGGTATCGGCGCCGACGGCTGGGAGGGAATCCCCGGCACCTCGCGGCAGGCTCTGCTCGAAGCGGACGTGGTGATCGGCGGCCCCCGCCAACTGGAGCTCCTGCCACCGGAATGCGGCGGGGACCGGGTGCCCTGGCCCTCACCGCTGCGGCCCGCGGTCCCCGGCCTGCTCGCGGCCCACGCAGGACGCCGGATCGCCGTCCTGGCCAGCGGGGACCCCCTGTTCCACGGCATCGGACGCACCCTCACCGAAGTACTCGGCGCAGGCTCCGTGCACGTCCTGCCGCACCCCTCGTCCGTCTCCTACGCCTGCGCCCGCCTCGGCTGGCCCCTGGAGGACACCGAGGTCGTCACGCTCGTGGGACGGCCCGCCGCACGCCTGGCCGCCGCCCTGCACGACCGCCGGCGCCTGCTCGTGCTCAGCGCGGACGCCGCCACCCCCGGCGAGGTCGCCGCCCTGCTGCGGGACCGCGGCTTCGGGCCGAGCCGGATGCGGGTGCTGGAACAGCTCGGCGGCGGCAGGGAGCGGACGACGGGGGAGACCTCCGCCGACGACTGGCCGCCGCCGCACCCGGGGGACGGCCCCGATCCCCTCAACATCGTCGCCGTCGAATGCCGCCGCGTCCCCGGAGCCCTGCGCCTCGGCGCCGTACCCGGGCTCCCGGACGAGGCGTACGAGCACGACGGGCAGCTCACCAAGCGTCATGTCCGCGCCGCCACCCTCGGCGCCCTGGCCCCCGCCCCCGGCGAACTGCTGTGGGACGTCGGCGGCGGCTCCGGCTCGATCGCCGTCGAGTGGATGCGCACGCACCCCGCCTGCCGGGCGGTCACCGTCGAACGCGACCCCGTCCGCGCCGAGCGGATCATCCGCAACGCGGAACGGCTCGGTGTGCCGGGGCTGCGGGTGGTGGCCGGCGTGGCCCCCGCGGCCCTCGCCGGACTCCCGCGGCCGGACGCCGTCTTCGTCGGCGGCGGACTCACCGCGCCCGGACTGCTGGACGCGTGCTGGGAGGCGCTCCCCGCGGGCGGACGGCTGGTGGCCAACACCGTCACGCTGGAGTCCGAGGCGCTGCTGGCCGACGCCCGGCGGCGGCACGGAGGCGAGCTGGTGCGGCTGGCGGTGGCGCACGCCGTGCCCGTGGGCGGCTTCACCGGATGGCGGCAGGCGATGCCGGTGACCCAGTGGGCGGTGCACAAGACATCCGACTCGTCAGAAGCCGTACCGGGAACAGCAGGAGCAGACACATGACCGTGTACTTCATCGGTGCCGGACCCGGCGCCGCCGACCTGATCACCGTGCGCGGCGCCCGGACGCTCGCCGCCTGCGGGGTCTGTCTGTACGCGGGCAGCCTGGTGCCGCGCGAGCTGCTGGCCGAATGCCCGCCCGACGCGCGGCTGGTGGACACCGCGCAGCTCAATCTGGACGAGATCACGGCCGAGCTGCTCCGGGCGCACCGGGAGGGCCAGGACGTGGCCCGGCTGCACTCCGGGGACCCGTCCGTGTTCAGCGCGGTCGCCGAGCAGATGCGGCGGCTGGACGCGGCAGGGGTGCCCTACGAGGTCGTCCCGGGCGTGCCCGCCTTCGCCGCGGCGGCGGCCTCACTGAAGCGGGAGCTGACCGTGCCGACGGTCGGGCAGACCGTCATCCTCACCAGGGTCGTCAACCGGGCGACCGCCATGCCGGACGGCGAGGACCTGGCCACCCTCGGCCGCAGCGGCGCGCTGATCGTGCTGCACCTGGCGGCGAAGTACGCGGACCGCGTGGTCGACGAACTGCTGCCGCACTACGGCGCCGACTGCCCCGCCGCCGTCGTCGCGTACGCCTCCCGCCCCGAGGAGCTGATCATCCGCGGCACGCTCGACGACATCGCCGGGAAGGTCAAGGACGCGGGAGTGCTGCGGACGGCGGTGATCATGGTCGGCCGGACGCTGGGAGCGGAGCAGTTCCGCGACAGTCACCTGTACTCGCCCGAGCGGGAGAGGCACACCTGCTGAGCAGGACGTCCCGACAGGCAGGCCGGGCCCTCCCGGCCGCCGGCCCGGCCGGCGGGCCGGACCCCTTCTCCCTCAGGCCACGGAGCTGCGGCCCACCACCGTCCCCGCCCGGTCGATGCAGATCACGTCGACCGCGACCGGCGCCCCGCGCAGCACGGCCAGCGCCTCGTCCCGGGCCGCCACCGCGACCAGGTCGCCCAGCGGCACCCCGGCCGCCTGGCAGAGCTGGAGTGCGGCGAGGCCGGTGTTGGCGTCCGCCACCGCGGCGGCAATAGCCTCGTCCGCGCCCCCGCGCCGGGCCAGCCGGGCGAGGAACCCCTTGTCGACCTGGGAGCGGGCGGAATGCAGGTCGAGGTGGCCGGCGGCGAGCTTGGAGAGTTTGGCGAAGCCTCCGCAGACGGTGAGACGGTCCACCGGGTGGCGCCGCACGTACTTCAGCACGGCACCCGCGAAGTCGCCCATGTCCAGCAGGGCGACCTCGGGCAGGCCGTACTCGGCGACGACGGTCCTCTCCGAGGTGGAGCCGGTGCATCCGGCGAGGTGCGTGCGCCCCGCCGCCCGCGCCACGTCCACCCCCCGGCGGATCGAGTCGATCCACGCCGAACACGAGTAGGGGACCACGACGCCGGTGGTGCCGAGGATGGACAGCCCGCCGAGGATGCCGAGCCGCGGGTTCCAGGTGGAACGGGCGATCTCCTCGCCGTTGTCGACGGAGAGGGTGATCTCGACGTCGCCGCTGCCGCCGTACCGCCCGGCGACGCGGGCGACGTGGTCGCGCATCATCTGCCGGGGGACCGGGTTGACGGCCGGCTCGCCGACGGGCAGCGGCAGGCCGGGCCGGGTGACCGTGCCCACCCCGGGCCCCGCCCGGAACACGACCCCGGCCCCGGCGGGAAGCCGCCGTACCGTCGCCCGGACCAGCGCCCCGTGCGTGACGTCCGGGTCGTCGCCGGCGTCCTTGACGATCCCCGCCATGGCGTACGAGTCCGTCAGCTCCTCGACGGCCAGCGCGAACGACGGCGTCCGCCCCTTCGGCAGCGTGATCGTCACCGGGTCGGGAAAGCCGCCGGTGAGCAACGCGGTGTACGCGGCGGTCGTGGCCGCGGTCGCGCAGGCACCGGTGGTCCAGCCGGGCCGCAGACCGGTGTGCTTGAGTTGGGCGCTGCGACCGCCCTCGGCCTCGCTGCTCATGCGTCGCTGCTCATGTCTCGCTCGGGGGAAGGGAACCGAATGAAGGGAACGGAACTGCCGTGCACGTGCTGATCCTCGGCGGCACCACCGAGGCCCGCCGCCTCGCGGAGCTGCTGGCGGCCGAACCCCTGCCGTGTCTGCGCGTGACGAACTCCCTGGCGGGACGGGTGGCCGCACCCCGGACACCGCCCGGCGAGGTGCGCGTCGGCGGCTTCGGAGGGGCCGACGGGCTCGCCGCATGGCTGCGCGGGCACGAGGTGGACCTGCTCATCGACGCCACCCACCCTTTCGCCGGCACGATCAGCTTCAACGCGGCACGGGCCGCCGCCACCACCCATGTTCCCCTGCTCGCGCTGCGACGTCCCGGCTGGCTGCCGGTCGAGGGGGACGCCTGGCACGAGGCCGGCTCCCTGACCGAGGCCGCAGAACTGCTGCCCGGGCTCGGCCGGCGGGTCTTCCTCACCACCGGCCGGATGGGCCTGGCCGCCTTCGCGCACCTGGACGACCCGTGGTTCCTCGTACGGTCCGTGGACGCGCCCGGGGCGCCGCACCCGCCCCGCATGGAGGTGCTGCTCGACCGCGGCCCGTTCACCCTCGACGGGGAACGCGAGCTGCTGCGCCGGCACCGGATCGACGTCGTGGTCACCAAGGACAGCGGGGGAGCGGCCACCGCACCGAAGCTGACGGCCGCCCGCGAGGCGGGAGTGCCCGTGGTCGTGGTGCGCAGACCGCCGGCACCCGGGGGAGTGACCGTCGTGGCCGAGCCCCGGCAGGCGGTCCAGCGGGTCCGGGAGGCATACGCGCGGTGCGCGCGCCGGGACGCCGGCTGAACCGCCGCGGCCCTCACGCCTCCGGATAGCGGCGGGGCGTCCAGACGACCTCCTCGCCGTCCCCCCGCCGCACGACCCGGGTCTGCGAGGAACCGACCAGCAGGACCGTGCGCATGTCGACCTCGGCCGGGTCCAGGTCCGCCAGCCGGACGATCCGCACCCGCTCGCCGGCGCCGCCCACGTCCCGCGCCACGACGACGGGCGTGTCCGGCGCCCGGTGCTCCAGCAGGAGGTCACGGGCCTTGCCGACCTGCCAGGTCCGGCTGCGCGACCCGGGGTTGTACAGGGCCAGCACCAGATCGGCACCGGCGGCGGCCCGCAGCCGCCCGGCGATGACCTCCCACGGCTTGAGACGGTCGGACAGGGAGACGGTGGCGTAGTCGTGACCGAGCGGGGCGCCCGCGCGGGCGGCGGCCGCGTTGGCCGCGGTCACGCCCGGCAGCACCCGCACCGGCACGTCCGTGTACTCCTGGGCCGAGGCGGCCTCCAGCACGGCCGTGGCCATGGCGAAGACACCGGGGTCGCCGCCGGACACGACGGCCACCCTGCGTCCCTGCAGGGCGAGTTGCAGCGCGAACTCGGCGCGCTCGGCCTCGACCCGGTTGTCCGAGCCGTGACGGCGCTGACCGGCCCGTACGGGCACACGGTCCAGGTAGGTGGTGTAGCCGACCAGGTCGTCGGCGGCGGCCAGGGCGCCGCGCGACTCGGGCGTCAGCCACAGCGGCCCGGCCGGCCCGGTGCCGACCACGACGACCTCACCGCCGGAGCCCGGCTCCCGGACGGCAGGCCCGGCGTCGGCCCGGCTCGGCAGCACGGCCACCGAGAAGTACGGCACGGACCCGGCCTCCACTTCGGCGAGTCCGGCAAGGCGTTCCCCGGACATGGTGGCCCGCTCGACGTACCGGGCCGCCTCGAGCCGCCCGGCACGCTCCATCGCCCGGCGCACCTTGGGGAAGGTGCGCCCCAGCTTCATCACCACGGCCGCGTCCGTCGCGGCGAGCCGGGCGGTCAGCTCCTCCTCGGGCAGCGTGCCCGGCAGGATGGTCAGCACCTCCTCGCCCTCGGCGAGCGGGGTGCCCAGGCGGGCCGCGGCGGCGGAGACCGACGTGACACCGGGGATCACCTCGGTGTCGTAGCGGTCCGCCAGCCGCTTGTGCATGTGCATGTAGGAGCCGTAGAAGAGCGGGTCGCCCTCGGCGAGGACGGCGACCGTCCGGCCCGCGTCCAGGTGGGCGGCGAGCCGGGCCGACGCCTCGGCGTAGAAGTCGTCGATGGCGCCCTGGTAGCCGCCGGGGTGGTCGGTGGTCTCGGTGGTGACGGGGTAGACCAGCGGTTCCTCCACGTGGTCGGCCCGTATGTGCTCCACCGCGATGGAGCGGGCGATGGACCGGCCGTGGCGGGCACTGTGATAGGCGATCACGTCCGCCTCGGCGATGGCCTCGACGGCCCGTACGGTCATCAGGGACGGGTCGCCGGGGCCGAGCCCGACCCCGTACAGCTTGCCGCTCATTCTTCCTCGCTCGCGATCGCGTTGAGAGCGGCGGCGGCGATGGCGCTGCCTCCGCGACGGCCTCGGACGACCAGGTGTTCCAGGCCCGAGGGGTGGGCGGCCAGGGCGTCCTTGGACTCGGCCGCGCCGATGAAGCCGACAGGCACGCCGATGACGGCGGCCGGCCTCGGCGCCCCCTCCTCGATCATCTCCAGGAGGCGGAAGAGTGCGGTGGGCGCGTTGCCGACGGCGACCACGGCGCCCTCCAGGCGGTCGCGCCACAGCTCCAGCGCGGCGGCGCTGCGCGTGGTGCCGAGCTTCGCCGCCAGCTCCGGCACGGCCGGGTCGGAGAGGGTGCACAGCACGTCGTTGCCGGCGGGCAGCCGCCTGCGGGTCACGCCGCTGGCCACCATCTGCACGTCGCAGAGGATCGGAGCCCCGCCGCGCAGGGCCTCGCGTGCGCGGGCCACCACACCGGGGGTGTGACCGATGTCGCGGACGAGGTCGACCATTCCGCAGGCGTGGATCATCCGGACCGCGACCTGGCTGACGTCGGCGGGCAGGGCCGAGAGGTCCGCCTCCGCGCGGATGGTGGCGAAGGACTGGCGGTAGATGGCCGCCCCGTCCTTCTCGTAGTCGTAGGGGGTCACGGTGTTCTTCTCGCTGCTCTCGGTCGTCGTACGGCTCATGAGGTGAGTGCCGCCAGGGCGGCGGCGAGGTGGGAGGGATCGTCCAGGGCGGCGGTGCGCGCCGGCCGCCCCAGGGCGACCGTGCCGATCCGGTAGCCGCCCTCCGGGGCGGCGACCACGTCGATCCGGTCGCCCCGGGGGTGGCCGCAGCGCCGCTCGCAGCCGGACCAGTACAACGGCAGGGGGGAGCGGCCCGCGTCGGCGAGGGCACCGGCCGCGTCCGCCCGCACGTCGGAACGCGACCTGCCGCACCCCGGCCGGCCGATGCAGGCACCGACGCGCAGCCAGGGGGAGGAGGCGTCGGTGACCAGACCGGTGCCGGCGAGACGGGCCAGTGCGTCGGCCGCTGCCGCCGCGTTCGTCCCGGCGGCGGGGACGACGATGCCGCGCCACGGCGTCAGGCGCACTTCGTCCGACCGGACTTCGGCGGCCACCCGGGTCACGGTCCGCCACTGACGGGACGTGAGACGGCCCAGGGGCACATGGACGGACAGGGCCGCCCCGACCACCCCCAGAGGCGGCCCCTCCCCTGTGGTGCGGTCGTTCGGCGCCGGAACGCAACCGAGGCCCGCGCCGGTCAGACGGGACCGGACCACACGCGTCAACTCGCCGGGGGAGAGGTTCAGTTCGTCGACCCGCCAGACCCGCGCCCCGGTCTCCCGCAGCACCTCGAGGAACGTCTCGGCGGCGAGCAGCGCGGCCCGGGGTGCCTCGTCCCCGGACACCCGCAGGGCCCCGTCAGCCGAGCCGACGGCGAGCAGGGCGCCGCCGTCGCCGGCCGCACGCACGGTCACATCGGCGCCGAGTCCGGCGACATCGCCGCGCCCGTCGTCGAGCGCGAACAGGAACCGCCCGGACAGCGCCGGGGCGGCCTCGCTCGCGCACAGCGACGCGTCCAGGGCCGACAACCACGGCCGTACATCCCGGACCCCACGTCCGTCGAGGCCGGACAGCGGTGAGGCGACGATGTTGCGTGCCCGTTCGTGCCCGCGTGAGGGGAGCAGTCCGGCCGCGTCCAGCAACCCGGCGAGCAGGGCGCCGCAGTCGTCGCGCAGTCCACGCACTTGCACATTGCCGCGCGAGGTCAGATGCAGTTCCCCGTCGCCCAGTCGGTCGGCCGCGTCCGCGAGCGCCTCGGCCTGCGGCAGGGTGAGCACCCCGCCGGGCACCCGGACCCGGGCCAGCGCGCCGTCGTCGGCGGTGTGCAACCGCAACGACCCCGGACAGGCGTCACCACGGTCCCGTGAGACCGCTGTGGCCTGGGACGACGGAGGGAGGGGAGCCGTGGACATGGCGGCGAGCATACCGACCGTCACACCGCCTCCGAGCCCTGCCCTCTTGCCCCGACCCTTACTATGTCTCTCGGCGGATCATCGGATCCGTCATCGCCATGACGGCGACATGGAGGAAGCCCGGTGCGAATCCGGCGCGGTCCCGCCACTGTGAGTCCGGCCCCCACGAGGCCGGACGAGTCAGGAACTCCGGCCGTCTTGTACCACCCGGGGCGCGGACCCCGAGGAAGGCCGGCCGACGCATGCCGTATTCGTCCGGGGAGCGCTCGACGCACCCCCGCATCCTGCTCCTGTCGACCTCCGACACGGACCTGCTCAGCGCCCGGGCGGCCGACGGCCCGGTGCCCTACCGCTTCGCCAACCCCTCCCGGCTCCCGCTCGACGACCTGCCCGCGCTCCTCGAGGGCGTCGGCCTGGTCGTCGTACGCCTCCTCGGCGGACTGCGCGCCTGGGAGGACGGCCTCGACCTGCTGCTCGCCGACGGCCGTCCGGTCGTCGTCCTCACCGGTGAACAGGCCCCCGACGCACAGCTGATGGCCGCCTCCACGGTCCCCGTCGGCATCGCCGCCGAGGCGCACGCCTACCTCGCCCACGGCGGACCCGCCAACCTCGAGCAGCTCGCCCGCTTCCTGTCCGACACGGTCCTGCTCACCGGCCACGGCTTCGACCCGCCCGCCCCCGCGCCCACCTGGGGCCCGCTGGAGCGCGCACCCCGCGAAGGCACCGACGGCCCGACCGTCGCCGTGCTCTATTACCGCGCCCATCACATGAGCGGCAACACCGCCTTCGTCCACGCCCTGTGCGACGCCGTGGAGAACGCGGGCGGGCGGCCCCTGCCGCTGTACGTGGCCTCCCTGCGCGCCCCCGAATCCGAACTGATCGAGGAGTTGCGCGCGGCGGACGTCATCGTCACGACCGTCCTCGCGGCCGGCGGCACCAAGCCCGCCGAGGCGTCCGCAGGCGGTGACGACGAGTCCTGGGACGCGGGCGCGCTCACCACCCTGGACGTGCCGATCCTCCAGGCCCTGTGTCTGACCGGCTCCCGCACCGCCTGGGAGGAGAGCGACGAGGGCGTCTCCCCGCTGGACGCCGCGAGCCAGATCGCCGTGCCCGAGTTCGACGGCCGCCTGATCACCGTGCCGTTCTCCTTCAAGGAGATCGACGCCGACGGCCTCCCGGCCTACGTCGCCGACCCCGAGCGCGCCGCCCGCGTGGCCGGCATCGCCGTGCGCCACGCCCGCCTGAGGCGCATCCCGGCCGCCGACAAGCGCCTGGCTCTCGTCCTGTCCGCCTACCCGACCAAGCACTCCCGCATCGGCAACGCGGTCGGCCTGGACACCCCCGCCAGCGCGGTGGCCCTTCTGCGCCGGCTGCGGGACGAGGGGTACGACTTCGGCGACACCGAGGTCCCCGGACTGGCCTCCGGGGACGGCGACGAACTGATCCGCGCGCTGATCGAGGCGGGCGGCCACGACCAGGACTGGCTCACCGAGGAACAGCTCGCCCGCAACCCGGTGCGCATCCCGGCCGCCGACTACAAGCGCTGGTACGCCACCCTCCCCGGGGAACTGCGCGCGGCCGTCGAGGAGCACTGGGGCCCGGCACCGGGCGAGATGTTCCTCGACCGCAGCCGCAACCCGGAGGGCGACATCGTCCTCGCCGCCCTGCGCCGCGGCAACCTGCTGATCCTCATCCAGCCCCCGCGCGGCTTCGGCGAGAACCCCATCGCCATCTACCACGACCCCGACCTGCCGCCCTCCCACCACTACCTCGCCGCCTACCGCTGGATCGCCGCCCGGGCCGAGGACGGCGGCTTCGGCGCGGACGCCATGATCCACCTGGGCAAGCACGGCAACCTGGAGTGGCTGCCGGGCAAGAACGCCGGCCTGTCCGCCGCCTGCGGACCCGACGCCGCCCTCGGTGACCTCCCCCTCGTCTACCCCTTCCTGGTCAACGACCCGGGCGAGGGCACCCAGGCCAAGCGCCGGGTCCACGCCACCCTCGTCGACCACCTCGTCCCCCCGATGGCCCGCGCCGATTCCTACGGCGACATCGCCCGCCTGGAACAACTCCTCGACGAGTACGCCCAGATCTCCTCCATGGACCCGGCGAAGCTCCCGGCGATCCGCGCCCAGATCTGGACCCTCATCCAGGCCGCCCGCCTCGACCACGACCTCGGCCTCGACGACCGCCCCGACGACGACGGCTTCGACGACTTCCTCCTGCACGTCGACGGCTGGCTCTGCGAGGTCAAGGACGCCCAGATCCGCGACGGCCTCCATGTCCTGGGCGCCCCGCCCGCCGGCGCCGACCGGGTCAACCTCGTCCTGGCGATCCTGCGCGCCCGCCAGATCTGGGGCGGCGTCACCGCCCTGCCCGGCCTGCGCGAGGCCCTCGGTCTCGACGAGTCCGCAGCCACCCGCACGACGGCCGACGAGGCGGAGGAGAAGGCCCGCGCCCTGGTCCAGGCGATGGAGGACGCGGGCTGGGACCCGGCCGCCGTGCCCACCGGGCACGGTGAACAGGTCGCCGCCGTCCTGGAGTTCGCCGCCCGCGAGGTCGTCCCGCGGCTGTCGGCCACCACCGCCGAACTCGACCACACCGTCCACGCCCTGAACGGCGGCTTCGTCCCCGCGGGCCCGTCCGGCTCCCCGCTGCGCGGTCTGGTCAACGTCCTGCCGACCGGCCGCAACTTCTACTCGGTCGACCCCAAGGCCGTCCCCTCCCGCCTCGCGTGGGAGACCGGTCAGGCCCTCGCGGACAGCCTCCTGGAGCGCTACCGCACGGACAACGGCGACTGGCCCACCTCCGTCGGGCTCTCCCTCTGGGGCACCAGCGCCATGCGCACCGCCGGGGACGACGTCGCCGAGGCCCTCGCCCTGCTGGGCATCCGCCCCGTCTGGGACGACGCCTCACGCCGCGTCACGGGCCTGGAGGTCATCCCGTACGACGAACTGGGCCGCCCCCGCATCGACGTCACCCTGCGCATCTCCGGCTTCTTCCGCGACGCCTTCCCGCACACCATCGGCCTCCTCGACGACGCCGTGCGCCTGGCGGCCTCGCTGGACGAGCCCGCCGAGGCCAACCACGTCCGCGCCCACGTCCGGGCCGATCTCGCCGAACACGGCGACGAACGCCGGGCCACCACCCGCATCTTCGGCTCCCGCCCCGGCACCTACGGCGCCGGCCTGCTCCAGCTCATCGACTCCCGCGACTGGCGCACCGACGCCGATCTCGCCGAGGTCTACACCGTCTGGGGCGGCTACGCCTACGGCCGTGAACTGGACGGCCGCCCGGCCCGCGACGAGATGGAGACGGCGTACAAGCGGATCGCGGTGGCCGCCAAGAACACCGACACCCGCGAGCACGACATCGCCGACTCGGACGACTACTTCCAGTACCACGGAGGCATGGTCGCCACCGTCCGCGCCCTGCGCGGCACCGCGCCCGAGGCGTACATCGGCGACTCCACCCGCCCCGAGACGGTCCGCACCCGCACCCTGGTGGAGGAGACCTCGCGCGTCTTCCGCGCCCGGGTGGTCAACCCCAAGTGGATCGAGGCGATGCGCCGCCACGGTTACAAGGGCGCCTTCGAACTCGCCGCCACCGTGGACTACTTGTTCGGCTACGACGCCACCACGGGGGTCATCGCCGACTGGATGTACGACAAGCTCACCGAGACCTATGTCCTGGACCCGGCCAACCGTGAGTTCCTGCAGCAGGCCAACCCCTGGGCCCTGCACGGCATCGCGGAGCGGCTGCTGGAGGCCGAGTCGCGCGGCATGTGGGAGAAGCCCGATCCGGCGGTCCTCGACGCGCTGCGGAAGGTGTACCTGGAGACGGAGGGCGACCTGGAGGGCGAGGACTGAGACGCGGTCCGGCCGGCGGCCAAAGCCCGGTCTATGTCCTGCGGCCTAGTCGGTATTCCTCAGGACGGACGACGACGTGGCGTTTCCGGTGCGCCACGATCATCAGTATGACTTTGTTCGAACATGATTTCGTCGCGGCGGGTTCCACTGAGCGGCCGGTGGGTGACACGGGGCGGATGCTCCAGATGACGACCGGGTACTGGGTCACCCAAGTGGTGCGCACCGCAGCCGAGTTGCGCATCGCCGATCACCTGCACGCAGGCGGTGCCACCCCCGCGGAGGTGGCCGAGGCGGAGTCACTGGACCCCGACTCGGCCTTCCGGTTCCTGCGGGCGTGCGCCTCCCTCGGTCTGGCCACCTCCACCGACGGGAAGCGGTTCGCCGGTACGCCCCTGCTCGACACCTTGCGCACCGACGCCCCGGGCTCCCTGCGGGACCTGGCGCTGTGGGGCGGGGCCGAGTCGCACTGGCTGCCGTGGGGGCGGCTGGCGGACACGGTCCGCACCGGTACCACCCAGGCGGAGGCCGCCCTCGGCGCGCCCATTTTCGACTGGCTCGCCGCCGCCCCGAAGGAAGCCGAGATCTTCACCCGTGCCATGACGGCCATGACCCGCGGCCTGGCCCACAAGCTCGCGGACGTGATCGACCTCAAGGGCGCCCGGGTCGCCGTGGACGTCGGCGGCGCCGGCGGAAACCTCGTCCAGACACTCATGCAGCGGCATCCCCGACTGACCGGCGTGGTCCTCGACCTTCCGCATGTGGGCGCCGAGGCGGACGCCTCCGCGGCGGCTCTGGGCGTCACGGACCGGTTCACCTTCGTCGGCGGCGACTTCTTCGAGGAGGTGCCGGCCGCGGACGCGCATTTGCTGAAGTTCGTCCTGCACGACTGGGACGACGATTCCTGCGTCCGCATCCTGCGCAACTGCCGGGAAGCCCTCGAGCCCGGTGGGCGCGTGCTGGTGATGGAGCTCCTCGTCGACAAGGTGGGCACACCCGGTCTGGAGCCGCTGATGGACCTCAACATGATGGCGCTGTCGACCGGACGCGAGCGCAGCCTCGACGAGTTCGAGAACCTCTTCGAACGAGCCGGACTGAAGTTGGCCTCCACCCTGCCGTCCGCCTCCCGGGTCTCCGTCCTGGAGCTCGTGCCCGCCTGAGCTCCGCTCGGCACACCACCCCCGCTCCCCGCCGGTGGTCCCCGCCCATGCCGGCCTCCACCGTCTCCGGGCCGCGCCTCCTCCACCGGGGCGCGGCCTCGCGCTGTCCGGCCCTCATCACGGCTCCCGTCCCCGCCGGCCCTCAGGACCCGCCGGGGCGGCGGGGCTCAGACCAGGGTCCGGGTGCCCACGGCCGCGAGGAACTCGAACTGCTCCTGCGCGGCGGAGCCGGGGGCGGCGGTGCAGGTGGCGATACGCAGGTCGCTGCCGGGAACGGTGAGGGTGTCGCAGTCGACGGCCACGGGGCCGACGGCGGGGTGGCGGACGGTCTTGCTGTCGGTGCTGTGGAAGCCCACGGTGTGGGCGTTCCAGAGCGAGTCGAAGCGGCTGCCGGTACGCCGCAGGTCCGCGAGCAAGGCGCGCAGCGCCGGGTCCCGGGGGTAACGTGCGGCGGACGTCCGCAGGTCGGAGACGATCGCGGTCTCGAACCGGTCCAGTTGTCCGGGGGCGTGGGTGACGCGGCCCGGGAGTCCGGCGAAGTGCCGCCAGACGATGTTGCGTTCTCTGCCCCTCCAGGGAGAAGGGTCCCCGATGAGGGCGGCCCACAGCGGATTCCAGGAAATGATGTTCCATGCGGCGTCGTGGACGCTGAGGGGCGTGTGCCGGAGCTGGTCGAGCAGCCGCTGGACACTGGGCGGGATGTGAGCGGAGACGTGCCCGGCGGTGGGCGGGGCCTGCCCGGCGAGCACGTAGAGGTGATCGCGTTCCGGCTCGGACAGGCGCAGGGCCCTGGCGAGGGCGGCGAGGACCTGCGCGGAAGGGGAGGTGGCACGGCCCCGTTCGAGGCGGACGACATAGTCGACGGACACGCCGGCGAGTTGGGCCAGTTCCTCGCGCCGTAGCCCGGGGGCACGGCGCACGCCCCCTGTGGGGAGCCCGATGTCCTGAGGGCCGATCCGGTCACGCCAGTGGTGCAGGGCCCTGCCGAGGTCGGTGCGGTCGTTGTTCACCCGTCCATTGTCCGTCCGGCGCCGACGGACAGCCTGGTACTGCCCGACCCCCCGCTGACGAGGGCTCTCCCCCTCGGCGGGCGGGTCCCGCAGGCTCGAGCACATGACCATCACAGTGATCACCGGGGCGAACAAGGGCCTCGGATTCGAAACCGCCCGCCGCCTGATCGAGCAGGGGCACACGGTCTACGCCGGAGCCCGTGACCCGGAGCGGGGAGTTCGGGCGGCGAAGGCTCTGGGAGCCCGTCCGCTGCTGATCGACGTCACCGACGAGGCGTCGGTCGCCGCCGCCGCCGAGACCGTACGGGCGGAGGCCGGACACGTCGACGTGCTGATCAACAATGCCGGGATCGCCGGCCGTGCGGCAGCGGCCGGAGACCAGACGGCGGCCGACCTCCAGCACGTCTACGACACCAATGTCTTCGGCGTCGTCCGCACCGTCCGCGCCTTCCTGCCGCTGCTGGAGGCGGCAGTGGCACCGTCCGTCGTCAACGTCAGCAGCGGTCTGGGATCCCTCGCCGTCAACGCCGACCCCGCCGCCCACACCGACATCCTCCCGGCATGGGCCCCGCTGCTGGCCTACAACTCCTCCAAGGCCGCACTGAACATGCTGAGCCTGGTCTATGCGCAGGCGTATCCGGGGATCACCGTCGCGGCGGTCGACCCCGGCTTCACCGCCACCGACCTCAACGGCCACCATGGGACACAGAGCGTGGGGGAAGGGGCCGCGGCGATCGTCGCCGCCGCCACCGCACGTGACGCGGTCACCGGCACGTTCACCGGATCCTTCGGGCCCGTGCCCTGGTGACCGCCGCGCCGCAGCCTCGGTGAAAGGGTCGGCCGGCCCGTCGTACGCCCGCCACTTGCCGTACGACGGGCCGGCCCACCGCTTCCGCGCCCCGCGCCCTGGCGCCGCGGGGCGTGAGCCCGGGTGTGCCGTACCCCGGGAAACGGCGGCCTGGTTGCCACGCCCGTACGGGCCGAGGCTGGTGTCCGGCCCGCCACCCGTGCGGGCCCGGCATCACGAAGAGGACCCTCATGAGCAGCGAAGACACCACCAGTGCCGCCGTACTCGAACAGCTTCGGCGGCGGTCCGCCGACCCGAAGCGGCGCATCCTGTTCGCCGGCGCGACCGTCGTCACCATGGATCCCCGTCTCGGCGTCCTGGCCCCCGCGGACCTGCTCGTCGAGGGCGAGACGATCCTCGCGGTCGGACCGGGGCTGGACCGGGACGGCGCGGTGGTCGTCGACGCCACCGGCACGATCCTCGCGCCCGGCTTCGTCGACACCCACCGGCACGCCTGGGAGACCCAGCTGCGCCGGATCATGCCGGACGTCGACGACCTCGGCGGTTACGTCATGTCCACCCTGGCCGGTTACGCCACGGTCTACCGCCCCGAGGACATGTACATCGGGACCAGGGTGGCGGCCCTGACGGCCATCGACAGCGGCATCACCTGCATGCTCGACTTCTCCCACAACTCCCGCACCCCCGAGCACTCCGACGCCGCCGTCCAGGCCCTGATCGACACCCGCATCCGGGGCGTCCACGCCTCGATGGGCCCGCACTTCGGCGACTGGGACAAGCAGTGGCCCGGCGACCTGTCCCGCCTCAGGGAGACGTACTTCGCCGCCGACGACCAACTGCTCACTCTGCGCCTGGCCGCCCTGGCCACCGACGAGATCGGCGGCCCCGCCCTCGCCTACGGACCCGAACTCGCCCGCACCGCACAGGACCTGGGCATCGGCGTCAGCGTCGACGCCGTCTTCGGCACCCCCTCCTCGCAGGCCGTCCTGGACTGGGAGAAGGCCGGCATCCTCGGCGCGGACGTCACGCTCATCCACGCCACGGGCCTGACCCCCGAGGCCTGGCGGGCGATCGGCGGGACCGGGACGACCATCGCCCTGGCTCCCACCTCCGACGCCCAGATCGGGCTGGAGACCGCGATCCCCGCCGTCGACGAGGCCCTGTCCGCCGGGGTGCGGCCGGGGCTGAGCATCGACGTCGAAGTGGCTCTGGTCAGCGACATGTTCACGCAGATGCGGGCCCTGCACGCCATCCAGCGGATGCGCGCGGTCAACGCCGTCCACGGCACCGGCCGGCAGCCGGTCCGGATCACCACCCACGACGTCCTGGACTTCGCCACCCTCCAGGGCGCCCGCACCAACGGCCTGGGCGGCACCACGGGTTCGCTCACGCCGGGCAAGAAGGCGGACCTGCTCGTCATCCGGGCCGAGGACCTCAACAACATGCCGCTCAACGACCCGATCGGCACCGTCGTACTGGGCTCGGACGCCCGCAACATCAGCGCCGTGCTCGTCAACGGCGAACCCCGCAAGTGGAACGGCCAAGTCCTCGACGTCGACCTGCCGGCCCTGCGCGACCAGGTGCACGCCTCCCGCGAGTACGTGCTCCACACACCGGCCGCCTGAGCACCGACCGAGGACAGCGGAGGGCGGCATCCGCCCCCGTACACCTCCACACGCCTCCAGACCCCGCCACCACCCTTTCACCGACGACCGGAACAGGTACCGACATGAACACCACCCCCTGGGCGGCCCCCCGCCGCGACGACGACGTGCTGCGCGATCTGCGTGACCCGAAGGGACGCCCGCTGCTGCTGAGCGGCGGCACCGTCATCACCGGCAATCCGTTGACGGGAGACTGGCAGGAGGCCGACGTCCTCCTCGGCGGATCAGTGATCGTGGGCGTCGGCCCCGGTCTGCTGACCGCCGCGGACGACGACGACATGATCGTCGTCGACTGCGCGGGCACCCTCGTCCTGCCGGCCGCCACCGACTTCACCGCGTCCGGCACGGGCAAGACCCTGACCCCCGGTGAGACGGCCGACATCGCCGTCCTGCGCCTGGCCGACGAACCCGGCATCCCCGCCGGCGCCCGGCCGGCCCGCGGCACCCACCTCGACATCCTGGTCACCGGCGGACAGGTCCGCCTCTGGAACGGCCGCCCGATCGACGGCGCCGGCACCACCGCAGCCACGGCTCCGCAGGAAGCGCCCGCCGCGACGCCCGACCACCCCTACGTGGGCCTGTGGGCCGACGAGAACGACTTCATACGTCAGGAACTGCTGCCCGACGGACGCTACGACGAGGCCCGAGGGGACCGGCCCAGCGCCTACCAGGGCCGCTACTGGATCGACGGCAACCGCATCGACTACCTCGACGACCTGGGCTTCTGGGCCTTCGGTGAGTTCCGGGACGGTACCCTGCACCACGCCGGATACCGCTTCACCCGCCGCTGACCGCCCCCGCTCCGGGAATCCCCTACGGGCGGGCCTGCCGTCCGGCGGCGGATTCCCGGTGGTGCGTGGCGCCGAGGCTGCCGAGCAGGGAAAGCGCCTGCGCGCTGGGACTGCCGGGTGCGGCGTGGTAGATGACGACCTGCTGGCCGGGCGCTTCGCGGACGTCGAAGGACTGGTAGGTCAGCGACAGCGGTCCGACGGCGGGGTGGTCGAGTTCCTTGGAGGCGCGGGTCTTGCCGTAGACGGTGTGCGAGGACCACAGTTCGGCGAACGCCTCGCTCCCCTCGGTGAGGGAGGACACCACGTCGTGCAGGCGCGGATAATGCGGGTCGAGGCCGGTGGCCTGGCGGAGGCTCGCCACGACCGCCTCGGCCGCCGCGTCCCAGTGAGCGAAGAACCGGCGGGCCGCCGGGTCGAGGAAGGTCATCCGGGCGAGGTTGTCCGCCTTCTCGAACGGGGAGAAGAGCGCCCCGGCCAGCGCGTTCGCCGCCAGGAAGTCGGTCGCCGGGTTCAGGACGAAGGCCGGCGTACCGGTGTAACCCTCCAGCAGCTGCCGCAGCGCGGGACTGGCCGTTTCCCTCGGAGGCGTCCGGCGGCCGGCCGGCACGGTGTCCGCCAGCCGGTACAGATGGGCGCGCGCTTCCTCGTCCATGCGCAGGGCGCCGCTGATCGCGTCGAGGATCTGCGGGGAGGGGCTGCGCTCGCGGCCCTGTTCCAGCCGGGCGTAGTAGTCGGAGTTCATACCGGCCAGGACGGCGACCTCCTCCCGTCGCAGCCCCGCCACCCGGCGCCGGCCGTAGGAAGCCAGCCCCACGTCCTCGGGCCGCAGACGGGCGCGGCGGGCGCGCAGGAACTCTCCGAGATCGTTACCGGTCATCCCACCAGGCTAGACCGCAACCACGAGGACGTGCCTGGGTGCGCCGCACCCAGGCACCGTCCGCCCTGGCCGTCCGCCGCGGCAGCCGCCCAGACTTCCCCCCGCACACCTTCGAACGAACGGAAGAGTGATGAACGGACAGAACAGCCCTGCCGGCGGCGCCCGGGAGACGCGCGGCAGGACGACGGCGGACGTGGTCGGCATGTGGGTGACGGCCGACGGACACATCCGGCAGGAACTGCTGGCCGACGGCCGCTACGACGAAGCACGCGGCACCCGCCGCAGTGCCTACACCGGCCGTTACACCGTGACCGGCAGCCACATCGACTACGTCGACGACACCGGCTTCACCGCCACGGGCGACATCCGTGACGGCGTGCTGTACCACGAGCACCTCGTCCTCCATCGGGAGGAACGCGACTGACGCGGACGGCGGAGCCGCGGGGGCCGCCCGTGAGCGCGTTCCGGCCCGGCACGCCGTGCCCGGAGCCCGTGGGAGGATACGACGCGGGCGACCGGGCCCACCTGGGCCCGGGCCTGTCCGTTCGGATCGTGCCGGGCCGGCGTGGTCCGGCACCGTACCTCCGCGCGTTGTCGTCGGTTCCAGGGGTCCGCCCCGGTTCCCTGCTCCGCGCGTCACGGTGCTCCCCGCTGTCCGAAGGACGTGGGCGGTGTCTCCGGCACCGGGCCCCGCCCCCTCCGATCCGGCCCGCCCCGGACGAAGGACCTGAGGAGAGGAGAGAAGCCATCAGTATCCGTGTGCTGGTCGCGGACGATCAGACGATCGTCCGCGCGGGATTCGTGGCGATCCTGACGGCCGAGACCGACATGACCGTGGTCGGCGAGGCCGCGGAGGGAGACGCGGCAGTGGCGATGGCGGCCGGGCTCGCACCCGACCTGGTATTGATGGACATCCGCATGCCCGGTATGGACGGGCTGACGGCCACCCGGCTGATCACGCGTCACAGCAGTCGCACCAGAGTCCTGGTGCTGACCACGTTCGACCTCGACGCCTACGTCTACGAAGCCCTGCGCGCCGGAGCCTCCGGCTACCTGCTCAAGGACGCTGAGCCGGAGGCCCTGCTGGCCGCGATGCGGGGCGTCGCCGCCGGTGACGGCGCCCTCGCGCCCGCGGTCACCGGACGTCTGATAGCCGCCTTCGCCCAGGGCGCCCCGGTCTCTCCGGAGACCACCGGAGCCCTGAGCAGCCTCACCCGGCGCGAACGGGAGATTCTGACGCTGGTCGCCACGGGCTTGAGCAACGCGGAGATCGGAGAGCGACTGGGGCTCGCCCTCGGCACGGTGAAGGTCCATGTCAGCGCGGTGCTGAACAAACTGGGTCTGCGGGATCGCGTTCAGGCGACCATCTTCGCCTATGAAAGCGGACTCATCCGCCCCTCGGGGATGTCGACTGCCTGACCGCTCCTCACATCCAGACTCCTGAGCAGCTCACGCATGGCGGCCAGCGTCGCTCGCGTGGCGGCGGCGACGGCGTCCAGACTGCCTGTCTCCGCCGCGGAGATCACCCGTGTGGTCTGCTGGAGCACCGTCTCCTGCAGACCGGCGGCGACTCGCTGCCGCTCGCTGTGGACCGCGTTTTCCGTGCTCCACACCAGGGCCGTGAGCGTCGCGTCCTCGCGGCCCAGTTCCCGCCGGCGGCGCATGTGCATCAGCCACCCCGCCAGCCAAGCGGCCGTGAACAGCGGGCCGAGGTACATCACTGCCGTGATGAGTGAGAACCCCAGTTCAAAAGCATTGACCGGTTCTCCGCCCAGCATCCCGTCGCCGGCGAAGGCACCCACTGTCGAGACCCCGAACGAGAGGGTCATGGCGGGAACCGGCAGATACGAGAGCCGGTTGCCGTGCGGATGCGTCATGTGCGGGGCCGAGGGCCGGACGTACCGGCCGGCAGGCGCGGTTGCAGGTATCAGAACACGGCCGTACGCCGCGACGCCGTAGACGGCGGCCACTTCGACGAGCCCGCCGCCCACGAGGGAGTCCGCGGCGGACCCCGGCAGCACACCGCTCCCCAGGAGCACCGTCCCTCCGAAGGCGGTGGCCCCGACCGCGGCGAGGGCCAGCCAAGGGGCCCGGCGGCGCCACAGCAGCGGCAGCGCGTGAACGGTCAACAGCAGCGCGAGCGACAGGGAGAGCGCGACTCCGTGGCCGTGCTCCACCGCGGTGTTCAGGGCGTAGCTCAACGACGTCAAGGTGATCGAGCCGAAGACCGCCACATCCGCGATCCGCTGCTCTCGCGTGTAGTTGCGCCGACGTCCTGTGGCCGGCTGCCGTGCGGACCGGGTGTCGGGCAGTACCGCGTGCACGCGCCAGCCCCCGTCGGGGCGGGGCCCCGCGGACAGCTGCCCGCCGATGGCGGTGGCGCGCCGGCGCATCCCCTCCACACCGCGACCCGATCCGATCCCCAGCCGGTGACTGCCGGTGCCGCTGGGCGGCTTGCCGTTGTCGATGGTCAGGTCCAGGGAGTCCTCGGACCGTTCCGCCCGAATACCGATCGAGGCACCCGGTGCGTAGCGCAGGGCGTTGGTCAGAGCCTCCCGGATGATGCCGTGGACCGCCTCCGCCGCAGGGCCGACGAGATCGGCGGGCAGGGAAACGGAGATGGGGCGCCCCAGTCTGCCGAATCCCGCGATCAGGGCCTCGATCGCGGGAGTCACCGACTGCGGGGCCGGTACGTCGTCCACCCGCATGACCGCCACGAGACGCCGTAGCGCGGACTGGGTCTCGTGTGCGGTGCGGCTGGCGAACGTGAGGGCTTCCGCTGCCAGTTCGGGTCTGGTGTCCCCGAGCCTGCGGGCGGCTTCGACGGACACCACGACGGAGGTGAGGTGGTGCGCGCTGATGTCGTGCAACTCGTTCGCCAGCCGGTCCCGTTCGGTGCCGGCGGCCTGTCCCCGCTCCTGCTCGGCACGGGTCAGCCGCTGTTTCGTCACCTGCCGTTCCCGCAGCCAGTGCCGACGGCCGGCACCGAGAGCGGAGACCACCAGGTACATGCTGACGGCGGTGAGCCACTCGTGGAGGAAAGCGCTGCCGAATCCGTTCTCCACCGCGATCGGCAGGAGTTGCACGACGGCGGTGACAGCGGTCGCGCCCAGGCTCACGGTCCAGTCGCTCAGCGTGGTGACGGAGAAGAGCGCCATCAGGACGGCCAGCCCCGACACCAGAGCCACGGTGTCGGGCGGTGTCAGAAGCTGCACCAGCACGGACACCACGAGGATGCCGCCGAGGGCGTGGAGCGGTGCCCGGGTTCGCCGTTCGAGCGCGACCGTGGTGAACGCCGTGGCGGACAGGGCGACGATCCACTCCGTGACGCCCGGAGGCTTCTCCAGTGTGGGTACGGTGAAGCACCACAGGACCAACTGCGTCACGGCGAACAGGCCCGGCAGGAGCCGGCCTCGAATCGTGCCCATTGGCGCAAGTGTACGACCGGGTGCGGAGCCGTACGTCGCCGGAAACCCGTACCTCACGCGTGCGAGACCTTGCAGTCCCGGCGGGTGAGAGCGTCCGGTCGTCCGGCCGGACTTCCTTGTGGAACAGCTCTGGTGACGTCCCGACAGAGGGCCGGTGCCGGAGGGGGTTGCACGTCGCGCCGGGACTCTAGGTCCTGCGGCCTAGGCGGCGTTCCTTCCGGTGGCCGACGTCCCGGCGGGGCCGGGCCGGAAGGATTGAGGCATGGAACGAACCGATGTCATCGTCGTCTTGGCCGCCGTTCTGATCTTCGTGGTCACGGCCAAGCCGCTGAGGAAGGTGCCCGCCTGGCACATCGGCGTCCTGGCCTTCCTCCTCTACCCCGTGGACAGGGTAGTGCTCTCGGCATTGGAATCGGCCGGGATCGTCAACAGCCCATGGTCCACGTATCCCCTCATGCTCAGCATGACCTTTGTGATCGCCGTACTCACCGCGCCGGCCGTCCGGGGATACAAGGCCCGCCGGGACAGGCGCGCCGGCCGTCAGCACCACGACCAGCACCACGACCAGGACGTCGACGCGTGAGCGTCCGTCCCTCCCACCGGCAACGACCTCAGATCGGCAGAAGCATGTCCCACCACCGTTCGTCCCGGGCCGCCGTCGGCCTGGCCTCCCTCGCCGTACTGGCGGCAGCCACCCTCACGGCCTGCGACCCCGGCGCCGACGCCGACGCGGACGGAGCCGCCGCGATACCCGCGGTCCCCGCCGCTCTCAGTGAGCAGAAACTGGACTGGGCCGCATGCCCCGCTCCGTCCGCGGCCCAGGGCACCGGCGACAAGCCCGAGGACCTGCCGGACGGAACGAAATGGCAGTGCGCCGCCATGAAGGCGCCCCTGGACTACGCGAAGCCCGACGGCAGGACCATCGATATCGCCCTCATCCGGGCGAAGGCCGCAGCCGACTCCGGTGATGAGCGGCTCGGATCCCTCGTCTTCAACTTCGGTGGCCCCGGAGGTGCCGGGGTGCCGACGCTTCCCGACTTCGCGGGCGAGGACTACCTGGAACTGCACAAGCGCTACGACCTGGTCAGCTTCGACCCGCGGGGGGTCGGAGAGAGCGCAGGTGTGAAGTGCCTGGACGGCAAGGCCACGGACGCCTTGATGGCTCAGGACGCGACGCCGGACGACGCCGCGGAGGAGAAGGCCCTCATCGTCGGAGGGAAAGCGTACGCCCAAGCCTGCGAAAGCGGCTCGGGCGCGGTCCTGGAGCACGTCGGCACGCAGGACGCCGCACGCGATCTCGACCTGATGCGCCAGGTGCTCGGCGACGAGAAGCTGAACTACTTCGGTATCTCCTACGGAACGCAGCTCGGCGGCGTCTACGCGCACCTGTTCCCGAAGAACGTCGGACGGACCGTCTTCGACGCCGTGGTCGATCCCACCTCGGACACCGTGGCAGCCAGCCTCGGTCAGACAAAGGGATTCGAGGGCGCGCTGCAGAACTTCCTCGAGGACTGCGTGAAGCAGGACGAGTGCTTCTTCGAGGGGGAGGACCCCGCTCAGGGGGAGAAGCAGATCGCCGAACTGCTCAGGAGCCTGGACGCGAAACCCATGCCTCCGAAGAAGGGCACATACAACAAGCGGCCCATGACCCAGGGCCAAGCGACCACGGGCATCATCGCCGCCCTCTACAGCAAGGAGAACTGGCCGATGCTCAGCGGCCTGCTGGAGGATGCCGAGAAGGGGGAGAGCACCGGGCTGATGTGGCTCTCCGACCTGTACTCCGGGCGCAACGAGGACGGCACGTACTCCAACAGCAATCCCGCCCAAACGGCGGTGACCTGCGCCGACAACAAGGATCGCTTCACCGTCGAGGACGTGCGCCAGTGGCTTCCCGAGTTCCGCAAGGCGTCTCCGGTGTTCGGCGACACGATCGCCTGGATGCTGCTCGCGTGCACCGACTGGCCCGTGGACGGCCACGCGTCCACCGTGGACGTGAAGGCCGACGGCGCGGGCCCCGTGCTCGTCATCGGCAACACCGGCGACCCGGCCACCCCCTACGAGGGAGCCAAGAAGATGGCGGACGCGCTGGGCGAGGGAGTCGGTGTCCACCTCACCGTCGATGACGAAGGACACGGCACCTACGGCGTCAACAAGTGCCTGACCAAGATCGTCGACAAGTACCTGCTCGAGGGGACGGTCCCGGAGAACGACACCGTCTGCTCGTGAACCGGGCGGTTCCCGCCTCCCGGCGAAGCGTACGGGGCCGGCTCCGGTGAGGGGGCCGGCCCCGTGCCGCGGTGGCCGTGACCGCTGAACCGGCGTCCCGGCGGACGCCGGTTCAGCGCAGGAGCAGTTGGACGATGGCGAACGTGCCGACGACGACGACGAAGGTCCGCAGGACGGGCGGGGGAAGCCGGCGCCCCACCTTCGCGCCGACCTGGCCGCCGATCGCCGAGCCCACGGCGATGAGCAGGACGGCGGTCCAGTCGAAGTCGGCGACGAACAGGAAGAACAGGGCCGCGATGCTGTTCACGATGGCGGACAGGACGTTCTTGACGGCGTTCAGCCGCTGGAGGGTGTCCTCGAGCAGCATGCCCATCAGGGAGAGGTAGATGATCCCCTGGGCCGCCGTGAAGTAGCCGCCGTAGACGCTGGCGAGCAGGAGTCCGCCGAAGAGGACGGGCCCGCCGTCGGTTCTGGTGACCGTGCCCGTGCGGGCCCGGCGACGCTGGACCCGGGCGGAGATACGCGGCTGGAGCACGACGAGGACCAGCGCGAGCGCGACGAGCACGGGGACGATCGTCTCGAAGGCGGTCGCGGGGAGCGCGAGCAGCAGCATTGCTCCGGCGAGTCCGCCGATCGTCGCGGCCACACCGAGCCGCAGGACCAGACGGCGCTGGCCCTTGAGTTCCGCCCGGTAGCCTATGGCGCCGCTGACCGATCCCGGGATCAGCCCGAGGGCGTTGGACACGGTGGCGGTCACCGGGGGCAGCCCGGTGGCGAGCAGAACGGGAAACGTGATCAGCGTGCCCGAGCCGACGATGGTGTTGATGGTGCCGGCGCCGATTCCGGCGGCGAAGACCGCCAGTGCCTCCCAGATGGACAAGGCCATCTCCTTCGGTTCGGTGAGTCGCCTCCCCGCCGTGAAGGTCGAGGGGCCACCACCGATCATGCAGGAAGGGCGTGCGTCCAGGGCGGCCGGGGCCTCACCCGGTTACCCCGGCCGGCCACCCGGACACCGGGTCAGAGGGTGGCCGCGTGGTCGGGGACGTAGGTCTGCAGGTCGCGGGGCGGACGCTGGTAGCCGGTGGACGGCGGGCGCTCCGGCAGTTCGATGACCGGCGGCTCCACCTCCGGGTAGGGCACCGTGCCCAGCAGATGGGCGATCATGTTCAGCCGCGCGCGGCGCTTGTCGTCGCTCTCCACGACGTACCACGGCGCCTCGGGGATGTCGGTGTGCACCAGCATCGAGTCCTTGGCCCGGGAGTACGCCTCCCAGCGGGTGATCGACTCGAGGTCCATCGGCGACAGCTTCCAGCGGCGCAGCGGATCCTCCCGTCGCTTGCGGAACCGTGCCTCCTGCTCGGTGTCGCTCACCGAGAACCAGTACTTGCGCAGCAGGATCCCGTCCTCCACCAGCATCCGCTCGAAGATCGGGCACTGGTGCAGGAAACGCTGGTACTCCTCCTTCGTGCAGAACCCCATGACCCGCTCCACGCCGGCGCGGTTGTACCAGGACCGGTCGAACAGCACGATCTCACCGGCGGCCGGCAGATGCTCGACGTACCGCTGGAAGTACCACTGGGTGCGCTGGCGCTCGGTCGGCTTGGGCAGGGCCGCGATCCGTGCCACGCGCGGGTTGAGGTGCTCGGTGACCCGCTTGATGGTGCCGCCCTTGCCCGCGGCGTCCCGGCCCTCGAAGACGACGACCAGCCGGGCCCCCTCCGTCCGCACCCACTCCTGGAGCTTCACCAGCTCCGTCTGCAGACGCAGCAGCTCGCTCTCGTACGCCGCACGGGGCAGCTTCGCCGCCTTCTTGCCGGCCATGTCGCCGCCTCCACCGCCCGGTGACCCGCGCCGTCCTCGGGCGGGTCACTCCGTTCAAGGTCACACACCAGGACGCCACCGTACTGACCGGCGGGGATCCGCGCATCCGGCCCGGTGACGTTCCGGGCGGGCCCGAGGGCTACAGCCATGTGCTCCAGTACGGCCAGAAGCGGGTGAGGACGAGCACGGCGAGCAGGGCGTACCAGGCGCCGAGCAGCATCCCGTCGGGTCCACCGCCGCACTCCACGACGACTTCCGCGGAGTCCCCGGGGTGTTCCGCTGGACCCTGGACGCCTGGGACGCCGCCCGCGCCCTCGGCATGAAGGTGCAGATCAACACCACTGTCGCCCGGCACAACCTGCACGACCTCCCCGACGTCGTCCGCCTCGTCGCCGACCACGGCGCGATGCTGTGGAGCGCCTTCCTCCTGGTGCCCACCGGCCGCGGCCGGGCCCTGGGCGCCCTGACGCCCGGCGAGGTCGAGGACGTCCTCAACTTCGTGTACGACATAGGCCTGACCGTGCCCGCCAAGACCACCGAGGCCCACCACTTCCGCCGCGTCGCCCTCCAGCGCCGGATCCTCGAACAGCGCGGGGACGACCCCGCCCCGGTGCTCGGGCTCGGCCCCCGGATGGTGGTCCCTGGTGCGGTTCGCCCATGTCGCCGGCGCCGCCCTGTGGGCCGGCGGGCAGCTGGCCCTGTCCCTGGTGATCCTGCCGCTGGCCCGGCGGCTGCTCGACGAGGAGGCCAAGGACCGCTTCACCGCCGCGGCCGGCCGCCGGTTCGGAATGCTGACCGGGGCACTCTTCCTGCCCGTACAGCTGGGCACCGGGTGGGCCATGGCCTGGCACAAGGGCGTCACCTGGGCGTCCCTGGCCGAGCCCGGGTACGGCCGTACCCTCGCGGCCAAACTCGCCCTGTTCGCCGTCGTGATGCTCGCCGCGGCGGGACACGGGACCGCCCACTCCAGGGGCCGTACGGAGCTCGCCCGTGCCCTGGCGGTCGTCGCGCTGGCCGGCTCCCTCGGCGTCGTCCTGCTCGCCACGGCCCTGCCGGCCACCTGACGGTCCCGAACGGGACCACTGACGGCCCGGCCGAGACCACCGACAGTCCCGGCCGAGACCACTGACGGCCCCGAACGGGCCACATGGCCCGCGGCGTGGGGCCGGTCAACCCTCCTTCCGGAACGGTTTCGCGGCGCAGGGTTGACACAGCAGAGAGAACTTGGCCGAGGTGCCGTTGCGAAGGAGCCGTGATTGCCGTGATGCAGACCCGCGAACTCGACGCCACAGCCGTGCATGCCCTGCTGGCCGCGGCAGTGGCGGCCCCGTCGATCCACAACACACAGCCCTGGCGGTTCGGCCTGGACCCGGACAGCGGGACGGTCCAGGTCAGGGCCGACCGCCGGCGGCGGCTGCCGATGGCGGACCCCCTGCGGCGTGCCCAGCACATGTCGGTCGGTGCGGCCGTCTTCAACCTCCGGGTGGCCGCGGAACACCTGGGCTGGGCTCCCGTCGTCCGGCTGTACCCCGCCGCGGACGACCCGGACCTGCTGGCCACGGTGCAACTGTCCTGCCCCAGCGTGGACCGGCAGTTGTCCCTGAGCGACCTGTACGACGCGGTCGAGCGCCGCCACACCAGCCGGATGCCGTTCACCGGCCGCCCGGTGCCGGACCCGGTCGTGACCGAGATGATCGCCGCGGCCCGCGCCGAGGGGGCCCACCTGGACGTCCCCGACATCATGGGCACCCGGCGCCTGCTGCACCTGACGGAGGCCGCAGAGACCCGCAACGCCGCCGACCCGGCCAGCACCGGCGAAATGCGCACCTGGGTCACGCCTCCGGGCGAACGCGCCCCCTACGGCATTCCCCTGAACGCCCTGGGCCCGCGGGACGCGTCCGGCCGGATGCCGGTGCGGGACTTCACCGGAGTGCTGCCCGTGCCGAGGCTCCCGGCCGTACGGTTCGAACGCCATGCGCAGGTGGCCCTGTTGTGGACCTCCCACGACCGGCCGGAGGACTGGCTGAGGGCGGGACAGGCCCTGGAACGCGTCCTGCTCACGGCGACCCGGTGCGGGGTGCGCACCTCGATGCTGCACCAGGCGATGGAGTGGCCGGACCTGCGGGCGGCCATGGCGGGAACGAGACGGCGCTGCTGTCCGCAACTGCTGATCCGCTTCGGTTACGGCTCCGGTTCCGGCCCCGGCGGCGGCCGCACACCGCGCGCGTCGGCCCGTCCCGTAGCCGGCCCCGGCCTCGGTGCGGGACCGCGGCGGCCGGGTCAGGGCCGGGACCAGGGCCGGGACCAGGGGCACGACCAGGGCCGGGCCCGCTGACCGGTACGGGCAGGGCCGAACGGCCCTGCGCCGGCTCCGCGTTCACGCCGCTCGGGTCCCCCTCCCGCCACTTGCCGCCACCGGGCACCGGCGGTCACAGCCGTGGTTTCACGGACCGCGGAAGGGCACCGGTGGGGCACCGGACCAGGGACGCCGGGCGCCGGTCCGGTCGGGCCCGACCGGGCCCGACCGGGCCCGACCGGAGGGACTCTCCGCCGGACGGCAGGGACCCATGGGCCCTGGGGACACGGGGTCCCGGACTCGGACAGTGGTCCTGGGGCTCCGGCCCGCGGGCGAGGGGCCTGCGGTTTCCGCGGGGCCCCGGTGCCCAGGCACCGCTGTGAGAGGGAAGGGGCGGACAGTATGGTCCAGCCGTCGAAGTCGAAGAACGGCAGCCCGCCGTCGGGTGCCCCGGTGTCCTGGGCCGCCGTCCTGGACTCCGTCTCCGCCACCCTGCCCGCCCTCGCCGGCGACGACCGCGAAGCCGTCCTGCCGCTCGCCGCCCGGGGACCGCCCGGGGAGCAGGTCGGGCTCGACCCGTACGCGTCCCCCGTGTTCCTGCCCGACCCCGTCGTAGGAGGTCCCCGATGACCGCGCCCGCGCAGCCCGTCACCCTGGCGGCGGAGGCGGGCACCGGCGGCATCCTGCTCTGGGTCGCCCTGCCCTACGTCTGCCTCGCGGTGTTCGTCCTCGGCCACGTCCGGCGCTACCGCTACGCCAAGTTCGGCTGGGCCACCCGTTCCTCCCAGCTGTACGAGCGGCTGCTGCTGCGCATCGGCAGCCCGCTGTTCCACTTCGGCATCCTCGTCGTGCTGCTCGGCCACGTCGGCGGCCTGCTCGTCCCCAAGAGCTGGACCGAGGCCGTCGGGGTGAGCGAGCACACGTACGGCCGGGCGGTGGCACAGTACCCGGCCAAAGGAAGCCCGGTCAGTAGTCTGGACCGTCGGTCCAGTGGCTGACGACTCCCCGGAGGCAACGCGTGACGACCACCACCCCGCCGGTCACCCTCGACGACGTCCGTGCCGCCGCCGAACGGCTCGCCGGCGTCGCCCATCGCACCCCCGTGCTGCGCTCCCGCACCCTGGACGCGCTGGCCGGTGCCGAGGTCCACCTGAAGTGCGAGAACTTCCAGCGCGTGGGCGCCTTCAAGTTCCGGGGCGCCTACAACGCGGCCTCCCGGCTCACCCCCGAGCAGTTGTCCCGGGGCATCGCCGCCTACTCCTCCGGCAACCACGCCCAGGCCGTCGCCCTGGCCGCGCGGGAACTCGGCACCACCGCTGTCATCGTCATGCCCGAGGACGCTCCGCCGTCGAAGCGGGCGGCCACCGAGGCGTACGGCGCGGAGATCGTCACCTACGACCGGTACACCGGCGACCGGGTCGCCGTCGCCGAAGCCCTGGCCGCGGAGCGCGGCCTGGCGCTCATCCCGCCCTACGAGCATCCGCACGTCATCGCGGGGCAGGGCACGGCGGCCCTCGAACTCCTCGAAGAGGCCGGAGAACTGGGCGCGCTCATCGCACCGGTCGGCGGCGGCGGGCTGATCGCCGGAAGCGCCACCGCGGTCAAGGGCCTGCACCCCGGGACGCGGGTGATCGGCGTCGAACCGGAGGCGGGCGACGACACCAAGCGGTCCCTGGAGGCAGGGCAGCGGGTGAGCGTCCCGGTCCCGCGCACCATCGCCGACGGCCAGGCACTGCACACCCCGGGCGAACTGACGTTCTCCGTCAACCAGCGGCTCCTGGACGGGATCGTCCTCGTCGGCGACGACGAGATCAGGAACGCCATGCGCTTCGCCTTCGAGCGGCTGAAGATCGTCCTCGAGCCGAGCGGCGCCACTCCCTTGGCCGCGCTCCTCACCGGCCGCGCCGGCCGCCTCCCGGACAAGGTCGGACTGATCCTCTCCGGCGGCAACATCGACGCGGCACGCTTCGCCCGGCTGTGCGGCCCCGGGGACTGACGTACCCGTAGGGCCCCGCCACTCGAATGGCGTACCCGTCTTGACGGACGGACGATGGAGTGGTGGGACCGAGGCCCCCGCCGGTGCCGCGCGGACGGACGGAGACCGGCCCCGGCCACGCAGAGCGACGGCCGGAAGGGAGCAGGGACATGCTGGAGATCAAGACACTGGACAAGCCGGACGAGCGGCGGGACTTTCCCCAGGGGCACCTCGAAGCCGTCCACATGACCGGGCTCGACTTCGCCGTGGCCGTCTTCGAGCCCGGGTGGCGCTGGTCCGAGTCCGTCGGACCGATCGCCGGAACGCCGAGCTGCCGGATCCACCACAACGGTTACGTCCTCCAGGGCCGCCTGCGCATCCGCATGGACGACGGCGCCGAGAGCGAGGTCGGCCCCGGCGACGTCTTCGTCTGCACACCCGGCCACGATGCCTGGGTCGTCGGTGAGCAACAGGTCGTGGTGTACGACTTCGCGGGCGCCATGGCCCAGAGCTACGCGAAGGCCGCCGACCGGCCCTCCGACGACGGGAGCGGGCCGGACGGGGGCGAGCAGTGAGGAGGGCGGCGTGGCGAAGGTGATCGAGGGGACCGAGGCCGACCGGGCGTTGAAGGCCAAGCACCGGGTGATGTGGGCCCAGGGCGACTACCCGTCCGTGGCCGCCGAGATCATTCCGGAGCTGGGCAAGGAGCTGGTCGAGGCGGCCGGGGTGGGACCCGGGGACCGGGTGCTCGATGTGGCGGCGGGAACCGGGAACGCGGCGATTCCGGCGGCACTGGCCGGGGCCGACGTGGTCGCGGCCGATCTCGCGCCCGAACTGCTGGAGACCGGACGGCGGCTGGCGGAGGAACGGGGTGCGCGGCTGCGCTGGCAGGAGGCGGACGCCGAGGCGCTGCCCTTCGACGACGGCGCCTTCGACACCGTGCTCTCCTGCGTCGGGGTCATGTTCGCCCCGCACCACGAGGCGGCCGCCGGCGAACTGCTCCGCGTCTGCCGGCCGGGAGGCACCATCGGCCTGCTGAGCTGGACGTCCGGCGGATTCGTCGGCCGGATGCCGGCCACGATGAAGCCGTACGCCCCGCCGCCCCCGCCCGGGGCGCAGCCGCCCCCGCTGTGGGGCGACCCGGAGCACGTCCGTGCGCTGTTCGGGGACCGCGTCACCGACGAGAGTGCCGGGCAACACGCGGTCGTCGTCGAACGGTTCGCGACGCCGGAGGAGTTCCGGGACTACTTCAAGCAGCGCTACGGCCCGGTCATCAGCGTCTACAAGTCCCTCGCGGACGACCCCGGACGCGTCGCCGCCCTCGACACCGACCTGGCCGGACTCGCCCGCCGCCACGACCGGGGAACCGGAGCGGGCCACCTGGTCATGGACTGGGAATACCTGCTGTACACCGCGCACCGCTCGCCCGCCTGAACCCGGGGTGCGCGTCCGCGGACGTCATACCGGCAGCAGCCGTCCGATCAGGTCGCTCAACTGGCGTACGGTGCGGCACTCGTGCATCTCGGCCAACCCGGCGTACTCGAGGGCCGCCGAGTCGCCGGTGCCCCAACGGGAGCGCGGCTCGGGGTTCAGCCAGTGGACGCGGCGGGCACGCCGGCCCAGCTCGCCGAGGGCCGGGAGGTTCGGGTCGCCCATGTTGTTGCGGGCGTCACCGAGGACGAACACGGTGGTCCGTGAGCCCACGGCCTCGGCGTACCGTTCGGTGAACTCGCCCAGGGCGGCGC
This sequence comes from Streptomyces sp. NPDC085927, assembly GCF_044540975.1. Taxonomy (NCBI): domain Bacteria; kingdom Bacillati; phylum Actinomycetota; class Actinomycetes; order Kitasatosporales; family Streptomycetaceae; genus Streptomyces; species Streptomyces sp. NPDC085927. Next base: position 124,043 of record NZ_JBITSN010000005.1, read on the forward strand.
CGTAGTCGCTGCTGCCGTGCCAGCCGGTGACCGCGGCCTCTCCGCGGATGCGGGCGCCGAGGCCGTCCGGGTCGGCGGCGCCGGGCACCAGCAGCCCGGTCACCTCGTCGATCCGGTTGACGAAGGCGAACACCCGCACCTTGCCGAACTGGTCGTGCAGCGCCTGCACCAGCAGCATCGTGAAGTCGGAGAACCCGGAAACCGACCCCGACACATCGCACAGCAGCACCAGTTCGGGCCGCGCGGGCCGACGCCGGCGCAGCACGGGACGCATCGGCACCCCGCCCGTCGACAGGGAACCGCGCAGGGTGCGCCGCAGGTCGATGCTGCCGCGGGAGGCCCTGCGACGGCGGGCGGCCAGCCGGGTCGCCAGCTTCCGGGCCAGCGGCCGCACCGTCCGGCGCAGCTCGGCCAGCCGGTCCTTCCCGGCGAACAGGAAGTCGACGCGGTCGGCCGTCGGGGCCACCGCACGCCGGGCGATCTCGTCCCGGTCCCGCCGTTCGGCGACCCGGCGCCGCGCCTCCGCGGCCACCATCCGGCGGAACTCCTCGATGCGGCGCCGGATCTCCTCCTCCAGCAGCCGGTCGCCGAACCCCGCCGCGCCGTCCCGGGCCCGTACCTCGTCCCGGACCCGCGCGAGCAGCGTCTGCGGGCGCAGCCGGTCCAGCGTCTGGTGCGACGACCAGCCGTCCGACGCCGGTGAACTCCCGTACCCGCCGAAGCCGTCGACCGCCTCCATCGCCAACCGGGCCATCAGCGCCGTGTCATCGGCGGCGAGCGCCGCCGCCAGCCGCTCGCGCAGCGCCGCACGGTCCGCGGGGTCCCTGCGGCCTTCGGGTGCGCCGACCCGGCGGGGGAAGTACAGGTCGAAGACCGCGTCGAACACCGGGCGCTGCCCCGTGGTGTGCAGCAGGGTCGCGGCCAGGCCCTCACGGAGCAACTCCCGTTCTGCGAGCCCCAGTTCCCGAATCGCCCGGGCAGCGTCCACGCTCTCACCGGTGCCGATGCGCACACCGTGCGCGCGGAGCGCGCCGACGAGGCCGGTCAGCCGGACGGTGAGGTCCGCGGCGGCGTTCACACGGCGTCCAGGTCGAGCTTGGCCTCAGCCTTCAGGATGTCGTCCTGGTGCTTGAGGATCACACCCAGGCTGTCCCGTACGACCGTCTCGTCCAGCGTGCCGGCGCCGAGCGCCAGCAGGGTGCGGGCCCAGTCGACGGTCTCGGCCACCGACGGCAGCTTGCGCAGGTCCATCGCGCGCAGCGCCCCGACCACCCGCACCACCGACTCCGCCAGCGCCGCGTCGATCCCCGGCACCTTCAGCCGGACGATCCGCCGCTCCAGCTCCGCGTCGGGGAAGCCGATGTGCAGGAACAGGCAGCGGCGGCGCAGCGCCTCGGACAGTTCACGGGTCGCGTTCGAGGTGAGGACGACGAAGGGGCGGCGGCTCGCGGTGACCGTGCCGAGTTCGGGAACGGTCACCTGGAAGTCGCTGAGCACTTCCAGCAGCAACCCCTCCACCTCGACGTCCGCCTTGTCGGTCTCGTCGATCAGCAGCACCTTGGGATCGTCCCCGCGGATGGCCGTCAGCAGCGGACGCGGCAGCAGGAACTCCTCGCTGAAAATGTCCGTACGCGCCTCGTCCCACGTCTCGTCCCGGCCGGCGCTGATGCGCAGCAGCTGCTTGGCGTGGTTCCACTCGTACAGGGCCCGGGACTCGTCGACGCCCTCGTAGCACTGCAGACGCACCAGCCGGGCCCCGGCGACCTGGGCCACCGCCTTGGCCAGCTCCGTCTTGCCGACCCCGGCGGGGCCCTCCACCAGCAGCGGCTTCCCGAGCCGGTCGGCGAGGAAGACGGTCGTGGCCACCGCGGGCGACGCCAGATAGCCCGCCTCGGCGAGCCGTGCCAAGACATCGTCGACGGAAGTGAACACCTGGGCCTCCAGCTTGGGGCGGCATGGACTGAGCAGGGACTGACGCTGCTATCCAAGCGCTTGTTCACCTCTCCTGTCATCATCACGAGGACGGAGCGGCCCTGTCACGGCCACCCCGTCCTCGTCTCCGTCCCCCGCCTGTGCTCCGTGCTCACGCGGCCTGCGCGACCGAGCCCACCGCCGCCACCGCAGGGGTGCGCAGCACCCGCCGGGCCGTCCACAGGGTCGTCCCTGTCGTGGCCGCCGCCGAGACCGCCGCCATCGCGAGCCAGATGCCGAGGAACCGGTCCGGCAGGACCGCGTCGGTGCGCACCACCGTGAACGGCACGGTCCCGGCCAGCGCGGCCACGGTGCCGAAGAAGACCCCGGTGACCGTGAGGATCACGCCCTCGGTACCCACCACGGCGAGCACCTGCCCCGGGGTCGCCCCCGCCAGCCGCTGCTGCCCGAACTCACGGGAGCGGTACGTCGTCGCCGCGTACAGGGAGTTGACCAGCATGACGCAGACGAAGACGGCGACGATGCCGACGACCGTGAGGTTCAGCGTCTCGAGGTTCTTGGCGTCGACCGACTTCACCAGGCCGGAGGCCGCCGCCGCGTCGCTCTCCACGGCCTGCATCGTCAGCGTCGCCGTGGACACCGCCGTGAACAGGATCAGCGACATCAGGGTCCCGGCGAGACGGCCGGACCGCTCGCGCAGATTGCGTACGGCGAGCCAGCCGCTCGCGCTGCTCAGCGGCAGCGCGTCGAGCAGACCCCGCAGCAGCCGTGGCGACAGCAGGGCGAAGCCGACCGACAACAGGATCGCCCCGTAGGCGGGCGGTGCCATCAGAGCCTCGGCCGTCGCGGAGAGGGCGAAGGTGGAGCAGACCCCCGCGGAGCCCGCGAGCAGCGCCGCGCAGGCCAGGAACCGCCGTGCCCCGGCACGCCGCGCACCGGCCCGGCCGACCCGCCGCAGGGCCAGGAACGCGGCGCCCGCCGACGCGATCAGCGTGATGGACACCCCGCTCGTCAGCGCGACCGGACCGAAGGAGTGCTCGACGGACCGCGCGACCTGGCCGCTGTCCTGGAACACCGTCAGCAGGGCCCGCCCGCCGAGCATCGCCGGGCCGATCGCCAGCACCGCGCCCGCCAGCGCCACGGCCACCGCCTCGCCCACCACCATCCGCCGGAGCTGGCCCGGGGTCGCTCCCGAGCAGCGCAGCAGTTCCAGCTCACCGGTGCGCTGACGCACGGCGACCGTCAGCGTCGAGGCGACCGCGAAGAACACCAGCAGCGTGCCGTAGCCGCCCACGACCCCGGCCGCCAGGCCCAGCGTCCCGGAACTCACCGGGTCGACGCCGTCCTGCCCGGCGGTGTCGTGCATCGAGTTGAACGTCATGATGACCGCCGCGCCCAGGAAGGCGGCCAGCAGCGTCGCGAGAAACCGTCCGGGCCGCTGCCGGACCGACCGCATCGCCAGTACGAACACGGCTCACACCCCCGTCGGCACGTCGTCGCCCAGGTGCGCCAGCCGTTCGGCCACCGCGTCCGCCGTGGGCGTGTCCATCCGGCCCGCGAGCCTGCCGTCCGCGAGGAACAGCACGCTGTCGGCGTAGGAGGCGGCGACCGGGTCGTGCGTCACCATCACCACGGTCCGCCCGTGCACCCGCACCGCCTGCTGGAGCAGCCGCAGCACATCCCGCGCGCTGCGCGTGTCCAGGGCGCCGGTCGGCTCGTCCGCGAAGATCACCCGGGGCTCGGCGACCAGCGCACGGGCGATCGCGACTCGCTGCCGCTGACCGCCGGACAGCTGGTCCGGCCGGTGCCCGAGCCGGTCGCCGAGACCGACCGCCGTCAGCACCTCCCGGGCCCGGCCCCGGTCCACGCGCCGGCCGGCCAGCTTGAGCGGCAGCACCGTGTTCTGCGCGACGGTCAGCGTCTCCAGCAGGTTGTACTGCTGGAACACGAACCCGATCCGCCCGCGCCGGAACTTCGTCAGCTCCGTCTCGTCGCCCCCGGTCAGCTCGGTCCCGTCCACCCGGACGACGCCGCTGTCGGGCCGGTCGAGACCGGCCGCGCACTGCAACAGCGTCGACTTGCCCGAGCCCGACGGTCCCATCACCGCCGTGAACGTGCCGCGTGCCAGGCCGAGCGTCACGCCGTCGAGCGCGGTCACGGCATTGCCGGCACTGCCGTAGGACTTGGTCACCTTCACCAGCCGCAGAGCCTCGGCCGCCGGTTCCGTGTCGTGGTCGCGTCGTACCCCGCTGCGCACCATGGTCCCTGCCCTCCGTCCGGCACCCCCTGTGCCACGCGAACGACGCTACGGACGCGCCGCCCGCACCGCACTGGGCGCAACCCCCGGATCGGGGGGTGTACTCAGCGACACCCCCGAGGACGGCGGACGCGTTCCGAAAGAACCGGGGAGGAGGGGCGTCGGCCGGCCGGGACGCTCTCCAGGGTGCGCGGGCCGTGCACGCCTCCACCCGGCGGACTCAGACGCCGCCGACCAGGGAGTCGCGCCCCGCCCAGAAAGGGCCGCGGATCTCGGAGCGAAGGATCTTGCCGGCGCCGGACACGGGAAGCGTGTCGACGAAGTCGACCGAGGTCACTCTCTTGACGCGGCCGAGGCGGTCTCCCGTGAGGGCGATCAGGTCCTCCTCGGTGACCTCGGCGCCGGATGCTCTGACGACCACGGCCTTCGGCGTCTCGCCCCAGACGTCGTGCGGGACACCGATGACGCATGCCGCGCGGACCCCGGGGTGCGACAGCAGGACCGCCTCCAGCTCAACCGGCCAGATGTTGTAACCGCCTGAGATGATCATGTCGTCCTTGCGGTCCTTGAGGAAGACGTAACCGTCCTCGTCGACGTAGCCCATGTCCCGGGTCAGCACGCTGCCGTCGGGCAACAGCCGCGCCGCGGTGGCGGTGGGGTCGCCCCAGACGCCGCTCATACGTCCCGGAGACCATGCCGCGATTTCCCCGATCTCACCCTGCGGGACGGGGCGGCCCTCGTCGTCGACGACAGTCAGCTTCACATGGGCCGAAGGGCGTCCGACGGAGCGCAGGTGCCGTTGGTTCCTCTCGCCGCCGTCCAGGCGGTGCTCGTGCGGCAGCAGCATGGTGACGGGGGCCACCTCGCTCTGGGCGTACATCTGGTGCAGACACGGGCCGAACAGATCGATGGCCCGCCGCAGCGTCTTCTCGGCGATCGGTGAACCCGCGTAGGTCAGGCAGCGGAGGGTGGAGTAGTCGCGCCGTGCCGCCTCGGGGGTGTCCAGCACCTTCTGGATCATGGTCGGCACCATGGCGGTGTAGGTCGCGCGGTGGGTTTCCACCAGGTCGCCGAACTCCGCGGCGTCGAAGCGCCGCATCGGGATGATCCGGGCGCCGACCGCGAGCATGCCCCACAGGTACGCGACGCCGAGGTGGGCCAGCGAGACCGCGACCACGTAGGTGTCCCGTTCGGTCAGCCGCGGTGTCATCCATCGCCATTCGGAACTGTAGGCAAGCCAGCGGTCGACGCTGTGGTAGATCCCCTTCGGCCGGCCGGTGGTGCCGCTGGAGAACCGGATGATGTGGACGTCGTCGCCGCTCACCGGCACCTGTGGCACCTCGGCGGGGGAGCGCGCCAGCAGTTCGTCGTACCCGTGGGCGCCGGCGGGAGGCGGACCGTCGCCGAGGACCACCACCGCCGTGAGGTTCCGCAGTTTCGGCAGGATGCCGGCCAGAGCGGGATACAGCGCCTCGTCGACGATCAGGGCGCGAGCGTCGATGTGTTCCAGCAGAAACAGGTTCGTGTCGTTGCTGTAGTACGTGTACAGGGTCGCCACCGGCGTGTTGCCGAGCGCGCAGGCGACCGATATCTCCACCGTTTCGAAGCGGTTGTCCGCCAGCACGGCCACCCGGTCCCCGGGAGCCAGGCCGAACGAGGCCAGAGCGTTCGCCAGGCGGCTCGCGCGTTCCAGCAACCCTCCGTAGGTGAGCGTCCTCCCCTCGAACAGGACCGCCGTGTTCTCCCGGTAGTACTGGCCCGACTTCCGGATGATGGTCGCGAAATCCATCGTGCGTCACCTCCGAGCTATGGCGTCACCTGCCTGTGCGACGCGCCGGTCCCGAGGATGGGGGCGGGCGGGCGCGCCCTCAACGTCCGTCCGGCCATCCCGGAAGGCCGCGGCCGGACGGGCCGGGACGTCCGGCTAAGCCGGACGTGCGTTGCCCGGCCGCGGCGGCTCCCGCATGGTCGGCGTCACACAGGCCGGCGGGCGGTCAGGACCCGTCAGCCTCGTCGATTCCCGAGGAGACTGCGTGCGGATCACAACACCTTGGCATCGAAGCAGGCGGTACACGGCGCTCCTGGTCGCCGGGACGTCCGTCGTCGTGCTGGCGGGCTGTGGCGCCGATGCGGAGGCCGGCACGGCGGGCAGTGCCGGCGGCGAGCTCGTCGTGGGCACCCTGATGCCGCTGAGCGGTCCGCAGGAACCGCTGAGCAATTCCTACCGGAGCATGAAGGCGTACTTCGACAGGGTCAACAAGGACGGCGGTATCGGAGGGGTCAAGGTCAGACTGGTGGTCCGTGACGACCAGTTCAACCCGGTCAACACGCCGTCCAAGGTGCGGGAGCTGGTGGACCAGGAGAAGGCCAGGATGCTGTGTGCCAACCAGGGCTCCGGCACCTTCAAGTCCATCAGCTCGTATCTGGCCGCCAGGAAGATCCCCTCGCTGCCGATGTCGGGGGAGTCCAGTCTGTTCACCACCGGATCGACCGGCTTCCAGCTGCTCACACCCTATGAGCTGACGGGTGCTCACCTCGTCCGCTACGGCGTGGAGACGAAGAAGTTCGCACGCGTCGCCATCGCCTACACCGACGACGGGGTGGGAGGACCCTTCCTTTCCGGGGCCCGGCAGCAGCTCGAGGCCATGGGCATCACGCCCGTGGCGGAGGTGAAGATCAACGCAGCCGCCACCGACCAGACGCCGGCCGCGGCCAAGCTCAAGCAGTCACGAGCCGATCTGGTCGTGTTCAACCATGTCGCCCCGGTGGTCTCCCAGTTGGTGAGGGCCACTGACCGGATCGGCTTCCGGCCGCACTGGGGACTGACCTACGCGGCACAGAACAAGCAGGTCCTGGAACTCAGCGGCGACGCCCTGGACGACCGGGCGACCTTCGCCACCCCGTTCCCCGACTCCGAGGCGCCCGAACTCGCCGATTACCGTGCGGCCATGGAGTCCACGGACCCGAAGGTCGACCGCACCGACTTCCTCACCGTGGAGGGCTGGATCGCGGGTGCCGTCTGCGCACAGGTGATCGAGACGGCCGTGGAGAAGGCGGGCGGTGTACCGAGCAGCACGCAGCTGCTGGACGCCATGAAGAACACGTCCGTGGACACCGAGCTGGTCAGAGGGCTGACCTGGTCGCAAGAGGAACGGACCGGCCAACGGCAGCTGCAGCTCCTCGGCGTGAGCGACGGGACCTTCGTCCCCGCACAGGACTACCGGCCCGCCCCCGACGTCGAACTCGGCGAAGGCTAGGACCCCGGGGCCTGCCCCGCGTCCCTGCCCGCCGGGCGGGTGCCGGCAGGCCCCGGGCCTGCCGGCCGGATGCAGAGACCGGGCCGGTGCCGTCCGTGCGCCGGCCTCCCCGACCCACCGCGGACACCTGCCGGTGTGCCGGTATCCATCCCACTGAGGAGAGCCATGCGTCCCCTGACCCCCGACGACGACCGACTGCTGAGCACCTTGCCGGAGGGCGTCGCAGCCGACTTCTTCGACCGTTTCTACTTCAACCTGCACGGCTCCACGCCCGACCCGCTGATCATGATCGGAGCGGGCGTCTACCCCGGCACCGGCGTGGTCGACGCCTATGTGCTGCGCGTCGACGGGGGAGTGCAGCGCAACCTGCGGCTCGGTGACGAACCCGGCGACCTGGCGACGGGCGTTCTCGGCCCGCTGAGCTGGCGGATCGTGAAACCGCTCGAGGAGTGGGCCCTCGCCCTCGGCCCGAACCCGCTCGGCGTCGAATTCGACGTGGTGTGGCGGGCCCGTACCGCCGCCTGGCGCACCGAGGACATCGAGGTCGACAACGGGCGCGGAGGGCAGTCGCGCTTCGGGCATTTCTTCCAGTCCGGCCGCTACGAGGGCACGCTCACGCTCGATGGCGAGCGCCGGGACGTCACGGGCTGGCTCGGCCAGCGGGACCGGTCCCGGGGCGTGCGGGTCGTTGCGGGAGGCCAGGGCCTTCACCTGTGGGTGCAGGCCCAGTTCGCCGACCGTTCGATCGCCTTCATGCTGGACGAGGACCGGTCGAACCAGGTCATCATGTGCGACGGCGGAGTCCTTTCGGAGAATGGCGAAACGGATCCGATTGTCTCGGTGGCACACCGGCTGCAATTCGACGACGGTCTGGATTTCCGGCGCGGCGAACTTCGGATCGTCACGAAGTCCGGAGAAGAGTTCACGCTCACCGCCGACGGAACGTTCGGTGGCGGGTTCCTTTCCGGTGGGGGATACGGCGGCTGGCACGGAAAACGGCACGGCCGGAATCACGTGGCGTACGACGAATTCCCGCTGGACGGCTCCGTGACCCCGAGAAACCTCGACATGCCACTGACCGACCGTCCGGCTGTTTTCTCCCTGAACGGAGAACAGGGGGCCGGAGTCTTCGAGTTCGCCCATTCCCGCAGTCCCCGGTACACGTACCGGCCCTCGCTGGACGGCTGACAGCCGCTGCGCGGCAAGGGGCCCGGCACCACGTTCACCGTGGTGCCGGGCCCCTTGCCGGTTTGCCGAGGAGCCACCGCCGGCGACCCGCTCCGGCGGGGCGCCGGCGGCTCGTCTCAGGCGCTTGTGGACAGTGCGGGCGGCAGGGGGCGGCGGGGCCCCGAGCCGGGCCCGCCCTGCCCGGGCCCGTGGTCCGCGGCGACCTTCGAGGACAGTTCCCGGGCCGAGCGCACCAGCAGACGTTCGTACCGTTCACGGAAGGCGGTGAATCGCTCGGAGGTCACCGAGACCCCGAGCGCCGCGATGGCGCGCCCGTCGGCGCCGACGACCGGGCTGGCGAGGCCGCAGACACCGGGGTCGGCCTCCTCCACGTTGTAACCGACCCCGCGGTTCTTGACGTCCTGCAACTGCCGTCGCAACACGACGAGGTCGGTGATGGTCGACGGAGTGCGCGCGGTGAACTCCTCCCGCGACACCCGGTCGACCACCTCGGGCCAGGGCAGATCGGCGAGCAGAACCTTGCCGGAGGCCGTGCAGTAGCCGGGCAGGGTGCAGCCCGCCCGGGCATGTCCCTGGTGCACTCCGCGGTCCGTCAGGACACGTGCCATGAACACCAGGTGCCTGCCGTCCCAGATCGCCAGGTGACTCGTCTCTCCGGTGTGTTGTGAAAGTTTTTCCATCGCGGACAGCGCATGCTTTCGCAGGATTCCCGCCTCGACCACACTGTTGGCCATCGACATGATGCGCCAGCCCAGTCTGTAACGCGATCGCGAGGTGCGGCGCAGAAGGTCGATGGAGGCGAGACTGGAAAGCAATTCGTGTGCGTTGGATTTGGGGACACCGAGCGTCTGGGCGATCTCGGTGACACCCCACTCCGGGCGCTCTCTGCTGAAGAGTTCGAGCACCTGGCCCGTTCTGACGATAGTGTTCAACATGGAAACCACCAGTCCCTAGGACCATGCCTGCCCGTGATCGGCGGCACGCCAGGAAATCTAGCTGAAATTAGATTAAGGAGCAATGGTTCGTCGTCCTGTTGCCGGGTTGTCATCCTGGCCGGGCTTCGAAGCACCTGCAAGAGGGGCCGGGCCGCCCGTACTTGTAAGCGGGGGCCCGAGCCGGGCACGGGCGAGGGGCCAGGGGCGCGTGTCCGTCACACCCCGGGCCCCTCGTCGGTCCGCTCCTCAGTCCGCCGCGGTCCCCAGATAGGCCGCGCCGACCAGCCGGCCCCCGTCCTCGGTCGAGAGGTCCACGGAGGAGGAGACCTGCCCCTGGTCCAACAGCAGGACGGTGTCGCAGAGCCGTTGCAGCAGATGCGGGTTCTGTTCCATCAGCACCAGTGCCACGCCCTGCTGACGAATGCGCAGCAGCGACTCGGCGAGGTCCGCGATGGCGACGGGGGACAGCCCCAGCGAGGGCTCGTCCAGCACGATCGCCTTCGGCTCCTGCACCAGCGCCCGGCCCAGCGCCAGCCATTGCTGTTCACCGCCGCTCATGGTCCCCGCCCGGCTCTGCGCCTTGCGGGCCAGGAGAGGGAAGATGTCCTCGACCCGGCGCAGCCGGTCCACGGTGAGCCGCAGCCCTGCCCCGAAGGCGGCCATCTCGAGGTTCTCCCGCACCGACAGCTGCGGGAAGACCATTCTCCCCTCGGGCACCAGCGCGAGCCGGTGGCGGATCCGCTCCCGCGGCCGCATACGGGTGAGGTCGGTGCCGTCCAGCCGGATGCTGCCGCCGTGCGCGGGCAGTACTCCGAGGAGTGTCTGGGCGAGGCAGGTCTTGCCCGCTCCGTTGCGGCCGATGAGTCCGACGGCGTGGCCGGAGTCCACGGCGAAATCGATGCCGTGGACCACCGTGACCCCCGGCCGGTACCCCCCGCTGACGTGTTCGATCTCCAGCATCAGTCCAGCACCTTCTCTCCGCTCGCGCTGCGGTCGTCCGAGTCGTCCGTCCCGCCGCTCTGGGCGGCGGGCCCGAGATACGCGGCCCGTACCCGGTCGTCCCGCAGGACCGCCGTCGTCTCGCCGCTGCTGAGCAGGGCCCCCGCGTTCAGCACCATGAGGCGGTCGCACAGCGCCGAGACCAGGGGAACGTCGTGCTCCACCAGGCACAGTGCCGAGCGCGGATGCCGGTCACCGAACTCCTTCAGCGCCCTGACCAGTTCCTGTCGCTCCGACGAACTCAGGCCCGCTGCCGGCTCGTCGAGCAGGAGGACCGGCGGACCCGCGGCTGCGGCGCGTGCCACCTCGGCCATCTTCCGTATCCCGTAGGGAGCTTCCCCGGGGAGCTGGTGCACATGGTCGCCGCAGCCGAAGAGGTCGAGCATCTCGGCGGAGCGGGTGCGCACATCGTCGGCCGGGCCGTCCGGCGCGGACAGGAAGCGACGTGACAGTCGCGCACCGGCCATGACGTTTTCGAGGAGGGTCAACGACGGTGCCAGCAGGGGGTGCTGGAAGGTGCGCACGACACCGCGCCGGGCACGCCGTCCCGGACCGGTCCTCACCATCTCCTGTGAGCCGATCACGATGCTGCCGGCGTCGGCCCGGTACATGCCGCTGAGTACGTTCAACAGCGTCGTCTTGCCCGAGCCGTTGGGACCGATCAGGCCGAGCCGGGCACCCGGTTCGAGAGCGATGTCCACGCCGTCCAGCGCCTTGACACCGCCGAAGGAGAGCGTGAGCCCGGTGGCCCGGAGCCAGGGTGTGCTGTCCGTGCCGTTCATGACCTTCTCCGTTGAACGCGTACCAAGAGGACCCCCAGGCATCTGTCGATGACGCTGCCGAGCCCGCCGTGGCCGGCCAGCAGCGCGACGAGCAGAACGGCACCGAAGACGATGCCGGTGGACGAGGCCGGGACCAGTGACTGGATGTTCGGCGGCAGCGTGCCGACCAGCAGCCCGCCCAGCCAGGCCCCCGTCACGCTGCGGGCCCCGCCGACCAGTCCCGCCACCAGCAGCGAGATCGACAGGAACACCACGAAGATCGTGGGATTGAGGAAGCCGACCGTGAGCCCGTAAGCGGCTCCCGCCAGGGCACCGAGAACGGTCGCCCAGGTCCAGACGGTGATCTTGGCGAGCCGGATGTGCATGCCGAAGACCTGCGCAGCGGGCGTGGCCTCGCCGACGAGCAGCAGGGTGGCGCCCGTACCGCGGGAGAACAGCAGCAGATTGACGATCGCCAGGACGACGAACAGAGCGCACACCGTGATGAGCATCGCCTGGGACGAACCGTCCAGCAGAGTGCCGCCCACCGACACCGGGGGCACGCCCGTACCGGCCTCGCCGCCGGTGATCGACTGCAGGGATATGGCGAGATCGGGAATGGCGAAGGCCAGGGTGAAGGTCGCCAGGGCGGTGAAGATGCCCGTCAGCCGTATGGTCGGTACCGCGATGAGGGCGCCGACGACGACGGCCGTGAGGATCACCAGTGCCAGCGAGGCGAGGAGGGACCAGCCGTTGTTGAGCCCCCACGCCATCGTGTAGGCGCCGACGGCCATATAGGCCCCGGCCGCGAGGTTGATTTCTCCGAGGGTGCCGTTGATGGCGTTGTTGCCGAGCACGGCGACCGCGTACACCGTGCCGATGGTCAGGGAGTACCGCAGCGTGGCGTCTCCCAGGGCTCCGGCGCAGAGGACGACGGCCGCGAGTGCCAGCAAGGACCCGAGGCGCATCGGCAGCAGGCTGCTGCCGCGTCCGGAAGCCAGGGATGCCCTGAGTTGCTCAGCCCGTTTCGTGGCCGGGGACCGGGTGGACACAGGTTTTGCTGTACTGGTCATGATGCCTTCAGACTCGGGCGATCGGCCGGCGGCCGAACAGCCCGTGCGGACGGAGGAGCAGTACGGTCATCAGCGTGACGAACAGCAGTGTCGTCACGAGGTCGGGGCTGATGTACGCCGCCGTCAGATTGGTCGTGACGCCGATGATCATGCCGGCCACCACGGAGCCGGGAATGCTGTCGAACCCGCCGATGACGATGGCGCAGAAGCCGAACACCAGAATGCTGTTGACGCTGGTGGGGGTGAGCGCGTAGATCGGCGCGATGAACAGCCCGCACAGGCCCGCCAGCGCACCGGACACCACCCAGCTTGCGCGCTTGAGGGTGAGCGCCCGCAGCCCCAGCACCTGTGCCGCTGCCGGATTGTCGTGCACGGCGCGCATCGCGACACCGGTTCTGGTCCGCCGGAACCCGATGCTGAGCAGGGTCACGGCGAGCCCGCACGCGATGAACGACACGACGTCGGCGGTGGACAGGCTGAGCGAGCCGAGGGAGAGCACCGTGCCCGTACCCGCGGAGGGGAAGGCGCGTGCGTCCGCTCCCAGGAAGTAGTTCTCCAGCCCTTGCAGCAGCACGCTCACCCCGATGGTTCCCATGGCGGCCGTCAGCAGCCCGAACCGCTCCAGAGGCACTACGACGAACCGGCCGATGAGACCGCCCACGAGGGCGCCCATGAGGACGACGGCCAGCGCGACCGCGACATAGGGCGCGCCCCCCTGGTGGAGCCAGTAGCCGGTGTACAGGGCCACGGCGGCGATGTCGCCCTGGGCGAAGCTGATGTAGCCCGACACCCGGTAGATCACGATGAGTCCGATGCCGGCGAGAGCGAAGATCAGCCCGCTCACCAGGCCCGACACCAGGCTCGACTGAAAGAGGAACATAGGAGTCTCCCGACTTCTTTCAGCGCTGGTTTTCCGGCGCGTCGGGAAGCTCACGGAAGTCGGTGAGTGCCACGAACTTCCCGTTCTTCACACCGATGACGTTGGCCTCGCGCTGCCCGGTGCGGTTGTCCTCGGTCCAGCGCAGGCCGTTGACGTAGGCGTCGTCGTAGGTCAGGCCCGGCATGGCCGCCACGACCTGCTCCCTCGTGGGCGTCTTCCCGCCGGCGGCCTCGATCGCGCGTTCCAGGACCTGGTGGCAGACGGTGGCGCTGGTCCAGCCGAGCATCACGATGGTGTCGGTGACGTCCAGGCCGGGCTTGTGCCTGTCGAGCACCGCGCGGTACTCCCCGGCCTCGGGGGCGTCACCGAGGATGAACGGGGAGGAGAAGACGATGTTCCCCTTGTCCAGCGCACCGCCGCTCAGCTCGAGCAGGTTCTTGTTCAGCGCGGGCCACACCGTGCCCCACTGCGGCCGGAAACCGATCTTGTCGGCGGCCTTGAAGACCTGGGAGATCACCGGGGCCGTGTTGTTGATGATCACGAAGTCGGCCTTTGCCGCCTTCAGTTTGGCCGCCAGCGCGGACTGGTCCGGCGCGGTCGCGTTGTAGGTGACCTCGGCGACGGGCTTCCTGCCCATCTGTTCCAGCTGCCACCTCGCACCGGCCACGGTCGGCTTGCCCACCGAGTCCTCGCTGTAGGCGATCGCGACCCGCTTCATGTCCATGTCCTCGACGGCGTACTGGGCGAGCTGGGCGGCGAGCGGTGTGTACGTCGGTACCTGCAGGTACGAGGTCCTGCCCGTCAGCTCGGACGAACCGGCGCCCGGAACGATGGCGACGTTCCGCGCCTCCAGGTAGTCCTTGACCGCCATGGTGGTGGGCGAACCGGACGGGCCGCACATCATCAGCGCCTTGTCCCGCTCCACCAGCTGACGTGCGGCACTGGGCGTCTGGGCCGGGTTCAGCTGGTCGTCCTGCACTTTGAGCCGGACCTTGTGGCCCTTGATGCCGCCCTTCGCGTTCACCTCGTCGAAGTAGGCCTGCATGCCGTCGTACAGCACGCTGATCGACGCCGCGGGACCGCTCAACGGCCCGTAGGAGCCGATGACGATGTCCCCGGAGCCCTCGTCGCTCCCCCCGGCGCCCGTACTCCCGCCGCCACAGGCACCGAGAAGCAGGCTGCCCACGAGGACACCGGACAGGGCGGTGAGACCGCGCAGTCCGCCTGGTGCCGATCTGAAGAGTTTGCTCATTTTCTGTCTCCGATGGTTGGGAGAGGGCGGCATGGCCCGTCCTGGGAGCCTGGCCGTCGGGCGGGCCGCACAGAACAGGCGTCCGGAAATGCCGAACAGAACAGGGGAAAGCAGGATCAGCGAAGTTCGAACCGGCGGATCTTGCCGGTGACGGTGCGGGGGAGCGGAGCGGTGCGCAGAACCCAGTGGCGGGGCACCTTGAAACCGGCCAGTTCCCGCCTGCACAGCGCATCGAGTTCATCGGGCGTGACCCGGCGCACGTCATCGACCACGACGACGGCCCGCCCGACCTGTCCGTACCGCGTGTCGGGCACGGGGACCACGGCCGCCTCCCGCACGTGCACGTGGCTCTGCAGTACGCGTTCCACCTCGGCGGGATAGACGTTGAGGCCGCCACTGATGATCATTTCCTTGACGCGGCCCGCGACGTGCACATGGCCGTCCTCGTCCACGAAGCCGCGGTCGCCCGTCCGCAGCCAGCCGTCCACCACGGCCGACGCCTCGGCCCCCTCCCGGGCGTGATAGAGGCCCGACGTCTGGGGCGAACGCACCGCGATCTCCCCGTGCTCCCCGGGTTTCGTGTCGTCGCCCGACCGGTCGACGACGCGTACGTTCGCCGCCAGGGAGCTGCGCCCGGCGGCCCCGTCGTGCCGTACCACCTGGTCGGAGTCGAGGTAGACCATCGTGGAAGGGAACTCCGAGACTCCGTAGCCCTGCATGAAACGCACCAGGGGGATGCGCCGCTGGATCTGCTCGATCTCGGCGGCGGTCACCGGCTCACCGCCGGCCAGGACCAGACGCAGGGACGACATGTCGTGCCGCTCCGGAGCGTCCGAGGCCAGGATGATCCGTACGACGGAAGGGGCCAGCATCGCCGTGGTGACGCCGTCGCGTTCGACCAGGGCGCAGAAGTCCTCGGCGGTGAATCCGCCGGTGCGCTTGAGGACGACGGTGCCGCCGCGCCACAGCGTGCTCAGCGTCAGGCAGTGCAGGCCCGCTGCCCAGCTCAGGGACGGCACGACCATGTGCACGTCGTCACTGGTGACGTCGAAGTCCACGATCTGGGCGAGCGCGTTGAACAGAACCGTCCCGTGCGTGTGCGTCACCCCCTTGGGGAACCCTGTGGTGCCCGAGGTGTACTGGAGCAGGAGCCGCTGTCCGCTGTCGGTGGTGGGGGGCGGAGCTTCCGTCGGCTCGTGGTCGAGCAGCGTGTCGTACGCGAGTTCGCCCTCATGCGCTCCGTCGACGACCACCCGCCGGACGGCCCGGTCGCCGTCGTCCCCCGCCCGGCCGGTGGTGACGTCGGCCAGCCCCGCACGCAACCGCTCCTCGGTGATCACCCAACCCGCTCGGGAGTCCGCCACGATGTACGCGATCTCCGCCGGCCGCAGCAGATAGTTGACCGGTACGACGACGCCACCCAGGTACGCCACCGCGTACACCGTCTCGATGTAGGCCGGGCGGTTGGTCAGCAGGACGGCGGCCGTGTCGCCCGCCCGGAATCCGCGCGCGGCGAACCCGGCGGCCAACCGCAGTACACGGTCGGCGAGTTGTCCGTAGGTGACGCGCTCGTCCTCGAAGACCAGCGCGACCTTGTCAGGGTCGTGCTGCCAGCCTGTGCGCCGGCGCAGCACCGTGTCGGTCAGTCCGTAGAGTCCCATGGCTTCCTCCCTCTCAGTACGCTGCGGCGAGCGCCTGCTCGGCGAGTTCCGGAACCCCGTGCTCCAGCTCGGCGATGAACGGATCGTCGGTCGTGCCCTGCAAGGCACGCCGGTAGAAGCTCTCCAGCCCGACCGCGGTACGCCAGAACGCGAGCGCCACGTACCAGTGCAGGCCCTCCGTGCTCCGGCCCGTCCTCTCGGCGTAGCGGCCCACGAGTTCGCCACGGGTGGGGAAGTGCCCTCCGCGGACCGCTCCGGCGAGCGACAGCAGCGTGCCGGAGTCCTGCGTGCCTTCGGGGTAGGTGGACAGCAGATAGCCGAGGTCGGTCAGCGGATCGCCCAGAGTGGCCAGTTCCCAGTCGAGCAGGGCCAGCAGTCTCGGGGTGGAGCCGGGAGCGAACATCAGGTTCCCCAGCCGGTAGTCACCGTGCACCAGGGTGGTGTCCGACTGTGCGGGCCGGTGGGCGAGCAGCCATCGCCCGGCCTCGTCCACGGCGGGGATCGCGCGCGTCCGGTGGGTGTCCCAGAGGCGGCCGAAGGTGCGCAGCTGCCGGTCGAGGAACCGTTCGCCCCGGCCCAGGCTCCGGAGCCCGGCCGCGTCGATGTCGACCTGATGCAACCGTACGAGCGTGTCGACCAGTTCCGTCCCCAGGCCGTACCGGCCCTCGGGCGTGTCCAGCGCGGCCGGCACGCTGCCGGTGACCACGTCCCCGGTCAGCTTGTCCATGACGTAGAACGGCACTCCCAGGACCGAACCGGTCGGCTCGGTGGCGAGGATGCGTGGCACCGGTACGGCGGTGGGCAGGAGCGCGCGCTGGACGCGGGCCTCACGGAGCACGTCGTGCGCGCTCTCCTGATAGGGCGGGCGCGGCGGCCGGCGCAGCACGCCCTCCCAGCCGTCCCGGCGCAGGAGATACGTGACGTTCGAGTGGCCTTCCCCGATCCGCGCCTCACGGACCGGGCCGCGGCCCAGCCCTTCGGCGTCCAGAAACGCGGCGAGCGGCTCTCTGACGAGAAGGGGCGGGTGCGCGAGTGCTGCCCTTTGCGCCGACGTGTCCACCACGTCCACGAGCGACCCCGAGGCGGGGGCGCTCATCGGGCCGGCTCCGTCCCTGCAAGGGCCGCCGTACCCGGTCCGGCGTTCGCGTTACTCGTTGTGCGGGTCGCTTTCATGGCGCCAGGTTCGGCGGACCGCCGGGGAACGGCAACGAGCGTTCGGATATGCCGGATCCGGCACTTTGGCCCGGACGCGGGCCCCGGGCGGGGAGCGAGGGTCCGGTGAGGTGCGGCGACCCCGGCCGTGCCTCCCCACCAGGGCGGTTCGTACTTCACCACGGCTGGTCGACGCGGCCGCACCCCCCTGTGTCCGGTCCATGCTGCCCGCATCGGCAGGGCGGGGGGCCACGACAGGACCGGAGGGAAACGCGTCAGTCGACCAGGACGACCTCCAGGACGCGCGGGCCGTGGACGCCCTCCACCCGGTCGAGTTCGATGTCGCTCGTCGCCGAGGGACCGGAGATCCAGGTGAGGGGACGCGCCGGGTCGAGGCGTTCGAGGGCGTACGGGACGGAGGGCACGACCTGCGCGGCGCGGACGACGCAGATGTGGTGGTCCGGGACGAGGGTGATCCGGCGGCGGCCCTGGTCGGGGGAGCCGTCGAGGACGATCGTGCCGGTCTCGGCGACGGCGACCGCGCAGGCGGTGACCACGCTGTCGACCCGGTCCAGTTCGTGCGGGGTGCTCTGCGCCCGGTCCGCGACCCGCCTCACGTCGCTCCCCGCGAGCCAGCTCTCGTCCAGCCCCGGCGGGACGAGGACCGACGAGGAGCCGCGCGAGACCAGGAGCCCGGCGACGACCTCGGCCAGGTGGCCGGCGTCGGTGCGGTGGACGATCGCACGGTAGTCGGCGAGGTTCTCGGCGAGGAGGTCCAGCGTCTGCGCGGGGGTGCGGTCACCGTGCTCGCGCAGATAGTCGCGGGTGACCGCCCGCTCGTACGGTGTCTCGTCGCCGCGCGGGACGTCGGCGAGGGCGCGCCGCACCCGGCCCAGGATCCGTTCCCTGCTGCTCACCGGTCACCACCCCTGTCCTCGGCTTTGTCCGCGGCGCTGTCCGCGGCACTGTTCTTCGCAGGCGTCCCGGCACCGGGCGGCGTCCTCGGCAGGGCGGGGCCGCCCCTGCCGTGTGCGCGCTGCCACCAGTCGCGGAAGGGCTCCGCGGGCACCGCCGGAAGATCCCGGGTGCCGCTCCATGCCCGGCCGGGACCCGGCAGGGTGCGCGGGTGGAGGCGCCGGGTGCGGGAGGCGAGGCGCTGGCCGGTGCGCAGCGCGCCCGGGTACGAGAACGCCCAGCGGGCCGCGCGCATCGCGGCGCGCTCGGCGGCGTGCCCCTTCGCCGGCTGCAGCACGACCTTGTTGCCGCCCCGGACGGCCTGGCCGCCCTCCACGACCCGTTCCCGCAGATGCACCAGCACCTCGGGGATGTCGATGGCGACCGGGCACACCTCGTAGCAGGCCCCGCACAACGACGAGGCGTACGGCAGGGAGGCGTCGATCTCGCTTGCGGTGCCCCGCAGTTGAGGGCTGAGGATGGCACCGATCGGGCCCGGGTAGACGGAGCCGTAGGCGTGGCCGCCGGCCCGCTCGTAGACCGGGCAGACGTTCAGGCACGCCGAGCAGCGGATGCAGCGCAGTGCCTGCCGGCCGACCTCGTCGGCAAGTGTGTCGGTGCGGCCGTTGTCCAGCAGGACGAGGTGGAAGGCGCGCGGGCCGTCCTCGTCGGCGGTGCCGGTCCAGGTGGACGTGTACGGGTTCATGCGCTCGGCGGTCGAGGAGCGCGGGAGGGTCTGCAGGAACACCTCCAGGTCCTGCCAGGTCGGGACGATCTTCTCGATGCCGACGACCGAGATCAGCGTCTCCGGCAGGGTCAGGCACATCCGCCCGTTGCCCTCGGACTCCACCACCACCAGCGTGCCGGTCTCGGCGACCATGAAGTTGGCCCCGGAGATGCCGACCTTGGCGCGCAGGAACTTCTCCCGCAGGTGCAGCCGCGCGGCTTCGGCGAGTTCGGCGGGCGTGTCGGTGAGGCCCTCGGGTGCCGGGCGGCCCCAGCCGCTCATCTCACGGGCGAAGATGTCCCGGATCTCCCCGCGGTTGCGGTGGATCGCGGGGACGAGGATGTGCGAGGGCCGGTCCTTGCCCAACTGCACGATCAGCTCGGCCAGATCGGTCTCGTAGGCGCGGATGCCCGCGGCCTCGAGGGCCTCGTTGAGCTCGATCTCCTGCGTGGCCATCGACTTGACCTTGACGACCTCCGACTCGCCGGTCTCCTTGACGAGTGCGGTCACGATCCGGTTGGCCTCGGCGGCGTCGGCGGCCCAGTGGACCGTGCCGCCCGCGGCCGTCACCGACTCCTCCAACCGCACCAGGTACTCGTCCAGGTGGCGGAGGGTGTGGTCCTTGATCCGCTTGCCCGCCTCCCGCAGCTGTGCCCAGTCCGACACCTCGGCGACGGCCTTCGCCCGCTTGGCCCGGATGGTGTGCGTGGCGTGCCGGAGGTTGCCGCGCAGGGTGGTGTCGCGCACCGCCTCCCGCGCGGCCCGGGGAAAGGCCGGCATTCCGACGAACGTTCCGCTCATACGGCCGTCGCCTCCTCTTCCGTGTGCGCCAGGATCTCAGCGATGTGCACCGGCCGCATGCCGGTCCGCAGCCGGGTCATCGTCCCCCCGATGTGCATCAGGCACGAGTTGTCCGCCGCGCACAGCACCTCGGCGCCCGTCGACTCGGCGTTGCGCACCTTGTCGGCGCCCATCGCGGCGGAGACGTCGGGGTTCTTCAGCGCGAACGTGCCGCCGAAGCCGCAGCACTCGTCGGCCCCCGGCAGTTCGACCAGCTCCAGCCCCTTCACGGCCTCCAGGAGCCGCCGGGGCCGGTCGCCGAGTCCCAGGGAACGCAGCCCGTGGCAGGTCGGGTGGTAGGTCACCGTGTGCGGGTAGTACGCGCCGACGTCCGTCAACCCCAGTACGTCCACCAGGAACTCGGTGAGTTCGTACGTCTTCGGCACCACCGGCGCCAGCGTGGCCGCGAGGCCGCCCCCGCGTCCCTCCGCACGGGCCCGTTCGCCCATCCGCGGATACAGCTCCCGCACCATCGCCCCGCACGACCCGGAAGGCGTCACGATCGCCTCGTAGTCCCCGAAGACCTCGGAGAAGTGCCGGGCGAGCGGCTCGGCCTCGTGCCGGTACCCGGTGTTGTAGTGCGCCTGCCCGCAGCAGGTCTGCGCCATCGGGAAGTCGACCTCGACGCCGAGCCGGGTCAGCAGCTTCACCACCGCGCGCCCGGTGTCGGGATAGAGCGTGTCGTTGACGCAGGTCAGGAACAGGGCGACACGCATCGCGGCTCCTTGTGGATCGATCATCGGATGAGTGCAGGGTAGTGCGCGGTCGCTCGTGCGGGGAGACCCACGACGTGGCCGTGGCCCGTCCGGCAGATCCGTGGGGTCCGCCGGGGCAGGCCCTACGCGAGCCGGGCCTGCGCGGCCTCCCACCGCCGCGTGCCGCCGCGCGGTTCGTACCGGGTCAGCGGCTGGGTACGGGTGAGCAGACGCCGCATTCCGGCCAGGTCGCCGGCCGGCCCGTGCGCACGGGCCTGCACGAGGACGTTGCCCAGCGCGGCCGCCTCGGTCGGTCCGGCCACCACCGGCAACCCGCAGGCGTCCGCGGTCAGTTGGCACAGCAGGGCGTTGCGGGTGCCGCCGCCCACGATGTGCACGACGTCGACCGACCGCCCGGCGCACCGCTGGGCGTCCCCGACGGCCCTGCGGTGCGCGAGCGCGAGAGAGTCGAGGATGCAGCGGGTGATCTCGGCGGGGGAGCCGGGCACCGGCTGGCCCGAGACCCGGCAGGCCTCGGCGATCCGCTCCGGCATCCGCCCCGGCGCCAGGAACGCGGCGTCCCCGGCGTCCACCACCGACCGCAGCGCGGGCACCTTCGCCGCCTCCAGCAGCAGCGCCCCCAGGGCGTCCGGCTCGCCCCAGGCCCGTACGCACTCCTGGAGCAGCCACAGACCCATGATGTTGCGCAGGTAGCGGACCGTGCCGTCCAGCCCGAGCTCGTTGGTGAAGTTGGCGGCGCGGCTCTCCTCGGTCAGGACCGGGGCGTCCAGCTCGAGGCCGGCCAGGGACCAGGTGCCGGTGCAGATGTAGGCGAACCGCTCATCGCCGGCGGGAACGGCGGCCACTGCGGACGCCGTGTCGTGCGAGCCGACCGCCGTCACCGCGACGGGTCCGGCCAGACCGGTCTCCTCCAGCACCTCGGGCCGCAACTCCCCGGCAGGGTCACCGGGTTGCCGCAGCGGTGCGAAGAGGGAGAGATCGATGCCGAGGCGCTCGGCCACGCCGCGGGACCAGTCGCGGGTGCGCGGGTCGATCAGCTGCGTGGTCGAGGCGTTGGTCAGTTCCGTTCCCTGCTCACCGGTGAGCCAGTACGTCAGCAGGTCCGGGATCAGCAACAGACGTCTGGCCTGGGCGAGTTGGGCGGTGGAGCGGGCCGCCGCCAACTGGTGCAGCGTGTTGAACGGCGCGTACTGCAGACCGGTCGCCGCGTACAGCTCCCCGGCGGGAACGCTCGCCCACACCTTCTCCGCGACCCCCTCCGTGCGGCGGTCACGGTAGTGCACCGGGTTGCCCAGCAGCGCCCCGTCCGCGTCCAGCAGGCCGTAGTCCACGGCCCAGCTGTCGACACCGACGGACGCGAGCCCGTCGCCCGCCCTCCGCAGACCCTCCAGCACCCCGGCGTACAGGCCGAGCACGTCCCAGCGCAGCCCCTCGGGCACCCGCACCGGCCGGTTCGCGAAGCGGTGGACCTCGGTCAGCTCCAGGCTGTCGGGGCCCACGCGGCCGACCATGACGCGCCCGCTGGACGCGCCGAGGTCGACCGCCGCGTACGGCCGCGCACCGGCGTTCAACGCAGGAACGCGGCGGCGACGCCGGCGTCGACCGGGATGTGCAGACCGGTGGTGCGGGTGAGGTCACCGCCGGTCAGGGCGAAGACGGCGGCCGCGACATGGCCGGGCAGCACCTCCCGCTTCAGCAGCGTGCGCTGCGCGTAGAACTCGCCCAGCTTCTCCTCCGGCACCCCGTACACCGCCGCCCGCTGCGCGCCCCATCCGCCGGCGAAGATGCCCGAGCCGCGCACCACACCGTCCGGATTGACGCCGTTGACCCGGATGCCGTGCTCACCCAACTCGGCCGCGAGAAGGCGCACCTGGTGGGCCTGGTCGGCCTTGGTGGCCGAGTAGGCGATGTTGTTCGGACCTGCGAACACCGCGTTCTTGGACGCGATGTAGACGATGTCGCCGCCCAGTCGCTGCGCGATCATCACGCGGGCCGCCTCGCGGGAGACGAGGAAGGAACCGCGGGCCATGATGTCGTGCTGGAGGTCCCAGTCCTTCGCGGACGTCTCCAGGAGCGGCTTGGAGATGGAGATCCCGGCGTTGTTCACCACCAGGTCGACCCCGCCGAACGCGAGCACCGCCGCCCGGAACGCTTCCTCGATCTGCTCCTCCGAGGTCACGTCCACTCTCACGGCGACAGCCTTGTCCGGCCCGCCCAGTTCCTCGGCGACCGCGGCCGCGTTGTCCCCGTTCAGGTCCGCCACGACGACACAGGCGCCCTCGGCCGCCAGCCGCCGCGCGATCGCCTTCCCGATCCCGCTCCCGGCCCCGGACACCAGCGCCACCCGGGTGGCGAGCGGCTTCGGCTCCGGCATCCGCCGGAGCTTCGCCTCCTCCAGGGCCCAGTACTCGATGCGGAACTTCTCCGACTCCTCGATCGGCGCGTACGTCGAGACCGCCTCGGCGCCGCGCATCACGTTGATCGCGTTGACGTAGAACTCGCCGGCCACGCGCGCGGTCTGCTTGTCCTTGCCGAAGCTGAACATGCCCACGCCGGGGATCAGCACGATCGCCGGGTCGGCGCCGCGCATGGCGGGGGAGCCGGGCGTGGCGTGGGCCGCGTAGTAGGCGGCGTACTCCTCGCGGTAGGCGGCGTGCAGCTCCTCCAGCCGGGCCACGGCCTCGTCCGCCGGGACCGACGGCGGCAGGTCGAGGACGAGCGGCCGGACCTTGGTGCGCAGGAAGTGGTCCGGGCAGGAGGTGCCGAGCGCGGCCAGCCGGGGGTGCTCGGCACGGGCCAGGAAGTCCAGTACGGCCTCGGAGTCGTCGAAGTGCCCGACCTGCGGCCGGTCCTGCGAGGCGACGGCCCGCACGTACGGCGCGAGAGCCGCCGCCCGCTTCCGGCGCTCGGCCTCGGGCAGCGGCCCGTACCCGTCGAGCACCGGCCCGAACGGCTCCGGCCCGCCCCGCTCGGCGAGGAACCGCTCGGCGGTGCGGATGATGTGCAGCGAGTTGCGCTCGCACTCCTCGGACGTGTCGCCCCACGCCGTGATCCCGTGCCCGCCCAGGACACACCCGACGGCCCGCGGGTTGGCCTCCTTCACGGCGGCGATGTCCAGACCGAGCTGGAAACCGGGCCGTCGCCACGGCACCCATACGACGGTGTCACCGAAACACTCGGCGGTCAGCTTCTCCCCGTCGGCCGCACAGGCGAGCGCGATACCGGAGTCGGGGTGCAGATGGTCCACGTGCGGGGCTTCGACCAGCCCGTGCATCGCCGTGTCGATCGAGGGCGCCGCACCACCCTTGCCGTGCAGGCAGTAGTCGAACGCGGCGACCATCTCATCCTCGCGGTCGACCCCGGGATAGACGTCGGTCAGCGCCCGCAGCCGGTCCAGCCGCAGCACGGCGAGCCCCGCCCCGGTCAGCGTCCCGAGATCCCCGCCGGACCCCTTGACCCACATCAGCTCCACATCACCCCCGGTGACGGGATCGGTCGCGGTGCCCTTGGCGGAGGTGTTCCCGCCTGCGTAGTTGGTGTTGCGGGGGTCGGCACCGAGCCGGTGGGACCGGGCGAGGAGGGCGTCGGCTGCGGGGTGGTTTGCCATATCCATTCCAGTTCTTGTCAAGAGGGCGAGGGGAAACGCCCCTTCAGGGGCGCGGGGCAGTGTCATGTGCGGCTACCGCCGCGTGGGCGCGACCAGCCGCACACGGCCCGCGGACCGCGCATCACGGAACCCGGCAGACGAATTCCGGCAATCAGGCCCCCCATCCCGCCTGCTCCCCGCCCACCCGCTCCGCGACGATCCTCTCGGCCCACCCGGACCGCCGGTACGCCCCGACGGGGTCGGGGTCCAGGCCCATCTCCTCGCGCAGCTCCCGCAGCAACGGCCGCACATCCGTGTTGTACGCGTCCATCAGCACGGCGTTGGCACCCAGCACATCGCCGGAGGCCTGCGCAGCGGCCAGCGCCCCCGCATCGACGAGCAGCGCCTTCGCCGTGGCCTCCTGCACGTTCATCACCGACCGGATGATCGCCGGGATCTTCGCCTCGATGTTGTGGCACTGGTCGAGCATGAACGCGGCCCCGGAGGTGAACCCGCCCCCGCGCACCACCTCGTGCATGATCCGGAACAGCTGGAACGGGTCGGCGGAGCCCACCATCAGGTCGTCGTCGGCGTAGAAGCGCGAGTTGAAGTCGAACCCGCCGAGCCGTTCCTCGCGCAGCAGCGTCGCGACGATGAACTCGATGTTGGTGCCCGGCGCGTGGTGGCCCGTGTCGACGACGACCCGGGCACGCGGTCCGAGCTTCAGGCAGTGCGCGTACGCGGTGCCCCAGTCCGGGACGTCCGTCGTGTAGAACGCCGGCTCGAACAACTTGTACTCCAGCAGCATCCGCTGCCCCTCACCGAGCCGCTCGTACACCTCCGCGAGAGCTTCGGCGAGCCGGTCCTGCCGGGCACGGATGTCGTCCTGGCCGGGATAGTTCGTACCGTCGGCGAACCACAGCTTCAGGTCCGCCGAACCGGTCGCGTCCATGATGTCGACGCACTCCAGGAGATGGTCCACGGCCTTGCGGCGGACCGCCGGGTCCGGGTGGCAGACACTGCCGAGCCGGTAGGCGTCGTCCTGGAAGGTGTTGGAGTTGATCGTGCCGAGCCGCACACCGCGGTCCTCGGCGTGCTCGGCCAGCGCGGTGTAGTCGTCGGTCCTGTCCCACGGGATGTGCAGCGCCACCGAGGGCGCCACCCCCGTGAACTCGTGCACCTTGGCCGCGTCGTCCAGCTTCTCCTGCGGGGTGCGGGGCACACCCTGCTGCGCGAACACCTTGAAACGGGTCCCCGAATTGGCGTACGCCCACGACGGCGTCTCGACGGCCTGTGTCTTGAGAGCGGCCTTCGCCGCGGCGAGCTCGGTCACGTCAGGGCTCCTGTGACATCGGGTCCTGTCGACCCATGGAGTGAAACGATTCAGGACGGGAAGCTATGGCGCCCCCGAAGGGGTGTCAACCCCTCCGGCCAAGACCGCCCTTCGTGACCAGGGCGTGATCCGAAGCTGTCGAAACTTTTTCGATCGGGACCCATTGACGTGACATGCGCCGCGCGCCTAACGTCCCGGCAACCCAGTTGAAACCTTTCACGACGCCGCGAGGGCCGCCCCGCCGGACGTCGTCGAGGAGCCCTCATGACCCACCCGTCCGACACGGGTCCGGCCGCCCCGGTTCTCGCACTGAGGGACATCTCCAAGTCCTTCGGCGCGGTCCGCGCCCTGCGGGACGTCTCCCTGGACCTGTTCCCCGGCGAGGTGCACGCCCTCGCCGGCGAGAACGGAGCCGGCAAGTCGACCCTCATCAAGACGCTCGCCGGAGTGCACCGGCCGGACGCCGGCCAGGTGCTGCTCGACGGCGCGCCCGTCCTCTTCCACGGGCCCGGCGACGCCCGCGACGCCGGGATCGCCGTGATCTACCAGGAGCCCACGCTCTTCCCCGACCTGTCGATCGCCGAGAACATCTACATGGGCCGGCAGCCCAGGCGTGCTCTCGGCCGGATCGACCACAAGGCCACCCGCACCGCGACCGCCGCCCTGATGCGGCGGCTCGGCGTCGCACTCGATCCCGACCGCCCGGCCCGCGGCCTGTCCATCGCCGACCAGCAGATCGTCGAGATCGCCAAGGCGCTCTCCTTCGACGCCCGTGTCCTGATCATGGACGAGCCGACCGCCGCCCTCACCGGCAGCGAGGTCGCCCGCCTCTTCGGCGTCGTGCGCACCCTGCGCGAACAGGGAGCGGCGGTCCTGTTCATCTCCCACCGCCTGGAGGAGATCTTCGAGATCTGCGGGCGGGTCACCACCCTGCGCGACGGCGCCCGGATCGCCAGTGAACCGCTGGACGGCATGACCGAGGACGACCTGGTGCGCCGCATGGTCGGCCGCGACCTCGAGGAGCTCTACCCCAAGCAGGAGGTGCGCCCCGGCGAGATCGCCCTGAGCGTGCGCCGGCTGACCCGCGAGGGCGTCTTCACCGACGTCTCCTTCGACGTGCGCCGCGGCGAGATCGTCGGCCTCGCCGGGCTCGTGGGCGCCGGGCGCACCGAGGTGGCCCGCGCCGTGTTCGGCATCGACCGCTGGGACGCCGGCGAGGTCGAGATCGACGGACGCGCGCTCACCAACGGCGCTCCCTCCACCGCCATGGCCGCCGGCCTCGCCCTGGTCCCCGAGGACCGGCGCGCCCAGGGGCTGGTGATGGACATGTCCATCGAGCGCAACATCGGCCTGACCGGGCTGCGCACGACCGTCCGCGCCGGCCTGATGGACCGGGGCGCCGAACGCAGCCGCTCCCTGGACTGGGCGGTCAGACTGCACGTCAAGTACGCCCGGATCGCCGACACCGTCAACACGCTCTCGGGCGGCAACCAGCAGAAGGTCGTCCTCGCCAAGTGGCTCGCCACCGGCCCCAAGGTGCTGATCGTGGACGAGCCGACCCGCGGCATCGACGTCGGTACCAAGGCCGAGGTGCACCGGCTGCTCTCCCAGCTCGCCGCCGACGGTGTCGCCGTGCTGATGATCTCCTCCGACCTGCCCGAGATCCTCGGCATGGCCGACCGCGTGCTGGTGATGCGCGAGGGCCGTCTCACCGCCGAGATCCCCCGCACCGACGCCACCGAGGAAACCGTGATGGCCGCAGCCACGGGGAGGGCCGCATGACGGTCGTCAGCCCCGACCCCACCCCCGTCGCCGAGGTGGCGAAGTCCAGCGGCACCCGGCTGGTCGACCGCGTGTTCAAGGTGCGCGAACTCGCCATCCTGCTGGTCTTCCTGGCGATGATCGCCGTCACCCAGGCCGGCAACAGCGAGTTCCTGTCCGAGCAGGGCATCAAGGACCTGCTGCTGAACGCGACCATCCTGGTCCTGGTCGCCACCGGCCAGGCCCTGGTCGTCATCACCCGCAACGTCGACCTGTCCGTCGGCTCCACGCTCGGCATCTCCGCCTTCGCCGCCGGGATCCACCTCCAGAGCGGTGGGAACCCGGTCGTCGCCGTCGCGCTGGCGGTGCTACTCGGCACCGGCTTCGGACTGCTCAACGGCCTGCTCGTCAGCCTCGGCCAGGTGCCCGCGCTCGTCGTCACCCTCGGCACCCTCTACATCATCCGCGGCATCGACTCCATCTGGGTCGGCTCCCGCCAGATCACCGCCGCCGACCTCCCCGCCGGATTCGTCGACTTCGGCTCCGGCGGCATCTCGGCCGTGCCCTACCTGGCCCTGATCGCCCTGGCCGTCCTCGTGGCCACCGCCTACTACCTCAAGCACTTCGGCAGCGGACGCGAGCTGTACGCACTCGGCTCCCATCCCGAGGCCGCCCGGCTCGCCGGCATCCCGGTACGCAAGCGGATCCTCGCCGCCTACACCTTCTGCGGCGCCCTCGCGGGCCTCGCGGGCGCCCTGTACCTGGCCCGGTTCGGCAACGTCGACTCCGGCACCGGCACCGGCTACGAACTCACCGTCGTCAGCGCCGTAGTGGTCGGCGGCGTGGTCTTCACCGGCGGCTCCGGCAGTGTCTACGGCGCCGCCCTCGGCGCCCTGCTGCTGACCTCCGTCAACAGCGTCCTGCCCGCCCTCGGCGTCAGCTCCGTATGGGTGCTCGCCATCAACGGCACCCTGCTCATCCTCGCCATCGCGGTCGACCGGATCGTCGCCCTGCGCGTGGCCGCCGCCCTGAAGAAGAGGAACGCCCGCCATGGCTGACTCCGCTCTCGCGCGCGCCGTCCGCCGGTCCCCCTCCGTGCGGTGGGACACGGTCGTGGGCGCCCTGCTCGTCGTGGTCCTGCTGCTGTCCTTCACCACCGTCGACGGCTTCGGCAACGCGCTCAACCTGTCCTTCCTGATCGGCAACACCCTGCCGATCGCGCTGATCGCCCTGCCCATGACGCTGCTCGTGGTCTCCGGCGAGATCGACCTCTCCGTCGCCTCCACCGCCGGTCTGTCCGGCGCGGTCATGGGCGCCCTGTGGAACCAGGGCATGACCATCGAGACGATCATCCCCGTCTGCCTGCTCATCGGCGTGGTCTGCGGTCTGGTCAACGGCCTGCTCGTCACCCGGCTGGGGCTGCCCTCCCTCGCCGTCACCATCGGCACCCTCGCCGCCTACCGGGGCATCGCGCAGATCGTGCTCGGCTCCGACGCGGTGACCGACTTCCCCGCGCAGTACCTGGACTTCGCCGCCGGACGCATCGGCGACACCTTCGTCCCGTACGCGCTCCTGCCGTTCCTGGTGCTGCTCGCGATCGCCGTCGTCGCGCTGCACGCCACCCCCTTCGGGCGGTCGCTGTTCGCCATCGGCGCCAGCGAGGAGACCGCCCGGTTCGCCGGCATCCGGGTCAGGCGGCAGAAGCTGATCCTGTTCACGCTCACCGGCCTGATGGCCTCCCTCACCGGCGTGTTCTGGGCCCTGCACTACGCCAGCGCCCGCTACGACAACGCCACCGGCCTAGAACTCTCCGTCGTCGCCGCCGTGCTGCTCGGCGGCATCGACTTCGACGGCGGCAAGGGCACCCTCGGCGGCGCGATCGCGGGCGTCTTCCTGCTCGGCGCGCTGCAGAACGTCATGAGCCTCGTCAACGTCTCCGCCCAGTCGCAGATCGTCGTCACCGGCGTCCTGCTCGTCGTCTCCGTGCTCGGCCCGCGCGTCGCACGGCAGATCTCCGCCGCACGTGCCGGACGCCGGGCGGCATCGGCCCCACCACCGGTGCCCAAGGCACCCGCACCGACCCCGTGAACCCTCCCGCCCCTTAAGGAACCCACCATGCGCACGTCCTCCCTCCGCCGTACCTGTGCGGTCCTCGCCGCCGTCACCTCCCTCGCCCTGGCCGCCACCGCCTGCGGCGGCACCACCAAGGACGACGTCAAGAACGAGGGCGGCGGCCAGGCCGCCACGGCCGGCAAGGCCGACCCGAACGCGCCCACGAAGAAGGGCCTGACCGTCGGCTTCCTGCCCAAGCAGGTCAACAACCCCTACTTCACCACCGCCGACAAGGGCGGCGAGAAGGCCGTCAAGGAGCTGGGCTCCAGCTACAAGGAGGTCGGTCCCTCCAGCGCCACCGACACCGCCGGCCAGGTCTCCTACGTCAACACGCTCACCCAGCAGCAGGTCGACGCCATGGCCGTCTCCGCGCAGGACCCCGGCGCGCTGTGCACCGCCCTCAAGCAGGCCATGAAGAACGGCATCAAGGTCGTCACCTACGACTCCGACACCACCGCCGACTGCCGCAACGCCTTCGTCTCGCAGGCCAGCGGCGAGGACCTGGGCCGCACCGAGGTCCAGCTGCTCGCCGAACAGATCGGCCACAAGGGCGAGATCGCGATCCTGTCCGCCGCGCAGACCGCGACGAACCAGAACGCCTGGATCGAGTTCATGAAGGACGAACTCAAGGACCCCAAGTACAAGGACATCAAGCTGGTCGAGGTCGCCTACGGCAACGACGACGCCCAGCAGTCCTTCCAGCAGACCCAGGGCCTGCTCCAGGAGTACCCGAACCTGAAGGGGATCATCTCCCCGACCACCGTCGGCATCAAGGCCGCCGCCCAGTACCTGTCCGGCTCCAAGTACAAGGGCAAGGTCAAGCTGACCGGCCTCGGCACCCCCAACGACATGCGCAAGTACGTCAAGAACGGCACCGTCGAGGCGTTCGAGCTGTGGGACCCGGCCAAGCTCGGCGAACTCGCCGCCCGCACCGCCGTGGCCCTGGCCTCCGGCCAGATCACCGGCAAGGAGGGCGAGACCTTCGAGGCCGGCGCGATGGGCGAGTACACCATCGGCAAGGACGGCGTGATCAACCTCGGCAAGCCCACCGTCTTCAACGCGAAGAACATCGACGACTTCGACTTCTGATCCGCAGTCACCTCGCACTGAAGGAGCGGTACTTCATGCAACGCGTCTGTTTCCTGCTCAAGGTCCGCCAGGACCGGATCGCCGAGTACCGCGAACGTCACGCCGCCGTGTGGCCCGAGATGTGCGAGGCGCTCTCGGCCACCGGCTGGCACAACTACTCCCTCTTCCTGCGCGACGACGGCCTCCTCGTCGGCTACCTCGAGACCCCGGACTTCGAGGCCGCCCGCTCCGCCATGGAGGCCACCGGCGTCAACGCCCGCTGGCAGGCGGAGATGGCCCCCCTCTTCGAGACCCTCGACGGCACCCGCCCGGACGAGGCGATGAAACCGCTCACCGAAGTCTTCCACCTCGCCTGACCACGGACCCCGCCCGAGGAGCCCCGAGATGAGACGACGCACCCTGCCGGCCGGAGCCGTGGCAGGTGCGGTTGCCGCAGGCGAACCGCAGAGGGCTCGGCCCCTCAGGGCTGGGGCGAATGTGGCTTCCCGGCCAGCCGGACCGGGAATGACCCCTCGCCACCGGGACGATTGGACGCATTCCGCGGCGGTCAGTACAGTCGAATCCGCGCTCGGCGATAACCAAGCAAGCGCACGGATGAGCATCGCACGCGTCGCGGCGGGACACGCCGGAGGGGTGACGGCCCGTAAGGGTTCGAGCGCCCGTGAACCTCAGTCTGCAAGGGCTGGAATCCCTCGGCTTCAGCCAAGGGAGGATGTCAAAACGTCATCTCCATGGCCTTTTTCGGACCGGACCGACGGCTTCACCTACGTCAAGTCCACCGCCGGACTCATGGACGACCCCTCCGGGCTCAGCTGGACCGCAGGCCGTTTCGGCGCCCCGCAGTCCACGCTCGACGGCCTCGCCCTCACCTCGCAGTTCACCTACCCCCAGTTCGTCTCCACCCCCGAGGGCCGGCTCCAGCTCAGCTACCGCGCCGGCGACTCGGGCAACGGGCGCAACGCGCTGGCCGAGTACGACGGCACCCGCTGGACGGCACTGGGGGAGTGGACCGCCTCCACCGGCACCTACCGCGGCGAGCACGGCTCCTCCACCGCCCGCAACACGTACCTGCACGGCATCGACTACGACCGAAGAGGCCGCCTGCGCGCCTTCTTCACCTGGCGGGAGCAGAACGGAGCCGTCATGTGCAGCCCCGGCGGCATCACCAACCACGACACCGGCTACGTCCACTCCGACGACCGCGGCCGCACCTGGCGCAACGACGCGGGCGCCGTCGTCGCCACCACCGGCACCGCCGACCGGGTCTCCGTCACCGACCCCGGCCTGGTCGTCGACCCGCTGAACCCGGACCACTCCCTGATGAACCGGGAGAGCCAGTCCACCGACTCCGCCGGCCGGCCGCACGCGATCATCAGCTACGTCCCCGGCCGCTTCGGCCAGTGCACCACCGACTACGTCGCCGACCGCATCGCGAACGGCCGCGCCTTCCACGTCCGCCGCACCGCCTCCGGCACCTGGCGCAAGACCGAGATCCCCGTCCCCCTGAACTCCAGCCAGCGCACCCGGCTGCTCCTCGACCGGTACGACAACGCCTACGCGATCCTCCGCTACGGCCGGATCGCCGGAGCCTCCGCGGCCTCGGACCACACCGACTGGACCCTGCTGTACGACGGCGCCGGCCTGAACGCCTTCGGCGAGGTCCTCATCGACGAGACCCGGCCGGCACAGGACGGCGTGCTGTCGGTCATGTACCAGGAGCGGTCCACCGGCACCGCCCCCTCGGCGCTGCACGTCGCCGACTTCCGGCTGCCCGCCTGACCCCGTCCGCCTGACCCCGCCCGCCCGACCCCGCCCGCCCGACCTCCGACCTCCTGACCTCCACCCGACCCCCGTCCGCACCGCCGACCGGTCCCGCCCGGCCCGACCACCGCCGATCGCAAGGCGGCCGGGCCGGTAATGTGAACGACCACCGGCCGCCCCTCGCCTTCCGCCCCTCGTCTCCTCGGAGGTCCCTGCCCGATGGCCCAGTCGGTGGGTATCAAGGACGTCGCCCGCGTCGCCGGAGTCTCCGTCGGCACGGTCTCCAACGTGATCAACCGCCCGGACACGGTCGCCGCCGAGACCCGGGCCCGGGTGCTGTCCGCCATCGACCGGCTCGGCTACGTCCGCAGCGAGTCCGCGCGCCAACTGCGCGCGGGCCGCAGCCGGATCATGGGCCTGCTCGTCCTCGACATGGGCAACCCGTTCTTCGTCGACGTGGCGCGCGGTGCCGAACGCGCCGCGCGAGCGGCCGGCCTCGGCGTGATGGTCTGCAACAGCGCACAGGACGCGAGCGAGGAGGCCGACTACCTCTCCCTCTTCGCCGAGCAGCGGGTACGGGGCGTGCTGCTCACCCCGGCCGACGCCACCGGCCGCAACATCGAGGCCTTCCGCCGGCACGGCATCCCCTTCGTCCTGGTCGACCGCGTCGCGGAGGGCACCACCGAGTGCTCGGTCTCCGTGGACGACGTCGCCGGCGGCGCGCTGGCCGTGCGGCACCTCGTCGACGCGGGGCACCGGTCCCTCGCCTACGTCAGCGGGCCGCCCGGCCTGAACCAGGTCAGGGACCGGCGCACCGGCGCGCTGAACGCCCTCGCCGAGGCCGGCCTCGGCCCCGAAGCCCTGCGCGAACTGCCCACCGAGCGGCTCGACGTCGCCGCCGGACGGGACGCGGGCGCGCGGCTGCTCGGGCTCGCCGACCGCCCCACCGCCGTCTTCTGCGCCAACGACCTGCTCGCCCTCGGCGTGCTCCAGGCGATGTACGCGGCCGGGGTCGGCGTCCCGGACGACCTGGCGATCGTGGGCTACGACGACATCGAGTTCGCCGCCGCCGCGGCCGTCCCCCTCACCTCCGTACGCCAGCCCGCCGTCACGATGGGCGCACTGGCGGCGGAACTGCTGCTCGAGGAGACGGAGGCCGGGGCCGCGCCCCACGAACACCGCAGGGTCGTGCTGCGCCCGGAACTCGTCGTCCGGCGCTCCAGCCTGTCGGCCCGCTGACCAGCGGGCCCCGCGGGCATGCCGTGATCCCGGGTCCGACGGCCGGACGGCCATGTGCTGAACTGGGTCGCGGTCCGACCGTCCGTTCGTCCCGGGAGCCCCGTTGACCGTCAGCTACCGCCAGCCCGGCGTGGTCCTCACCGACCGCCGCTTCACCGTCCCCCTCGACCACGACGTGCCCTCGGGGGAGACGATCGAGCTGTACGCACGGGAGGTCGTCGCCGGCGACCGGGCGGGCCAGGAGCTGCCGTGGCTGCTGTACCTCCAGGGCGGCCCCGGATTCGGGGCGAACCGATTCGTCGGGAAGCCGTCCTGGCTCGGCCGGGCCCTGAAGGAGTACCGCGTCCTGCTGCTCGACCAGCGCGGCACCGGCAGCTCCACCCCCGCCAACCGGCAGACGCTCCCGCTGCGCGGCGGCCCCGCCGAGCAGGCCGACTACCTCACCCGCTTCCGCGCCGACTCGATCGTCCGCGACTGCGAGGCGATCCGCCCGCAGGTCACCGGCGGCGCCCCCTGGACGGTCCTGGGCCAGAGCTTCGGCGGATTCTGCACCGTCGCCTACCTCTCCACCGCGCCCGAGGGCCTCGACACCGCCGTGATCACGGGCGGCCTGCCCTCCCTGGACGCCCACGCCGACGACGTCTACCGGGCCGCCTACCCGCGCATCGAACGCAAGGTCGCCGCCCACTACGCCCGCTACCCGCAGGACGTCGAACGCGCCCGTCGCATCGCCGGGCACCTCCTCGACCACGAGGTCGTCCTCCCGAACGGCTACCGGTTCACCGTCGAGGCGTTCCAGTCCCTGGGCCGCATACTGGGCGGCGGCGACGGCAGCCACCAGCTGCACCACCTCCTGGAGGACGCCTTCGTCCCCACCCCGGCGGGCCCGGCGCTCTCCGACGCGTTCCAGGAGCAGGCACAGGGCCTGCTCTCGTACGCGGGCCATCCCCTGTACGCACTCATCCACGAGCCGATCTACGGCCAGGACACCCGGCCCACCGCCTGGTCGGCCGAACGGGTCCGGGCCGAGTTCCCGCGGTTCGACGCGGAGAAGGCCCTCGCGGGCGACGGGCCGCTGCTGTTCACCGGGGAGTCCGTGCACCCCTGGATGTTCGACTGCGACCCCGCGCTGCGCCCACTGCGCGAGACCGCCGAACTGCTCGCCGCCCGCACCGACTGGACCCCCCTGTACGACCCGGCCCGCCTCGCCGCCAACGAGGTCCCGGCCGTGGCGGCCGTCTACCACGACGACATGTACGTCGACACGGCCCACTCGCTGCGCACCGCGCGGGCGGTCCGCGGCCTGCGCACCTGGGTCACCGACGAGTTCGAGCACGACGGCATCCGCGCGGGCGGCCCCCGCGTACTGGACCGGCTGCTGGCGATGGCCCGCGACGAGGTGTGAGCCCTCACGCCGTGCGGCGCGTGTGCTGTGCGTGGCGCGTTCGCTGTGCGTGGCGCGTGCGCTGTGCCGCGTCCCGGGGCGTTGTCGGGGGTGAGGGCTAGGCTGCGGGCATGACCGAGGTGACGCCCGCTCAACTCGCCCCCATGCCCGACGACTGGCAGCGCGCGCTGGCCGTGGTCGCCCACCCCGACGACCTGGAGTACGGCTGCTCGGCGGCGATCGCGTCCTGGACCGACGCCGGCCGCGAGGTCGCCTATGTGCTGGCGACCCGCGGCGAGGCGGGCATCGACACCCTGGCCCCCGCCGAGTGCGGCCCGCTCCGGCAGCGGGAGCAGCGGGCGAGCGCGGCCGTGGTCGGCGTGTCGGCGGTGGAGTTCCTGGACCACCGGGACGGCGTCATCGAGTACGGCACCGCCCTGCGCCGGGACATCGCCGCCGCCGTCCGCCGCCACCGCCCCGAGCTGGTGATCACCCTGAACCACCGCGACACCTGGGGCGGTACCTTCTGGAACACCCCGGACCACGTGGCCGTCGGACGCGCGGTGCTCGACGCGGCCGGTGACGCCGGCAACCGGTGGATCTTCCCGGAACTGACCGAGCAGGGCCTCGAGCCCTGGGACGGGGTCCGCTGGGTCGCGGTGGCGGGCTCCAGCACCCCCACCCACGCCGTGGACGCGACGGACGGCCTGGACAGGGCGGTGCGCTCGCTGCTGGAACACCGCGCCTACATCGAGGCGCTGACCGACCAGGATCCCGAGGAGTACGTGCGCGGCTTCCTGACGGAGAACGCCCGGGAGACGGGCAAGCGGTTCGGCGACCGGCCCGCGGTCTCCTTCGAGCTGTTCTCCCGGTGACGGGTGAGGGGTGACGGCATGGACGAGACGGGCGGGGGCGCCGGAGCGGGAGTGGGGCAGGCGGGTACGGACGCGGGCGGCCGGGACGCGCTGGCCCGGCGCTTCGAGGCGCACCGCGGGCGTCTCACAGCGGTCGCCTACCGCATGCTCGGCTCGCGGGCCGAGGCGGACGACGCCGTGCAGGAGGCCTGGCTGAAGCTGGGCCGGACGGACCCCGCCACCATCGCCAACCTCGGCGGCTGGCTCACCACCGTGACCGGCCGGATCTGCCTGGACCTGCTGCGGTCGCGCACCGCGCGCCGGGAGCAGCCGATCGACGAGACCTTCGTCCCGGACCCGGTGCTCGGATCCCTCGCACCGGCCGACCCGGAACAGGAGGCCCTCCGGACCGACTCGGTCGGCGTGGCCCTGCTGGTGGTCCTGGAGAACCTGGAGCCGGACGAGCGCCTGGCGTTCGTGCTGCACGACATGTTCGCCGTGCCGTTCGACGACATCGCCCCGGTGGTGGAGCGCAGCCCGGCCGCCACCCGGCAGCTCGCCAGCCGCGCCCGCCGCCGGGTCCGGGACGCCACCCCGTCGTCCGATCCCGACCTAGGCCGGCAGAAGCGGGTGCTCGACGCCTTCATGGCCGCCGCACGCGGCGGTGACTTCGACGCACTGGTCGCGGTCCTCCACCCGGACGTGACCCTCAGGGCGGACGCGGGCACTCTGGTCCGCGGCGCCGCCGTGTCCAAGGCGCTCCGGGGCGCGAGGGCGGTCGCCGAGTCGGCGCTCCTGTTCGCCCGGTACACCGCGGCCGCGCAGCAGGTCATGGTCAACGACTCCGTGGGCCTCGTCAGCGTGGTCGAGGGCCGGCTCAACTCGGTCATGGCCGTCACCGTCACCGACGGCCGCATCACCGGCATGTACATCCTCGCCGACCCCGAGCGGCTCGACCGTCTGGAGGTGCCCGGCCTCACGG
The DNA here is from genome assembly GCF_044540975.1 of Streptomyces sp. NPDC085927. Classification (NCBI taxonomy): domain Bacteria; kingdom Bacillati; phylum Actinomycetota; class Actinomycetes; order Kitasatosporales; family Streptomycetaceae; genus Streptomyces; species Streptomyces sp. NPDC085927. The sequence continues at coordinate 160,728 of NZ_JBITSN010000005.1, forward strand.
GATGAGCCCCGCCCACGGGGGTACGGTCCGGCACCCGTTCCGCGTTCCGTATGCTGAACGGCATGTCGGAACCGAAGACCGGCGGCCCCGGACTGCGCGGTGACTGCGCCCAGTGCTTCGGGCTGTGCTGCGTCGCTCTGCCGTTCGCCGCCTCCGCCGCCTTCGCGGTGGACAAGCAGGCCGGCCGGCCCTGCCGGAACCTGCGCGAGGACCACCGCTGCGGTATCCACGCACGGCTGAGGCAGGAGGGGTTCAGCGGCTGCACGGTGTACGACTGCTTCGGCGCCGGGCAGAAGGTCTCGCAGGTCACCTTCGGCGGAGAGGACTGGCGCACCCTGCCACCGGAGCGGGCCCGCCGCATGTTCGACGTCTTCCCGGTCGTCCGGCAGCTGCACGAGCTGCTGTGGTACCTGACCGAGGCGCTCGCCCTGCCCGCGGCCCGCCCCGTGCACGCGGACCTGCGCCGTGCGCTGGAGACGACGGAGCGGCTCACCCGGGGGACCCCGCAGGAGCTGGGGGAGCTGGACGTGGGCGCGCACCGGCAGGACGTCAACGTGCTGCTGCTGAAGGCCAGCGAACTGGTCCGCTCCGGAGTGCGCGGGCGCCGGAAGGACCGTCGGGGCGCCGATCTCATGGGCGCCCGCCTCAAGGGGGCCGACCTGCGCGGAGTGAGTCTGCGCGGCGCCTACCTCATCGCGGCCGACCTCACCGGCGCCGACCTGCGGGGCGCGGACCTGATCGGCGCCGACCTGCGCGACGCCGACCTCACGGACGCCGATCTCACCGGGGCGTTCTTCCTCACCCAGCCACAGCTGAACGCGGCCCGGGGAAACGCCGGCACCACCCTGCCGGGGACACTCACCCGTCCCGCCCACTGGACTGCGGAAGCCTGACACCGCGCCGGCGGGTCCGGGCGACGCCGGGCGCCCCCGCTGACCGGCACCGGACCCGGGACCCGGGGAAGCACTACTGGTCCGCCGAGGGCCCGACCGGCGCCGGCGCCGGCGCCGTCCGTCGCTCCGGGCGGAGCCGCAGCCCCTCCGGCATCAGCGTCAGCCGCTCGGTCACCCGCAGCCGGTAGCCGGGATCGGGCCGCAACTCGTAGCGGCGCAGCAGGAGCCCGAGCACCAGCGTCGCCTCGTGCAGCGCGAACTGCCGCCCGATGCAGGCCCGCGCCCCCGTGCCGAACGGCTTGAAGGTGTGCGGGGGACGGGACCGTACGGCCGGTGCGTCGAAACGGTCCGGGTCGAACCGCTCGGAGTCCGGGCCCCACACCGCGGGGTCCCGGTGCAGCATCGGCGTCAGCACCATCGTCCACGCCCCCTGCCGCATCGGATGCTCCCCCGCCAGCACGGTGTCCGCACGGGCCTCCCGGGCGAAGGCGGGCGCGGTCGGCCACAGCCGCAGCGACTCGTCGAGCACCCGGCGCACGTACCGCAGCTTGGCCACCTGTTCGTAGCCCGGCATGGCCGAACCGCCCCAGACACGGTCCACTTCGGCGCGGGCACGGTCCGCGACGTCGGGGTGCAGGGAGAGGTAGTGCAGGGCGAAGGAGAGCGCGCCCGAGGTGGTCTCGTGACCCGCGACCAGGAAGGTGATGACCTGACGGCGGACGTTCTCGGACGACAGCCGCTCACCGGACTCGGGGTGCGCGGTGTCCAGCATCCGGTCGAGCAGGTCGCCCTCCCCGCCGCCGTCCGCGCGCCGGATCCGGACCACCTCGTCGACGATCCGGTGGAGCCGGCCGATGTCGGCGGCGTTGCGCCGGCTCGCGCTGCGCAGCAGGAGCGGGGCCAGTGGCGCGGGTACCGCGTTGAGCCGCTGCGCGTGAGCGAGCGTGCCGACCATCGAGGTGACGAAGGGGTGCGGCCGGGACCGTTCGAACGATCCGAAGTCGTGCCCGAACCCGGTGCGCGCGATCGTCTCCAGCGTCAGCTTGGTCATGTCACCGGGCACGTCCACCGTCCGGCCCGCCCCGGCCGCGCGGTCCCAGTGGCCGGTCAGCCGCTCCGCCACGGCCAGCATCATCGGGTGGTAGCCCGCCATGGCCTCGCGGTTGAAGCCGGGGGCGAGCACGTCGTGGGCGAGCTGCCAGTTGGGCTCGTGGTTGTACGCGGTGAACAGGCCGTCGCCCGCGACCGGCCGCAGATTGGCCACGCCCAGCCCCACATGCTTGGCGAAGCGTGTCTCGTCGGCCAGATCGGCCGCCAGGTCCGCACCCGCCACCAGCACGAACTCCTTGCCGAAGGCGTTCCGCCGGAAGATCGGCCCCAGCCGGCGGGCGAGCCGCATCGAGTCCTGCACCGGGGTGCTTCTGCTCGAACCGATGACGTCACCGACGAGCGGGACCCGGTAGGGAGGACGTGGGATGCGGTGCAGTGCGGGCCAGCCCTGCTCCGCACCGCGAAATCCCCTCGGCAGCACGGTCGGTGCCGTCGTCTCCGCCATGCGATCCCCTTCGGTCCGGCAAGCGACTGCGACGCGGTGCGCGCCCGCGAAACCCGTGTTGTACGCGGGTTCAATACGCCTTTCCAGTCTGGTCCCGGTGCTGAACCGGCGTCAAGTAAGGTGCGGGAATGGCCGCGAACGAGGGCGGGCGCACGCGGCGCCGGCTCAGCACCGAGGAGCGTCGCGAGCAGCTTCTGTCGGTCGGCGCCCGGCTGTTCTCGGAGAGTCCGTACGACGACGTGTGGATCGAGCAGGTGGCCGGGATCGCCGGGGTCTCGCGAGGCCTGCTGTACCACTACTTCCCCACCAAGCGGGACTTCTTCGCGGCGGTGGTGCAGCGCGAGAGCGACCGGATGCTGCGTATGACCGCGGCGGTTCCCGGAGCTCCGGTTCGGGAGCAGCTGGCGTCGGGGCTCGACGCGTACCTGGGGTACGTGGCGGCGCATGCGCACGGCTACCGTGCCTTCCACCGTGCCGAGGCGGCAGGGGATCTGACGGTGCGCCGGGTCTACCACCGGGCTCTGGCCGCGCAGGAGCGGCAGATCCTGGCGGCGCTGGCCGGGGACCCCGAGTTCGGCCCGGTGCTCGGGCGGCGGCCGGACGCGCGCCTCGCCGTGCGCGGCTGGCTGGCCTTCACCACCGCGGTGTGCCTGGAGTGGCTGCGCGGTTCCGAGCTGAGCCGGGAACAGGTGCGCGACCTGTGCGCACGCGCCCTGCTCGGCGTCCTCACGCCCTGAAAGGCCGTGCAAAGGTCATGTGATCCGCTTGGCGTACGCCTCGATCTTCGCTAGGTTAGGCAAGGCTTACCTAATAGGAGGTTCGAGGATGGGTGACGACACGCACGGCTGGACGGCCGGACCCGGCGCGGCGGAGCGGGCCCGCTCCGTGCTCGCCACCGCATGGTCCTGCGCGGTGACCGCGGAGGGCTCGCGCGAGGAGTTCGTCGGCGCGCACGGCGTGACCGACGACGGCCGCATCCTGCTGCACGTGCCCGAGGACAGCGCGCTGCTCACCGCCGCGATCTGCGCACCCCGCGGCGAGCCGTCCGCCGTACTGGAGTTCGCCGACGTCGCACCCGTCCCGGTACGGAAGAGGATCCGCGCCCGGCTGTGGCTCGCCGGCTGGTTCACCACCGAGGACGACCACCTCGCCTTCCGCCCCACACGGGTGGTGCTGCGGCGGGAGTCCGGAGCCGTCGTCGTCGATCCGGACGAGTTCGCCGCGGCGCGGCCCGACCCGCTGGCCACCGCCGAGGCCCGGCTGCTGACCCACCTCGCCGACTGCCACGGCGACGCGGTCGAGCGGCTGACCCGCCTGGTCGAACCGAACAGCCTGCACGGCGTGGTCCGCGTCCAGCCGCTCGCCGTCGACCGGCACGGGCTCACCCTGCGCATCGAACGCGTCCGCGCGGGCGGTGACGTACGGCTGCCCTTCCACCGGCCCGCCGACGACCTCGGCCAGCTCACCGAACGCATGCACGTACTCCTCTCCCGGGCGAGCGCGGTCACCTGCCCCCGGCCGCTGCAACGGCAACGCGCCGACGGCGACGGCTGATCGGCGCCGCGTACACGGCCTGCCCCCGCCCCGGTGCCCGGCGGCTACCAGTCACCGTCCTCCACCGGCTTGCCCGGCGCGTCCCCGAGCTGCTTCACCTGATGCGGCGACGGCGGCTGCCAGGGCTCGTGGTCGTCCCCGAGCCAGTCGCCGACCGGCTTCACCGACTGGAGCGGGCCGGCCGGACCGAGGTCCTGCGCGTCCTGGTCGTAGTAGTCGAACCAGGGCAGCCCCGCCCGGGTGTAGGCGGCCCGGTCCACCGGGGAGGGAGGCGGCGCCTCGCCCGTGATGCGCCGCCACTCGGGAGGCGTCACCAGGTGGACGAACACCCGCCCCGAGGGCTGCTCGGCCCAGTCCGTCAGCGGCCGGTCGTCCTGGTAGACCTCCTGCCGCATGGAGCCGCCGACACCGAGACCCATCGCGGCGGCGGGCCGGGGCGCGCCGCGGAGTCCCGCGGGGGCCGCGCCCGGCGCGGGCGGCGCGGCCATGGCGTGTGCGGCGCCGTAACCCGCGGCGTGGGCCGGCGGCCGGGCGGCCAGTTCCGCCCGCTGCCGCTCCAGCCGCTCCTGCTCCGCCCGGCGCCACCGGGCCAGCGCGCCCTCGCCGAGCGGGAAGGACTGCAGCTGGACGCCGCCCCACACCTCCTCGCCGGTGACCTGGCCCTCCACCGTCGCGCCCAGGCCCAGCGGCACGGCCACGAACTGGCGGACCGTGCCCTTGCCGGAGTTGATGCCGTCCAGCCAGCGCTGCCGGGGCAGCACCACGTAGTTCTGCGGCGAGCGGGCCAGCCGGCCGCTCCACGGGCGGCCCGAGACCGCGCACACCTTGCCGGCCCCCACCTGCAGCGCGGCCGGCTCCTTCGTACCCGCGAAGCTCAGCCACAGGGCCTCCCGCAGATACACCGGCAGCATCACGCCGCCGCGCGCCCGCCAGGCCTCGGGCACCGAGTCCGGGTAGTCCGCGACCCGCCGTACCGGGAACTCGCCCAGCCCCGGGGGCAGGGCGTGCGTGCCCGTCTCCGGCAGCCGCAGCGTACGGACGAACCGCACCGCCGCCCCGCCCGGCAGCCGCAGGGTGTTCCCGTCGATCCGCACATCGGTTCCGGCCATCCGCGCGCCCCCTTCGTGTGCCTGTGGCCGGCGGCGTGCCCGCCGTCGGCTTCCCTCACTGAGAACGCCCGGCGGCACCCCGGCGGTTCCGGCGCAGCCGGCCGGGAACGCGCAGCCGGTCCCGCGTCCGCGTGATCCGGGGCATGCGCTCCCGCTGCTCACGGGTGTGCCGGTCCAGCTCCTCCATCAGACGGTGCGAGCGGTGCTCGGTGTCCATCTCGTCCAGGATGCGGTCGGCCTCGGCCAGCAGCGCGCCGTACAGCTGCCACTGCCGGGCGTCCGCGCGCACCGTCTCCAGCAGCAGCCGGGCCAGCCGGTCGCGCGTGGTGGCGGCCTGCCGCAGTTCGGCGGTGAGCCGGTCCTCTGCGGACTCCGCGCTCTCACTGACACTCGCGGTGACCAGCACCGCGAAGCTGACCACCGCGTCGGAGATCTCGGACAGCAGCTGCTCGACGAGGGCGCCGGCCTCCGGCGGGAACAGGGGACCCGGCTCGCGTTCCTTCGCGAGGTCGGTGAAGGTGCGCGCCAGCACCCGCAGGACGACGGTGCAGATCTCCAGGGTGTCCAGCCCGGTGCGCAGCACGACCCGGTGCAGCAGACCCTCGCGCACGCGCGGGTTGAGCCGCAGGCTGTCCTCGGCCTGCCGGAGGTCCGCGTCCACCTCGGAGATGTCGTGATCGAGCCGGCGCGCCTCGTGCAGCCGTGCCGCCGCCTCACGGTGGGCCGGCTGCCCCGAGGCCTGTTCGCCCAGGCGGAGCATCAGCTGCCGCACCCGCCGGGCCAGCCCCTCGATCGACTCACCGGCCTCCTCCACCCACACCGGCGGGGCCAGGAGCAGATTGAACGAGAGTCCGACCACGGCGCCGATCAGCGTCTCCAGGATGCGCGCCCACGCCATGTCCCCGACCGAGGTCACGCCGAGCACCAGCATCGCGCTGATCGCCACCTCGGGCACGAATTCGTGCACGCGTACGAGACGTCCGACGAACAGCGACGCCAGGATCACCAGCCCCAGGCTCCACCAGGTCAGGCCCACCAGAAGGCTGAAGAGGATGGCGACGACCACCCCGGTCACCACCGAGTTCACCCGGCGGAAGCCGGTGGTGAGCGTGGAGTACAGCGTGACCTGGACGACGAGCAGCGCCGTCAGCGGCGCGGTGAGCGGGGCGGCCTCCGGGCTGAGCCGCAGCGCGATGACGTACGAGACCGTGGCCGCGGCCGTCGAGCGGAGCATCTGCACGATCTCCGGATCACGGTGCCGCTTGACGAAATCCCTGACCGGCGCCGTCCACTCCCGTACCTCTCGCATCCTTCGACGCTTCCCCCTCACCGGAAGCGTCGAACGTCTTCGGGAGGTTCCGCAGTCGTGCGGGGGACGCGGTGACGTGCGGGAGACCCTCGGGGGACGCTCGCGGACCGGGGGCCCGCCGGAGCTGCCGGAACGTCACACCTTGTCGAGGAAGGCGTACAGATGTCCCATGGTGCGGGCGATCTGTTCGTCGAGCGTGAGGGTCTCCTCGATCCGCATTCCCGACTCCGGCACCTTCCTGCCCCGCAGATAGAGGGAGCACGCGAGGTCGGCGCACATGTAGGCGCCCACCGAATTGCCCTCGCGCCCGGCCGCGCCCGCCCGGCGCGCGGTCATCAGGGAGACGCCCCCGCGCGGATGCGTCGTCAGGCACAGCGAGCACATGCTGCGCTGCAGATAGCCGCGTCGCGCGGGCTGGAACCGCAGCGCCACCCCGACCAGACGGCCCTGGTCCGCACGCTCGGTGACCAGGTAGGTGCGGTCGGGCGCACCCGGATCCCGCCAGCCCAGGAAGTCCAGATCCTCCCAGACCCGCTCCCCGAGGTCGCGGGGTACGAACAGACGCTTGGTCTCACCCTTCGAGCAATTGACGAAGGAACCGCGTATGTCCTGGTCGGTGAGTGGTCTCATGGGGGTTCTCCGGGGTTCTCCTGGTACGGCCTGCCGAAACCGGGAAGACCCGGGTTTCCGTCCCACGGTAAGGATCCCGAAGGAGCCCGATCCAACGGTTTTTCGGGCGGACCCGGGCGGAGTGGGCGGACGGCTTTAGTTCACCACATTAAATAAGGGTGCGAAAAAGTCGCGCCGAGGCGGTTCCCGGCGGTATGTTGCAGGTCGGGCAGGGGTTCGGGAGGAGCAGCCACATGGCGGGGCGGAACGGGCGCACGGTACGCGACCTCAGGCGGGCCAACCGCAGGGCCGTGCTGCAGCGGCTCTACTTCGACGGACCGCTCAGCCGCTTCGAACTGGGCCCGGTGACCGGGCTCAGCTCCGGCTCGGTGAGCAATGTCGTCGCCGACCTGATCGGTGACGGACTCGTCGAGGAGGCCGGCAGCGTCGACTCCGACGGCGGCCGTCCGCGCACCCTGCTCCGGGTGACGCCGGACAGCGGCCACATGATCGGCGTGGACGTCGGCGAGACCCGGGTCCGCGTCGAACTGTTCGACCTGACGCTCACCGAACTCGCCCGCGCCGAGCGCCCGCTGGAACAGCAGCGCTACGAGGTCGACGTCATCGTCGACCACATCCACGCCGGCATCACCGAGGTGCTCGCCGCCGCCGGCCTCGCCCCCGAGCGGCTGCTCGGCGTCGGCATCGGCGTCCCCGGCATCGTCGAGCACACTCCCGACCGGGGCGCCGTCGTGCACGGGCAGACCATCGGGTGGGACGCCATCGCGCTGGAGTCCCTGCTGCGCAGCGGCTCGCCCCTGCCCGACGGCGTGCCCTGCTTCATCGACAACGGGGCCAGGACCCTCGGCCAGGCCGAGATGTGGTTCGGGGCGGGACGCGGCGCGCGCAACGCCCTCGTCGTGCTCTTCGGCTCCGGCGTCGGTGCCTGCCTCGTCACCCCGGAGGCGGAGCACGGCCGCGCGGTCGAGTGGGGACACCTGACCGTACGGGTCCGGGGGCGGCGCTGCCGCTGCGGTGCGCTCGGCTGCCTGGAGGCCTACGCGGGCGCCGAGTCGCTGCTCGCCCGGTGGCGGGAGGAGGGCGGCCGGGTCCCCCGGGGCGCCGACGAGGAGACGGCGCTGACCGCGATGCTCGCCGCCGCCTACCCGCCCGACGGCACCGCCGCCGACCCGGTCGCGCTCACCGTGCTGGAGGAGACCGCCGAGTACCTGGGCGCCGGCCTGTCCGATCTGATCAACCTCTTCCAGCCGGAACGCATCCTCATGGGCGGCTGGGCCGGCCTCCAGCTCGGCGCGCGTTTCCTGCCCGCCGTCCGCAAGCACGCCCTGTCGTACGCGCTGCGCCATCCCGCTGAGAACGTGACGATCGAGCTGGGCAGCCTCGGCCCCGACGCCGTCACGGTCGGCGCCGCGATCCTGCCGCTCGCCGACTTCTTCGCCCGTGGCGGCCGTCGCCCCGACCCGGACCCGGAATCCCCGCCGCCCGCCTGGCGCAGAGCCCTGCGGGAACGGACGCCGCACTGAGCGTTTCGCCGGGTGCCGCGACGGTACCCGTGGGCACGCGCAGGGAAGAGCGGAACGGCCTACGGAAGAAGGGAGCGTGCCGTGACCGACCACCGCCACGAAGGACCGGGTGAGAACGGCCAGGGCATCCCCCGGGATCTGCCCGACCAGCAGGCGGGCGAGGGCGAGGACCCCTGGGAGGTCGCCCCGGGCGTCGCCGAGGACGCGGCCGCCGAGGAGTCCGATCCGGATGCTGCCGCGGAGCGGCAGCCCGACGTCCCCGACACGGACGAGGCCGGGACCGGCCGGCGGGGCGCACCGCACTCGGGCTCCGCCGATCCGGAGCAGCCGGTACCGGACGAGCCCTCCGCGTAGCCGCGCATCGCGGACCCGTACGACGGGCCGTGCCCGCGTGACGGGAAGCTCCCGTTCGGCCCGCCCGGGGATGGAAAACCCGTGGACGGAAAAGAGGAAGCCCCGACCGTGACGGGGGAATCACGGTCGGGGCGGCTCGGTGGTGGGTACGGAAGGCGGTCGCCTCTCGGCGAATGCTCCACAGGGCTTCAGCCGAACGATCGTCCCTGTGGGCGGAAGGTGAGGCCCGGGGACACTGTTCCCGCCGTACCCACGTTCTCTTCAACGGAGGACGGTCCCGGTGTGTTCCAGGTGTTCCGGCCGAATGCTCCGACTTTGCGGTGATGTGCGTCACCCCGGCCCGGGGGCCCCGCGCGAGCGGTACGAGGCGGGCACACCGGCCTGCTCCTCGGCCTGCTCACCGGTCCGCAGAGAACCCCCGCGCCCGGCCGGTCAGCACCCGGGCGGGGGTACGGAAGGCCCGGACGAGGCGTGTCGGCGCCGGGGACCGCTCCAGCTGGAAAGGCGATCCGCTCCAGCGCCCGGGCGGGAGCCACGGGGGCGCCCCGTGCTCCGGGTTCCCCAGGGCACGGGCGGCCGTACGACGGGACGGGAGCAGGGCGGCGGCCGAAGGCCCCCGCGTGCCCCGGCGCCCGCTCGGGGCCTCTTGCACCCCCGGCACGCAACCCGCGCTCGTCCGGTTTGCGCTCTACGCTCGTATGCATGACCGAAAGCGCGAGTCCGTACATGGCCCATCCACGGATCATGGTGCTCGGCGTGCAGCCCGGTACGCCGCCGTTCCGGATCGTGGAGATCGACGGAGAAGTGATCGGCGAGGCCAAGACCATCACCGACGTGCTGCTGGCCGCCGCCGCGTTCGGGATCACCGTCCATGATCTCGACGACCCGGACGTGGTCCGCTGGGTCGGCGGGGACAGGTACACCTGGACTCTGCGCCGGTAGGCGCCGCGGCGGACGCCGGTCCTGCCCGGCGTCCGCCGCGGTCATGCCTTTGCCTTGCTCCCCGTCCTGGGCTTCGCCTCGGTTCCCGCCCCGGCCCGGTCCCTGCCCTTCGCCCTGCCCCGCAGCTTGCCCCGCAGTCCGCTCCGTGCCGTGCCCTCCGGTGTGCTCTTCGGCTTGGTGGCCGGCCTGGCCCTGGCCCTGGCCCTGGTTTTCGGCGCGGCCCCGGCCCTCGGCTTGCGCGCGTGCACGGCCCGGCTGAGCCGGCGCCCCAGCAGGAGGTATCCGATCAGCGCCCCGCTGGTGTTCAGGATGACGTCGTCGATGTCGAAGGCACGTCCGGTGATCAGCGCACCCTGCGCGAACTCCACCATCAGCATCACGATCCCGGTCAGCAGCAGCACCTGCACGAATCCGCGGGTGCGCGGCGCCAGCACCGGGGCGAGGACGCCGAAGGGCACGCCCAGCAGGAGGTTGCCGCCGACCTGGCGGACGGCGTCGCGCAGCGCGGGCTGGTCCAGATAGCTCTGCAGGGAACGGCCGGGACGCAGATTGGTGTGGATCAGCGACTCGGAGGCGGGGGAGGGCTGCAGCGTGAGCCGGGCCAGCGCCACCGCGAAAACGACCATGAACGCGAAGGCACAGAGCATCACGAGCAGCCGGACCGGCAGGGGGAGCGGGCGCCGCTCGCTTCCGCCGCCCCCGCGTCCGGGCGGGACGCTGTCCGGCTTCCGGCGCCACGCGAAGCGCGGGCGTGAGGCTGTACGGGTCATTCCGTCCTCCGACCGTCAACTGCTGTCATGAATGGGATGGGCAGGCCGCCCGGGGCGGTGTCGTCACGCCGGGCCGGCGCGGACACCGCTGCCGTCAGTCGCCGTAGGAGACGTCCACCTTCGTGAACCCCAGGGAGCGCAGCAGACCTTCGAGCATCCCCGTGGTGTTGCTCTCGGCACGGGTGGTCAGTTCGCTCTCCTTCGCCGCGGCGCCGATGTGCCGCACCGCGAGCTTCTGCACGGCCTGTTCGCTGTTGGGGTTGTCCGAGAAGAGGTCACCGAGACGGTCGAGCAGCCCGCGCTCCTTGGAGACGGCGTAGGAACGCTCGGGGTCGAGCGCCGGAGTGCCGAGGCGGGCGTGCGGCAGCCGCAGGGTCGCGGACGTACGGTCCTCGTCGACCCGCACGTCGTCCTTGCCGAGCTTTCCGAGGTCGACATAGGCGTCGACGGTGCCCGCGCCCACGTACAGGGTGCGGCTGCCGCGGATCGCGTCGGGCAGGAACTTGGTGTCCTTCTCCAGGTCCACCACGACCTGGAAGTTGCCGGACGCCGCGTCGTACCGGCTGATGTCCTGGATGGATTCCAGCAGCGCGGGACCGGAGCGGTCATGGGTCTCCGTGCCGAACAGGTCCTTCAGGCCCGGCAGGACGCTCAGCCGGATCCCGGCGAAGAGCACGGCGAGCACCACCACCACCACGGTGAGTACCTTCGCCCAGCCCGGCATGCGCCCGGGGAGGCGCCTGATGGGAGTCGTCATGGTGACGGCCCTCCTTCCTAGTGACCGAATGCCCCCCACTGCACCGAACAGACACGGGAGTTGAGGCTTGAAGGACACCGCTGGAAGCATGCGGGGGCGCACGGGGTGCCGGGAGTCCTGCGCGAGTCGTCGAAACGATGGCCGAAGGGGTCACCGGACAGTGTCCGCGTCGACCGGACGGCGGCGGCCCGGGGACCGGGGACCAGTAGCATGAGCCCTCCGGCCGACATGATCATTCGAGGAGCCGACCCGTGCGAGACATCGCCGTGTTCAGCGGCAGCGCCCATCCGGAACTGGCGGCGGAGGTCTGCACGCATCTCGGCGTGCCGCTCAGCCCCGTCCGGACCAGCCGGTTCGCCAACGACTGTCTGGAGGTGCAGCTGCTGGCCAACTGCCGCGAGCGCGACGTGTTTCTGGTGCAGCCGCTGGTCAGGCCGGTGCAGGAACACCTCGTGGAGCTGCTCCTGATGTGCGACGCGGCCCGTGGGGCGTCCGCCTCCCGGATCACCGTCGTGATGCCGCACTATTCCTACGCCCGCTCCGACAAGAAGGACGCCCCGCGCATCTCCATGGGCGGACGGCTGGTCGCGGACCTCCTGGTGGCGGCCGGAGCGAGCCGCGTCCTGGCGATGACCCTGCACGCACCGCAGGTGCACGGATTCTTCTCGGTGCCCGTCGACCATCTGCACGCGCTGCGCGAACTCGCGTCGCACTTCAGGCAGTACGACCTCAGCCGCACCACCGTCGTCTCGCCCGACCTGGGCAACGCGAAGGAGGCGGCGGCGTTCGCCCGTCTCATCGGAGCGCAGGTCGCGGCCGGGGCGAAACAGCGGTTCGCCGACGACCGGGTGCGGATCAGTTCCGTCATCGGCGAGGTCGCCGGGCGGGACGTCATCGTCCTGGACGACGAGATCGCCAAGGGCAGCACGGTGCTCGAACTGCTCGACCGGCTACGGGAACTGGGCCCCCGCTCGATCCGAGTGGCGTGCACCCACGGCCTGTTCGCGGCCGGGGCGCTCAAGCGGCTGGGGGAGCAGCCCGACGTGCTGGAGATCGTGTGCACCAACACCGTCCCGGTGCCCGCCGAGGAGCACACGGACAAGCTGCGGGTCCTGTCCATCGCCCCGGCGCTCGCCGAGGCGGTACGGCGCATTCACAACGGTGAGTCCGTGAGCGCCCTGTTCGACGCGCCGCCGACCGAATAGCACTCGCTCGTCACACCGGGTCCGGCGCGGACCCGGGCCGGTCCAGGACCGCGTCCAGGGTCGGCCGCGGAGGCAGCAGCCGGGCCAGGCCGGTGATCCGCAGCACCCGCAGGGTCAGCGCGTCGGTGCACACCAGGTGCAGACTGCCGTGCTGCTCCAGGACCCGCTGCCGGGCGCGGTACAGCAGGCGCAGACCGGAGGCGTCCAGGAACTCGACCCGGGCCAGATCGATCACGACGCGGCACTTCGGGTCCGAGGTCGCCGCGTCCAGGTGCGGGACGACCTCCACCTCCGCGACGATGTCGATCTCGCCGCGGAACTCCAGCACCGTGTGCCCCCGGTCCTGAAGGACGCGGAGAAACCGGCTCGGCGGTGCAGGTCGGTGCCGCGCCACGTCATCGCCTCCAGCCTGCTTCGTGCACGGACCGGTCCCCAACGCCGGTCCCCGCACTGCAAGTTACCCCCGGGCGCATGGATGTGGGCATGTTTGATCGTCATATGTCTTTGAATTGCGATCGAGTTCTTGCGGATCTGGCCAGTCCGGTGCCGCGCGGTGCGGTCACGGGTGACCCAGGACCTGCCTGAACGCTCAACTCCCCAGACCAATCAAGCCACTTGTCCTTGCCGCCTCTCCTCACGGGCGTGACGGAACCCTCACTTCCGCCACCTGCCGAACTTGATCCTTTTGCGGTCGGAACCGATAAGCTCCTTGTCGACGCCGCGAGTTGAAGTGATCGCGCTGCGTCGATTCGCGATACGTACCCATGAGTGCGGTCCCCTTGCACACCCCCATGTCTGATCGTGTTGCTTCGAAGGATGCAGATGGAACTCGCCACTTTGCCACCGGCGGCGCGGCCTCCTGCCGCCTGGTACAGCTGGTGGCTGATGCCGCTGGGCCTGGGCGGCGGGACGATCGCCGCCACGTTCATGAGCTCGGAGCGAATAACGGCCGCCGTCGCCGGCGCCGTCGCCACCGCGGCCGGCGCGTGGTGCGTACGGCTGCTGCTCCGTACCCGTACCCGGCTGTTCCGGGCCGAGGAAGCCCTCCGTGCCGCGCAGGTCGAGCAGTCGCAGAAGTCACTGCAATGGCGGGAGCAGGCGGCGGGCCTGGAACGGGACTTCGCCGCCGAGCGCACCGCCCAGGAGGAGCGGTTCACCGAGCGGAACGCCGCGCACGAACGGATCCTCACCGAGCGGAGTACCGCCCACGAGAGGCAACTCGCCGAACAGTCCCAGGAGTTCGAAGCACGACTGACCGGACTGACCGAGCGCCACGAGGCCCGGGTCACCGAGCAGGCCGAAGCCATGGAGGAGCGGCTGGCGCATCAGCTCGCCGCGGTGGCCCGGCTCGCCGACGAGCAGCTGCCCGAGGCGATCGAGCGCCTGCGCGACGGTGACGCCATCGACGACCTGCTGCCGAGCGTCCAGCAGTGCGCCGAAGTCGGCGCCGAACTCCAGGCCGAACTGCGCAAGATACTGCGGATCTCCCTGATGGCGCTCGAGGAGGAGTTCGACCGCTCCACCTCCGCCGAGCAGGCCGTCATCAGCATCGGCAACCGCATCCACGTGCTGACCAGCAAACTCCGTGGCCGACTGCACGAGATGCAGGGGGAGCACGGCCGCCTCCCGGCCGTCGCCCGGGGCCTGATGGAACTCGACCAGGAGATCGGCCCCGCAGACTGTCTCGCCGCCAGCGTCGGCGTCCTCGGCGGCTCGGACCGGCCGGGCAGGCAGTGGCAGGAGCCGCAGCGGCTGCTGAGCGTGATGCGCGGCGGCATCGGCCGGATCAAGGACTTCCACCGCGTCCAGCTGCGCCGGCTTCCCGAACTCGGCGTCGACGGCGGTCTGGTGGACCATCTCACGCTGATCTTCGCCCACCTGCTGGACAACGCGGCGCGCTACTCACCGCCCACCGAGCCCGTGGTGGTCTCCGGCAAGGAGGTCCCGAACGGCGTCGGCATCGAGATCCAGGACTCCGGCAAGGGCCTGAGCGAGGAGAAGAAGCGCGAGGCCGAGCACGCCCTCGCGGGCACCGCGCCCGGCGCGGGCATCGGAGGCATCACCGAGGACGCGAACATCGGCCTGCGGGTCGTCGGCGTCCTCGCCCGCCGCTACGGCATCCGCGTCACCTTCGCCGACTCGCCCTGGCTCGGCACCTCGGTGGTGGTCGTCGTACCGCACAAGTACTTCAGCCCGCTGCCCACGGCCACCGAGGCCGCGGCAGCCACCGCCGCGGGGGTGCCCGCCGCGACGCCCGTCCTGCCGTGGACCGCGGTCACCGACGACGGGGAGGCCGACCTCTGGCCGGCCGACTCCGCCGAGGCACCCGGCTCCGGCACGTCCCCCGAGTCCGCCGGGGCGGTGGACACCACGCCCGGCGGGCTGCCCCGGCGCCGCAGCAGCAGGCGGGCCGAGACGGAGCCGCGGCAGACCGGACGGCCCGGGCACGGCGAGCGGAACACCGTCGCCGCCGTACCACCGGACGCGTCCTTCACCGGACTCGCGGCCTTCGCCACCGCCGGCCGCGACATCGCGGGGCGCGACGCGGGCGAACGCGAATCCGCAGAGCGCGACACCGGCGCGGCGCCCGGGGCGGCCGCCGGTGGCACCCCCGCAGGACGTGAGTACACGAAGCACCGCACCGAGGAGAGCGACCACACCCCATGACACACCAGGGAAACGACGTGAGCTGGGCGCTCCGCGATCTCGTCGAGAGCATCCAGGAGATCCGCTTCGCCCTTGTGGCCTCCAGCGACGGCAAGGCCATCACCTCCTTCGGGGCGGAGGACCCCGACGACGTGGACCGCTTCGCGGCCGTGGTCGCCGGCCTGCAGGCACTGGCCCAGCCGGTCGCCGAACAGTTCCCCGCCTACGCGGGGCAACTGCGGCTGGCGATGATCGAGGTCGACGGCGGCCACCTCTTCGTGGTCCGGGCGGGCGTGGAGACCTACCTCGGCGTCCTCGCCCGCGAGGGCCTGGACCAGGGCCTGCTCGGACACCAGATGAGGGACCTCGCCCGCAGGATGGGTGAGCTGCTCGGCACCACTGTGCGCCAGGAGGAGCACTCTGGATGAGTGGTCCCCGCCGGCCGTCGGACCCGTCCGGTCTCGAGCGCTACTACGTCCTCACCGGAGGGCGCAGCGGACCGGGCGGTTCGGCGTCGAGTCTCGACGTGGCGACCCTCGTCGTCTCCCGCTCGGACCCCGTCCCGGGGATGCAGCACGAGCACGAGGAGATCATCCGGCGCTGCCGTGAACCGCTCTCCGCGGCCGAACTCGGCGCCCATCTCGGGCTGCCGTTCAACATTCTCGCCGTACTGCTGTCGGACCTGCTGGACGGAGGCCGCGTCGAAACCCGTGACCCCATTCCGGCTCACGACGCCGGCCGCGGGCCCGACCTCGCGCTCCTTGAGGAGGTACTCAGTGGACTTGAAAGGCTTTGACCAAGCCGGCCGGCATACGGCCGGGGACACCCGCTCGGTGAAGGTGATGATCGCCGGCGGCTTCGGTACCGGAAAGACCACGATGGTCCGGTCGGTCAGCGACATCAAGCCGCTCACCACCGAGGAGACCCTCACCCAGGCCAGCGCCGACGTCGACCGGCTCATCGGTGTCGCCGACAAGACGGAGACCACGGTCAGCCTGGACTTCGGCAAGATCGGCATCAACGACAGCCTGGTGCTGTACCTGTTCGGCACGCCCGGCCAGGAGCGGTTCTGGTTCCTGTGGAACGGGCTGTTCAAGGGGGCGCTCGGCGCGGTCGTCCTGGTCGACACCCGGCGGCTGGCCTCCAGTTTCCGGGCGATCGAGGAGATGGAACGGCAGAACGTGCCCTTCGTCATCGCCCTCAACGTCTTCCCCGACTCCAAGGACTATCCGGTGGACGAGATCCGGGACGCTCTGGACATCCCCGGACACATCCCGGTCGTCGCCTTCGACGCCCGCGACCGGTCCGCCAGCCGCGACGTGCTCGTCACCCTCATCCACCACCTGCGGGACCGCTCGGCCGCGGCCGTGGAGTCCCGATGAACGACCCGGCCGCGAACACTCCCGGCGCCGCCCGCGGCTGCCCCGTCGCCCACCACGGCGCGGACCCCGCCCGGCTGTACGGGCCGGACCTGGCCACCGGCCCGGCCGGCGTCCAGGAACGGCTGCGCAAGGAACACGGGTCGGTGGCGCCGGTGCTCCTGGAGGGCGACGTACCGGCCTGGCTGGTGCTGGGCTACCGGGACATCCGGCGGGTGCTCGACAACCCCCGCCAGTTCACCCGGGACGCCCGGATCTGGCGCGACCAGCGCGACGGGCGGGTCGCGGACACCTCACCGCTGGTCCCGATGCTCGGCTGGCGCCCCGACTGCGTCTCCCAGGACGGCGAGCCGCACCGGAGGCTGCGCGGAGCCGTCACCGACGGACTCCAGGCCGCGGCCGGCCGAGGCATCCGCCGGCACGCCACGCACTTCGCGAACAAGGAGATCGACGCCTTCGCGGACACCGGCCGCGCCGATCTGGTGAGCGACTACGCCGAGTACCTGCCGATGCTGGTGATCACCCGCGTCCTGGGGCTGCCCGAGGCCGAGGGACGCGACCTGGTCGAGTCGTGCGCCCAGGTCCTCAAGGGCGGCGAGGACGCGGTCACGCACGACAGCCGCATCCAGGAGATCCTCGGCGCGCTCGTCGTCCGCAAGCGGTCCGAACCCGGCAGCGACCTCACCACCGCCCTGCTGGCGCACCCCGCCCGGCTCGACGAGGAGGAGGTGGTCAGCCATCTGCGCCTGGTGCTGATCGCCGGCCACACCACCACCAGCAACCTGCTCGCCCGGGTGCTCCAGCTGGTCCTCACCGACACCGCCCGGCTGTCCGGGCTGATCAGCGGCCGGCTGAACATCTCCGCGGTCGTCGAGGAGGTCATGTGGAACAGCCCGCCGCTCGCGGTGCTGCCCGGCCGGTTCGCCACCAGCGACCTGGAGATCGGCGGTCACCGGGTCCAGGAGGGCGATCTGCTGGTCCTGGGCCTCGCGGCGGGCAACAGGGACCCGGAGATCCGCCCGGACTCCGGGGTGTCCGTACAGGGCAACCAGTCGCATCTGGCGTTCAGCGGGGGACCGCACGAATGCCCCGGCCAGAACATCGGCCAGGCCGTCATCGAGATCGCCGTGGACGTCCTGCTGCACCGGCTGCGGGACCTGCGCCTGGCGGTGCCGCCGGACGAGCTGTCCTCGACCGCCTCCACCTGGGAGACCAGACTGGACCGCCTGCCGGTCGAGTTCAGCACCTGACACCGGGCGGCGCCGCAACGGCCGGCGTGACCGGCCGCCGCGCCGGCCACCGTGCCCGGCCGTGCTGCCCGGGCGTGCTGCCCAACCCGGCCACGGGGCCGGGCAGCACGCCCGGTCACACGGTCAGCAGATCGTCGACCGAGCCGCGGCCCGCCTGCTCGGCCGTGGCCACCTCGCCCTCCTTCGACGCCGCGTACCGGCCGCTGGTCAGGGCCCACTCGTAGTTGCCCTCGATCCAGTGCTGGATGGCCTGCACGCCCTTGTCCACCCGCCCGCGCTCGTCCGCGTCGAGCCCGAGTTCGTCGCACATGCGGGGCACCCGTGCCTCGAGCTCCAGGTACTCGTCCAGGCAGGCGGTCGTCATGCGGTACGCCTCGGCCGCGGCCTCCTCCCACGAGCAGCCGCGCTCCCGGTGCAGTACGGCTATCAGGTTGTGGCCGTCGCCGCGGCGCCGCTCCCGCTCGAAGGAGTGGATGTCGTTCATGAACCCGATGGTGTCCGCGGCCAGATCACGCATCCGCTCCATCAGGGGATGGGCCATCGCCCGCGCCGGCACCTCGAAGCCGCGGCTGCGTTCACCGGCGTCGATACTGTGGTGGATGCCGACGGTACGGCGCCGGAACACGGCGTACTCGTCGAGGCCGAGCGTCCCGGTCAGCCCGCGGGCCGCCAGGTCGACCTCCTCGCAGTGGGCCACCAGGAACCGGCCCCAGGACGCGGCGAACCGGGTCTGCCAGGTCAGGGACATGCCATCCGAGAGGCGTTCCCAGACCTGCGCCCAGGCCACTGTGATCGGGCAGACCACCCGGGGCGTGCTCCCCGCAGGCCGCAGCGGGGTGACGATGAGCTCCCGCGCCACGTCGGCCACCACATCCGCCCGGTCCGGCCGCCCGGCGTCGAACTGGTCGTCGAACAGGAACGCCAGTGAGAACCAGTTCATCAGGACGACCATGTCCTCGGCCGAGGCGTACGGATAGGTGCGGGCAGCGGCCTGCGGCAGGTCCCAGGAGCGGTACTCGTCGAACCCGGCCCGGCTGCGCACCAGTCCCATGTCCCACACCCAGCGCAGATGACGCGCCCGCGCGTACTCCAGATGCTCACTGACCGGGGTGTTGAAGGGAAGGTCGAACCGGACGTCCTGAGACATGTGCTTCCTTTCGGGAGACGGAACGCAGAGTCCCCCCGCCCTGCGAGCGGGCCGTCGCGGAAACGGCCCGCGCACTCGAACTCGACTTCACCGCACGAAAGTTGAACAGGCAAGCGGAACGAGGCTGCCCAGATCCTAGATGATCTACACAGGATGCCCGTCGTGATATCCGTTACTGAACACGGCACTTGAGGTGCATGTTCTCCCAAATGCCCCAGGAGTTACCGTACTTGTAGCTGATTGAATCCGCAGAAACGGGACAGGTGCCCAGTACGGGCAGGGGAGCCGCCCCGGCCCGTGGACGGACCCCGGACCCTGTGGAGGAGACATGCCGACCGTGCCTGCGGGAGTGGTGGTGCTCGACTGTGCCGAACCCGAGAAGCTCGCCGAGTTCTACCGCGAGTTGCTGGCGGCGGAGGTGGTGGACGCCCAGGCCAACCGGGTGGAGATCCGGGCCGCCGACGGCTTCCGGCTGGCGCTGCGCCGTGACACCAACGCCACCGCGCCGAGCTGGCCGCGTCCCGAGAACTCGCTCCAGGCGCACCTGGAGTTCGTGGTCGACGACCTGGACGCCGTGGAACGTCTGATCGTGGGTCTCGGCGGCCGCCCGGTGGAGACGAAGGACGCCACGGGCCCCCTGGAGGAACGCGGCTACGCCGACCCGGCCGGGCACTCCTTCACCGTGCGCTGCGATGTCCCGGTGGCACCGAAGCTGGGCTGACACCCGCCGAACGGCCGGACCCACCGGGGCCACCGGCCCCTCGGGGCCGGCCGGGACTCTTCGAGGGCCGCGCCCCGGCGCGCAGAGGCGCCGGGGGCTTCATGCGGTGGAGGAGGGGCCCGGTCAGGCGCTCCCCTTCTCCTGGGCGGGCCAGGAGCCCGTCGAGCGTTCGATGGCCTTGGCGCCCGCGCGGTTCACGGCACTGCGCACCACCGCGAAGATGGCGCCCTGGATCGCCGCGGCCAGCAGGATCTCGCCCCATCGGCGGTCCCGGTCCAGCGCGTCGGGGGCGTCGTCCTCGTGCCGGATCAGCTTCCACGTCTTCTGGAACGCGAGCCCCGCCACGGTGCCACTCGTCCAGCCCAACGCGAACCCCACGGGCTTGTACGCCAGGGGCAGCTTCCTCTTGCTCTTCTTCTTCACCACGTGGATCTCCCAGGTCGGTACAGGCGATAGGAAAGTTCCTGTGCCCCACGTTCCCCGTTTTCCGCCCTCCGCACGGCCCGACCGGGCCCGACCGGGGCAATCCCCCATGGTGTGGCGGCAGGGGTGAGCCCCGCCGCGACGGGGGAACGCGGCGGGGCCTGAACGGCGGGTGCCCGCCGACCGGGGTGTCATGCGCACCGAACCGAAGAAAATTCGGCCGGGCCCCCGGGTCTCTCCCCGGCCTGAGCCGGGCGAGAGGCCCTAGTCGCGCGGCTCCAGCACGAAGACCGGGATCGCCCGGTCCGTCTTCTCCTGGTACTCGGCGTACGGGGGGAACGCCGCGACGGCCCGCTCCCACCACTCCGCCTTCTCCTCCCCGGTCACCTCACGGGCCGTCATGTCCCGCAGGACCTGCTCGTCCCGCAGTTCCACCTGGGGATCGGCCTTGAGGTTGTGGTACCAGACCGGATGCCGGGGTGCTCCGCCCAGCGAGGCCACCACCGCGTAGCGTCCCTTGTGCTCGACACGCATCACCGGGGTCTTCCGCAGCTTGCCGCTCCTGGCTCCCCGCGTGGTCAGCAGCACCACCGGCCTGCCCTGCAGGGTGGTCCCCTCGGTGCCGCCGGAGCTCTCGTACAGTTCCACCTGCTCGCGCACCCACTGCGTGGGGCTGGGCTCGTACTCGCCCTGAAGAGGCATGCCATCCGTCCCGTCGTTGTCGCGGCCCGTGGCCGGCCCGGACTCCGGGACGGCCGTGGGGCCATGTGGATCAGCTCGTTCCGTACCAGTGTCGACCGGACCGCACATGACCTCCGACGTCATGGCGTCCTCGGCGTGTCCACGGCACAGTCATGACCGTTCCCCGGACCGAATCCCTTGAACTCGGCCCACCCCGGATCCAGGAGACCCCCGTCATGACCGAGCCCACGCCGACCCCGGCCGCCCCGGCCCGTACCGCCCCGCCCACCGGCACCCGCGCCACCGTGGAGGAACTGCTGCGCCGGATCGGCCACGGCGACCCGGACCGCATCGCCGAGCTGTACGCCGATCCCTGCGACTGGCAACTCGACTGGCCACAGGACGAGCACGGCAGCACCGCGACTCCCTGGATCCGCCACCGGGTCACCCGCGCCGACGCCGCCGCCCACTACCGGGAACTGGCCGCCCACCACGTGCCCGACGCGGCCGCCACCGAGATCGAGCGCATCCTGGTCGACGGCGACGACGCGGTGGTGTTCGGCGAGATCCGGCAGACCCCCCGGCCCACCGGACGCCCCTACCGCGCCCGCTTCGCCCTGCTGCTCACCGTGCGGGACGGCCTGGTCGTCCGCCACCACGTCCACGAGGACAGCCTCTCCGTGCACCGCGCCTTCGTACCGCGGCCGCCGGCCGGGTCGTAGGCTTTCCGGGTGACCGAACAGGCCCCAAGCCCTTCCTCCACGTCGTCGTCTGCGCCGCCGGTGTCGCCGCGGACGTCAGCAAGCTGATCACCGCCGCGGGAGCAGGGCTGGGAGGTCGGCGTCATCGCGACACCCGTCGCCATGAACGGGTTCTTCGACGCCGTCGCGGTCCGCGCGCAGACCGGCAGGCCGATCATTCCCCAAGCTCTCAACTCCGTTCGACCAGGGGAGACCCCAATCGCCTGGCGCACCCCCGGCGAACCGCGCCCCTTCCCCGGGCCCGACGCGGTGGTGGTCGCGCCCGCCGCCTTCAACACCGTCAACAAATGGGCGGCCGGAATCGCCGACACCCTCGCGCTGGGCACCCTGTGCGAGGCCGCGGGGCTCGACGTGCCGATCGCCGTCCTGCCGTGTGTCGGCACCGCCCTGGCCGCCCACCCCGCCTACCGGGACAGCCTGGAGCGGCTCACCGCGATGGGCGTCCGCTTCGGCGCCCCGTACGCCGGGGAGGCGGCGCCGGACGGCGGCCGGCCCGAGTTCCCCTGGGAGCGGGCCCTGGACCTCGTACGGCCGGGATGAGCGCGACCGGCACCGGGTGATCCCGTGCGCACCCGGACACGCAGACCCGCACACGCGTACACGCGCACCCGGGAACGGAGGGGCCGCGCGGCGCGCGTCCGCATTGCCTTTTCGGACACCGGCCGTCGAATCGGATGATTGGGCGCGTGAATTAAGCGGCTCGAATCTCATTGACACGATGTCAAAAGGCGGCAGTCGACCGGGGAATGCGGGAAACCGTGGACTCTCTTGTTCCAGGTCGTTGGCCTGTGCAAAAGTGGGTCGTGCGGGCACGCGGGCAATGCCTTTTGTCCTGGCGTGCACGAGGCCGCTCCGACATGCCACCGGGCTCCAAAAGGGCTGCTCCGGGTGGATGTTCGAGATACCGGATCCTCTACGGGCGGGCTTCCGCTGTATCGTCGGCGAGGTCCCGGGTCCGCTGGTTCGGACTTTATCCCGCGCGTTCCCGAGAGGATTGCATCCGTGAAGGACACCGGCCTGTCGAATTTCCCGGCCCCGGCCGCCGCGTTCGACGTGACGGACGAACAACTGGGTGACGAGTTGCGGAAGTGGACGGGAGCCACCCCCGCACTGCACCCCGTCGGCGAACTCCTCGACCGGCACTGGGAGTCGGTCTTCGGCTATGCCCGGCTGTGCACCGACGGTCCCCGTTCCGCCGGGATGCTCACCACCGCCGCGTTCACCCGGCTCTTCGGAGAGACCCTGCGGCGCAACGGCCCGAGTTCCGCATGGCGTCCCCGACTCCTCGTCACGGTGCGCCGGATCGCAGCGGAGTGGGACGGCGACCACCGGCGCGACATGCTCCACCCCGGTCTCGCCACCACCGCCTCCACCACCGCCTCCGACGACGGCCGACGGCCGGTCGCACGGCTGCTGCCGCCGCCCGAACGACGCCTGCTGTCAGGGGCGTTCCGGCGACTGCCGCAGTCCGCGCGCTGTCTGCTGTGGCACACCGAGGTCGAGTCCGAACCGCTCCACGTCCCCGCCGGGCTGCTCGCCCTGGACGAGGAGGGCGCCCGCATCGAACTGCGCCGCGCCCAGGAGCGGTTGCGCGACGAAGTCCTCCAGCTCCACGGGGAACTCGCCCCCGACCAGGAGTGCCGAAGCTATCTGCGCCTGCTGGAGGTGGCCTACCGGCGCGCGGGCACCGAAACCGACCCGGACCTGCGCACCCACCTGGAGAACTGCACCCACTGCCGGCACGCGGCGGACCAGCTCGCCTGCTTCGCCGGTGGGCTCGGTACGGCCCTGGCGGAGGCGGTCCTGGGCTGGAGCGCACGGGAGTACACGGAGAGCAGGGCACGGGCGGCCGTCGTCACCGACGAGCCGGCCGCCGAGGAGCGGCCGTCGCCCGAGGGCGTCATCGGTGCGGCGTTCTCCGGCCCCGCCGACGGACGCCCGGACACGGTGGGCGATCCGTTCGCCGGGCCCGCGGGCGAACCCCCGGCGGTGGCGGGCGAGTCGTTCGCGGACGAGGGGACCCCGGTCCCGCCCCTCCCCACCGAGACGCCTCGCACCGCGCCCCCCGTCCCCGCGGCCCCCACGGTGCCCCCGATACCGGGCACCGCTCCGGCCGCGGCGGCCCCGGCCATCTCCGCCCCGGCCACCTCCGCGCGCACGGCCTCCCGGTCCGGTGCCCGCTCCCGACGGCGCGCGCCCTCCCGTACCGGTCCTCGCGGTGCCGTGCTGCGCGCCGGTTCCCGTGTCGCCCGGAAGGCCGCCCGCCGGGCCGCGCGTCGGCGCAACCTCGCCGCCGGCATTCTCACCGTCAGCGGGCTGGTCGTCCTTCCGCTGGTGCTGTGGACCGCGGGGGGTTCCGACGACGCCGCCGCACGGGGCGACGACCGCCCCTCCGAATCCTCCGGCGCCGCCGTGGGCAGCCCGCCGGGCGACCCGTCGTGGTTCCGTTCCGGAGAAGCGGCGAAGGGAGCCCTGCGCGGCCGGCTGCACAACACCGCCTCCGGCCTGTGCGTCGGTGTCGTCGGCGGCCGGGCGGTCGCGGGCGCCGAGACCGAGCTCACCGCCTGCTCGGCGGGCAAGGTCCAGCAGTGGACGTACGAGACCGACGGGCTGCTGCGCAGCGCCGCGGAACCGGACCTGTGCCTGGACTCCCGCCTCGGCTACTCGGTGCGCCTGGCCCGGTGCACCGGCGAGGCCCAGGAGGACGCCGGCAGCGCGCGCTACGACTTCACCGTCCAGGGCACCCTGGTGCCCCGCTCCGGCCAGGACCTGGGTCTGGCGCCCGCCGCGACCGACGGCTCGGGCGCTCTCGTCCTCAAGGCCCGCGACGACACGGACGCCCAGCGCTGGGCGATCGACACCTCGGAGCCCGACCTCCAGGTGAAGGTCGTCACCTGGGACCTCGTCGGGAACGAGGAAGGGAACTAGGACGAGGAAGGGGACCGGGACGAGGACGGGAAGAACGACCGGGCGGACCGCGCCGGCCGGCCGTTCACAGTTCCTCCGCCGGCCCCAG
The DNA here is from genome assembly GCF_044540975.1 of Streptomyces sp. NPDC085927. Lineage (NCBI taxonomy): Bacteria > Bacillati > Actinomycetota > Actinomycetes > Kitasatosporales > Streptomycetaceae > Streptomyces > Streptomyces sp. NPDC085927. The sequence goes on from NZ_JBITSN010000005.1 coordinate 185,353, forward strand.
CTCGGCCCAGATGGTCTTGCCCTCGGCGGTGTGTCTGCTGCCCCACCGCCGGGTGAGCTGGGCGACCAGGAGCAACCCCCGGCCGCCCTCGTCCCAGGTCTTGGCGCGGCGCAGGTGCGGGGCGGTGTGGCTGGCGTCGAACACCTCGCAGATCAGCGTCGACGCGTCGCAGATCAGCCGGAGCCGGATCGGCGGAGCGCCGTAGCGGATCGCGTTGGTGACCAGTTCGCTCACCACCAGCTCGACGGTGAACGACATGTCGGTCAGCTCCCACACGCCCAGCTGGTCGAGGACCCGCTTGCGGACCGGCGCGACGAGTGCCGGGTCGGCCGGGATGTCCCAGGTGGCCACCCGGGAAGACGGCAGCCCATGGGTACGGGTCAGCAGCAGCGCCACGTCGGCCGTGGCGGGACCCGGAGGGAGCATGGCGTGCAGAACACGGTCGCAGGCCTCGTCGAGAGCCCCGGAGGCCGCGTGGGACAGGGCGTCGCAGAGCATGCGGGGGCCCGCGTCCGTGTCCGTGCCGCCTCCCCGGCCGTCGACGAGACCGTCCGTGTAGAAGCCCAGCACACTGCCCTCGGGCAGTTCCAGCTCCACGGACTCGAAGGGCAGCCCGCCCAGGCCCAGCGGCGGCCCGGACGGCATGTCCAGTATGCGGACCGAGCCGTCCGGCGGGACCAGGACCGGTGGCGGATGCCCCGCCCTCGACAGGGTGCAGCGCCGTGACACCGGGTCGTACACCGCGTAGAGGCAGGTCGCACCGACCTCGCCGGGGCCGGCGTCGCCGCCCGACTCGTGCGAGAGATGCAGGACCAGGTCGTCGAGGTGGGTGAGCAGCTCCTCCGGGGCCAGGTCGATGTCGGCGAGGGTGCGGACGGCCGTACGCAGCCGGCCCATCGTCGCCGACGCCTGGATGCCGTGGCCGACGACGTCCCCCACCACCATGGCCACCCGCATCCCGGACAGCGGGATCACGTCGAACCAGTCGCCGCCCACACCGGTGCGCGCGGCCGGCAGGTACCGGGAGGCGGCGTCCACCGCCGCGGTCCGGGGCAGGCCGCGGGGGAGCAGGCTGCGCTGGAGGGTGAGGGTCGTCTCGCGTTCGCGGGAGTAGCGGCGGGCGTTGTCGACGCAGACGGCCGCACGCGCGGTGATCTCCTCGGCCAGCAGTACGTCGTCGTGGGTGAAGGGCTCGGGATGCCGGAAGCGGGTGAAGGCCGCGACACCGAAAGTGACACCGCGGGCCCGGAGGGGGACGGACAGGATCGAGTGGACACCGAACTCCCGGACCTGCCGGGCGTGGGCCTCGTCGACCGCGAGCCACGGATCGAGATCACCGGAGGGGACCGAGGCGACGACGCTGTGGCCGGCGATCAGGGAGTCGGCCTGGGGCGCGGCGGCCGGGTAGACGACCACCTCGCCCGGGTCGGTGACCGACTCGGGGGCGCCCGCCGTGCGGGACCGGTGGGTGATCCGGCGCAGCGAGACCGGCAGAGTGAGCGGACCGGCGGGGTCGGCGCCCTGGTCGTGCTCGAGCAGGTCGACGCTGACGAAGTCGGCGAGCGCGGGGACGCAGACCTCCGTCAGCTCCTGCGCCGTCCGGGTGACGTCGAGGGTGGTGCCGATACGTATGCTGGCCTCGTTGACCAGCTGCAGCCGTGCCCGTGCCCTGTTCTGCTCGGTGAAGTCGTGGGCCGTCACGCAGACGCCGACGATCCGGCCGGAGTCGTCGGTGACCGGTGCGATCCGGGCCAGCCAGGCGTCTTCGTGGCTCTCTCCGTGGACCCGCAGACGCGTCTGCACGTCGTGGCCCCGGCCCGTCCGCAGCACCTGGCGCATGTGCTGCTCCAGCTCCCTGGCCCGGGGCCGGCCGCCGATGTCGCCGGGCTGCAGACCGCGCAGATGGGTGGCCGGCAGCCCGAGGAGCTCCGCCATCGCGTCGTTGGCACCGTGCAGGCGCAGATCCTTGCCGAAGACGACGGTGGCACAAGGGGACTGGACCATGGCCGCCCAGAGCAGCGGATCGTCGGCCGGGTCGGTGTCGCCGGACCGCAGCGGGGTGACGGCCAGCCAGTCGTCGGTCTCACCGTCCTCCGGCCGGCCGCGGTGGGCGAGCAGCCACACGGTGACGGTGCCGCCGTCCCGGTGCCGGAGCGCGAGCGTGCCGCTCCAACGCGTGTCGGCCGGCGGCCGGGGCGGCTGCGCCCCGTCGGCGAGCAGGCGGGCCGCAGGGCGGCCGACCACGTCCTCGGCCCGGTGGCCCAGCAGCCGCTGAGCGGCCTCGTTCCACCGGGTGACGGTGCCGTCGGCGGCGATGACGGCCCGAGCCGTCACCGGATCGTCGAACGGGTCGTCCGCCCTCATCGTCGCCACTCCATCGCGCACACTCACCGTGAACCGGTCGATCGCCAGAGTTCCACCCTAGTGCGTCCGAGGCGGGTGTGGACCGGAACCCCGTCCGGGCGGGAGGCCGCGGGCGGGACACGAGGGACGGGAGTGACGCCCGAGACGGTCACCGGGGAGGTCCGTCCCGGCCTTCGGCCCCGGGTCCCGTCCCACCTGTTGACGGAGTGTCACATCTGCCACAACGATGTCCCCGTACGAATGGGAGCGCTCCCAGTCGTCGTCGCCGCCGTGTCCTCCCACCAGAGGAGCCCAGACGTGAACAGACGCAGAACCGCGCTGCTGTCCCTGACCGGCCTGCTGGCGACCGCGCTCACCGCGCTGCCCGCCGCCCCGGCCGGGGCCGACGAGGTCGAGCAGGTCCGCAACGGCACCTTCGACACCACCACCGAACCCTGGTGGGCCTCCGCCGGTGTCACCACGAGCCTGTCCGACGGCCGCCTGTGCGCCGACGTCCCCGGCGGCACCGCCAACCGGTGGGACGCCGCCGTCGGCCAGAACGACATCACCCTCGTGAAGGGGGAGTCGTACCGCTTCTCCTTCGCCGCGACCGGCACGCCCGCGGGCCACGTGGTCCGGGCGGTCGTCGGTCTGTCGGTGGCCCCGTACGACACCTACCACGAGGTGTCCCCGCAGCTCGGCGTCTCCGGCGACACGTACTCCTACACCTTCACGGCGCCTGTGGACACCGAACGGGGCCAGGTCGCTCTCCAGCTCGGCGGCAGCCCCGACCCCTGGCGCTTCTGCGTGGACGACGTGTCCCTGCTGGGCGGCGTGGAGCCCGAGCCGTACGAGCCCGACACCGGGCCCCGGGTCCGCGTCAACCAGGTCGCCTACCTCCCCTCGGGCCCGAAGAACGCCACCCTGGTCACCGGGGCGACCGAGCGGCTGACCTGGCAACTGAAGGACGCCGACGGCAGGGTCGTCCGGCAGGGCAGGACCGTGCCGCGCGGCGTGGACGGCTCCTCCGGGCAGAACGTCCACTCCATCGACTTCGGCGCCCACCGCGCGCGGGGCACCGGCTACACCCTGGCCGTGGACGGCGAGACCAGCCGGCCCTTCGACATCGACGCCGGCGCCTACGAGCGGCTGCGGCTGGACTCGGCGAAGTACTACTACACCCAGCGCAGCGGCATCGAGATCCGCGACGACCTGCGCCCCGGCTACGCCCGCCCGGCCGGACACGTGGACGCGGCACCCAACCAGGGCGACGGCAGGGTGCCCTGCCAACCGGGCGTCTGCGACTACACCCTCGACGTCACCGGCGGCTGGTACGACGCCGGCGACCACGGCAAGTACGTCGTCAACGGCGGCATCAGCACCTGGGAGGTGCTCAGCACCTACGAACGCGCCCGGCAGGCACGCACCGGACAGGCGGACACACTGGGCGACGGCACGCTGAACATCCCCGAGAGCGGCAACGGGGTGCCCGACATCCTCGACGAGGCCCGCTGGGAACTGGAGTTCCTGCTGAAGATGCAGGTGCCCGAGGGAGAGCCGCTGGCCGGCATGGCCCACCACAAGATCCACGACGAGCAGTGGACCGGACTGCCGCTGCTGCCGAGCGACGACCCGCAGAAGCGCGAACTGCACCCGCCGAGCACCGCCGCCACCCTGAACCTCGCGGCCACGGCCGCCCAGGCGGCCCGCCTGTACCGGCCCTACGACAGGGAGTTCGCGGCCGAGACCCTGGCCGCCGCGCGCACCGCCTGGACGGCCGCGCTTGCCCACCCCGAGGAGTACGCGAGCCCGGACGACGGCATCGGCGGCGGCGCCTACCCGGACGACGAGGTGAGCGACGAGTTCTACTGGGCGGCGGCCGAGTTGTATCTCACCACGGGGGAGCGGCAGTTCAAGGAGTACGTCCTGAAGTCCCCGGCGCACACCGCCGACATCTTCGGCCCTCTCGGATTCGACTGGTCGCGCACCGCGGCGGCCGGCCGGCTCGACCTCGCGACGGTGCCGAACGGGCTCCCGGGCCGGGACAAGGTCCGCCACTCCGTGGTCAAGGGCGCCGACCGCTACCTGGCCACGCTGAAGGCGCACCCGTACGGCATGCCGTACGCGCCGGCCGGCGACGTCTACGACTGGGGCTCCAGCCACCAGGTCCTCAACAACGCGGTCGTCCTCGCCACCGCCTACGACCTCACCGGTGCCGCGAAATACCGGGACGGCGCGCTGCAGAGCATGGACTACATCCTCGGCCGCAACGCCCTGAACATCTCCTACGTCACCGGGTACGGCGAGGTCAGCGCGCAGAACCAGCACAGCCGCTGGTACGCTCGCCAGCTCGACCCGGCGCTGCCGAACCCGCCCGCCGGGACCCTCTCCGGCGGACCCAACTCGAGCATCCAGGACCCCTACGCCCAGTCGATGCTCCAGGGCTGCGTCGGCCAGTTCTGCTTCATCGACGACATCCAGTCCTGGTCCACCAACGAGCACACCATCAACTGGAACGCGGCCCTGACCCGCATGGCCTCCTTCGTGGCCGACCAGAGGTAGCGGACCGGAGTACCCGCGCCGGTGCCGGAGGTGTCGTCCCGTTTCGCGGGCCGACACCTTCGGCACACCCCTTTCGGTACCGCCGCGCACCCACTCTGAACTGGTGATATTTACGATCGAGTACCCGAGCGGTACCGTGATGGCATGCCTGCTCTGAATGTGGAGTTCAGTGACCGTGAACTCGAGGACCTGCGGCAGATCGCCAAGGAGCGCGGTACATCGATGAAGGCGCTGGTGCGGGAGGCGGCCGCGGCCGACATCGCCCGCCACCGGGCACTCCAGGAGGGCGCGGAGGCCTTCCGCCGGTTCTTCGCCTCGCACGCCGACGAATTCGCCGCCGCCTTTCCGGACGACGAACCGCGGGCCAGGGGTACGGGACGGGCCGCCTGACCGATGGCATCCGTTCTGCACATCGACGTGCCCTGGCTGCTCCAGCGGCACGAGGAGGTCCTCCCGGACCAGCCCACCATCAACGACTTCTCGGCGCTGGTCGCCGCCGTCGCCCGGCACCGCGTCGACCCGCCCCGCCTCGGCGTGGACTCGGACGCGGCCTGGCGGGCCGCCGCCCTGCTGCACACCCTCGCCCTGCTCCGCCCCCTGCCGTCGGCCAACGCCCGCTTCGCCTGCGCCACGGCGGTGGCGTACATGTTCGTCAGCGGCGTCGGCATCGACCCGCCCTACGGCGCGATCGTCGACCTCGCCCGCGATCTGATGTCCGGTACGACGGATGTCTACGGAGCCGCGGACCGGCTCCGCTCCTGGCAGATCTGACACCACCGCCGGAATGCGGGAACCGGGAACCACGGGAAAACGCAGGTGGAAAGGCGATGCGGGCGACTCCGGGCATGTTTTTCCTTTTGACTTTCTGTCAACGAGTGGAGGTTTCCCCGGTGCCTTGTTGGCCGTGTGCCGGTTGTGCGAGAGTGAGCCCCCCGTGAGGGGGTAAAATCCGGGGTCGCACGCGCGTTGATGAACCGGGTCCGCTTTCACCATCGGTGAATTCGCGCCCTCCCGCGCACCGCCGCCAAAGAGGTACGGACCACATGGGACTTCCCTTTTCGGCGTCAGAACTTCTGTGTCACCTGCGTGTGGGAAGGAACCATCTCAGTGCCCACCCCTCATTCCTCTCGGCCTCCTCATCCCCCTCCCGGAGGGGATCCGGGGGAGTCCGACGAGTCCCTCGCCGCACGGTTGCGAGGCCGTCCGGAGGGCGAGGCAACCCACTCCGTCGCGATGCTGACGGCGCGTCACTGGCCGGCCATGCACGACTACGCGACCGTCTGCCTCGCCTCGTCGGGGCCGACCGCCGCCATGGTCACCGCGGCGGCACAGCACCGCGTACTGAACCGGGTCGCCCTCGGCGAACCGGCCGTCGCCCTGCGCCCCGTGCTGCTGGTGGCCGTACGGGACACGGTCCGGGAATGGGCCTCGGACGACCGGACCACCGGTGCCCTGCCGGAGCTGCTGAAACCGGCCGGCGGGCGCGGCATGCGCGCGGCCAGGACGATGACGCCGGAGAACCGCACGCTCGCCCAGCGCTCGTTCCGGTCCCTGCCCGCCCTCGCCCGCTGCGTGCTCTGGCACGTCGAGGTCGAGGCCGAACCCATATCCGTCCCGGCCGGCCTCCTCGGCATCGATCCCGACGTCGCCTCGGGCACGCTCCAACAGGCGCGTGACACCTTCCGCCAGGGCTGTGTCCACGCCCATCAGGAACTCGCGCCGACGAAGGACTGCCGGTTCTACAACCGGCTCCTCGACGTCCCCATCCGCCGCGGCGGAACGCTGCTCCCCGATGTCCAGCAGCACCTGGCGGAATGCCGCTACTGCCGGAACGCGGCCGAGCAGCTGAGTCATTTCGAGGGCGAACTCGGCACGCTCATCGCCGAGGCCGTTCTCGGCTGGGGCGCCCGCCGCTACCTCGACTCGCGTCCCGGCCGGGCGGCACCGGGCCCGCGCGGCGGCCGCACCACCCGCCGCGGACACCGGTCGGGCGGCAGCCGGCACCGCCTGCTGTCCCGGATCCCCGCCCCCGCCCGCCTCACCGGCCTCGGACTCCCGGATGCCGTGCGCTCCACCAGGACCCTGCTCACCGGCCTCGGTGCCGTCTCGGCCGGCGTGCTGGTGAGCGTGCTCATCGCCGGGGGCTCCTCGCCCGACGGCGGCGGCACCGACCCGACCGGCGCCACCAGCGCGGCGGGCGGCCGGGGGGTCGTACCGACCGAGTCCCCGCCGGGCGTGGCCGGACTGCCCACGGGGCCGCAGCCGGCCCTCCTGCGCAACGTCGCCTCCGGCCTGTGCCTCGACACCCGGGGCGAGCCCCAGGACGGCGCCGGCGCCCGGCTCACGGGCTGCTCCTCGCGGCTGAGCCAGCAGTGGACCTACGAGGAGGACGGGCTGCTGCGCAGCGTGGCCGACCCGGGCCTGTGCCTGGACGCGCACAAGGACGCCGGGGTCGTCGTCCTCGCCACCTGCGCCGACGCCGGCGAGAACCGGGCCGACGACGTGCGCTACGACCTCACCGGGCAGGGCGAGCTGCTGCCCCGCTGGGACGAACAGCTGGCGCTGACCCCGGCCGCCCCCGATGCGAACGCCGACATCGTCATCAGGGTGCGGGACCGGACCGAGGACCAGCGCTGGGTGGCCGAGCCGGTGGCCTCGGCCGAGCAGGCCCTGTCGATCAGCCCCACCCGTACCCCGGCGGCACGGCACACGGAGCCGGCCGGGCCGATTGCGTGAACGGCGCGCCGGGGCGGTGACACGCGCCGCGCGCCGGGTCAGCCGGTGCCCTCCACGAGGTCGCCGGGCCCGATCGTGGCCGGGGTGGCATGCCCGGACAGGGCGAGGGTGAGGTCCAGCTCGGCGAGCAGGCAGCGGATCACGTGCTCGACCCCCGCCTGCCCGTCGAGGCCGAGCCCGTAGACGTACGGCCGTCCCAGGAGTACCGCCCGCGCGCCGAGGGCGAGCGCTTTGAAGACGTCGTCGCCGGTGCGGACGCCGCTGTCGAACAGCACGGCCAGCCGGTCACCGACGGCGGCCACCACCCCGGGCAGCGCGTCCGCCGCCGCGACGGACCCGGCCACCTGACGGCCGCCGTGGTTGGACACCACCACTCCGTCCATCCCGGCATCGGCCGCGAGCCGGGCGTCGTCCGGGTGCAGCACGCCCTTGAGGACGATCGGACCGTCCCAGTTCTCCCGCAGGAACGCGAGATCGGGCCAGGTCTTGGCGGGGTCGGAGAACATGCCGACGAAATGCATCACCGCCGCGTTCGGATCCTCGTGCACGGGCTTGGCCAGACCGGCCCGGAACGCGGGGTCCGAGAAGTAGTTGGCGGTCCCCACCCCGTGCAGGAACGGCAGAAAGGCCTGGTCCAGGTCGCGCGGCCGCCAGGACAGCAGGGGAGTGTCCAGGGTGACCACCAAAGCAGTGAACCCGGCGGCCTTCGCCCGGCCGAGGAAACTCCGGGCGACCTCCGGGTCCTTCGGCCAGTACAGCTGGAACCAGCGCTCCGCGTCACCCATCGCCTCCGCGACCTGCTCCATCGGCGTGCTGGACGCGGAGGACAGCACGAACGGCACCCCCTGCGCGGCGGCGGCCCGCGCCGCGGCCGGCTCGGCGTCCGGGTGCATCAGCGACAGCACCCCGACCGGTGCCAGCGCGAGCGGCGCCGGCAGCGCGCGGCCGAGGACCTCCACCGACAGATCACGCTCGTGCACGTCCCGCAGCATGCGCGGCACGATCCGGTGGCGGGCGAGAGCCGCCCGGTTGGCGCGCGCGGTACTGCCGTCGCCCGCGCTGCCCGCCACATAGCCGACCGGACCCGGCCCGAGCCGCCGCTCGGTCAGCTCCTCCAGCCGGGTCAGGTCCGTGGGCAGCCGGGGCACGGCACCCGTCATCCCGTTCAGGTAGATCTCGTACTGGAAGTCCGCCCAGTTCCCGGCCATACGCAGTCCCCGCCTCTCCTCGTCCAGCCGACTGAATCATGAACAGAAGGCATCGCGGAACGGTCTGTCGGGAACAGAAACGGAATGTTTCAGGCCTATTGCGTAGCAGCGGGAATTTGGCCATCTGGCCACTTCGCACAAGCGCCGCCCGTGCGGTTACCGGGTTCACGTCCGTGCATTCCGTGACTTCGCGCCACTGATTCAATACGCAATGTTACCGAAAGCGGCCCGGTCGACGTGTGTTTCCGCGGCGGACTCGGCAGACTCCCGCTCGCCGGTTCGGCACCACCGAGCACGGGCCGGCGACTCGTCGAAACGAGCGGAAGGATGCACACCATGCGGAACACCGCGCGCTGGGCCACCACCATCGGCCTGACCGCCGCAGCCGTCTGCGCACCTCTGTCCGGGGCCGCTTCGGCCGCGCAGGGCGGCGCACCCTCCGCGCTCTACGCCCCGTCGGCCCTGGTGCTCACCATGGGCCACGGGGAGAGCGCCATGACCGTCACACCGGAGCGCGCGGTCACCCTGACCTGTGCTCCCGGCCCCTCCGGCACCCACCCGGCCGCGGCCACGGCGTGCGGGGAACTGGCCGAGGTGGACGGCGATCTGCAGGCCCTCACGGTGAGAGACGGCGTGTTCTGCACCCAGCAGTACGACCCGGTCGTCGTCACCGTCGACGGGGTGTGGCAGGGGCAGCGGCTCTCGTACGAGCGCACCTTCGCCAACGAGTGCGTGATGAACGCCCACGGTTCGGGCGTCCTCGCGTTCTGAGACCGGGACCGCACGGTTCCCGTGACCGCGTGGCGGTCGGGTACTGGGGAGTGCCGACCTCCTCGCGGAACGTGCGGCCCCGTAAGGGAGGCCGGCGGGCGGAGTGGGGCCGCCCGCCGGCCTCCGGCGTGTCCGGGGGCGGGTGTCCGGGGCTCGTGGCCGCGGACACCCGCCCGTGTCACGCCAGCTGACGCCGCACCAGCTCGTGCAGCCGGCCGCCCGGGTCGGCGAGCAGCCGGGCCGGCGGTCCCTGCTGGACCACCTTGCCGTCCTCCATCACCACCACCCGGTCCGCGTCCATCACCGTGGACAGCCGGTGGGCGATGACGACCCGGGTCGCCCGGAGCGCCTTGGTGCTCTCGATCACCGTGCGCTGCGTCTCGTTGTCCAGGGCGCTGGTCGCCTCGTCGAAGAAGAGGATGCGCGGCCGGCGGATCAGCGCCTGGGCGATCATCAGCCGCTGCCGCTGGCCGCCGGAGACCGCGCCGCTGCCCGAGACGATGGTGTGCAGTCCCATCGGCATCCGCTTGATGTCCTCGGCGAGCCCCGCCATCTCGGCCGCCGCCATCGCCTCCTCGGGCGTGTACGGCTCGGTGCCGCAGATGACGTCCAGGAGGGAGCCGGTGAACGGCTGGGCGTGCTGGAGCACCACACCGCACTGGCGGCGTACCGCCGACCGGTCGAGCGCGGCCAGGTCCTGACCGTCGTACAGCACACTCCCCGACAGCGGCCGGTCGAAGCCGATGAGCAGCCGGAGCAGTGTGGACTTGCCGCAGCCGCTGGGGCCGACGACCGCCACGAACTCGCCCGGCCGGGCCTCGAAGGAGACGTCGTCGAGGACCAGCGGACCGTCGTCCGAGTACCGGAAGGACACCCGCCGCGCCTCGATCGCCCCGCTCAGCGGGCCCGGCCGGGTGCTGCCCGCCCGTACCTCGGGCGTCGCGTCCAGCACCGGCCGGATCTGCTCGAACAGCGGCAACGCGGCCACCCCGGAGACGAACGCGCCGGTCAGCTGGGTGACCGAGGTCAGCACCATCGTCACCGACGTGTTGAAGGTGAGGAACTCGGCCGCCGTCATCGAACCGCGCGCCGGACCCGCCAGCAGCATGAACATCGCCAGCGTGCACAGCGGCAGATAGACCGCGCCCAGCACCGCCGTCAGATTCTTGATCCGGCCGGCCTTCTGCTGGAGCTCCCGGCTGCGGGCGAACTCGGACGCCCACGCCCCGTACGCGTAGTTCTCCGCCGCCGCCACCCGCAGCTTGGGCAGGCCGCGCAGCGTCTGGAAGGCCTGGTTGTTCAGCTTGTTGGTGAGCACCACCAGGCGCCGCTGCCACCGCACCTGCCACAGCCCGAGCCCCGTGAACACCGCGGCGACGGCGAGCAGCATCCCGATCGCGGCCAGCGCCATCGGCACGCTGAACCACAGCAGCAGCCCCAGGTTCACCGCACCGACGGTGACGGACTGGGCGACCGTCGGCCCGACACCGGCCAGCAGCCGGCGGATCGCGCTGATGCCCATGGCCGCGCTCGCCAGCTCGCCCGTCGAACGCTCGGTGAAGAACGACGTCGGCAGTCGCAGCAGCCTGTCCCACACGGCGGGCTGGAGCGTGGCCTCCACCCGGCCCTCCAGCCGCAGCAGGGTGAGGTTCTGCAGCAGCATGAAGGCGGCGGCCACCACACTGCTGAGGATCACCGCGAGACACACCTGCGCGATCAGCCCGGTCTGCGCCTTCGGCACGAACTCGCCGAGCACCTTCCCGGTCGCGACCGGCACCAGCGCCCCGAGCGCCACGGTCACCAGCCCGCTGAGCAGCAGCCCGGTCAGATCGCCCCGGGTGCCCGCCATGCAGAACCGCATCAGCCGCAGCGGGCCGAGCCGCTGCTCGGGCAGCGGCCGGTAGAACATCACCGCGTGCGGCTCGAACTCCGCGGCGTTGGCCTTCTCCACCGGTGTCTCGCGCCCCGTCGCGGGATGCACCGCGACATAGCCGCCGCGCCGCCACAGCAGCGCCACCGGCGCCCCGGACAGCGCCCGGTGCCCCACCAGCGGCCCGACGTCGTCCCGCCACCAGTGGCCGTCCAGCCGTACGGCACGCGTGCGCAGCCGGGACGCGAGGGCGATCCGCTCGACCGGATCGAGACGGTCGCCGCCGGTGCCCGACCGGGCCGGCTCGGCGAGCGGGATCCCGGCCGTCCGGGCGACCAGCTTGCAGGCCGCGTACGTGGCGTCCGCGTCGGCCGCGGTCGTCCCCTTCGACGACCGCTTGCCGATCGAGGCGAGCAGTGTCCGGTCGGCCTGGGCGCGGACCGCCTCACCGGCCCTGATGCCCTCCGCGGTCCGCGTCTCGTGGGTGTGCTCGAGCTGCTCGATCCAGCGGTCCAGTGTGGTCATCAGCCGGTACTGCTGCTCGACCAGGCTCTGCCACAACGCGGAGTCCATCAGCAGGTCGGCCGCCGCCTCGGCCCCGTACCGCGAGCCGTACTGCACGCTGCCCGGCGGCACCTGCATCCAGAACACGTCGTCGTCGCCGGGCGCGGCGGCCCGCTCGGTGGCCATCGGCGCCTGGAACAGCACCGACAGACTGCGGCCGACACCGAGGGCGAGGGCGTACTCCAGCGGGCTGGTCGTCGGCGGGACGTACTGCGGGGTTCCGTACTCGTCGTACGACCAGGTCTGGGTGCCCGCGCCCTGGTACAGCTCGCGCAGGCCGATCCGGTGCACCACGCAGTCCCGCAGCGGGCGGGCCACGAGCGTGTGCCGCGGCCCCGCCCCCGGACCGAGCAGCAGCGAGCCCGCCTCCAGCCGGCCCAGATGGTGCCAGTGGCCCTGTTCCTCGGCGTCGACCGCGAACAGGTCCACCGCGCCTGACACGATCAGCCACAGCGTCTGCGGCCCCGCCAGGTCCAGCCGGCCGAACCCGGCACAGTCCACCCGGGTGCCCAGCGCCCCGAGCGCGCCCAGCACGAGGTCGCCCCCGTGCCCCTCCTGCACGGTCGTCGTCATCTCAGCGCTCCCTGACCAGCGCGGCGTACGCGCCACCGCGTGCCACCAACTCCTCGTGCCGCCCGCGCTCCACGACCGTGCCGTGGTCGAGGACGACGATCTCGTCGCTGTCCCGGACCGTGCTCAGCCGGTGCGCGATCACCACACAGGCACAGCCGCGGCGACGCAGGTTGTCCATCACGACCAGCTCGGTCTCGGCGTCCAGCGCGCTGGTCACCTCGTCCAGGACCAGGATGCTCGGCCGCCGCACCAGCGCCCGCGCGATCTCCAGCCGCTGGCGCTGCCCGCCGGAGAAGTTCCGGCCGTCCTGCTCGACCCGGCTGTGGATGCCGCCAGGGCGGCGGGCGATCACGTCGTACAGGGCCGCGTCCCGAAGCGCCTCCACCACCGCCTCGTCCGGGATCGACGGGTCCCACAGCGCCACGTTGTCGCGGACGGTGCCCTCGAAGAGGAACACGTCCTGGTCGACGAAGGACACGGACGCGGCCAGCGTCCCGCGCGGGATGTCCTCGATGCGCCGGTCGTCGATCCGGATCACCCCTTCCCAGGGCGCGTACAGCCCCGAGATCAGGCGCGACACCGTCGACTTGCCGCTGCCGGAACCGCCGACCAGCGCCACCTGCCGGCCCGGGCCGACCGTCAGGTCGAAACCGGTCAGCAGTGGCTTGTCCAGCGGGTTGTAGCCGAAGGTGATGTCCTGCAGCTCCACATGCCCGTGAAGCCGGCGCGTCGAGTCGCCGGCTGCGGCACGGTCGTGGAGCGGGTCGGCCCGGAAGTTCTCCACGTCCTTCAGCCGGGCCACGTCGGCGGCGAAGTCCTGGATGCGGCCCGCGACTCCGTTCAGCCGGGTCAGCGGCGCCGTGAACCGGGCGACCAGCGCCTGGAAGGCGACCAGCAGGCCGACCGTGATGTGCCCCTCGACCGCCCGCAGGCCGCCGATCCACAGGATCAGCGCGCTGTTCAGGGTGGCGAGCGTCGGCGCGACCACACCGAGCCACGCGGTCGGCACCCCGAGCCGCTGCTGCTCCTCCAGCGTGGTGGCGTGCTGTCCCGCCCACTTGCGGAAGTAGCCGTCCTCGCCGCCGGTCGCCTTCATCGTCTCGATCAGCTGCAGACCGGTGTACGCCGTGTTGGTGAGCCGCGCGGCGTCCGCGCGCAGTTTCGCCGTACGGGTCGCGCGCAGCCGGATGACGATCCGCATCGCCAGAATGTTCAGCAGCGCCACCCCGACCCCGACGAAGGTCAGCTGCGGATCGTACGTGTACAGCAGCACCGCGTACAGCACGACCACCACCACGTCCACGCCGGCCGCCGAGAGGTCGCGGGACAGGGTTTCGGCCACGGCGTCGTTGGACTGCAGCCGCTGCACCAGGTCCGCCGGACTGCGCTGGCCGAAGAACGTCACCGGCAGGCGCAGCAGATGCCGCAGGAAGCGGGCGCTGGACAGGGTGGAGGAGATGATCCGGCCGCGCAGCAGATTGGCCTGCTGGAGCCAGGTCAGCACCAGGGTGAGCAGGACACAGGCGCCCATCGACGTGAACAGCACACCCAGCATCGACGTCTGCTGGCCGATCAGGAACTCGTCGATGAAGGTGCGGCTGAGCCCGGGCACCGCCGCGCCGACCGCCACCAGCAGCAGGCTCGACAGCACCACCGCGGGCATCGTCCCCGCCGTGCCGCGCAGCCGGGCCGGCATCGCGCCGAGGACACCCGGTCTGCGGCCGCCCCGGGTGAATTCCGGCCCGGGTTCCAGGACCAGGACGACACCGGTGAAACTGCCGTCGAACTCCTCCAGCGGCACGAAGCGGCGGCCCTTGCCCGGGTCGTTGACGAACACCCCGCGCCGCCCGAACCGGCGGCCCATGCCGTCGTAGACGACGTAGTGGTTGAACTCCCAGAACAGGATGGCCGGCGCCGTGACCTCGGCGAGGGCGGCCAGATCCATCTGCATGCCCTTGGCGGTCAGCCCGTAACCACGGGCCGCCTTCAGCACGTTACTGGCCCGTGAGCCGTCCCGGGAGACACCGCAGGCGATGCGCAGCTCCTCCAGCGGGACATGACGGCCGTAGTGGCCGAGCACCATCGCCAGCGAGGCGGCGCCGCACTCCACGGCCTCCATCTGGAGCACGGTGGGTGTCCGGACGGTTCTTCCGCGCGCCTTGGGCACCTTGCGCCGGGTGGGGGCGGCCCGCCTGCGGCCGCGGGTCTCCCGAGGGGCCGTCGTCATGGCAGCAGCCAGTCGACGGGGCGTTCGTCGGACAGCCGGACGGAGCCCGAGGCCAGGGTCATCGAGGTCAGGGGGAACGGTGGACCGTCCGCCGAGGACCACGTGTAACCGCTCTTGGTGGCGGACGACTTCTCCAGTTCGACCGTGACGGCCACCGGCCTGCCCTTCTTCGTGAACTGCTCGCCCAGCTGGCCGTCCCCGAGGAAGGCGGCGATCTGCCGGGCCGACTGCCCGGCGCGGTCCACCGACTTCACCCTGCCGCGCAGCACCCCGTACTCCTGGCTCGGCACCGACTGCACGGTGAGATCGACGGCCGCGCGCGCGGGGATACCGGCCGCGCTCTCGGCGGGGACGTACACCGTCGCGTACAACGGGTCCTCGGACCCGGAGACCTTCTCCACGGCGGCGACGTCCGCGCCGGTCCGGATGATCTGCCCGACGTCGGCGGCGAGCGTGGTGACCCGGCCCGGGTCCAGGGTCCGGACGACCGTGGCGCCCCGCTCGGTACGGACCTCGAGGACGGGGGAGTCGGCGGGCAGCCGCTCGCCCTGCTTCACGAGGACCGCGGTGACCTGGCCGGTGACCGGGCTCTGCAGTACGTAACTGCCCTGCCCGTGCGTCAGGACGGCGGGTGCGGTCACCGTGGAGGTCACCGATCCGGTCACCGCCCACACCGAGGCGGCGGCCATGGCGACCACGGTCACGGTGAGCACGAGCCAGCCCTGCGGCCGGGCGAAGCGCACCGGGAGGTCGAGCTCCTCGGGCGACTGGAGCTTGGCGAGGGCCTGTTGGCGGAACTGCACGGTTCTTCCCTCACCTGTGTGAACTCTGCGAAGGACGGAGACGGACTGCGGGGACCGGGACGGACTGCGGTGACCGGGACGGACTGTGAAGGGCCGTCAAGGACGGCGGGCGCCACGGAGGCAACGCCGAGCCCCGGAGCCGGGGGGCGGCTCCGGGGCTCGGCGGCACAAGGGCGCGATCAGAGACCGGCGACCAGGTTCGTGACCGGAGCGGTGTTCAGGCCGGTCACGCCCTCCACGGTGCCGACGGCCGTGTCGACCAGGCCGGCGACCGGGGCGATGCCGTCCACCGCGCCCGTGAGGGTGTTCACGGCGTTCACGGACAGGCCGCCGGAGACGCCGTCGAGCTCGGCGTCGGAGATCTCGACGGTCTCGACCTGGGAGGTGGAGTTCATGATGGAACTTCCCTTCATATGGATATGTCACAAGGGGGAGCGGCCTTCCGGGGACAGAGTGAAGGCCGCGGCCGCGGGCACCGGACCCCCGTCACCGGGTGTCCCGAACGGCCCTGCGGTGCGATGGATCAAAGCACGCCCCGGGTCCGGCCCTCCACTCGGCCAAACCTCTCACCAGGCAACTTGCGGCCGTGTCGCGCCCAAGAGTGCAGACAGGGCGACGGCCCGGTGGCGACTTCTTCACAGGGGTCACCGCATCGCCCCCTCCTACGGGTTGCGCCCCTCGGGAGGGAATCCGGCACAACGGACCCATGGGCACGAGAGGGACGGCCGGCCTGTGGAGGGCTCCCGGCTGCGGTGACCGGGCTGGGTATTCGATGTGCAGATTCGCCGAAGCCGTGATTCCGCACCCCGGGGGAGACGGAGCGTGCGTGTCCGGTCGCGGTACGTGTCGCCTCCGGGAGGGCTGCCGTACGCCGGGCCGGGGACCCCGGCCGGCCGATTCCGTGGCGCAAACCGACTGACCGCAAACGGATTTGAACGCGCCGAGGGACCTGTGCGTACCAACAGCCATCCAGGCGCCCCCGACAGCCGCCGGACGGCGGCACGACTCCGGTCCCCCCAGGAGGTCGAGAAGTTTGAGTCACAAGCGAATTCCGAAGCGCAAGGCCGCGATAGCGGTGGGTGGTGTGGTGGCGCTCGGCGCCGCCGCGCTCCTGCTCCCCCACGCCAGCGCGTCACAGGACGGCGCGTCGGGCGACGCGGCGGCCGCGCCGAAGACCCTCAGGGCGACGGATGCCTCGGACCTCGCCTCACAGCTCGCCGGGCTCCTCGGCGACGCGTTCGCCGGCTCCTACTACGACGGCGACAAGCAGCAGCTCGTCGTCAACGTAGTACCCGGCGACAACAACAACGTGATCGTGCAGGCGAAGAAGGCGGGCGCGACCGTCCGCGAGGTCGACAACAGCATGACCGAACTGGCCGAGGGCGAGCGGACGCTGAAGACCGAGGCCACCATCCCCGGCACCTCGTGGGCCGTCGACCCGCGCACCAACAAGATCCTGGTCACCGCCGACTCCACGGTGACCGGCGAGAAGTGGGACAGACTGGAGTCCACCGTGCAGGGCCTCGGCTCCGGCATGGCGACCATCAAGAAGTCCGAGGGCACGTTCAGGACCTTCGCCTCGGGCGGGGACGCGATCTTCTCCGGCGGCGCACGCTGCTCTCTCGGCTTCAACGTCACCGCGGACGACGGCGCGCCCGCCTTCCTGACCGCCGGTCACTGCGCGGTCGCGGCCGACGAGTGGTCCGACGCGCAGAACGGCCGGCCGATCGCCACCGTCGACCAGGCGGTCTTCCCCGGCGAGGGCGACTTCGCACTCGTCCGGTACGACGACCCGGCCACCGAGGCGCCGAGCGACGTCGACGTGGGCGGCCAGACGGTCCAGATCACCGAGGCCGCGGAGGCCACCGTCGGCCAGGAGGTGTTCCGGATGGGAAGCACCACCGGGCTCGCCGACGGCCAGGTCCTCGGACTCGACGCCACGGTGAACTACCCGGAGGGCACGGTCACCGGTCTCATCCAGACCGACGTCTGTGCCGAGCCCGGTGACAGCGGCGGCTCGATGTTCACCCAGGACGGCCTCGCGATCGGTCTGACCTCGGGCGGCAGCGGCGACTGCACCGTCGGCGGCGAGACCTTCTTCCAGCCGGTCACCACCGCCCTGGCGGCGGTCGGCGCGACCCTGGGCGAGGCCGGCGCGGGCGCCGGAGCCGGCGACCAGGCGGGTGGCGAAGAGGCCGGCGGTGAGGACGCCGGCGCCGGCGAGGCCGGAGAAGAGGGCGCCGGTACGGGCGAGGCCGGAGAAGAGGGCGCCGGTACGGGCGAGGCCGGAGAAGAGGGCGCCGGTACGGGCGACCAGGCCGGCGAAGCCGGCGGCGAGGAAGCGGGCCAGGACGACGGAACCGGTTACGGTGCCGGCCAGGGCGCCGAGGACGGCACGGGCGACGACGGCCTGACCGAGACCCACTGACCGAATCCCGCTGACCGCCCCCGGCGCTTCTGCACCGGCCCTGGTCGCCCCCCGGCACAGCCGAAGACGGACCGGGCCGGACCGGGCCGGGCCGGGTCGAGCAGGCCGGGCCGGGCCCATCGCCGCCCCCGGTCCACCACGGAACACCGTGGTGGACCGGGGGCGGCGGCACGCCGGTACGCGCGGGCGTCCCGCACGCCGACGGCCGAGGTACGCAGCACCTGGCTGCCGGGGACCGGCACGGACATCGGTGTCCGTCGAACCGCGCTCCAGGGCCGACGGACCCGGGTGCCCGCGGTGGCCGAGGTGTCCAGCAGCTGCGCCGTGGCGGTGCCGGCGGCCCGCACCGGTGGAGGGCGACGTAATGCCGCAGGGGGCTGCGCAAGTGTCGTACAAGCGCTGTAATGGCCAACGTGGTCGGTGAGGGCGCTGCGGGACGCAGCACGAGAACGCTGCGCGCGGAAGGTGCCCTCGCGACGATCACCACCGAGCCGGAGTCGCCGGACCGGGCACGCCGGGTCCTGGAACAGGCCCTGGTCTTCGCCGGCGCCGCCTTCGTCGCCGTGTACACGCCCAGCGAGGACGGCGAGCAGCTGCGCCTGGTGGAGTCGGCCGGTGTACCGCGGACCCTGTGCGGGGTGCGGGACAGCTATTCCGTCGCCGGGCACTCCCCGGCCGCCGAGGCCGTACGCGGCGGCCGGCCGGTGTGGCTCGGCCCCGAGGAACTCGCCGCCCAGGCCCAGGCACGGCGCGTCCCGGCCCGCGACTTCTCCCTCGCCGCCCTGCCCGTGCACCACGAGGCCGGCGGCTGCCTGCTCGCCGTCAGCGAGCGCCCCGGCGGCTTCGACCCCGACGACCGCGTCTGCCTCGGGCTCGTCGCCGGCGCGGTCGCCCTCCCCGGGCGGCAGCCCACGGCCGACAGTGACGGCGAGCCGGCGCCGGACGCCTTCGTCCTCGCCATGGACACCGGACGGGTCCGGGTGGGCGACGGCATCCTGGACCTCTTCGGCCTCGGCCCGGACGACTTCGACGGCCGCGTCGAGACGCTCATAAGCCTGACGGTGCCGGAGGACCTGCCCTCCGTGATGTCGGTCGTCGAGTCCGACCACATGACCATCGGTGAGCGCGAGCTGGATTTCCGGGTCGCGCAGCCCGCCGGTCCACCGAAGTGGCTCAGGCTGCGCGGCCGGCTGCTGCCGGGAGGGGAGGGCCGTCCGGCCCGCCTGGTGGGCTCCGTCGCCGACGCCTCCACACTGCGCACCGACGTCACCGACGTGGCCCGGGTGCAGCGCCTGGCCACCGCACTCGCCACGGCGGTCACCGTCCGCGACGTCGGCAAGGCCGTGGTGGCGGCCCTGCGCGGACCGCTCAGGGCCGACCGGATCGCGGTCGCCGAACTGGAGAGCGACCGGCTCGTCGTCGTCGTTCTCGACCCGCCGGAACCGGACGCCTGGCCGGACCTGTGGCGTGCCGAGTGGCGCGCCGAGTGGCCCGACGCGCCCGTGCGCACCATGCCCACCCTCGCCGCCGTCCTGCGCGAGGGCCGGGCCCGGATCTGGTCCGCGGACAGCGCCCTGGAGACCTCCCTCGCCGAGGTCGGGCCGGGCGGTCTCGCCATGCTGCCGCTGTCCGCGGGCAACCGGACGGCCGGCGCCTGCCTCATCGGCTGGGACGCCCCGCACGACTTCGGCGCCGACGAGCGTGCCCTGCTCACCGCCGCCGCCGGTCTCGCCGGGCAGGCCCTCATGCGGGCCCGCGCCTTCGACGCCGAGCACGAACTGGTCGGCATGCTCCAGCGCCAGCTGCTGCCGCGCCGGCTGCCCCGGCTGCCCGGCGCGGTCGCCGTCGCCCGCTACCTGCCCAGCACCGCGGGCCTCGAACTCGGCGGCGACTGGTACGACGTGATTCCGCTGCCCGACAACCACGTCGCCCTGGTCATCGGCGACGTCCAGGGCCACAGCGCAGGTGCCGCCACCCTCATGGGGCAGATGCGCACCGCGCTGCGCGCCTACGCCGTCGAGGGGCACACGCCCGACGTGGTGGTGTCGCACGCCAACCGGCTGCTCGTGGACATGGAGAGCGACCTCTTCGCCACCTGCTGCTATGTCGAGGTCGACCTGGAACAGGGCTCCGGCTGGTGCGTGCGCGCCGGGCATCTGCCGCCGGTGCTGCGCCACCCGGACGGCAGTACCGAGATCACGGAGTCGGAGGGCGGGCCACCGCTCGGCGTCATGGCCCAGGCCGACTTCCCGATGAGCCCCCTGAGGCTGCGGCCCGGCACGGTGGTCGCCCTCACCACGGACGGCCTGGTCGAGTCCGCCGAGGCCGACATCGACGAGGGCATGGACCACCTCGCCCGTCGGCTGGCCGCCGCCGACCCGGCCGACCTGGGGCTGGTCGCCGACGGCCTGCTCGGCAGGGCCCCGCGCAGTGACGACGTGGCCCTGCTGCTGATGCGCTACGAGGGCATGACCCTGCGCCCGCTGCGGGAGACCTGGACGGTGTGGCGGGTGCCGCAGGCCGTCGGTCACGCCCGCCGCTTCACCCGGCGCACCCTGCGTTCCTGGGGCGTGGGCGAGGACCACGACGCCGCCCTGCTCGTCGTCTCCGAACTGGTCACCAACGCGCTCGTGCACACCGAGGGGCAGGTCCGCCTCGATCTCACCCTCGTCGGCGACCGGCTCCGCCTCGCGGTCGCCGACGCATCGCCCCGCAGTCCCGCCAAGCCGAACAGCATCGGCTGGGAGGCCACCGGCGGCCGCGGCATCCTGCTCGTCGAGGCCCTGTCGGCTGCCTGGGGGACGCTGCCGGTCAGCGGCGGCAAACAGGTGTGGGCGGAACTCGGCACGCACCGGTGAGCAGCCGCAGCTCCGGCCGCCGACAACACTCCCGGCACCGCTGTCATCCCTTCGGGTGACACGCCGCCGAGCGCGCGTCCCGGTCCCGAGCCCGCCGTCACCGGCCCGGTCCGCCTCCGTACCCCGCCCGCCCGGACCGCACCGTGGAACCCGCCGTCCGCACACGGGCGTTGACGCACGGGCCCGGGACGGGCCGGCGCGTCCGCGCGGCGCGAATCAGCGGTCATCGGCCGAAAACGCCGTGGCTGGACGGGTCTCATCGGGGATTTCGTAATGAACCGTTAAAACAAGTGATGTTCCCTGTGCCGCGCACCACTATGGTGAGGCAGATGAAGGCTCTCGTGCTGTCCGGCGGCGCCGGCACCCGGCTGAGGCCGATCACCCACACCTCGGCGAAGCAGTTGGTCCCCGTGGCCAACAAGCCCGTGCTCTTCTACGGGCTGGAATCGATCGCGGACGCCGGCATCACCGACGTCGGAATGATCGTCGGCGACACGGCCGAGGAGATCGAGAACGCGGTGGGTGACGGATCGAAGTTCGGCCTGCGCATCACCTACATCCCCCAGGAACGGCCCCTGGGGCTCGCCCACGCCGTGCTGATCGCCCGCGACTGGCTCGGGGACGACGACTTCGTGATGTACCTCGGCGACAACTTCATCGTCGGCGGCATCACCGGACTCGTCGACGAGTTCCGCCGGCACCGGCCCGACGCCCAGATCCTGCTCACCCACGTCGCCGACCCCCGCTCCTTCGGCGTCGCCGAGCTCGACGCGAGCGGACAGGTGATCGGCCTCGAGGAGAAACCCGAGCGTCCCAAGAGCGACCTCGCCCTGGTCGGCGTCTACCTGTTCACCCCCGCCATCCACGGCGCGGTGCGCGCCGTCAAGCCCTCCTGGCGCGGCGAACTCGAGATCACCCACGCCATCCAGCACCTGATCGACTCCCGCGCCGACGTGCGCTGCACGGTCATCCACGGCTACTGGAAGGACACCGGCAACGTCGTCGACATGCTGGAGGTCAACCGGTCGGTCCTCGAAGGGATCGAGCGCCGGATCGACGGCGAGGTGGACGAAGCCTCCGAGACCATCGGCCGGGTGGTGGTCGAGGAAGGAGCCCGCATCAGCAACTCGCGCATCGTCGGCCCCGCCGTCATCGGCGCCGGCACGGTCGTCGGCGACTCCTACGTCGGACCCTTCACCTCCGTCGCGGAGAACTGCCGGATCACCGACAGCGAACTCGAATTCTCCATCGTGCTGCGGGACTCCTCGATCGACGGCGTCCGCCGCATCGAGTCCTCACTGATCGGCCGCCACGTCGAGGTGACCCCGGCCCCCAGCGTCCCCAGCGCCCACCGATTCGTCCTCGGAGACCACAGCAAGGTGCAGATCCACACATGAACCTCCTCGTCACCGGAGCCGCCGGCTTCATCGGCTCCCGCTACGTCCGTACGCTGCTCGCCGCCGACGCGCCCGACGCCGCCGACGCGCCGAGGATCACGGTGCTGGACGCGCTCACCTACGCCGGCACCCTCGACAACCTCGAACTCGACCACCCGCGGCTGGAGTTCGTCCACGGCGACATCCGCGACGCCGACCTCGTCGGCAAGCTGACCGCCGAGGCGGACCAGGTGGTCCACTTCGCCGCCGAGTCGCACGTCGACCGCTCCATCCTCACCGCCTCCGACTTCGTCCTCACCAACGTGCTCGGCACCCAGGTCCTCCTCGACGCCGCCCTGCGTCACGGCGTGGACACCTTCGTGCACGTCTCCACCGACGAGGTCTACGGGTCGATCGCGTCGGGCTCGGCGACCGAGGCGTACCCGCTCGAACCCAGCTCCCCGTACTCCGCCTCCAAGGCCTCCTCCGACCTCCTCGCCCTCGCCTACCACCGCACCCACGGCCTGGACGTCCGCGTCACCCGCTGCTCCAACAACTACGGCCCGCACCAGTTCCCCGAGAAGGTGATCCCGCTCTTCGTCACCAACCTCCTCGACGGCGCGAAGGTCCCGCTCTACGGCGACGGCCTCAACGTCCGCGACTGGCTGTACGTCGACGACCACTGCGCCGGCATCGACCTCGTGCGGACCCGGGGCAGGGCCGGCGAGGTCTACAACATCGGCGGCGGCACCGAACTCACCAACAAGGACCTCACCGGCCTCCTCCTCGAAGCCTGCGGCGCCGGCTGGGACCGGGTCGAGCACGTCGAGGACCGCAAGGGCCACGACCTGCGCTACTCCGTCGACTGGACCAAGGCCCGCGACGAACTCGGCTACCACCCCCGCCACGACTTCACCGCCGGCCTCGCCGAGACCGTCGCCTGGTACCGCGACAACCGTGCCTGGTGGGAGCCGCTCAAGCAGCGCGTCAGCGGAGGAAAGCCATGAAATGGCTGGTCACCGGAGCGGGCGGGATGCTCGGCCGGGACACCGTCGACGAACTGACCCGGCGCGGCGAACAGGTGACCGGCCTCGACCGGACCGCCCTCGACATCACCCGGGCCGAGGCCGTCGAGCGCGCGCTGTCCGAGCACCGCCCCGGCATCGTGGTCAACTGCGCCGCGTACACCGCCGTCGACGACGCCGAGACCGACGAGGAACGCGCCACCCTGGTCAACGGCGACGGACCGCGCCTGCTGGCCCGCGCCTGCGCCGCGCACGGCGCCCGGCTGATCCACGTCTCCACCGACTACGTCTTCTCCGGCGACGCCCGCGCCACCCCCTATCCCGAGGACCACCCGACCGCCCCGCGCACCGCCTACGGCCGCTCCAAGCTGGCCGGCGAGCGCGCCGTGCTGGAGGAGCTGCCCGGCGCGAGCGCCGTCGTGCGCACCGCCTGGCTGTACGGGGTCCACGGCACCAGCTTCGTGCGGACGATGATCGGTCTCGAGGCCCGCCGCCCCACCGTCGACGTCGTCGACGACCAGCGCGGGCAGCCCACCTGGAGCGCGGACGTCGCCGCCCGCATGGCCGACCTCGGCCCCCGCGTCGGCGACGACGTGCACGGCGTCCTGCACGCCACCAGCTCCGGCGAGGCCACCTGGTACGACCTGGCCCGGGAGGTGTTCCGGCTGATCGGCGCCGACCCCGACCGGGTGCGGCCCACCACCGGAGCGGCCTTCCCCCGGCCCGCACCACGTCCCGCGTACAGCGTCCTCGCGCACGACCGCTGGCAGGACATCGGCCTGCCGGCACCGCGTGACTGGCGCGTCGCCCTGCACGAAGCACTGCCCCGCATCCGCAAGGAGAGTCCCCTTCGTGAAACGCCATGAGTTCCTGCGCGCACTGCACAAGGCCAGCGCCAACCGCAACTACCTGGAGATCGGCGTCAACGACGGCCGCAGCCTGCGCCTGTCACGCGTCCCCAGCATCGCGGTCGACCCCGCCTTCAAGGTCGTCTCGGAACTGAAGTGCGACGTCCACCTGGTCAAGGCCACCAGTGACGACTTCTTCGCCCGCGACAACCCGCTGGCCCACCTCAAAGGCGGCCGGCACCCGCTGCGCAACCTCCGCCGCGGCCGCAGCCCCATCGGACACTGGCGGCGCACCACGCTCGACCTGTCCTTCATCGACGGCATGCACCTGTTCGAATACGCCCTGCGCGACTTCATGAACGTCGAGAAGCACTCCGACTGGTCCAGCGTGATCGTCCTCGACGACATGCTGCCGCGCAGCGTCGACGAGGCTGCCCGGGACCGCCACACCACGGCCTGGACCGGGGACGTCTACAAGATCACCGAGGTGCTGGCGCGCTACCGCCCCGATCTGGTGACGGTCCTCGTCGACACCCAGCCCACCGGCCAGCTCGTGATCTTCGGTGCCGACCCGGACAACACCGTGCTGCACGACAAGTACGACGAGATCATGGCCGAGTACAAGGTGCCCGACCCGCAGAAGGTGCCCGAGGCGATCCTGGAGCGGGCCGGCGCGGTGCCCCCCGAGGCGCTGATCGAGGCCGGCTTTTGGCGCCCGCTCACCCAGGCCCGCAACCGCGGTCTGTCGCGGCGCCTGGGCTGGGAGCCCCTGCGCCGCGCGCTCGACCAGGTCGGCGTCAGCCGCTGAGCCCCCTGCCGCGCAGCTCCTCGTAGCGTGCGCGGCAGGCCTCGTACGACGGCAGCAGGCCGAGGCGCTCCGCCTCGGCCAGCGTCGGAGCCTGCCCGTCCTTCGGCGACAGCACCGGGTCGATGCCCTGCGGCCACTCGATGCCCAGGGCCGGGTCCAGCGGGTGCACCCCGTGCTCACGGCCCGGCGCGTAGCCCGTCGAGCACAGGTACACCACCGTCGCGTCGTCGGTGAGCGCCATGAAGGCGTGCCCCAGCCCCTCGGCGAGGAACACCGCGTGCCGGCTGTCGTCGTCCAGCCGCACGGCCTCCCAGCTCCCGTACGCCGGTGACCCCACCCGCAGGTCCACCACCACGTCGAGCACCGCGCCGCGCACACAGGTCACGTACTTGGCCTGACCGGGCGGCACGTCCGCGAAATGCACCCCGCGCAGCACGCCGCGGCGCGACACCGAGCAGTTGGCCTGCGCCAGCGACAGGTCGTACCCCGTCGCCTCGCGGAATTCCTCACCGCGGAACCACTCGTGGAAACTGCCCCGGTCGTCCGGGAACACCTTGGGCTCCAGTACCCAGGCACCTTCCAGGTCCAGTGCGCGCACCGGTCACCGCCTCCCCTTGATCAGCGGCGCCACCCTCGCACGGACGGCGCCGAGCACCCGCCGCGCCCTGCGCAGCAGTTTCTTTCCGGTACCGGGGCGCGGAACCTGCACCACCAGCACCCCGCCCCGGCCGGCGTGGAGCGCGAACGGCAGGCCGCCGAACCGCGGTTCGGCGGCCTCCGGGTCCAGACAGAGCGCCACCCGCCAGACACCGCGGGGGAGACCCGGGGGCAGCGTCGCCTCCAGCCACGACCCCGGCCGTTCCGGCTCGGCTGTCAGCGCGCCCGGCACGTACAGGGTCCGGCCCGCGGAGGTGAACCGGAGCCGCACCGGAGTGCCGTCCGCCGCGTGCAGCGGAATCCGGGCGCGCAGGCGCGCCCCGGACACCGAGACGTCCGGCCGCCGCACCTGACCGAGGCCGAGCCGTCTGCCCTTCACCCCGACGTCCAGGGAGAGGTTGCCGTGCGG
Source organism: Streptomyces sp. NPDC085927 (assembly GCF_044540975.1). Classification (NCBI taxonomy): domain Bacteria; kingdom Bacillati; phylum Actinomycetota; class Actinomycetes; order Kitasatosporales; family Streptomycetaceae; genus Streptomyces; species Streptomyces sp. NPDC085927. The sequence continues at coordinate 211,419 of NZ_JBITSN010000005.1, forward strand.
CTCCGTCCAGTACGGCAGGACCGCCCGGCCCTCCCTCACCCCCGCGTACGGCTCCGGGCGGGTGGCGCGCGGGGCCGGGCCCAGGCGGCACTCCTTGGTCCAGCCGCCGAGCTTGAGCCGCACGACGGCGTCCCAGGCCCCGTCACCCGGCAACACGGCCGGGTCGACCGTGGCCGTGGCCCGCAGCACCAGCCGCACCCGCTCCCCGTCGTCGACCGGAACCGTCTCCCGGGTGAACTCCACGGGCTGGAAGTACTGGGCGGAGCTGGCGCGTTCACGCAGCAGCAGATCGGCGGTGGCCTGGTCGAAGCGGGCCACGGTCTCCGTGCCGATCCACGCCACCGCCTCCTCCACGTTCTTCGGCGTGTCGGTCAGCGGGGCACGGTCGGCATCGGCGGGGAACGTCATCGGCTCGCCCCCGGAGGCGTATTCGGCGGTGAAGCCGAGGCGCAGCGAACCGTCCGCCCACTCCATGCTCGTGGGCGCCGTGGCCGGCACGACCCCCGCCTCCCATTCGGCGAGCGCCACCACGTCGTCGTACCGGTCCGCCGCCGTCAGCGAGGCGACGACCTGCTGCGTCGGCTGCAGCCCGGCCGCGACGCCGGGTCCGAACCGCTCGACCACCACCTTGTGGATCTCCCCGAACAACTCCCTGCGGTAGTCGTCGGGCAGGCCCAGCAGCCGCTTGGCGCGCAGCCGTTCCACCATCTCCACCCGCAGCCAGCGGCGGAACAGCCGGTCACGCACCGGGCCGGGCTCGGTGTAGCGCTCGACCACGTCGAGCGCCTCGCGGAGGTTGGTGAAGTAGCCCACCGGGTCGAAGCGCTGGAAACCGGCGTTGGAGGCGTCGTCGCGCCGGATGTGGTAGTAGCAGACGTAGTCACTGAGGACGGAGACGTTGGCCGCGCGCAGATACGCCTCGGTGACGAAGACGTGGTCCTCCAGACGCCGCCGCCCCTCGGGGAACCGCAGCCCGGTCTCGTCGAGGAACGCCCGGCGGAACATCTTGTGCGGGGTGAGGCTGTCGATCAGCGGAGCGTTCTCCACCGTGGCCCGCGGATGGCTGCGGCGGAACAGTTCCACCGGCACACTGCGGTTCTTGCCTGCCATCTTGCCCACGACGACGTCCGCGCCGTTGGCCACCCCGTACGCGTACATCCGCTCCAGGGCTTCGTCGCCCAGGTAGTCGTCGTTGTCGACGAACATCACGAACTCGCCCCGGGCGGCGGCGATCCCGACGTTGCGCGGCTTGCCGGACCAGCCGGAGTTCTCCTGGTGGATCACCCGCATCCGGGGGTCCTCGGCGGCCAGCCGGTCGAGCCGTGCGGAAGTCCCGTCGGTGGAGCCGTCGTCGACGAAGATCGCCTCGTACTCCTCGGGAGGCAGGGACTGCCGTCGCAACGAGGAGATGCAGTCCTCGATGTAGATCCCCGGGTTGTACACGGGGACGATGACGCTGACCTTGACCGGCATCTGGATATGTGGCCCTTCGGGTCGCTTGCCGTCGGACGGGCGGCTTGGTGCGCGTTGCCCGATCGTAACCCCGTGGCCACCCCGGTCCCGCCTTTCAAACGCCGTCGAGACCGTGCCGTGATCGTCCTTCGCACGCGGGGTCGATCAGCGTACGGAAAGGGGTATGTGAGGAGCGGTCAGCGATGGAAGGACCGGCGCCGGGAGGGCCGGACCGCTTCGTGTCGGTGGAAGCGGTCCGGACGCTGCGAGTAGATGCGCTTTTCACGGACCTCCTTCCGCGATCGGAGGTGCTACGAGCCCGATTACCCGCACCGGCACGGTCCACACATACCTTTTGCATCTATTTGTCGGCCCTGGTGTCAGGTGTGGCGCCGCCTGCAGATCCGCGCGACCAGCAGGCCCAGTACGACGGCACCCGCAAGCGCCGCGGCGGCCCGCTTGGCGACCGGCAGACCGGCGGTGCGCAGCAGGTCGAGGGGCTCGTCCGGCGGGGCCTCGGCACGCCGGACGGCCTGCGGCGCACCGGTCGCGACAGCCGCCCCCGGCGTATCGGCCGCACCGGTCTCTCCGGCCGCACCGGTCTCTCCGGCCACCCCGGGCGGCTGCGTCAGCTGTTCGGACAGGCAGGCGGCGAACCGGCCGATGACCCGCTCGCCGACCTCCGCCAGCACCCCGCGACCGAACTGCGCCGGCCGCCCGGTCACCGTCAGGTCGGTGCGCACCGACACCGCCGTGCCGCCGTCCTGCTCGCCGAGCGTCGCCGTGACGGTCGCCCGCGCGGTGCCCTGGCCCCTGGTCTCCCGGCCGCTGGCGACCAGCACCATCCGGTGGGCCGTCTCGTCCCGTTCCTCGAAGACGGCCGTGCCCCGGTAGGTCACGGTGACCGGACCCACCTTGACCTTGACCGAGCCGGTCACCGTCTTGCCGTCGTACTCCTCGACGGCCGCCCCCGGCAGACACGGCGCGACCCGTTCGATGTCGAGGAGCGCCGGCCAGGCGTCGTCGACCGGGACGGGAACGGTGAACTCGTGATGCAGTTCCATGTCTTCCACCTCGCGGTTCGGTTCTCGGGCGACCAGGGAAAGGGGCAGGGACCGGGGGCTCGACAAGGCCCGGCTCCAGGGCGTTCAGGACGTGGGCACGGGCGGATGGACCGCTCCCTCGGTCGCGGACAGCGGTGCGCCAGTGCCGCCCCAGCGCAGCGCGACGATCTCCGCGGCCACCGACACCGCCACCTCCTCGGGCGTACGGGCCCCGAGGTCGAGCCCGACCGGTGAGCGCAGCCGGGACAGCTCGTCCCCGGTGAGCCCGGCCTCGACCAGCCGGTCCCTCCGGTCCGTGTGGGTGCGGCGGCTGCCCATCGCGCCGATGTAGGCGGCCGGCCGGCGCAGTGCCTCCAGGAGCAGCGGCACATCGAACTTCGGGTCGTGGGTGAGGACGCAGATCACCGTGCGTTCGTCGGTCTCCGTGCCCTGCAGATACCGGTGCGGCCAGTCCACGACCACCTCGACGCCCTCCGGGAAGCGGCGGGGCGTGGCGAACACGGGGCGGGCGTCGCAGACGGTGACCCGGTAGCCGAGGAAGGCGCCGATCCGGGCCACGGCCGCCGCGTAGTCGATCGCCCCGAAGACCAGCATGCGCGGCGGCGGTGCGAAGGACTGCAGGAACACGCTCACCGCGTCCTCCCGGCGCTGCCCCCGGGGCCCGTAGTGGCGCAGCCCCGTGGCGCCGAGGGCGAGTTCGCCGCGCGCGTCGGCGGTGACCGCCGCGTCCAGGCCGGCCGTCCCCAGGGTGCCCGCCAGCCGGTCCCGCCACACGGCCAGCGTGGCCCCGCGCGGCGCGGGACCGTCGGTCACCGTCGCCACGGTCACCGGCTCGCCCGCGGCGACCGACTCCGCGACGGCACCGAACGCCGGGTCCCGCTCCGGCGTCACCGGGCGCACGAGCAGGGTGATCTCGCCACCGCAGGTCAGGCCGACCGCGAAGGCGTCGTCGTCGCTGTAGCCGAAAGTCTCCAGCCGGGCGTCGCCGTCTCCGACGACCTCCCGGGCCAGCTCGAACACCGCGCCCTCGACGCACCCCCCGGACACACTGCCCACCACCTCGTCGTCCGGCCCCACGGCCATCGCCGCGCCCGGATCACGCGGTGTGCTGCGGCTCACGCCGACCACGGTGGCGAGGCCGAACGGCCGGCCCGCGGCGTACCAGCCGGTGAGCGCCGGGAGGATGTCACGCACGGCGGGCTCCTTCCCGGGGGACGGCGGCCGGGGCGGATGCGGCAGCCCGGCCGGGGGAGGCCCGGTCGGGCTGGGCACCCCGTACCACCGCCGCCAGGTTCTCCAGGGCGGCCAGACTGTGGCCCTCGACGAACGCGTCCACGCTCGGCAGCGCCGCCGCCATCCCCGCTGCCAGCGGGGCGTAACCGGGGCGTGCCTTGAGCGGGTTGGCCCAGATCACCCGGTGGGCCAGCCGGTGCAGGCGGCGCATCTGGGCCGCGAGGAGCTCGGGGTCGCCCCGTTCCCAGCCGTCCGACAGCAGCACCACCACGGCGCCGCGGGCCATGCCCCGCTGCCCCCAGCGGTCGAGGAACTCCCGCAGCAGCACACCGAGCCTGGTCCCGCCACGCCAGTCGGGCACCGCGGCCCAGGCCGCGCTCAGGGCCGGGTCGGGGTCCCGGTGGGACAGCTCCCGGGTCACCCGGGTCAGCCGGGTGCCGATCGTGAACACCTCCGCCGTCCGGCCCCGTACGGCGGCGTGCGCGAAGCGCAGCAGCGCGTCCGCGTACGGCGCCATCGACCCGCTGACGTCGACGAGCAGCACCAGACGGCGTGGCCGTTCGGCCCGGGCCCGGCGCCGCAGCCGGGCCGGTTCGCCGCCCCGCCGCAGCAGCTCCCGCACGGTCCGGCGCGGATCCACGTCGCCGCGCCGGGCGGGCCGGCGCCGTGCCGTGCGCCGGACCTCGCCGCGCGGCGCCAGCGCCGCCAGCAGCCGCCTCACCTGCTCCCGCTCGGCGGCGGCCAGGTCCGCGAGGTCACGGTGGCGGAGCGTCTCGGTGGAACTGGCCCGCGCGGCCAGGGGCGGCCCCGGACGCTCCTCCTCCGTGCCGCCCGCACGGCGGCCCGCGGCGTCGCGCACCACGAGCCGCTGCCGCGGGCGGGGAGCGGCCGGTGCCGGTGGTCCGCCGGGCTCGCCGGCGCCGAAGTACGCGGCGAAGACCCGGTCGTAGCGCTCCAGGTCGTCCGGTCCGGCGCACAGGGTCAGCCGCCCCGCCCAGTACACGTCCGTCCGCGGTCCGGGCCGCAGGGCGTCCACCGCGCGCAGGAACGTGTGCACCCGCTCCGCGCTCGCGTCGACGCCCGCAGCGCGCAGGGCGCGGGCGAACCCGAGAAGCACCGCGACCGCTTCGGGCGGGTCACCGGCCCGCACGTCCTCCGTCCGTACGCCGTCGTCCCGCACGTCCCGCTCCTCGCCCGGCGCCCGGCGCCCCCGCGCGGCCCCGCCGGTCACGTCCGCCATGTCCGTCACGTCCCTCGTGCGGCGAGTACCGCCGTCAGGTCGAGTCCACGCGCCCGCTCGGTGTCCTCCCGGTACTTCAGCGCCGACCCCAGCGTCGCGACGGCGAGGTCCGCGTCGACCTCGCTCGCCCCGAGCGCGTCCAGGGCCTGCGCCCAGTCGATGGTCTCGGCCACCCCCGGCGGCTTGAGCAGGTCCTGCGTACGCAGCGCCTGCACCAGCGCGGTCACCTGCTCGGCCAGCCGCGCCGACACCCCGGGCAGCCGGCGCCGGACGATGGCCAGCTCGCGGGCGAAGTCCGGATGGCCGAACCAGTGATACAGACAGCGCCGCTTGAGCGCGTCGTGCACCTCCCGGGTGCGGTTCGACGTCAGCACGACCACCGGGGGCACCTCGGCCCGTACGGTGCCCAGCTCCGGGATCGTCACCGAGAACTCCGACAGCAGCTCCAGCAGGAACGCCTCGAACTCGTCGTCGGCCCGGTCGATCTCGTCGACGAGCAGCACGCACGGCTGCGTCTGAAGGGCGCGCAGCAGGGGCCGGGCGATCAGGAAGCGGCGGTCGTACAGCTCGCCCTCCAGCCGGTCGGCGTCCGTGATCCCGGTCGCCTCGGCGGCCCGCAGATGCAGCAGCTGACGGGGGAAGTCCCAGTCGTAGAGGGCCTGGGATGCGTCGATGCCCTCATGGCACTGGAGCCGGATCAGCGGAGCGTCCAGTGCCTCGGCGAGGGCGGCCGCCAGCGCGGTCTTGCCGACGCCCGGGTCGCCCTCGCAGAACACCGGCCGGTGCAGCTTCAGGGCGAGGAAGCAGGCCATGGCCAGCCCGTCGTCGACGAGATACCCCGTCGCCTCCAGGCGGGCCCGTACCTCGTCCGGCCCGGAAGCCGCCCGGCCCGGCCCGCCCGTTCCCGGCCCGGCAGCCACCTCGTCCGGTCCGCCGGGCCCCGGCCCGTCGCCCCCCGTCGCGCCGCTGATCGGCCTCACCCCATTCCGGCCGCGGTCAGCACCGCCCGCCGGGTGAGCACCTGCGCCAGGTGCGCCCGGTACTCGGGCGATCCCGAGGTGTCCCGGGGCGGCTGGGTGCCGTCCGTCGCCGACTGCGCGGCCCGTGCCACGGCCGGCGTGCCGTCGCAGCCGGCCAGGGCCTGCTCGGCCGCCGTCGCCCGCAGCGGGGTCGCGCCCATGTTGACCAGCCCGATCCGCGCCTCGGTGATCCGCCCGTTGTCGCGGCGCACCAGGGCCGCCACACCGACGATCGCGTAGGACTGTGCCACCCGCTGGAACTTCTCGTAGTGGAAGCCCCAGCCGTCCGCCTTCGGCACCCGCACCTCGACCAGCAACTCGTCGGGCTCCAGCACCGTCTCCAGATAGTTGACGAAGAACTCACGGGCCGGGACCGTGCGCCGGCCGCCGGGACCCGCGACGACCAGCTCACCGTCCATGGCGAGCACCGCCGCGGGCAGGTCCGCCGCCGGGTCCGCGTGCGCCAGCGAGCCGCCGAAGGTGCCCCGGTGCCGTACGGCGGGGTCGGCGACCGTGCGGGTGGCGGCGGCCAGCAGCCCGGCGTGCCGGCGCACGAGCGGGTCGCGGACGACCTCGTGGTGCGTGGTCATCGCGCCGATGACGAGCGTGTCGCCGTCCTCGCGCACCCCGCGCAGCCCGGGGACGCGGCCGACGTCCACCACCAGTTCCGGGAAGGCCAGCCGCAGCCTGAGCAGCGGCAGCAGGCTCTGCCCGCCGGCCAGCACCTTCGCGTCCTCACCGCCGTCGGCGAGCACGCGCAGCGCCTCGTCGAGGCTGGTGGGCCGGGCGTAGTCGAATGCCGGGGGGATCATGCGGAGGCCTCCTTCGCCGAGTGCACTGCCCGCCACACCCGCTCGGGCGTGCAGGGCATCGTCACGTCGTTCACCCCGAGCGGCCGCAGCGCGTCCACGATCGCGCCGACCACGGCGGGCGTCGAGGCGATCGTCCCCGCCTCGCCGACGCCCTTGACGCCCAGCGGGTTGGAGGTCGCCGGTGTCTCGGTCCGCTCCGTGACGAACTCCGGCAGATCACCGGCCACCGGGACCAGGTAGTCGGCCATCGTGCCCGTGACCAGGTTGCCCTCGTCGTCGTACACGGCCTCCTCGTACAGCGCCTGCGCGATGCCCTGGGCGAGGCCGCCGTGCACCTGGCCCTCCACGATCACCGGGTTGATCACCCGGCCCACGTCGTCGACGCAGACGTAGGAGCGGATCCGGGTCTGCCCGGTCTCCGTGTCGACCTCGACGGCGCACAGATGCGTGCCGTGCGGGTACGAGAAGTTCTCCGGGTCGAGCACCTGGTCGGCGTTGATGGTGGGTTCCATGCCGTCGGGCACGTCGTGCGAGGTGAACGTCTCGAACGCGATCTCCTGGATCGTCTTCCGGGCCTCGGGGGAGCCCTTGACGGTGAACACGCCGTCGGTGAAGTCCAGGTCGTTCTCGTTCGCCTCCAGCAGGTGCGCGGCGACCCGGCGGGCCTTCTGCACCACCTTCTCGGCCGCGTGGTGCACCGCCGACCCGCCGACCACGAGGGACCGCGAGCCGTACGTGTCCATGCCCTGCGGGGCGGCCCTGGTGTCGCCGTGCACCACCTCGATGTCCTCGAACGGCACGCCCAGCACGTCGGCGGTGATCTGGCTCCAGCTCGTCACATGCCCCTGCCCGTGCGGGCTGGTGCCGGTGATCACCTCGACCTTGCCGGTGGGCAGCATGCGGATGCTCGCCGCCTCCCAGCCGCCGGCCGCGTACCGCAGGTCCCGCAGCACCCGGCTCGGGGCGAGCCCGCACATCTCGGTGTACGTCGAGACGCCGATGCCGAGCCGTACGGTGTCGCCGCGCTCGTTGCGTTTCTGCTGCTCGGCGCGCAGGTCGTCGTAGCCGAACAGCGCGAGCGCCTTCTCGGTGGCCGCCTCGTAGTTGCCGCTGTCGTACGTCAGGCCCGCGATCGAGTCGTACGGGAACTCCTCGTGCCGGATCCAGTTCCGGCGCCGCACCTCGACGGGGTCGATGCCGAGCTCGGCCGCCAGCTCGTCCATGATCCGTTCGATGGCGAACGTGGCCTCCGGGCGCCCGGCGCCGCGGTACGCGTCCGTCGGCGTCTTCGTCGTGAACACACCCGTACAGGTGAAGTCGTAGGCGTCCATCTTGTAGATCGCCGGATACATGAAGGCGCCGAGGATCGGGATGCCGGGTGTGACCAGCATCAGATAGGCGCCCATGTCGGCGAGCAGGTCGACCTTCAGGCCGAGCAGCCGGCCCTCGGCGGTGGCGGCGACCTCGATGTCCTGGATCATGCCGCGGCCCTGGTGCGTGGCCAGGTAGCCCTCGGAGCGGGACTCGGTCCACTTCACCGGCCGGCCCAGCCGCCGGGCCACCTCCAGCGCGACGGCCTCCTCGCCGTACACCTGGAGCTTGGAGCCGAACCCGCCGCCCACGTCCGGGGCGACCACCCGCAGCTTCTGTTCGGGGATCCCCGTGACCATCGCCAGCATCACCCGAAGGATGTGCGGGACCTGGGTCGCCGAGTAGACCGTGTACTCGCCGGAGGCGGCGAGCGGGGTGACGACGACCGCGCGCGGCTCCATCGCGTTCGCGATCAGGCGCTGCTGGTGGAAGCGGCGGGCGACGACCACGTCGGCACGCCGCTTGACCGTCCCGTAGTCCTCGCCCGTCTTCAGCGGCCACACGTAGCTGCGGTTGGTGCCCTTGTCCGAGTGGACCAGCGGGGCGCCCTCGGCGAGCGCCGCCTCCAGGTCGAGCACCGGGGGCAGCGGCTCGTAGTCGACCTCGACCGCCTCCAGCGCGTCGGCCGCCGCGTACCGGTCGCGGGCCACCACGACCGCCACCGGGTCACCCGCGTGCCGCACCTCGTCGACCGCGACCGGCGGATGGTCCGGCAGCACGATGTCCTCGGTGACCGGCCAGGCGCAGGGCAGCGAACCGAGCCCCTCGGCCAGGTCACGGCCACTGAACGCGGCGACCACGCCGGGGCGTTCGAGGGCGGGGGAGACGTCGACCCGCTCGATGCGGGCGTGCGCCATGGGGCTGCGCAGGAACGCGATGTGCAGCAGCCCGGTGACGGAGATGTTGTCGGTCCAGGTGGTCTGCCCGGTGACCAGCCGGGCGTCCTCCTTGCGGAGCCGGCCCCGGCCCACCTCCCGCTCGGCGCGCTGCCCGGTGTCCGGGTCTGTGCTCTGATCCGTCATGCCGTGACCTCCTCCGACGCGGCGGCGGCGAGCACCGCGCGGACGATGTTCTGATAACCGGTGCAGCGGCACATGTTGCCCTCGAGGGCCTCGCGCACCTCGTCCGCATCGGGGTCCGGGTTCTCGCGCAGCAGATCACGCGCTGCCATGATCATCCCGGGGGTGCAGTAGCCGCACTGCAGCGCGTGCTGCTCGTGGAAGGCCCGCTGCAGCGGCGTCCACTCGCCGTCCCGGGCCAGACCCTGGACGGTGGTCACCTCGCTCCCGTCGGCCTGGACGGCCAGTACCGAGCAGCTCTTCACGCTCGCGCCGTCCAGTTCGACCGTGCAGGCGCCGCAGCTCGAGGTGTCGCAGCCGACCGGGGTACCGGTCAGACCGAGCCGGTCGCGCAGATAATGAACCAGCAGCAGACGGGGTTCCACCTCGTCCTCGTACGCCGTGCCGTCCACTTTCACCGAGATACGAGTCATGTGCTCTCCAGAGACCGTGCGGGCGGATACGGAGTGTCGGCGGACCTTGGGGGTGACGAAGGTCACTCTATGACCGGTCCTGGAGGACGGCGAGTGGTGCGGCACGGATCCGTTGAGTGCTGATCGGTCACGACCGTCCGGTGTGTGCAGGACATGGTTCCGCGGGTACCGACGCAGGCATCGGCGTCGGCACCCGAGCTCACGGCCGGAGCCCGGGTGTCCGGCCGTGTCCTGTGTTCCCCGGCGCCCGGCCGAACCGGATCGCTCACTCGTCCCAGGCCTGGATCATCGTCTGTTCGGTGATCCTTCCGTCCCGCAGCGAGACCATCGACTCCGAGTACACCCGCACCCCGTCCGGGTACACACAGCTCTCGCTGAAGGCGGCCTGGTCGTCCTGGACGACGCACCGCTCCAATTGGTGCGTCATGTCACGGCTGTAGACGTCGTCGAGCATGGCGGAGATCTCGTCCCGGCCGTGCAGGACCATAGGGCGGCTGGGCTGGGTGTTGCGGTCCACGATGCGCAGCTCGGCGTCGTCCGCGTAGAGCGCCGTCAGGGGGGCGGCCGTCGGGGCCTCGAGCCCCCGGCGCAGTGCGTCGGTGCCGAAGCGGGGTGCTGCCGAGGTTGCCATGATGACCTCCTTCGAGGGCCTCGGCCCGGTCCGGAGCGGGCCACGCCGGGCCTCACCTACGAGCCTCCCCCCGCCCGCCGGGTACGGCAAGCCCGGCCCGCGCGCTCCGTTCGAACCGGACAGCCTCCGCCGTCCGGACCTGCCGGCCGCGCCCTCCCGCACCGCCCCGGGCGGCGCGCACCGGCCGCCCGGGAGGAGTCATCCGCCGGTGGTCAGGAACTGCGTCGCCGCCAGCTCCGCGTACAGCGGATCGGCGGTCACCAGTTCCCGGTGCGTGCCGACCGCGCGGACCCGGCCCGCGTCCATCACCACGATCCGGTCTGCCGTCGTCACCGTCGACAGCCGGTGGGCGACCACCAGCACCGTCGTCGTCCGGGCCACGTCGGCGACGGTGTCGCGCAGCGCCGCCTCGTTCACCGCGTCGAGCTGCGAGGTGGCCTCGTCGAGCAGCAGCAGCCGGGGACGGCGCAGCAGCGCGCGGGCGATCGCGACCCGCTGGCGCTCCCCGCCGGACAGCTTGGTGCCACGGTGCCCGACCAGTGTGCCGAGCCCCTCGGGGAGCCTGGCCACCAGACCGTCGAGCCGGGTCGTCTTCACCACCCGCGCCACCTCGTCGTCGTCCGCCTCCCGGTTCCCGAGCAGCAGGTTGTCGCGCAGGGAACCCGACAGGACGGGCGCGTCCTGCTCCACGTAGCCGATCGAGGACCGCAGCCGCGACAGATCCCAGTCGGCCAGATCCCGCCCGTCCAGGGTGATCGTCCCGGAATCCGGGTCGTAGAAGCGCTCGATGAGGGAGAAGACGGTGGTCTTGCCCGCGCCGGACGGGCCGACGAACGCGGTCATGCCCTGCGCGGGCACGGTGAACGTCACCCCGTGGTGCACGTACGGCAGATCGTCCGCGTAACGGAAACGCACGTCCTCGAAGGCGAGCGCGGCGGGCGCGGCACCCGGCGCGGGCAGGGCCGCGGGCCCGGCGGCAGGCTCGGCGGGCAGCCGCAGCGCCTCCTGGATCCGGGCCAGAGCGGCGCTGCCCGTCTGGTACTGCGTGATCGCGCCCACGACACTCTGGATCGGCATCATGAGGTAGAAGACGAACAGCAGGAACGCCACCAGCGTGCCGATGTCGATGGCGCCCGTCGCCACCCGGGCCCCGCCCACCGCGAGCACCGTGATGAACGCGACCTGCATCGCGAGCCCCGCCGTGTTGCCCGCCGCCGCCGACCACTTGGCGGCCCGCACGCTCTGCCGCCAGGACTCCTCGGCCGCCTCGTGCAGCGCGCGCTCCTCCCGCGGCTCGGCACCGGACGCCTTCACCGTGCGCAGCGCGCCCAGCACCCGCTCCAGCGAGGCCCCCATCACGCCGACCGCGTCCTGCGCCTGCCGGCTGGCCCGGCTGATGTGCGGCACGATCAGCGTGAGGACCGTTCCGGCGCCCACGATCACGGCCAGGGTGACCCCCAGCAGCACCGGATCGACGAAACCCATCAGGGCGATGGTCGCGATCAGCGTCAGGCCGCCCGTGCCGAGGCCCACCAGCGAGTTCGTGGTGACCTCCCGCAGCAGCGTGGTGTCGGAGGTGATGCGGGCCATCAGGTCACCCGGCTCACTGCGGTCCACGGCCGTGATCCGCAGCCGCAGCAGATACGACGACAACGAGCGCCGCGCCCCCAGCACCACCGACTCGGCGGTGCGCCGCAGCACGTACGAACCCAGCGCGCCCAGCGCGGCGTTGGCTATGACGAGGACCGACATCAGCACCAGCGCACCGGTGATGGCCCGGTCGTCGGACAGGTCGTCGATGAGATCGCGGGCGACCAGCGGCAGCATCAGGCCGGTCGCCCCCGTCAGCAGGGACAGCGAGGCGCCGCCCAGCAGGGCCCACCGGTGCGGCCGTACGTAACCGAGGAGCGCCCGCCAGGCGGGCGGGCCGGACTTCTGCGCTGCGATGCTCACGTCGCTCCCTCGGCGTCGGGCGGAGAGCTCAGGCTACGTCGCCGCGGCCCGCCCCCGGCCCGCCGGGCCCGCTCTCACGGGCCGGCCCGCCGCCCGGTCAGCACGCTCCGACCTGCCGTGGAGCCCACCGGCCGGGTCCCGCGCAGGTCGCGTAGGGTCGGGAGGACGTACCACCGGGAGACGAAGGAGCCAGCACCATGGCGCAGGAAGTACGCGGCGTGATCGCACCGGGCAAGGACGAGCCGGTACGCATCGAGACGATCGTCGTACCCGACCCGGGGCCGGGTGAGGCGGTCGTCCGCATCCAGGCCTGCGGGGTGTGCCACACCGACCTGCACTACAAGCAGGGTGGCATCAACGACGACTTCCCCTTCCTCCTCGGCCACGAGGCCGCGGGCGTCGTGGAGTCGGTGGGCGATGATGTCACCGAGGTCGCCCCCGGTGACTTCGTCGTCCTCAACTGGCGCGCGGTGTGCGGCACGTGCCGCGCCTGTCTGCGCGGACGCCCCTGGTACTGCTTCGACACGCACAACGCGAAGCAGCGGATGACCCTCACCGACGGCACCGAACTCTCCCCGGCGCTCGGCATCGGAGCCTTCGCCGAGAAGACGCTCGTCGCCGCCGGACAGTGCACCAAGGTCGACCCCGCCGTCTCCCCGCAGGTCGCCGGACTGCTCGGCTGCGGCGTCATGGCGGGCATCGGCGCCGCGATCAACACCGGCAACGTCGGCCGGGGCGACTCCGTCGCCGTCATCGGCTGCGGCGGCGTCGGGGACGCGGCCATCGCCGGTTCCCGGCTCGCCGGAGCGGCGCGGATCATCGCCGTCGACATCGACGACCGCAAGCTGGAGACCGCCCGCTCCATGGGGGCCACCCACACCGTCAACTCCCGTACGAGCGACCCGGTCGAGGCGATCCGCGAACTCACCGGCGGCTTCGGCGCCGACGTCGTCATCGAGGCCGTGGGCCGCCCCGAGACGTACGAACAGGCCTTCTACGCCCGTGACCTGGCCGGCACCGTCGTCCTCGTCGGCGTGCCCACCCCGGAGATGAAGCTCGAACTGCCGCTCGCCGACGTGTTCGGCCGCGGCGGCTCCCTGAAGTCGTCCTGGTACGGCGACTGCCTGCCCTCGCGCGACTTCCCCATGCTGATCGACCTGCACCAGCAAGGACGCCTGGACCTCGGGGCGTTCGTGACCGAGACGATCCGGCTCGACGAGGTCGAGAAGGCCTTCGAGCGGATGCACCACGGCGACGTGCTGCGCTCGGTGGTGGTGCTCTGATGACCGCCCGCATCGAACACCTGGTCACCTCGGGGCAGTTCAGCCTCGACGGCGGTACCTGGGACGTCGACAACAACGTGTGGATCGTCGGCGACGACCACGAGGTGATCGTCATCGACGCCGCCCACGACGCCGACGCCATCGCCGAGGCCGTGGGCGACCGCCGCCTGAAGGCGATCGTGTGCACGCACGCCCACAACGACCACATCGACGCCGCGCCGGCCCTCGCCGACCGCACCGGGGCCACCATCTGGCTGCACCACGACGACCTGCCGCTGTGGAAGCAGACCCACCCGGACCGCGACCCCGACGCCTGGCTGGTCGACGGCCAGGTGATCGAGGCGGCCGGCGCCGACCTCACGGTGCTGCACACGCCGGGGCACGCGCCCGGCGCGGTCTGCCTGTACGATCCCGGGCTCGCCACCGTGTTCACCGGGGACACCCTGTTCCAGGGCGGTCCCGGCGCCACCGGCCGCTCGTTCTCCCACTTCCCGACGATCGTCGACTCGATCCGGGAGCGGCTGCTCACGCTCCCGCCGGAGACCAAGGTCCGCACCGGCCACGGCGACTCGACCACCATCGGCGCGGAGGCCCCGCACCTCGAGGAGTGGATCGCCCGCGGTCACTGAGGCCGCTCCGGTGATCGCCCGGTCACGTCCGGCCGGGCGATCACCGGGAAAAGGTGACAGAGGATGTCCGGCTTACCCGTCACTCTCGTAGCGACAGCAGATCGCTGTCACGCGTGACGGGAGGCCGGACATGCCGGAGTCGACCACAGGGTCGTCGCAGAACAAGGTCGCACTGGTCGCGGGAGCGACCCGGGGAGCCGGACGGGGCATCGCCGTCGAACTGGGCGCGGCGGGCGCCACCGTCTACGTCACCGGACGCAGCACCCGCACCGGGCGCTCCGAGTACGACCGCCCCGAGACCATCGAGGACACCGCCGACCTGGTCACCGAGGCAGGCGGACGGGGCATCGCCGTCCCCACCGACCACCTGGACCCCGCCCAGGTCAGGGCCCTCGTCGACCGCATCGCCGCCGAACAGGGCCGCCTCGACGTCCTCGTCAACGACATCTGGGGCGGCGAGAAGCTCTTCGACTGGAACGCCCCCGTCTGGGAGCACGACCTCGACAAGGGGCTGCGCCTGCTGCGGCTCGCGGTGGACACGCACGCCGTCACCAGCCACCACGCCCTGCCGCTGCTGCTGCGCCGCCCCGGCGGCCTGGTCGTGGAGGTCACCGACGGCACCGCGGACTACAACCGTGACACCTACCGCGTCTCCTTCTTCTACGACCTGGCCAAGACGGCCGTCCTGCGCATGGCCTTCGCCCTCGGCCACGAACTCGGCCCGCGCGGTGCCACGGCGGTCGCGCTGACCCCGGGCTGGCTCCGCTCGGAGATCATGCTCGACGAGTTCGGGGTGAGGGAGGACAACTGGCAGGACGCCCTGACCCGCGTCCCCCACTTCGCCATCTCGGAGACCCCGCGCTACGTGGGACGGGCCGTCGCCGCGCTCGCCGCCGACCCGCGGGTGTCCCGCTTCAACGGCACCTCCCTCTCCAGCGGGGGTCTCGCCCGGGAGTACGGTTTCACCGACCTCGACGGCAGCCGCCCGGACGCCTGGCGCTACCTCGTCGAGGTCCAGGACCCGGGCAAGCCGGCGGACGTCACGGGGTACCGCTGACGGCCCGCCCGCCTGCCGTGGTGACCGGTGGTCACCTCTGTGGCGCGTCCCCGAAGTCCGGGATCTCCAGCCTGGTGCCGCCCCGCAGCGCCGACTGGTGGGCGACGATGCCGGGCAGGGTGTAGCGGGCGGCGACCCACGCGTTCACCGAGGGCAGGGTGCGGGTGTTCACGGCGGTCACGAAGTCGTCCACGAGGTAGTGGTGGCTGCCTTCGTGGCCGTTGGGCAGCAGGTCGAACGCGCGGGGGAGCCGCGTCCGGTCGTGCACCGCCGCCGATCCCGAGGTGAAGGCGGAGCGCAGCTCCGGCGCCACGTGCTGGAGGGACGGGTCGTCGGGGGAGAGGGTCTCCTTGGGCTGCAGCAGCTCGCTGATGTCCTGCACGCCGCTCTTGTCCTGCCACAGCGCGACCGTGGCGAGCTGCTCCATGCTCGCCTCCGTACCGAAGAACCGGAACCGCGATTCCCTGATGTGCGAGGGATAGCCGACCCGCCGGAACTCGTTCGTGCGGAACGCGCCGCCGCCCGCCACCTCGAACAGGGCCGTGGCGTTGGAGAAGTCGTTGTCGAACCGGCTGATCTCCTTGTCGAAGACGCCGTCCCCGCGTTCGTCCCTGACGCCGATCGCGGAGACGCCGACCGCGTGCGTTTGCCAGGCACCCAGCACCCCGCCCACCGCGTGCGTCGGGTACAGCATCGGGGGATAGCTGGCGGTGGCCTTCCAGTCGTCGCCGCCGCTGTACCGGTACGCCTCGTAGAAGCCGAGGTCCATGTCGTGGACGTAGTCGCCCTCGGCGTAGAACAGCCGCCCGAAGGCGCCTTCGGCGATCCGGTCGCGGGCGTGGACCGTCGCCGGGTGGTACTGGCTGGTCTCGCCCATCATGTACGTCAGACCGGTCGCCTCGACCGCGTCGATGATCGCCGCGATCTCCTCCGTACGGATCGCCATGGGGACCGCCGAGTACACGTGCTTGCCCGCGTCGAGACCCTGGAGCACCAGGGGGCCGTGGGTCCAGCGCTGGGTGAAGATCGCGACCGCGTCGATCTCCGGCGACTCCAGCATGGCCTCGTACGACGGGAAGGTGCCGGCGAGTCCCTGCGCGGCGGCGAGCCGCCGGGCCCGTTCGGGCAGCAGGTCGGTGACATGGATGTCGCCGACGCCGGGATGCGCCTGGAAGAGGGTGGCGAGCTGGCCGGAGAACTGGCCGGCGCCGACGATGCCGAGCGAGAACGTCATGGAACGCGTGCCCTTTCACTGGGGGGAACGAGGCCGGTCCGCGACGCACCCGCGTCGGCCGCGCAGGGGGTGATCGGGAAGCTGAACGCCGGGAAGTCCTTCCGGTCGGCGACCGCGTCCTCGGTGCCCTTCGGAGGGCCGGGTAACACGATGCCGCAACAGCCCTCCGTACGGGGGAACTTGTCCGACACCGGACGGTTCGCCCATGCCGTCGGGAGGCTCCGCCGGCTCGCGGACCGCGCGAGGTTCTCGCGCCCGCCGTCATCCGCGGGCCGCGCCGGCCGGGGAGGGGTCCGGGAGGCCGGGAGGGGCGTCCTGGGAAGCCCGGGAATGTGAACTCGCCCACGTTCCATGGCAGATGGACGTGATCAGTGACACTGTCCGGTATGTCCGATTGACTCGTGATTACTCACGCGGCTTTCACGCCGGTGGCCCTATGCTTCACAACATGTCCACCACTCTTGAACCTTCATCCGAGCGATCGGCTGCCGAGGTCAACGAGGAGATCCGGGCCCTGTGGCTCCGGTCGGGCGGGACACTGAGCGGCGAGCAGCGCGCGGAGTACCAGCGTCTCGTCCAGGAGTGGGCCGAGGCCCTTCCGGAGCGGGCCGAGGCGGCCTGAGGCGCCGCACAGGCCCCACCGCCCGTCATCCTCGCCTCCCTCCTTCCGCTCGTCCCGTCGCACGCCCCGGCCTTGGTCCGGGCGCTGGTCCCGGCCGCATCGCCGGCCCGGCTCTCCGGCCCGGGGCGCGTATGCCGTCCTCGTGGCCCGGGCCACCCGTGTCACGTGTGAGCCTCCTCACCGGCACCTGGGCTCCGGCACCCGGGCTCCGGCACCCGCGCGCTGGTACCGGAGCCGGAGCCGGTACCAGCGCCCGGCTCAGCTCCATGTCGCCGAGTAGTACCGCTGGTACGCCTTGCGGTCCTGCTCCGCGCGGATCCAGCGGGTCGCCACGAGGGCCATCAGGCTGCCGCCGATGACCAGCATCCCGGGTCCCACGTTCCGGGGATCGGCCAGGCGGGACAGCAGCGTCGACGCGTTGATCCCCGCCGCCGGCGAACCCGGCGACGCGGCGTCCGGGGCCGCCGCCGCTCCCGCCGACGGGGCGGGAGCGGCCGTGTCCGCGTCGCCCCCGGCCTCCGGGGCCACCAGGAGGTCCACCTTCAGCTGCGCCAGTGCCTTCGTGACCGGCTGGAAGAACGTCGTGCCGCCCGCCTGCCGGCAGTCGCCGCTGCCGCCCGACGTCACCCCGAGCGCGATGCCCTCGGAGAACATCGGGCCGCCGCTGTCGCCGGGTTCGGCGCACACATTGGTCTCGATGAGGCCGCTGACCGTGCCCTCCGGATAGTTCACCGTCGCGTTGAGCGCCGTCACCTCCCCGTCGCGCAGCCCGCTCGTGCTGCCGCTGCGGAAGACCCGCTGGCCGACGGTGGGGTCGCCCACGCCGGTGATCCGGACGCCCTGGCCGTTGCCGACCGACACGACACCGGCGCCTTCGCCGGCCCGGCCGCCGTCGTACTCGATCAGGGAGTAGTCGTCGCCGGGGAAGCTGCCGCCGACCGTGGTGCCGACCTTCTTCCTGCCCCCGTCGTCGGCGAACCAGACCGATCCGTCCGGCCCGCAGTGCCCGGCCGTGAGGATGAACTCACTCGTGCCGTCGGTCACGTTGAATCCCGCGGAACAGCGCCCGGCGGTCGACAGGATGGGCTCCGCCCCGTTGATCCGCGTGGTGAAGGTGCCCTCGGTGCGCTCCATGCGGACGAAGTCACCGGCGCCCTTCGCCGCCCGGGTCAGGTCGGACCAGTCGTCCGCGGACACCGTGCTGTCGCCGCGGACCACCACCTCGTTGGACCGGTAGTCCATGGCCCAGGCCGTCCCCGGCACGCGCGGTGCCGAACCCAGCGTCTTCGTGGCCGACTTCAGGTCGCGCATGCTGTGGCGCACCGTCTTCGGGTCGGCGCCGGCCTCCCGCACCTCGGCCGCCGCCCTCTCGTCGGTGACCGCGACGACCGTTCGCCCGTCCTCGCCGAGCCAGCTGCCCGCGGTGCGGGAGGCGCCGAGCCGCGCCACGAGGGCGGAGCCGGGGCCGGTGTCCTCCTCGGACGCGGCGTACGGAACCGGGGCCGGCGCCGGGGGCTCACTCGCGACGGCGCGGGTCACCATCGTCGCTCCGAGGAGGAGTCCGCCGACGGCCGCCAGCCGTGTCACTCGCCGGACGACCCGTCGTCGTGCGTGCCTCATGCATGACTCCCGAACCAGAGCAGCGCGGTGCGAACACCACGGGGCCTCCCCTGAGTCGAGTGCCCCCAGTCCATACGGACGCGGGCCCCGCGGTGTTCACCGCCGGAGCGATCCGATGTGCAAGAGGTGCCGGCCTGCGTGCCGAGCGGCCCGGCGTGCGCAGGGGGCGGCGTCCACGACGGGCAGGAGGGGGTGACCGGACATTAGACTGCCGGGTATGGACGACGCGTTGCTCGAACGGCTCGGAGCGGGAAAGTACCTGCTGGTCACCAGCTACCGGAGGAACGGTACGCCGGTGGCCACCCCGGTGTGGGTGGTGCGGGACGGGAACGCGCTCGGGGTCTGGACCGCCGCCGACTCCTGGAAGGTCAAGCGGATCCGGGCCCGCGCCGACGTCCTGGTCGGCCCCTGCGACGTGCGCGGCCGTCCGACCGGCGGTCAGGTCCCGGCCACCGCGGAGATCTGCGATGCGGCCGCCACCGCCCGCTACCGCGAGCTGATCGCCCGCAAGTACGGTCTGTCGGGCCGGCTGACGCTGCTCGGCAGCCGGTTGCGCCGGGGCCGCGAGGGTACCGTCGGTATCCGCGTCACACTGGCCGACTGAACTCGGGTCGACTGAACTCGGGTCGGCTGAACTCGGGCCGACCGAACTCCGGCCGGCTGAACTCGGGCGAGCGGACTCCGGCCGCCCGGACCGGTTCCGGGCGGCCGGTCAGGTCCAGGCGCGGTAGGGCTCGTCGACGAGCTGGAAGACCGGCTCGCCGCGCACCGGGTCCTTGGCCGTGGACAGCCGTACCCGGTCCCCGCTGTGGATGCCGATGGGCGGTCCCATGACCCGGCCGCGGACGACGAAGCCCTCGGCCATCTCGATCAGGGACACGTTCCGGGCGGCCGGCGTATTGCGGTGCAGCGTCGTGGAGTGACGGACCGTGCCGACGCCCGCGCTGTGCTCCGTGCGCAGGTCGCTGCCCTGACAGACGGGGCACAGCAGCCGGTGGTACATCGCGGTGCCGCACCATGTGCACCGCTGGAAGGCCATGGCCTCCGCGCCGTTCGCGCCCTGGGGTTCGAGCAGGCCCGTCGTGGCGCCGGCTGCCTGCTGAGCCACGCTTCCTGAGTGGTGGTACACGCTGGTCAACTCCCTGCACTCGGCCGCCATCCCGCGTGCACGATGCCCGGCACGCACGTACCCGGTGTGTCGTGTGCCACCGTGCACAGCGACAGCGTATGGCACTCAGTGCCACCCGTAAAGGCACTCAGTATCCCTCCTTTGCATCCACCGCGTTCCCGGGCTGTTTCGATGCCGGCGGATCATTCATATGATCAGGCTTCTCTCGTTCCCCGAGGAGTCCCGCATGGCGCCCGCCCGTACCCGTCCCCGCCTCCTGTACGTCACCGACCTGACGTATCCGGCCCGCGGGCGCCGCTACGGCGACGAGGACGTCCGGCTCACCTCCAGGCTGCGCGCCGACTTCGACCTGGCGCTCTGTCATCCGCGGGACGCCGCCGCGCTGCTGGACGGCTTCGACGCCGTGGTCGTCCGCAACAGCGGTCCGGTGCTGACCTACCCGGAGGCCTACGAAGCCTTCCGCCGGCGGGCCACGGAGGCCGGGAAGCCGGTCTACAACCCGCTCACCGGCCGGGGCGACATGGCGGGCAAGCAGTACCTGCTCGAACTGAGCGCCGCCGGGCGGCCGGTGATCCCCACCGTCGACCGCGCCGAGGACCTGCGACTGCTGCCCGCGGCGGACCGGTACGTGGTCAAACCCAGGCTCGGTGCCGACTCGGTGGGGCTGCGTGTCGTCTCCGGGGACGCCGTGCGGGAGTTCATCGACGGCGACGTCCTGGTGCAACCGCACATCGACTTCGCGTACGAGGTCTCCTTCTACTTCGTCGACCACGACCTCCAGTACGCCCTGTACGCCCCGGACCCCGACCGGCGCTGGCACCTGGAACCGTACGAAGTCACCGCGCGCGACCTGGAGTTCGCCCGGAGCTTCGTCGACTGGAACACCCTCGACCACGGCATCCAGCGGGTCGACGCCTGCCGCGCCCCGGACGGCGAACTGCTGCTGGTCGAGTTGGAGGACCTGAACCCGTACTTGTCCCTCGACGCCCTGGACACGGTGTCCCAGGAGTCCTTCGTGTCCGCCATGACGGCTTCCCTGCACCGTTTTCTGCGCGCCGCCTGCTGAACTCCCGCCCCCCTGGGCGCGTATCTCTTCCCGTGGGCGGCTCCGCCCTCGTGCGCAGCGGAAGGAGAGCAGCGTGCCGACGCCGTCCGACCCCGGGCAGCCGCACGGCGGCCCGCCCCTCGAGCCCGTCCGCGTCCTGCGCCCGCGCCGCACGGACGCGCTCGCCGAACTGTTCAGGGAGTTCGAACGGGAGGAGCGCGAGGGCTACGAGTCCGTCACCCTGCCCCGGCCGGGGACCGGCCCGGAGGACGAGACCCAGGAGTTCCCGTCGGTCGCCCCCGAACCGCCCGCCCGGCCGCCGGCGACCGCGCCCGGCCCCGCGGACGAGAACTTCACGCAGCACGGTCCAGCAGCCGGGCGCAGGCCACCCGGCCGCCGTGCGTCCCAAGGCCCCTCGTACGACAGCACGGTGCCCGGCCGGCCCTCGCACACCCCCGTGCGTCCGTCCCCGCACAGTCCCGCGAAGCGGCGGGCCGCCGTGGCGATCGCCCTGGCCGCGGCGGCGGTACTGGGTTTCGGTGGCGCGGTCCTGCTCCTGAGGCAGCCCGCCGGTGACCGGGCCGTGCCGGACCCCCGCCCCACCGCGAGCCCGCCCGCGGCCGAGCCCGCCGCGCCGCCCCGGCGGGCCCCGGCCGCCACCGGATTCCTCGGCGAGGGCGACTCGGGCCCCGAAGTGGCCGAACTCCAGGAACGCCTGCTGCGCATCCCGGACGTCTACCGCGACGGCACCACCAGCGGCCGCTACGACGCCGCCCTGTCCGCGGCCGTCGCCCGGTTCCAGCTCTGGTACGGCGTCCAGGGCGACGAGAGCGGCGTCTACGGCGACGACACCCGCCGTGCGCTGGAGTCCCGTACGGGGTGAGGCCCGCCCGGCGCGTCCCGACCGGTCAGCGTCCCGATTCCACCAGGGCCCGCGTGACCGCGCGCACGCTGCGCGCGATGTGCTGCAACTGCATGACCTCGGCCGCGTACAGCTTGATCGTGTGCTCGATGACCCCTTCGTGCAGGCCGAGCCGGGGCAGGTCGGCCCGTGCCGTCTGCAGGGCGGTGCGCGCCACTCGGATCTCGTGCTCGACCTGGATCTGGGCGTGCCGCGCCAGCAGGACGGGGTGCCGGAGGAACGCGGGGTAGCTCGCGTAGCGCGCCGGTACCAGCTCGCGCAGCCACTTGGCCGCCGAGCGTTCCCAGTCGTAGCTGCCGGGTGCCTTGACCTGGCAGGGCCAGTCCGGACTGAGGCGCGTGGAGGTCACGGTCATGATCATCGCTTCCGGGTGTGCTGCGTCGCTGGGGAGGGCGACGGGTGGGACGGCTCTGGTCCGGCGCGGCCGTCGGAGCGGGCGGGAGCCGGCGGGTTCGGGCGTTCGTGCGGGTGTCCGGCCGGGGCGGGCGTCATCCGCTGCGGAGGTGTCTGGCTGCGCAGGGGCGGACCGTCGGCTTCCGGGCGGAGCGGGTGATGGCGGGATGGGTGCGGATCACTGTCCGCAGTGGACATGTCGTGATCCGTCAGCAGTATTTATATATGCGATGTGGTTTGCAAGGCGTATGAAAACATTCATGCGTGCTTCGAAGGGGAAGGCCCGCTTGACGGCGCCGGCGGGGAGCGGACCCCGCGAGGGATCAGTCCCTGAGAAAGAACTGGTGCTGGTCGGCGACCTGCTCGTACTCGTCGAGCCGGGCCTGCGTCCGCTCCGGGTCCGCGTCCGTCATGGCCTGGAGCAGCGCCGCGCACATCACGCCCGGAGCCGCGTACGAGTCGAACACCAGGCGTGACCCGGTACCGGTGGCGAAGGTGACGTCGGCCTCGTCCGCGAGGGGGCCCAGCGCCAGGTCGGTGATCAGCGCGACCTTCAGCCCGGCGCTCCGGGCGACCCGCACCGCCGTCAGGGTCTCCTGGGCGTGCCGCGGCATGGAGAACGCCAGCACCCACGTGCCGCCGGCCTCCCGTGACTGCAGCAGTGCGTCGTAGGCGACGCTGCCGCCGCGGGTCACCAGCCGGACGTCCGGGTGGATACGACGGGCGGCGTAGGCGAAGTACTCGGCCAGGGAGACGGAGATGCGCAGCCCGAGGACGGTCAGCGGCGCGGACGCCGCCAGCCCGCGGCCGGTCTCGACGACCCGGTCGGGACCGGCGAAGTCCCGCCGCAGGTTCTCCAGATTCTCGATCTCGGCGTCCACCGCCGCCTGCAACTCGTTGCCCCGGTTCTCCTCCGCGGGCCCGCCGGGAAGCGTGCCGAGCGCGATCGCCTGGAGCTTCTCCCGCAACGCGGGGTAGCCGCTGAAACCGACCACCGAGGCGAACCGGGTCACCGAGGGCTGGCTCACCCCGACCCGCTCGGCGAGGTCCGTGATCGACAGGAACGCCGCCTCGGTGAGGTGCTCGATCAGGTACCGGGCGATGCGCCGCTGGCCGGGGGAGAGCCGGGGCCGGTCGAACAGCGTGCGGAGCTGGGACGTCGGGGACGCTTCCGTCTCCTCGCCCGCCTTCCCCGAGATGATCGCGGATGCCTGTGCGCGTGCCTGCTGCGGCGATGGCACCGGGGTGCCTCCTTCGTCTCCCACGAGGGTTCAATTTAGCTCACGCAGCGTGGCGAACAGGGGGAGCGATACGGGTGATGCCGCATGGTTGCGGGAGAGGGGAGGCCCACCGGACCGCCGGCCGTCCCACCCCGACGGCGCACGGGAGGTCCGCCCGTCAGCGGCGCACACGCGGCACGGCCGACGCCGGGACCACGAGGTCCGCGCGGTGCCGGGTCCGCGCGACCAGTTCGGCGTTGGGCCCGTCCGAGCGCGCGACCCAGGCCACCGCCTCGTCCTGAGGCTTGCCGAACTCCACGTGCCGGGCCACCAGCCGCCGTACCCGCTCCTCCTCGTCCAGCTCGCAGAACCAGACCTCGTCGAGCTGCGGCCGCACCCGCGCCCACGCACCGGTGTCCAGCAGTAGATAGTTCCCCTCCGTCACCACCAGCCGGGCCGTCGGCGGCACCGGAACGGCTCCCGCGAGGGGCTGCTCCAGTTCCCGTTCGAAACCGGGCGCGTACACGACGTCCCCGTACGTCTCCTCGCGCAGCCGCCGCAACAGGGCCGCGTACCCGGCCGCGTCGAAGGTGTCCGGGGTGCCCTTGCGGTCCCGGCGGCCGAGCCGGTCCAGTTCGGCGTCGGCGAGGTGGAAGCCGTCCATCGGGACGTGCGCGACCCATGGCTCCCCGGCGCCGTTCAGAGCCCGCACCAGCTCCCCGGCGAGCGTGGACTTCCCCGCTCCGGGGCCGCCCGCGATGCCGAGCAGCGCGCGTCGGCCGTCCCGGCCGAGGGCCCGGGCGCGGTGGAGGAGATCGTCGAAGGTCGGCACCACAGGGGAGAGTGTGTCACTCCCGCCCGCCCCCGGACGGCGCCCGCGGTCCCGTCGCCGCCCGCTCCTCGCCGCGTGCTGTCCGCCGGGACGCGAGACCATGTCCGGTATGACGGATCTGGGTCTGCCCGAGAACATCCTGGCCTGCCTCTTCGACCTCGACGGTGTCATCTCCAGGACCGCCGCGGTCCACGAGGCGGCCTGGAAGCAGGCGTTCGACGCCTTCCTGCGCGAGCGGGACGGCGCGGACTTCCGGCCGTTCACCGACGCCGACTACGCCGAGTACGTGGACGGCCGCCCGCGGACCGACGGCGTACGCACCTTCCTCGCCTCCCGCGGCGTCGACCTGCCCCAGGGCACGCCGGACGATCCGCCCGGCGCCGCGACCGTGCACGGGCTCGCCCGCCGCAAGAACGAGCTGTTCCTGGAAAGGATCCGCAGCGGCGGAGTGGAGGCCTACGACGGCACGCTGCGCTACATCGAGGCGGCCCGCGCCGACGGCCTGCGCACCGGGGTCGTCTCCGCCAGCGCCAACTGCCGGGACGTGCTGCGCGCCCTCGGCGCCGAGCACCTCTTCGACGCCCGCGTGGACGGTGTGGTCGCCGCGGAACGCGGCCTCCCCGGCAAGCCGCGCCCCGACACCTTCCTCGCCGCCGCCCGGGATCTCGGCGTCCCGCCCGGAAGGGCCGCCGTGTTCGAGGACGCGCTGGCCGGCATGGACGCGGGCCGCGCCGGCCGCTTCGGCTACGTCGTCGGCGTGGACCGCGTCGGCCGGTCGGCCGCGCTCTACGCCCACGGCGCCGACCGGGTCGTGACGGACCTCGCCGAACTCACCGGAGAACCCCGGGAACCGGGCGAGCGGTGACCGCGGTCCTCGTCCCCGCCTGCCCCTGCGCGCCCGGCGGGTTAATTTGTTTCTGTTTGCGCGCAAGTGACCGGCAGGAGCGGCGGCACACGGGACGAGGGACGGACGATGGCCGACGACAAGGGTGCCCTTCTCGCCGCGGGACGGCGACGCGTACGCGCACGCACGTCCTCGCCGGGCGTGCCGCGTTCCACGGACGGCGCCGCACCGCTCGCGGTCCTGGCCGCCGTCTTCACCGTCGCCCAGCTCGTCCTCGTCCGTCCTGCGCTGGGACTCGGCTGGGACGAGATCGTCTACGTCAGCCAGGTCACCTCCCACCACCCGGCCGCCTTCTTCAGCGCCCCGCGCGCCCGGGGCGTCTCCCTCCTGGTGGCGCCCGTGGCCTCCTGGTCGGAGTCCACCGCGCTGCTGCGCGTCTACCTCGCCCTCCTGTCCGGCCTGGGCCTGTACCTGGCGCTGCGCGCCTGGCGCGGCCTGTTCCCCACCCGGGTCCTGGTCACCGCCGGCGCCTTCTTCGCGTCCTTGTGGGTGACCCTCTTCTACGGTCCCCAGGCCATGCCCAACCAGTGGGTCGCGATCGGCGCCCTGACCGCCGTCGGCTGCTTCCTGCGGTACCACGCGGACCGCTCGGCGCGCGGGGCGCTGTGGGGCGTCGCGGCGGGAGCCGTGCTGATGGCGCTGATGAGGCCCACCGACGCCGTATGGGTGACGATCCCCCTACTGGTCCTCGCCCTGGCAGGCCGGCACCTCCGCCTTTTGACCGCACTCGCGGCGGGCCTCGCGGTGGGCGCGGCCGAATGGGTGGCCGAGGCCTACGCCTGGTACGGCGGCCTGGGGGAGCGGCTGGCCGAGGCCTCCCGCGTCCAGGGCGGGCTCGGCCTGCAGATCGCCGTCGACGACCAACTGCGCAGCCTGGGCGGGCGGGGTCTGTGCCGCCCGTGCACGGGGACGATGCCCCATCCGGTGATCACCCTCTGGTGGTTCGCCCTGCCGCTCCTGGCCGTCCTCGCGCTGGTCGTCGCCGTACGGGCCCGGCGCGCCCTGCGCACCGCGCTGCCGCTGGCCTGCGCCGCCACGGCCGCCCTCCCGTACCTCTTCATGATCGGGTACGCGGCCCCCCGCTTCCTCCAGCCCGCCTACGCCCTGCTCGCGATCCCCGTCGCCGACGCGCTGTGGCACCTGGTCAGGACACCGGCCGGGACGTGGCGGCCGGTCGTGACGTCACTGGTCGCGCTCGCGCTGGCCGGCCATCTGGCCGTACAGCTGGCCGTCCTGACGCACACCGTGGACCGCAACACCGACAGCCGCCGGGACTGGGCCCGCACCGCCGGCGAACTGCACCGGCTCGGCGTCCGCCCGCCCTGCCTGATCACCGGTCACGAAGCGATCCCCGTGGCCTATTACACCGGCTGCTCCTCCGGCGGGACGGGCGGGAACAACGAGAACACCACGGTGGCGGAGATACTGAGCACCGCGGACCGCGTTCCCGTGGCCACGCTCGTCGGCCCCCGCGGAACCCCGCCCGGCTACGCCCGTGCCTGGCCCCCGCACACGATCGGCGACCTCCGGGTCAGGATCGCGCCGATGCCGGGGCAGGACGCCCCGAAGGGCGCGGCCACGGACGGGCCGGAGTGAGGGCCGGGGACGGGAAGAGCCGGGCAAGGGCCGGAGCCGGGGCCAAGGGTCAGGGGTCAGGGGTCAGGGGAGGAGCTTGTCCAGTGCGGCGGGTCCCTCCTCCGCCAGCTTGCGCCTGGCCCATTCGAGATTCTGCGGGGTGAGATCCTTGCCGGAGGCAAGGACGAGATCCTCCGGCGACACATCGGTACCGGTACGGGCGTGGAGCAGGCCGTCCGGGGTGGTGCGTTCCTCGGACGGCCGGGACTCCTCGGGCTGGGACGTCGACATCTCTGACTCCTCGGGTCCGGATGGCTGTAGCGGCCCCGGTGCGGTCATCGGGTCCGGTATCACCATTCAACGCGGGAGCCCGAAGTGCATCCGGAACACGGGGGCGCCGCCTGAAGGGCCGCTCCTCAGGTGCAGGAGTACCTTCCCCGGCCCGCGGAAAACCTGCCCGCGGCGGCAGGGCGACCCTCGCGGGTGCGCCGGTGTCACGTCCCGCGGTCCCGGTGTCCTCGACGGTGCCTCTTCCCGCCCGCGGTGCACCGCGGGCGGGAAGAGGCACCGTCCGTCCTGTGGCCCTTCAGGGCTTTCGGGGCCGGCTTCAGAAGGGTGACAGCGTCAGGCGCACGCCCGTGGGGGCCGTGTCCTGGATGTACGAGGCGAAGTCGGCGACGTCGTCGAAGGCGAAGCCGTACGCCTTGCCGTCCTCCGTGGCCGTGTGCACGGCCTTGGAGTAGTGGTTGGTGAGCTCGGTCCGGTAGAAGGCCGAGGCGTCGGTGGTCGGCTGGTCGGGGTGGCTGAGCAGCGTCGAACGGTTGAAGCCGGCGCCGAGCACGGCGGCGACCGGGCCGGTCGTGCCGTCGTTCGGGGCGGCGAGCGCCCCGTCGCAGAAGAGGACGTCCCGGGTGGACGGCCTGCCGAAGGAGACCTGGGCGGGTCCGTCGAAGGTGAACCGGTCGCCGCGCACCCGGCCGGTGAAGGCACCGGCGTTGGTGGTGACCTTGAGGTCACGTCCGGTGTAGGTGCTCCACACCTCGTCGATGTACGGCGCGAGGTAGTCCTTGGCGAACAGACCCGCGTCCAGGCCGTGGCCCGGTGCGATGATCCGGGTGTCGTCCACGACGAGCCGCGAGAACGCCTCCACCTGCCTGAGCGCGGCGAACACGGCGCTGCGGCCCCCGTCCCGGAACACGCCCGTGGACTGCTCCTTGGAACCGGTGAGCCGGATGTTCATCGGCACGCTGAACATGTCGACCATCGTGGTGTTGCAGAACATGCCGGCGGAGTTGTGGGTGAACTCCGCGCAGTCGTGCAGCACACCGTGGTTGGGGTCCGAGGCGACCCAGCCGGCCGGGTACTGCAACGCCGCGTTGCCGTTGCCGTCCGCGACGGCCTTGAACTTGAGCTTCTGGCCGAGGGCCACGTAGATGCGGCCGGACATGTACGGCAGGGACAGCCGGGTCTCGCCACTGCCGGCCAGACTGATCGCGTAGTCGGTGAAGCCGTCGGCGCCGTTGTCCGACAGGGAGACCGGGGCCGCAGTGCCGTCGGGGGTGAGCCGCACCTGACGTCCGTCCTGATTGCCCACGACGTAGAGGTGGACGTTCGCGTTGCCGAAGGAGCCACTGTTGTTGACGATCGTCAGCGGGAGAGAGGCCGCGGCGGCCGCCACGGCCTGCGTGTCCGGGGACGTCTCCGCGAGGGCGTGGGGGGCGAGCGCGGTGGCGGCGGGCACGGCCACGGCCGCCCCGCCGAGGGCGAAGAGGACCTTCCGGCGGCCGAGGGAACGCTGGTGACGAGGAGTCATGTGGGGGGTCTCCTGAGGTGATCGAGTGGTTCTGGCGAGCCGTTTCCAGTGAGCTGTACCTGACAAGGTGCCGATGGGGTGCGGGGGTTGAGGGCCCCGAGCACCTCTCGATGGTGGTGAGAGCGCTCTCATTCGTGCGTCGGTGCCGGCGCCCGGCTCTGATGGTACGGACCGGAGTCACCCCCGCCAATGGGTCCGACTTGTCCCTCAACCTGCCCTGAGCAGGGCTTACTTGAAGTGCTCGCGAGAACCCCACACGTGCTTAAGCGCTTCTTAAGGGCTGCTTAAGCCAGGTCGGGCGGAGGGGCGCCCGATGTGCAGAGAGCGCTCCCTGCCCGCCGCGGCGCGGAGCGCTGCCGGGGACGTCCGTCCCGGAGGGTTCCGGCCTCCGGTGGCCGGCCCTCCCGCGCGATTCAGAGCCGTACCTGCTGAATGCGTTCGCATTTTCCTATTGGATTTCCCGCGGTGCGGGGACCAGGCTGGGACCGCTTGCCGGAGGCGGCGGGACGACATCCGGAAGAGGTCACGCACACGGGTCCGGTGTACTCCTGCCCGATCGGGGGGAAAGCGTTTTCCGGAGTGGGGGACGGAGAAAGCGTTCACCGCACCGCCGTGACCGGGCTGCACCTGCCGTACCTGGCTTCAGGGGAGGACCACCGCCGATGGCGTCGTCGCCGGCAAGACCACTCGACCACCGCTACCGGGGCGAGCACCCGGTCCGCACCCTCGCCTATCTCCTCCGTGCCGACCGCGGCCGGCTCGCCGCCGCGGTCGGCGTCTTCACGGTCAAGCACAGTCCCATCTGGCTGCTGCCGCTGATCACCGCATCCATCATCGACACCGTGGTGCAGCACCGGCCGGTCTCGCAGCTCTGGACCAGCACCGGCGTCATCATGTTCATCCTGCTGGTCAACTATCCGCTGCACCTGCTCTACGTGCGCCTCCTGTACGGCAGCGTCCGCCGCATGGGCACCGCCCTGCGCTCCGCCCTGTGCACGCGGATGCAGCAGCTCTCCATCGGTTACCACTCCCGCGTGAGCGCCGGTGTGCTCCAGGCCAAGGTCGTGCGGGACGTGGAGACCGTCGAACAGATGGTGCAGCAGACCGCGGAGATGGGGCTCGGCGCGATCACCGTACTCATCGGCGGACTGGTCATCATCGCCTTCCGCACGCCCGAGTTCCTGCCCGTCTTCCTGGTCGTCGTGCCCACCGCCGCCCTGCTCGTGGCCAGGCTGCGGTCCCGGCTGCGGACCCACAACGAGCACTTCCGGCACGAGGTGGAGACCCTGTCGTCCCGGGTGACGGAGATGACCCGGCTCATCCCGGTCACCCGCGCCCACGGGCTGGAGGGCAAGGCCCTGCGCCGGATGGACGGCACCCTGAACCGGCTGCTCACCTCCGGGATGCGCCTGGACCTGGTCAACGGCCGCTTCGGCTCGCTGGCCTGGGTGGTGCTCAACGTGGTGGGCGTCCTCGTACTGGCCGGCGCGGCGCTGATCTCGTACTACGACGTCTGGAGCGTCACCGCCGGCGACATCGTGATGCTGAGCGCCTTCCTGACCACACTCACCAACTCCACGACGACACTGGCCGGCCTGGCCCCGGTCATCACCAAGGGCCTCGAGTCCGTGCGCTCGGTCGGCGAGGTTCTCCAGGCGCCCGAACTGGAGGACAACGAGGGCAAGGCGCAGGTCACCGCCCTGCGCGGCGCGGTCACGTTCGAGGGCGTGGGCCACGCCTACGAGCGGGACGAGCGCCCTGCCGTACGCGACTTCACCCTCGACGTCGCCCCGGGCGAGACCGTCGCCCTCGTGGGCGCCTCGGGCGCGGGCAAGTCCACCGTGCTCAACCTCGTCATAGGCTTCATCCGTCCGACCTCGGGCCGACTGCTCCTCGACGGCGCCGACATGGACGGCCTCGACCTGCGCACCTACCGGCGCTTCCTGTCGGTCGTGCCCCAGGAGTCGATCCTCTTCGACGGCACGATCAGGGAGAACGTCGCCTACGGCATGGACGACGCCGACGAGGAGTCGGTGCGGTCCGCGCTGCGCGACGCCAACGCGCTGGAGTTCGTCGACCGGCTGCCCCAGGGCCTCGACACCCTCGTCGGGGAGCGCGGCGCCCGCCTGTCCGGCGGACAGCGCCAGCGCCTCGCCATCGCCCGCGCCCTGATCAGGGACCCGAAGGTGCTCGTCCTCGACGAGGCGACCTCGGCGCTGGACACCCGTTCCGAGGCGCTGGTCCAGGAGGCGCTCGCCCGGCTGCTGCACGGGCGGACCACCTTCGTCGTGGCGCACCGGCTGTCCACCGTGCGCGGTGCCGACCGGATCGTGGTCATGGCGGACGGCCGGATCCAGGAGATCGGCACCCACGAGGAACTGCTGCGCCGGGGAGGGGCGTACACCGCGCTGCACAGCGGGCAGGCGGCCTGACGGGGGACCAGGTCACCCGTCCGGTGCCCATCCAGTCCATTCCGTCCGGCCGGCCGGACGGAATGGACTACTTCCCGGCGATGCGGGTAGGCGCAGCCACACACCCAGAGAGAGGCGCCTTCGTGCTGGTACCGGATCCCAAGACCGTCAGACGACTGCTGACGCGTTACGCGACGCTGCGGATCGCACAGGCGGAGCGGCACTCGCCCGTCGCGGCGCGCGAGCTGGAGGACATCACGTACACGCTCTGCGTGATGACGGGAGCGGCCGGCATCCGCGAGGCCGTCACCCGCGCGGACGCGCTGCTCGCCCAGGAGCGGACCGCGCCCGCCGGCCGGACCACGGACCCGGACGGCGAGAACGGCCGCTGCCTGGCCGTGTGACCGGCGGCTACGAGCCGGTGCCCGCGACGGGCCGTCCGACGGGCCGCCGCCCGTGGAACGCCGACCGGTACGCGTACGGCGTGGTGCCCACCACCTTGCGGAACCGCTCGCGGAACGCCGTGGGCGAGCCGAACCCGGACTGCTGGGCGATCCGCTCGACCGTGTAGTCGCTGTTCTCCAGCAGGTACTGGGCGCGCCGCACCCGCGCCCGCAGCAGCCACTGCACCGGCGTGGTGCCCGTCTGCTCACGGAAACGGCGGCCGAAGGTGCGCTCGCTCATCCCGGCACGCGCC
Source organism: Streptomyces sp. NPDC085927 (assembly GCF_044540975.1). Classification (NCBI taxonomy): domain Bacteria; kingdom Bacillati; phylum Actinomycetota; class Actinomycetes; order Kitasatosporales; family Streptomycetaceae; genus Streptomyces; species Streptomyces sp. NPDC085927. Next base: position 243,072 of record NZ_JBITSN010000005.1, read on the forward strand.
GCCATCGCCCCGAGGGTGACCTCGTGCGCCAGGTTGTCCTCGAGCCACTCGAACAGCGGCTCGAAGGCCGACCCGCGGGGCACGGGCGGGTGCTCGTGCACGATGAACTGGGCCTGCCCGCCCTCCCGTTCCAACGGCATGACGGACATCCGGGCCGTGTGCGCGGCCACCGCCGAGCCGAGGTCCCGGCGGACCATGTGCAGGCACATGTCCAGCGCGGCGGCGGCACCGGCCGAGGTGAGGATCTGCCCGTTGTCGACGTAGAGCACGTCCGGCTGTACTTCGACGCGTGGAAAGGAGCGGGCCAGTTGGTCCGCGGCCACCCAGTGCGTGGTGGCGCGCAGCCCGTCCAGCAGCCCCGCCTCCGCCAGCACGAACGCGCCCACGCACACCGAGGCGATCCGGGTGCCCGCCCCGGCCGCCCGGCGCAGCGCCGTGACGACGGCGGGGGAGAGCGGCGGGGCGCCCTCGGCGCGGCCCGGGACGATGATCGTGTCGGCGTCCGCCAGCGCCTCCAGTCCGCGGTCGACGCGCAGGAACAGCCCGCCGTCCGCCGCCACCTCGGGTGTCTCCGCGCACGGCCGCACCCGGTAGGCGGGCCGGCCGTCGGGCAGCCGCGTCCAGTCGAAGGTCTGCATGGGGGCCGCCATGTCGAACGGGATGACCCGGTCGAGCAGAAGAATCGCCACGGAGTGCATGAACGCCACGATAGGCGGATTCCCGCCACCTGTAAGGGCCGGGGCAGAAGTGGGCAGTGGTGCGGCGAACCGGAGGAAAGGCAGACGGGCGTGGTTGGCGGGAACCCGTCGGAAGCTGTCGATCCAGCCCCTGGGTGAAGACCCCGAGGGCCCTTAGCGTGAGCCCTTCACCGCTGATCACGCCAAGGAAAGAGCCCCGGTGACCAAGTTCCTGCTGTCCCTGCACGTCCTCGCCGCCATCCTCGCCGTCGGTCCCGTGACCGTCGCGGCGAGCATGTTCCCGCCGGCCGCGCGCCGCGCCGCGCCCGCCGGGGGTGACGGACCGGTCGCGGCGGCTGTGACCACCGTCGAGGTGCTGCACCGCATCTGCAGGGTCTACTCCCGCATCGGCGTCGCGGTGCCCGTGCTCGGGCTGGCCACCGCGCTCGCCATGGGCGTTCTGGGTGACGGCTGGCTCGTCACCTCCGTCGGGCTCACGGCGGCGGCCGCGGCCGTCCTGCTCGCCTTCGTACTGCCCCGTCAGGACGAACTCGTCGAGCAGCTGACCCGGCAGCGGTCCGTCGACCGACGGGCGACAGCGCAACTGGCGATGTTCACAGGGGTGTTCAACCTGTTGTGGGCGACGGTCACGGTTCTCATGATCGTCCGCCCCGGTTCGACCACGGGCGCCTGACCGGACCCGGTACCGCTCCGTGCCGCCTGCCCCCCGGGGCGCGGGACTATCCCTGGTGGACTCGTCTGCGTCAAGTCGTACGGGTGAATTCCCCCTGAAGGATGTGCGGGCGCATACACTCGTCAGTCGCGTCCCCGTCCCGGGGCCGACGAAGCAGAGAGGCACGTTGCAGGGTGTTCAAGGAATCCCCCATCTACGACCGACTCATCACGGAGCGCGGCGATGTGCCCGCACAGGTCCGCAGCGAGGCCGAACGAGTGAACAGGGAACTGGAGCTGGTCATGGGGCCCCTGCAGTCCCCCGGATACTCCCAGGGCGGCCTCGACCGGCAGCAGTCCCCGGGCAACGGCTGGCAGCGCACCGCCCTTCTGCCCGGCCCCAGGCCGCACTGATCCGGGTACCGCCCCGGAGGGCGGGCCCGTACCACCACGCTCCCACGGGGTGACGGGCCCCTCAGCATGCCGTGGTGGGCGTCCTGTCGGCCTCCACCGTCTCCTCGGGGACGGGCCGCGCCAGCCACTCGGCGACGGTACGCGCGATCGGCTGGCCCGTCTCCACCTCGACGAACCCGAACTGCCCCGACTGGTTGCACTCCAGGAACCACCACGTCCCGTCGGCGTCCTCGGCGAAGTCGAAGGCACCGTAGGCCAGTTCGGCTTCGCGCAGATAGGCGCGGACGGAGTCGGCGATGCGTGGCAGTACATCGACCGGCTCCCAGGGCGCCCCGGGCGGCGCGAAACGTACATCCACCTCCACCGGTTCGGCGCCGGGGTCCGCGGCCTTGCGGGCGGCCAGCAGTCGCTCGCCCACGGCGGTGAGCCGGATGTCGGCGCGCTTCGCGATCCGCCGCTGGAGCAGTGTCGGCCCGAACGCCACGGCGGCGAAGTCGGTGTCCGGCGCCACCCTGCTGGTCGGCACGGCCCGCGGCGGATCCTGCGGATGTGCTCCGGAAACGGGCTTGACCACCAGGTCCGGGAACCGCTCGGCGAACTCCCGGGCGGCGCGCGGGAAGGTCGTGATCACGGTGGCCGGCACGGGCAGGCCGCAGCGCTGTGCCAGCCGGAGCTGCCACGGCTTGTGGCGTGCCTGCCGGGCCGCGTCCGGATGGTTCATCCAGCGGGCGTCCGAGCCGCGCAGCATCCCGTAGAGAGCCTGAGCGGCCTCCTCGGTCAGCCAGGGCGACGGCTGGGCCGCCCGCCCGGCCGGGGTGCCCGGCCTGCGCACCCACACGGACCGCAGCCCGCCGATGCTCACCAGCCGCCCCCCGGCGGAGAGATGGCCGCGAAAACGGCCGTGCACGTATTCACCCGAGAGCGAGACGCCGACGGTCAGATCGGCAGGGTCGAGGCGTACCACCGGGACTCCGGAGCCGTGCAGGTGCACGACCACCATGTCGGCGGTCACATCCTCCTCGCAGGTGAGGATCAGTACGGTCATCGTCTGCGACTCACGGTCAGTCGTCGAAGTGAGTCTTGGAACCCGCCGTGGACGTCGTGGTGCCCACCTCTCGCAACAGCGCGTGATCGCAGGCCGCCACTCGTCCGTCGGCGAGGACGTTCAACTGCAGTCCGGAGTCGTACACATACGGAGTGCTTATGACCAACTCCCGTGCCGGACGTGCGTAGTTGAGCGCGAACGGTTGCATCGTCTCTCCCTCGTCGGTGCTGCGCCGACCAGGCGACGGCCCACTGTGCACCGCTGCTTGGTCCGCCGACTTGTTTTGGCTTCCAGAGACTTATACGAATCGAACGGGTGGTTGGTTTCCTCACGGAGCGTAGTCGTGAGCGGGTTCGCGATCCGGGCGCCGGGACGTCGTTCCGGGTGAACCCGCGCCGAGGGATCCGCGCAGGGAGCGCAGCGCGAGCAGCAGCACGCCGATGTCGTCCAGATACACCGGGTCGGGCAGCAGGTCGGTCGGCAGGACGAGGTAGAGGACCGCGCCCCAGAACACCCAGCGCGGGCCCGTGGGCAGACCGGCGCGCCGCAGCTCGCGCCGGGTGCGGACCAGTCGCACCGTGAGGGCCACGGCGCAGGCCAGCACGGCGGCCGCGGCGACGGCGGCCACGACGAGTACCACGGTGGTGTCCACGGGCTGTCCTCCTCGAGGTGCGGCGAGAGACCGGTCTCCCTGTCCGGATGCCCGGGAACGGCTCCGGTATGACCCCCCGAGGGGAGCCGGCGGAGTGGCACAGGTCATACCGGTGGCCCAGCCGAGTGGCCGTGCCGGGCGGGGGCGCTTAGTAATGGTCCACGTAACGTCGCTCGTCGTACGTCCGGGGGCGAGGAGCGGCCTGAGTCTTCATTCATGGAGCCGAGCATGACCACCTGCTCATCGACACCCCCGTCGAACACCTCGAGTCCCTCGAGCGACTCGACCGTCTCGACTGCCTCCGAGATATCCGGCGGGACGGACTTGGTCCTCCCGCCGGAGCCGCCGCCGGCGCCCCTTCCGGCCGCCGGAACGGTCTACGGCACCGGTGGGCCGCGTCCGGACGTGAACCCGGCGGATTCCCTACGCCCCGGGGAGGAGGAGCGGGGCCGGCAGCAGTACGGCGACCCCGTGGGCAACCTGGTGTACGCGGCGGTGTCGGACCGCCCCCCGGACGAGGTCGCCGACCTCATCACGTCACTGGCCCGTTCACCCGAACACACCCGGGCCGTGGTCGACGCCCTGCGCGTCATCGGGGTGAGCCGCCCCGTGGAGGACGTGGCCCGTCTGGTCGCCCTGCTGACCCGGCCGCCCCGCGACGCCGACAGCGCGGACGAGGCGATCCGGGCCGCCGCGGCCCACCGTCCGGTGGAGGACGTGACCCGGCTGGTGGCACTGCTGCACAGCGAGCAGCTGGCACCCCACTGCCGTGAGGAGGCACTGCGGGCCGCCGCCTCCGGCCGCTCCGTCGAGGAACTCATCGAGCTGATAGACCGTCTGGCCGCGCAGCCCCCACCGGATCGCCTCGACCGCCCCGCGCCCGAACCGTCCTGGTACGAGGACGAGCGCGGGGACCGGCACCGGGAAGAGCGCGGGGGTGTACGGGACGACGAGCGCCGTGGGGGGCCGGAGGCGGGCTTCCCGCCCCCGCACCGCGGCGCCCGGGGCGCGGCGGCCCTGCACTCGAGGCGGCGCGTCCGGCACCCCCGCCGGGCACACGCGCAGCCCGTCCGGTCCATGACCTGGACGAGCTGGTCCGCCGCGGTGGCCCTCGCCGTGTGCGCGGTGGTCCACTTCCCGCTGCGGGGTGACGGTTTCTCCCTGATCCCGCACGCCCTCGCGGTCGGTCTGCCGGTGCTCTGCACGGCGCTGGCCCTGTTCCTGGTCGTACGCCCCGGCGTGCTCGTACTGGCGGCGGCGGTCGTGCTGCCGGCCACCCTGGCCGGGACCCACGCCTCCGGCGGTACCTTCCCGTCCGCCGTCCTGTCCCGGGCCGTCGGCCTCGCACTCGCCCCGCAGTGGCTCGCCGGCGCGGCGGCCGTCGTCGCCGCGCTCCTGGCGCTGACGGCCCTGGTCGTCCGGGTGGTGTCCCCGTTCCCCGGCAGGCACTGGGCGGTGTGGCCGCCGCCCGGCACACCCCGGATGCCGGACTGACCGCCGTACGGCCCGGGCGGCATGCCGCCCGGACGGGCGGCATGCCCTCACCTGTCCGGCCCTCACCTGTCCGGCGCGACCCGCCGGACAGGCCGCCCTACGGACCGGAGGACGTCGACTGCGCGTCGGCGGCGGGCAGGGCCCGGCGCTCTTCGCCGGCGGGCGACGGACGGCGTGCCCGGGGGCCGAACCTCAGGCGCTCGAACGTGCGGGTCAGCTGCTGCATCGGGGACGGAGCCCGCGTGCCGGGCGGCAGGGCCCCGCCGCCCGATGCCCCGGCGGCCTCCCGGTACGCGGCCAGCGCCTCGTGGGCGCTCTCGGCGGCCTCCCGGTACAGGTCGCGGGACGTGGTCATGGCCTCCAGCGCCTCGGCGTACAGGGAGACCAGCCGGCGTTCGCGGGCGAGTTCCTCCTCCAGGTTCAGCAGACGCCAGTCCTCCCGCAGCGCGGTCAGCGCCGCCTCGGCCCCGGCCGGCAGCGGACGCGGCAGGGCCGCGAACCGGGTCACCGCGTCGACGAGGCCGGCCGGCCGGGTGCCGTCCAGGAAGACCGCGCGCACCGAGAACTCCCCGGCGTCGTAGCCCTCCGGGACCGGGCTGCCGGGCAGGACCACCGCGCCGCCGCGCGGCACCTCTACGCCACAGTCGCGCAGCGCCCAGTTCACGACCCGCAGCTGGTGCGGTGCGGCCCGGTGCTCCACCACACGGTGCCGCAGGCCCGGCGGCAGCCAGCGGGCGAGCGGCACCCGGCCGCGGTCGCCCGTGGTCATCGCCTCGTGGACGACGACGTGGATGTTCCACCCGTTCCCGCTCGCGTTTCGCGCACAGTCGCGCATCAGCCGCCGTACGGCCTTGTCGTCCTCGGGGAGCGGGCTGATCTCTCCCAGCCGCAGTCCTGTGGCCGCGTCGTGGTTCCATCCCGTGTCCGGTTCGTCCGTGGGCCAGAACATGCCGGTGGGGGACGGCCACATGAGGTCCCACGGTTGTTCGGCCTCGGCGACCAGGACCCAGGGCCGGTCTCCGTCGGCACCGGGTCCGACACTCAGCCGGGCGCGTACGGTCACCGAGCCGGCGACCCGGACACGGGCCTGGAACACCAGGCCCGGCGCGCCGTGCCGCGGCTCCGTCCCCGCCGCGGGCGGCTCCTCGGGCAGTTCCAGGAAGGAGTCGATGTCCCCCTTCTCCTCCAGCCGGTGCAGGGTGCGCCGGAGTACGTCGTGTGCGGAGATCCCGGAGTACCGGCCGGCGGTCAGCCAGACGGAGGGCGGGATCACGGGGCGGGCTGTGCGTGAGGTAGGCATGGGTCCAGGGGTGAACGGGGGCACGTGCTTCCTGCCATTGTCGCCGCTGTCGGACGGCGGGACCGACGCGGGTTGATCACCGGACGGCGTTTCTCGTTCCCGCTACCCGTATGGCGGGACCCTCGTGTGCCACGTGTCACCCCTCGTACGTGTCACCCTCTGCGTCGTGCGCCCACGGGGGTGCCGCGCACGGGGTGTGCGGAGCGCACACGTGGTGGAGGGCCGTCACCCGTGGCCGCGACGGTGCCCGGTCACCACAATGGGCCCCCGCGAGCAGGGCCGGCCCGCCATCCGCACGGGGAAGGCCCTGCCCGCCCCTCTGCCGCTCCGGGGACCCCCTCCCGGCGCTCGTGTCCGACCCCGAAAAGCGCCGACGGTACCAGCGCCGAAGGGACGATGCCGCATATTCCAAAGGAAAACACCAAAGCCCACACCTCGATCGAGTACACAGCGTAGCTTCGACGTCACGTTCGCGGTACGGCCGTGCGATGGAGGGGGATCCGGCGTGCCCGGAATCGATGAGAGCCTGCTGGAAGCCATGCGACTGCCCGGTGCGCGAGGAGCGCTGGTGGTCGACTGGATCAGTGGACTCGCGCTCGGCGCGGTGGGTGAGGCGCCGGGCGACGACCCGGAGGCCACGGCGGCGGAGACCGCCGAACTCGCCCGCCTCGCCATGGAGAGCGGCACACTCGCACCGGCCGACGGCGCGGCGTCCGTTCTGTCCGGCAAGGAACCGCCCGTCCAGGACCTGATCCTCACCACCGTCGACGCGTACCACCTGCTCCGGTTCGTGATCACGACCTTCGACAGCACCGTCTTCCTGTACCTGTGGCTCGACCGCGCCGAAGGCAACCTGGCCCTGGCCCGCATCCGGCTGGCCGAGATGGCGGACCGGCTGGTGCTCGGATGACCATCGCGGCAGCCACCGACGGATCGGCGCCCGCCATGCTCGGCAGCCTCGCGGCCGACCGCGCCACCGGGGCCCTCTCCACCGAGTCCGGGGTCTTCTACCTGGCAGCGGGGCGCGTGGTCCACGTCGAATCCGCGTACAGCCCCGACCTCGGCGATCTGCTGACCCGCAGCGGCGCGCTCCCCGCCGACGGCTGGTGGGAGGCGGTCGAGCGGGCCGGGGCCCGCCACCGCGTCGGCCGTCAGCTCGTGGACAGCGGCCGGCTCACCACCGGCGCGCTGGAGCTGTGCCACCTGGGCGCGCTCTTCGACGCCGCGTACTTCGCGCTCGCCCAGGACACCGCCGCACTCCGCTTCAGACCCGAGGCCGCCCACTGGTTCGGCGCGGTCCGTCCCGTCCCGGTGGCCGGCGTGCTGCGCGAGTCGCGGCGCCGCCGTGACCTGCTGGACCGCATCTGGCCCGACCCCGCCGTCGACACCGCCCCGCTCACCCGTGTGCCCGGTGCCGACCCGGCGGACCTGCCGCCCCGCCGCGGCCGGACCCTCGCCCGGGTCGACGGCGCCAGCACCGCCGCGCAGATCGCCTCGGCCCTCGCGTGCCGCACCTTCCACACCCTCGTCGAGCTGCGCCGCCTGGCAGCCGACGGACTGATCACCCCCGCACCGCCCCCGCCCGCCGCCCCCGTCCGCCCGGGCACCGGAGCACCCGGCGAGGCGTGGGACGAGCCCGACACGGCACTGCTGCGACGGCTCCTGGACGCCTTGGAGGCCCTGTGATCCGCGCGCGTCGACAGCGTGCCGAAAGGAGACTGCTCATGGCCGTCGAGACCGACGTGCTGGACGAACTGCGTCGGCTCCGTACCCGGATCCCCCGGCTGGCGGGGTCGCTCGCGGCCACCGTCGACGGACTCGTCCTCGCCCACGACGTGCCCGACACCGAGCCGGAGGGCCTGGCCGCGCTCACCGCCGCCGCGCTCGGCGTCGCGCACCGGATGACGGATGCCGCCGTTCGCGGCGAGTTCCGCGAACTGCTGGTGCGCGGCACCCTGGGCTACGTGGCGACCTATGCCGCCGGAAGCACCGCGGTGCTCACCCTGCTCGCCGACGACCGGGTCAACGTGGGCCGGCTGCATCTGGAGGGCCGGCGCAGCGGTGCACGGATCGCGGACCTGATCGACGCCCGTGTCGGTCCGGGCGGGGGCAGGCACGCGGAGCGCGCGGCGCTCGACACGCACGCCCCGTCGTCCCCGGACGCCGACCGCCGGATCGGCACCCTGCCGGTGCGCACCCCGCAGCGGCCCGCACACCAGCCCCGGCCCCAGCCCGGCGGCTGAATCCCGGCCTTTTCCCCTCGGCCGGCCCCGTGACACGACCTGGTGGCCGGCCGGAACAACCATCACGACCGAAAGGACACCTCTCATGGCCAACACCGAGACCTCGCTCAAGGACTGCCTCAGCTCCATCGAGGGAGCCACGGCCGCCGCACTCGTCGACTACACCAGTGGCATGGCGCTCGGCACGATCGGCGGTGGCAAGGACTTCAACCTGGAGGTCGCCGCCGCGGGCAACACCGACGTCGTGCGCTCGAAACTGCGGACCATGGAACTCCTGGGGCTGAAGGAAGAGATCGAGGACATCCTGATCACCCTGGGCACCCAGTACCACCTGATCCGCCTGATCAAGGGGCGCGGCGGCAACGGGCTGTTCCTGTACCTGGTGCTGGACAGCGGCCGCTCCAACCTGGCGATGGCCCGCCACCAGTTGCGCCGGATCGAGAACGATCTGGAGGTCTGAGACAGGACCGTCGAGAACCGGTCCGGACCGCCACGGGCCCGGACCGCGACGGGTGGGGCCCTTCACGCGTAGTGCGTGAAGGGCCCCACCCGTCGTACGACGCGGTCAGGCCGCCTCGGGGAGCCACAGATCGGGACCGAAGACCTCGTAGCTGATCTGCCGGGCGGGGACGCCCGCGCCCAGGAGCCGGCCGCGCGCCGTACGCATGAACGGCAACGGGCCGCACAGATACACCGACGCGTCCGCCGGGACGTCGATCCCGGTGAGGTCCATCAGGCCGCTGCGCGCCCCGGGCTCCTCGGCGCCCGGCCGCTCGTACCAGAAGACCGCGCGGGCGTCCGGCAGTTGCTCCACCAGGGCCCGTACCTCGGTGCGCAGGGCGTGCTCCTCGGGCGAGGCGTCGGCGTGCAGCACCAGGACCCGGCGCGTCGAGCCGGCCGCCGCGAGCCGGGCGAGCATGCCCACCATGGGCGTGCAGCCGATCCCGGCCGAGACCAGCACCAGCGGGGTGTCCGCCTCGTCGAGGGCCACGTCGCCGGCCGGCACGGACAGGGCGAGTTCGTCACCGGCGCGGGTGTGCGCGTGGAGCAGGTTGGAGACCTCCCCGTCCGGTGCCTCCGCGTCCCCGGTGACCCGCTTGACGGTGATGCGGCGGAGATCGCCGCCGGGGTCCGAGGACAGGCTGTACTGGCGCAGCTGGTGCACCCCGTCGGGCATCCGCAGCCGTACGCTCACGTACTGCCCGGCCCGTGCGCGCGGTGCCGGTTCGCCGTCGGCCGGGCGCAGCACGAAGGACACGACGTCGGCGGTCTCCTCGTGCCGTTCGACGACCGTCCACCGCTGCCAGATGTCGCCCGGCGCGACCCCCGCCTCCTGGTAGAGACGGGCCTCCTGCCCGATGAGGGCGCCTGCCATCAGCCAGTACACCTCGTCCCAGGCCGCGGCCACCTCGGGGGTGACGGCGTCGCCGAGGACCTCCGCTATCGCACCGAACAGGTACTTGTGCACGATCGTGTACTGGTCGTCGGTGACCCCGACCGCGATGTGCTTGTGCGCGATCCGGGCCAGCAGGGCGTCCGGCCGGGTGTCCGGGTCGGCGAGCAGCGCCTGCGCGAAACCGGCGATGGAACCGGCCAGCGCCCGGCGCTGGGCCCCGCTGGCCTGATTGCCCCGGTTGAACATGCCGTCCAGGAGTTCGGGGCGGTCGCGGAGCATGGCACCGTAGAAACGTGCGGTGATCTCGTCGAGAGCCCCGGCCACGGCGGGAAGGGTGGCCCGGACCACTGCGGCGGATTCTTCGGACAGCATGAGGTCTCCCAACGACATGACGGGATGCGGGGTTTGGGCCGCCGTTCCGGACCGGCGGCACCTTCTGTATAGCAATCCGACCAGCGTGTTTCCGGCGGTAACCACTGCTCGTGGGGTGCTGCGGGCCCATCGGCCCGGCAGGAGAGGACCTTCGGTCCCGGGCGGCGCCCCGGGAATGGGGCCGGTCGGCTCGGCCCCGGGACTCATGGGACGTTGTTCAGGGGCGGGGGCCTCTGCCCGCCGAGGGGCGGGAGACGGCCGCGTCGAGCTCCGCCGGCAGGCGGGGGAGGAGTTCGAACACGCCGGTGAGCCGGGTGTGGTGGAGGACCCGCAGCAGACCGGGGCTGCGCGTGATCAGCCGCAGCCGCCCGCCCCGGGACAGGGCCCGACGGCGCGCACGGCACAGCGCGCGCAGGCCCGAGCAGTCGATGAACGACACGGCGCGCAGATCGAGCACCAGGTCGGGGAAGGCACCGGCGGTCAGCACGTCCAGGCGCTGCGACAGGGCCGGCGCGGTGAGCAGGTCGAGTTCACCCCGCGGGGCGACGAGCGTCGTTCCGGCGACCCTCCGCTCGGTCGGATCCGCCGCGTGCCTGCCGTGGTTCTCGGACATACCGGCCAGTCAACCCGCAGTGAAGAGCCCGCCGGTAGGGCCGCTCGGCCCTACCGGCGGGCCACAGGTGCCGAAGGGTGCTGCCGGCCGGTAGGAGTCCCGCGCACGGGCACCGGGCCGGCACCGGCGGGGCGGCCCGGCGGTCCAGTGGTTCGCCCCGTCGGTACCGTGGACGGAGCGACACCGCGGGGGATCGGTGCCGCTCCTGTCTCCGACGATGGCCCAGCCCTCCGGCACGCTCCAGATGCCGATGGTCCCCGGTACCCGGACCGACCGGCCCTGCTCGTCCCGAGGAGCCTTGGAGCTCGTCCGGAGCGGTGGGGAGCCGACCGGCCGGCCGAAGGACGGGGGACCCCGGCGGAGAACAGGTGGCCCGACGGGAATCAGGGCCGATCGGCCCTGGCCGTTCGGCCCTGGACCGAGAAGGATCTGGGTGAGGGACCTCCCGGTGGCCGGTGGCCGGGGGCACCGGGACACGGCGTACGGCCCGGCACACGAGGACAAGGAGCGTCAGATGGCGGACAGCGAGCGGCCGGCACCCGACCGGCCCGTCCGGGTCTTCCTGCTGGACGACCACGAGGTGGTCCGCCGCGGAGTGCACGACCTGCTGAACGACGAACCGGACATCACCGTCGTCGGCGAGGCCGCCACCGTCGAGCAGGCCCTGGTCCGCGTCCCCGCGCTCCGCCCCGACGTGGCGGTCCTCGATGTCCGCCTGCCCGACGGCGACGGGGTGACCGTGTGCCGCGAGCTGCGCTCGAAGCTGCCGGATCTGGCCTGCCTGATGCTCACCTCGTTCGACGACGAGGAGGCCCTGCTGGACTCGATCATGGCGGGCGCCTCCGGCTACGTGCTGAAGCAGATCCAGGGCTCGGACCTGGTCACGGCCGTGCGGACGGTCGCCTCCGGCCAGTCCCTGCTCGACCCGAGCGCCACCACCCGCCTGATGGCCCGGCTGCGGCAGGAACAGGAGCCGGAGGAGGAGCAGGACGCCCTGCCCGGGCTGACCGAACGCGAGCGGGAGATCCTCGCCCTGATCGGCGAGGGGCTGACCAACCGGCAGATCGGCCAGCGGCTGTATCTGGCGGAGAAGACGGTGAAGAACCACATCTCCCGGCTGCTGGCCAAGCTCGGCGTGGAACGCCGTATCCAGGCCGCCGTGATCGCCACCCAGGCACAGGACCGGTCGCGGCGCACGAGTCGCTGACGCCCGGTTCGCCGACCGGTGGGAAACGGCCGGGCCGCGCCCGTTAACGTGGACCTGCCGGGAACACGCTGCCGGTAGGGCGAGCGAACGGGAGGACCACGGGTGGAGAGCTCCGAGCGGGACGGGGACCCCCGTCCGCTGCTGCCGCAGATGCGGCTGGACGAGCTGCTGGAGGAGCTCCAGGCCCGGATCGACGCGGCCCGCGGCACGCGCGACCGGGTGCACAGCCTGCTGGAGGCCGTCCTCGAGGTGGGCCGCGAGCTGGACCTGAAACAGGTCCTGCACAGCATCGTCGACGCCGCGGCGGTGCTGGTGGACGCCGAGTACGCCGCCCTCGGCGTGATCGGTCCCGACGGCAAGCGGCTGTCGGCCTTCCACACGGTCGGGGTCAGCGAGGAGGAGATCGCCCGCATCGGCCACTACCCCGAGGGCCACGGCATCCTCGGGGAGCTGATCCGGCATCCCGAGCCGCTGCGGCTGACGAAGCTGTCCGGGCACCCCGCGTCCTTCGGTTTCCCGGCCCACCACCCGCCGATGAACAGCTTCCTCGGCGTCCCCATCCGGGTCCGCGACCAGATCTTCGGCAACCTGTACCTCACCGAGAAGCGTGCCGGGGCACAGTTCGACGAGGAGGACGAGTCGGTCCTGTCGACCCTGGCCGTCGCCGCCGGCGTCGCCATCGACAACGCCCGGCTGTACGAGGAGTCCCGGCTGCGGGAGCGGTGGCTGCAGGCGAACACGGAGATCACCCACGCCCTGATGTCCGGCAGCGGCGGCAGCGAGGCCCTGCTGCTGATCGCCGACCGGGCCATGGAGATCACCGGCGCGGCACTCGCCGAGGTGGCGGTGCCGATGGAGGGCACCGCATCGCTGACCGTGGAACTCGCCCTGGGGCAGGGGGCGGAGACCCACCGCGGACTCGTCGTCCCCGTCGACGACAGCCTGCTGGGCCGGGCGTTCACCAGCGCCGCCCCCGTCACCAGCCCGGACGTCTCCTGCGACGAGCGGGTGTCGTCCGGACCGCCGCGCTTCGCCGGCCTCGGCCCGGCGGTGGCCGTGCCCGTGGGGTCGGGGGACGGCGTACGGGGCATCGTCCTGCTGGTGCGCGCCGCGGGTGGCGGCGAGTTCTCCGAGAAGGAGATCGAGCCGCTGCAGGGCTTCGCCGCGCAGGCCGCCGTGGCCATGGAACTGGCGGAGCGCCGCCGCGACGCCGAACAGATCGCGGTGCTCGAGGACCGCGACCGCATCGCCCGGGACCTGCACGACCTGGCGATCCAGCGGTTGTTCGCCACCGGGATGACGTTGCAGAGCGCCGGCCGTTTCATCGAGCACAAGGAGGCCTCGGAGCGGGTCTCCCGTGCGGTGGACGACCTGGACGAGACGATCAAGATCATCAGATCGACCATTTTCGGTCTGCGCGCCCACGACACCGCCTCCGGGACCGGACTGCGGGCCCGCGCCGTGCGGGTGGCCGGCGAGACGGCCCCCGTGCTGGGCTTCGCGCCCAGTGTGCGGATGGAGGGCCTGGTCGACACCCATGTGCCGAAGGAGACCGCCGACCATCTGGTGGCCGTCCTGTCCGAGGCCCTGACCAACATCGCCCGGCACGCGCGTGCCGGCCGGGTCGAGGTGGCCCTCGAGACCGACGGCCGCGAGGTGCGGCTGACCGTCACCGACGACGGCGTGGGCATCCCGGAGGGCGGCCGCCGCAGCGGGCTGCGCAACATGGCCGAACGCGCCGCGCAACTGGGCGGCGGCCTGGAGATCGACAGCGCCCCGGACCGCGGAACCACCCTGGTGTGGCGCGTGCCCGTGCGGGAGGGGTAGCCCTCCCGCACGGGCGCTTCGCGTCGGTGATCCGGAGGTACCTCCGCCCGATGCGTGTTCCTGTCCTGTACGGGGGTACCCCGTGCGGAACCACCGGAGCCCTCCGCTGGACCTCCTGGGGAAGGAGCGCCGACGTGACCGGCTGGATCTGGGAGTACGAGGGATACGACCCCGCCGAGGTGCGCCTTCGGGAGTCGCTGTGCACGCTCGGCAACGGTTTCTTCGCCACCCGGGGGGCGCTGCCGGAATGCGTCGCCGACGACGTGCACTACCCGGGGACGTACGCGGCCGGCTGCTACGACCGGCTCACCTCCGAGGTGGCCGGACGGCGCGTCGAGAACGAGGACCTCGTCAACCTGCCCAACTGGCTGCCCCTGCGGTTCCGGCTGCCCGGAGGGCCGTGGCTCACCCCCGAAACGGCGACCGTGCTCGACCACCGTGAGACCCTCCGGATCTCCTCGGGACTGCTGGAGCGGCTGACCCGGTACGACCTGGGGGAGGGACGGGTCCTGAGGGTGCGTCAGGAGCGCCTGGTGCACATGGCCGACCCCCATCTGGCCGCGCTGCGCACCGAGTTCACGGCCGAGCGGTACTCCGGCGCACTCGAGGTCGAGGCGGCCCTCGACGGTGGCATCACCAACGCGGGGGTGGCCCGCTACCGGGACCTGGACGGCCGGCATCTGGCCCATGCGCACAGTGGCAGCGCGGCACCGGACACCGTGTGGCTGCACTGCCGCACCCGTACCTCCGACATCCGGATCGCCCTCGCGTCCCGGTTGTTCTCCGAGGCGCCCGTCACCTTCCGCAAGGAGAACCCGCGGGCCGTCCAGCTGAGCCGGCTGCACCTGACCGCGGGCCGTACGGTGACCGTGGACAAGATCGTCGCCCTGTACACCTCGCGCGACCCGGCCATCAGCGACCCCCTGCACGCCGCCGTCGACCGGGTGGGCCGCGTCGCCCGCTTCGAGGAGCTGCTGGAGTCCCACCGGACGGCCTGGGGCCAGCTGTGGCGCCGGGGCGAACTGGACGTGCCCGGTGAGGCAGGCGCCATCCTGCGCCTGCACCTCTTCCACGTGCTGCAGACCCTCTCCCCGCACACCGCCGACCTGGACGTCGGCGTACCGGCCCGCGGGCTGCACGGCGAGGCCTACCGCGGGCACGTCTTCTGGGACGAACTGTTCGTGCTGCCCTACCTCAACCTTCACTTCCCCGAGGTCTCCAGAGCCCTGCTGCACTACCGGCACCGACGCCTCGACCGGGCCCGCACCGCCGCCCGGGACGCCGGCCGCCGAGGGGCCATGTTCCCCTGGCAGAGCGGCAGCGACGGCCGGGAGGAGGCCCAGCAGCTCCACCTCAACCCGCGGTCGGGCCACTGGCTGCCCGACCACTCCCGCCTCCAGCACCATGTGGGATCGGCGATCGCGTACAACGTGTGGCAGTACTGCGAGGCCACCGGCGACGCCGAGTTCCTGCACACCAAGGGCGCCGAACTGCTGCTGCAGATCTCCCGCTTCTGGTCGGACGCCGCCGCCTACGACCCACTCCTGGGCCGGTACCGCATCAAGGGCGTGATGGGTCCCGACGAGTACCACGACGCCTACCCCGACGCCGCCGATCCCGGACTGGACGACAACGCGTACACCAACGTCACCGCGGCCTGGGTGCTCGCCCACACCCTCGACGTGCTGCGCACCCTGCCCGAGCCCCGCCGGCGGGAACTCGACGAACGCACCGGCCTGGACCGGAGCGAACTCGAGAAGTGGGAGGAGGTCTCCCGCGCCCTGCACGTACCGTTCCACGACGGCGTCATCAGCCAGTTCGAGGGATACGGAAAGCTCGCCGAGCTCGACTGGCAGGAGTACCGGCGGCGCTACGAGGACATCCGGCGCCTGGACCGGATCCTGGAGGGCGAGGGCGACACCGTCAACCGCTACCGGGCCTCGAAGCAGGCGGACGTCCTGATGCTCGGGTATCTGTTCTCCCCGGCCGAACTGCAGGGCCTCTTCCGGCGGCTGGGCTACCAGCTGGACGAGGCGACCTGGCGGCTGACGGTGGACCACTACCTGCACCGCACCAGCCACGGGTCCACGCTCAGCGGCCTCGTCCACGGCTGGGTGCTGGCCCGGGACCGGCGCGCCGAGGCCTGGACGTTCTGCCAGGAGGCCCTGCGCGGGGACATCGCCGACGTCCAGGGCGGCACCACCGGTGAGGGCATCCATCTCGGCGCCATGGCCGGCACGCTCGACCTGGTCCAGCGCGGGCTGCCGGGCCTGGAGACGCGCGACGGCGGGCTGCGACTGGACCCGGTGCCCCTGCCGGAGCTGTCCTCCTACGGTTTCACCCTGCGCTACCGCGGCCACTGGGGCGTCCGGCTGCGGCTGGAAAGCGGACGTCTGGAGATCGCCGTGCCGGCGTCGGGACCAGGGCCCGTCGACGTACGCCTCCCGGACCTCACGGCCCGCCTCCAGCCGGGGGAGACGGGCCACCTGCCCCTGCCGGACTGACGGTCCGGCAGGGGGAGCGGTCACTTGTGGAACGATATGTACCCGTTGCCGTCCCGGTCGGAGCCGCGCTTGGTGTACGCGTGCACGTCGGCGCGGCTGCCCGTGGGCTTGACGAGGTAGATCGTGTCCTTGTCGTTGTTCCAGATGAAGTTGCAGTTGTTGCGGTAGGCGACGTTGTTCTTGTCGGAGTCGGTGCCGTTGCCGCCGCGCAGCTTCACGTAGTCACGGGGCTCGAGGTAGTGGTTGGTCCTGAAGACGAACCGGTTGCCGGTGGCGTCCTTGACGACGTATCCCTTGAGGTTCACGGTCTTCGTCGACGAGTAGTTCTTGATCGTCAGGTACTCGTGACGGGTGTTGCCCGTGGAGCACTTGTTGGAGTCGGGCCCCGGAGCGTCGTACTGGACGCCACGGACCTTGAGCGCGGAGTCGTACTCCGCGGCGTGCGCCGGAACGGCCGTCAGTGCGGCCAGGGCTCCCACGACTGCGGTGGTGGCGACGGCAGCGGTGCGTATACGCATGAACTCATCCCCCCTGCATGACCCTTGCGTGAGGATCATGTGGTTGTTCGGTGAAAGATCGGATAGTACACAACCCCGGGCGCGTCCGCACCGTCCGGGCCCCGGAACGAGCGGGTCTCACGGCCCCCGCGGGGACGACGGCCCCCCGGACCCGAAGGACCCCGCGGACGCGACGGAGCGCCCGCCCGGTCCGTGAGGACCGAACGGGCGCTCGGTGGTACGTCGTTGCGACCGCTGTCAGTTCACGCGCCGCTCTCCCGCAGCATGTCCTCGCGTTCGACGAGCTTCACGCGCTCGCGTCCCTGCGGCTCGCCCAGCGCCTTCTCCGCGGCGTCCAGCTTGTACCAGCCGTCCCAGGTGGTGTAGCGGACGGAGTGCTCGGCGAGGAACGCGTCCACGGCCTCGGGCTCGGGCGTCGCGGGCGTCTGCAGCCGTCCGTTCGCGAAGTCGTCCAGCAGGTTCGCCACGGTCTCGTTGGCGTCGCCCTTGGTGTGGCCGATCAGGCCGATGGGGCCGCGCCGGATCCAGCCGGTGACGTACGTGGACGTCAGGTGCTCGCCGTTCTCCTGGACGACCCGGCCGCCCTCGTCGGGCACGGTGCCGGAGTCGATGTCCCAGGGCAGCTTGGGGAGCTTGTCGGAGAGGTAGCCCACCGCGCGGTAGACCGCGGTGACGTCCCAGTCCTTGAACTGGCCGGTGCCCTTGACGTTGCCGGTGCCGTCGAGCTCGGTGCGCTCGGTGCGCAGGCCGGTCACCCTGCCGTCCTCGCCGAGGATCTCCGACGGCGACTCGAAGAAGTGCAGGAACAGCTTGTGCGGGCGGTCGCCGACATCGCGGATCGCCCACTTCTCCAGCGTCTTCGCGACCATGTCGGCCTGCTTGTTGCCGCGCCGGGTGGCGATCGAACCCTCGTCGTAGTCGATGTCCTCGGGGTCGACGACGACCTCGATGCTGGGGGAGTGGTCCAGCTCCCGCAGCTCCATCGGGCTGAACTTCGCCTGCGCCGGGCCGCGGCGGCCGAAGACGTGGATCTCGCGCGCCTTGTTGGCCTGCAGTCCCTCGTGGACGTTCGGCGGGATCTCCGTCGGCAGCAGTTCCTCCGCCGTCTTGGCGAGGATGCGCGCGACGTCGAGGGCGACGTTGCCGACCCCCAGCACGGCGACCTTCTCCGCCTCCAGCGGCCAGGTGCGCGGCACGTCCGGGTGGCCGTCGTACCAGGAGACGAAGTCGGCGGCGCCGTAGGAACCGTCGAGGTCGATGCCCGGGACGGAGGACATCGCCCGGTCGGCGGTCGCGCCGGTGGCGAAGATCACGGCGTCGTAGAACGCGCGCAGGTCGTCGAGGTGGATGTCGGTGCCGTAGTCCACGTTGCCGAACAGCCGGATCTGCGGCTTGTCGAGCACCTGGTGCAGGGCCGTGATGATGCCCTTGATCCGCGGGTGGTCGGGAGCGACGCCGTAGCGGATCAGACCGAACGGCGCCGGCATGCGCTCGAAGATGTCGATCGAGACACCCGGGTCGGCGGCAACGTCGGACTTGAGCAGGGCGTCGGCGGCGTAGATCCCGGCGGGGCCGGATCCCACGACGGCTACCCGCAGGGGGCGGGGCATGGTCAGGTTCCCTTCGAGCGGTGACAAGAGCCTCTCCGGGAATCCTAAACTAAGGCATACCTAACCTGGTACGCGGGTCCGGTCTATGAGCTCATAAGCGGGCCTTATGACTTCATGCGCGGATCCCCGGGCAGCCGCCGTGGATCACGGGATGGGCTGCTCGGCCCAGATGATCTTACCGGTCGGCAGATACCTGGTGCCCCACCGCTCCGCCAGCTGCGCCACCAGGAACAGGCCGCGCCCGCCCTCGTCGTTCATGGTCGCGTACCGCAGATGGGGCGAGGTGCTGCTGCTGTCGAGGACCTCGCAGATCAGATTGCGGTCGCGCAGCATCCGTACCTCGATGGGGTCGCCGCCGTAGCGGATCGCGTTGGTGACCAGCTCGCTCAGGATCAGCTCCGTGGTGAAGACCAGCTCGTCCAGGCCCCAGTCGGACAGCTTCCGCGCGATCGTGGCGCGCACCTCGGCGACCGCCGCCGGGTCGGACGGCACCGGCCACCGCGCGATCCGGTCCTCGGTGAGCGCCTGGGTACGCGCCACGAGCAGGGCGATGTCGTCCCGCGCCCTGGCCGGACGCCGGGACTCCAGCACGGCCCGGCAGGTGTCCTCGGGGGAGTCCCCGGCTTGGGCCAGAGCCTTGCGCAGCAGTTCCAGACCGACGTCGATGTCGTGGTTCCGGTCCTCGACGAGCCCGTCCGTGTACAGGACCAGCCGGCTGCCCTGCGCCAGCTCCAGCTCGGCCGTCTCGAACGGCAGCCCGCCCAGCCCCAGGGGCGGGCCGACGGGCACGTCCGCGTACTCCACGGTGCCGTCCGGATGGATCAGCGCGGGCGGCGGATGGCCCGCCCGGGCGACGGTGCAGCGCCGGGTGACCGGGTCGTAGACGGCGTACAGGCAGGTCGCCCCGGTCACCGGAGCGCTGTGCTCGTCCTCCGTCTCGTCCTGGTCGATGCGGCTGACCAGCTCGTCCAGCAGGCCCAGCAGCTCGTCGGGCGGCAGGTCGAGCGCCGAGAAGTTGTGCACCGCGGTGCGCAGCCGCCCCATGGTGGCCGCCGCGTGCAGCCCGTGCCCGACGACGTCGCCGACCACGAGCGCGACCCGCGCACCGGACAGCGGCAGGACGTCGAACCAGTCGCCGCCCACCCCGGCCTGCGCGGGCAGATAGCGGTAGGCGATCTCCAGGGCGCTCTGCTCGGGCAGGCTGCGCGGCAGCAGACTGCGCTGGAGCGTCACCGCCATGCTGTGCTCGCGCGTGTACCGGCGGGCGTTGTCGATGGACACCGCGGCCCGCGCGACCAGCTCCTCCGCCAGGGCCAGCTCCTCCTCGTCGAAGGGCTCGGGCCTCTCGGCACGCCAGAAGCTGACCACGCCCAGCACCAGGGAACCGGCCCGCAGCGGCACGGTGATCAGCGAGTGGATGCCGTACGCCACGATCTGTCCGGAGCGCTCCAGGTCCTGCGCCCGCCACCCCGGAGCCTCGCTCAGCCGGGGCTCGACGAACGGCCGCCCGGAGGTCAGGCTGCGGCCCTGCGGGGACGACCCGACGAACCGGGTCTGGGTGCCCACCGGGTACAGCGGGGCATCCTTGTGGATACCGGCCGACGCCGTGCGGCGCACCGACCCCGCCGCGTCCGGTTCACCGCCGGCCAGCACCGTCTCGAACAGGTCCACCGTGGCGAAGTCCGCGAACCGCGGTACGGCCAGTTCCGTCAGCTCCTCGGCCGTGCGGGTCACGTCCAGGCTGGTCCCGATCCCCACGCCGGCGTCGTAGAGCATGTCGAGCCGTTCCCGCGCGGTCTCCGCCCGGCCGGAGAGGGCACGCAGTTCGGTGGAGTCACGGACCGTGGCGACGCTGCCGGGCGGGCCCCCGGCACGGTCGGTGGAACGCTGGTTGACCGCCAGCAGCCGGTCGCCCACCCGGTGCACCTCGTCCGTGGCGACCCGCCCCGAGGACAGGAGGCCGGCGGTACCGGGGTCCAGGGAGAGGTCGAGCACGGCGCGGCCCTCCGCGTCCTCGGGCAGCCCGAGCAGCCGGTGCGCCTCGTCGTTGGCGAGGAGCAGGGTGCCGTCGTCGTCGACGATGACCACGCCTTCCCGCACCGAGTGCAGCACGGCGTCGTGGTGCTCGTACATGCGGGTCATCTCGTGCGGGCCCAGGCCGTGGGTCTGCCGCAGCAGACGTCTGCTGATCAGGGCCGCGCCGGTGGTGGCCAGCGCGAGTGCGGCGGCCCCCGCGGCCAGGACCAGCGGCAACTGGTCCTCGGCGACGCCGCCGACGTTCTCGGTCGTGATGCCGGCCGACACGAGACCCACCACGACGCCGTCGGGGTTGTTCACCGGCACGACAACCTGGACCAGCGGGCCGAGGGTGCCGGTGATCTCCTCGGTCACGGGCCGTCCGGCCAGCGCGGGCTGGAAGGTGCCGACGAACTTCTTGCCGATCCGGTCCGTCCTGGGGTGCGTGTAGCGGATGCCGTCGGTGTTCATGACGACGACGAAGTCGACCTCGGCCTGTTTGCGGATGGCCTCCGTGCGCGGCTGGAGCAGGAGGGTGGGATCGGGGGACTCGAGTGCCTCGACGATGCCCGGCGAGTGGGCCAGGGTCTCCGCCACGGCGAGGGAGCGGCTGCGGGCCTCCAGGGTGCTGTCGTGCCGTACTTGCAGCACCAGCGCGACCACGGCGGACACGACCAGCAGCAGCACGATCACGACATGCAGGATGAAGACCTGTCCGGCGACGCTGCGCGCGCTCAGCAGGGGCCGGAGCCACTCCGGTGGGCGCCACCGCGAGCCACCGCCCCCCTGCCGCTGCTGACGTACGGAAGCCGTGGTGCTGGGCCGCTGGGGCGACCGGGCCGGGGATCGACCCATCAGTCGGACCATGTGCCGAGCTTACCTACAGGCCGGAACCGTGCGCCTTCGGCCGGACGGGGGCGGTGCGGCCGGGAAATGAGCGGGCCGCACGGGAACGGCCGGCACCTGTCGAAAGCACCGGTTTCCGATCGACGTGAGAGCGAAGGCAGTACGTCCCACGACTTCAGGAGGATCCATCATGACCGTCACCGCGGACATGGCCGTCCCCTCGACGATGCGGCTCTTCGGGGCGGCGAGCGCCGGGCGGCGGTCCCTCGAGGTGGTCAGGGTGGTCGAATCGCCCGTCGCCACCCACCTGAAGTACCGCTTCGTGAAGTAGCCCGCAACGGATCACTTCCCGGTGCGGGCGGCCGGTCCGCACCGGCCCCACGGACCGCGCGACCGGTGGTGCGTTACCGGTCGCGCGGTCCGCTCCCCGTGCCACGGGCCCCTTCGGCGCTCGTCCCCCACGGCGCTCGAACGGGGCTCATTCGGCCAGCGCGCGGGCCAGCTCCGTCGTGGCACGGGCGATCTTGGTGTCCTGGTCGTCCATCAGGCGGCTCAGGTCGCCCCGCCGGGCGCGCACCGCCTGCCGGGCGGCCCGCTCCCAGACGACCGGGTTCTCGCGGTGATTGAGCAGCTTGGGATACGCGGCGGCGGTGCTCTCCCACTGCCGGGCGTCGGCGATGGCCTTGAGCAGCTGGATGATCCCGGCACGACAGGTCACATGCGGCAGCTGCGCCAGCTCCCAGAGGAAGGGGACCGTGGCGGCCGTCGCCTGCTCCACCACGAAGCCGTACTGGCAGATCCGTTTCCGCAGATCCTCCAGGGCCGCCCGGGCCGTTTCGGCGTCCCCCCAGGCGATGCCGTTGAGCAGCAGGGGGATGGCCGCCGCGGATCCGGTGGAGTCCTGGATGTCGCGCCACGGCACGCGGGACAGCGACATGAGCGGTGTCGTACGGGCCATTCCGGTCGGGGACGTGTGGCGCACAGGGCGCTCGCTGCTCGGCTGTTCCGTAGAAGCGCTGCGCATCGCGTGAGTGCCTTTCGCGGCGGTCGTGTCGAGTGGGGGGAAGTCAGGCGGACGGCCGGGCCCGGCCCGGCCCGTCCTGCCCGCCGGGGGCATCGGCACCGGGAGAACCTCCGTGTCCGGTCTCCCGGCCTGCTGCGGCACCGCGCCGGGCAGGAGGATCCCGGCAGGTGCGGCCGGGACGCGGCCACGCGTCCGTACGGCGGCGCCGGCGGCCGGCCGGATCACTTGGTGCACAGGTGAGGACACTCCGTCTCCCCGATGCGACGTCAGGACAGGGCGCCAACAAGGGGGTTGACGCTCCGGCTATTATCCACGCCGAGAGCGTTCGCGTGCAATTGCACGAGAAATTGCGTGAAGTTTTTTTCGGGGCGGACCGGGGCGGATCGAGTGCGATCCGGCCGGGCCCGCCCCGGCGAACGGCCGGGCACCGCCCGGCGGTACACAGGAACAGCAAGGAGGCTGCGGTGCCAGGAGTGCGCAACGGAGTGCGGGCGAGTTCCCTGGACGCCTGCTGGATCAAGAGCCGGCACAGCAACGCCGAGGGCAACTGCGTCGAGGTGGCCCCGCTGGACGACGGGGGTGTGGCGATGCGCAACTCCCGCGACCCCGACGGACCCGCCCTGGTCTACACGCCGGCGGAACTGGCGGCATTCCTGGCCGGCGCGAAGGACGGCGAATTCGACCACCTGGTCTGATGCGCCCCGTGCGGTGCGCACCGGCCGGCGTGATGCGGCAGTCCGGCCCGCTCCGCCGCGGCGACGCACGGCCGGGGAAGCGAAGCGGAGTCCAACTACCCACTTCTGCAGGGCTTCTGTGGGGTGCCTACGCCGCGGCCCGTCGAGATGCGATAGTGTAAACCGCCCTTGTGCCGGTCTGCTGGGAGCCAGGATGTCCGCCGCGTCGCCTCGTATCTCCCGTCTGGAGCCCTATCTGGACCGGCCCGAGCCGGCCCCGACCCTGCTGAAGATGCTGGTCGGCGTGCAGTTGGCGGGCTTCCGCGAGGACGCCGGACTGGCCCAGGACCAGGCGGCGCGCTCCGTCGGCTTCAGTGCGGCGAAGCTGTCCCGCATCGAGTCCGGCAAGGGCCGCCGCCCGCCCACCGAGAGCGACGTCCGGGCCCTGCTCGAGCTGTACGGCACCGACGACTACGAGGCCTCGGTGCTGGTCAAACTGCTTCAGCGGGCCGGAGAGCCGGGCTGGTGGCAGCGGTACGACAAGCGGCTGATGCCCGAGTGGTTCGACCGGCTGGTCGGACTGCAGGAGGCCGCCGCCACCATCCGTACCTTCGAGATCCAGTACGTCCCCGGCCTGCTGCAGACCGCGGCCTACACCCGTGCGGTGGTGGAGCGCGGTCTGCCCAACGCACCGGCGGGCGAGGTGCAGCGCCGCGTCGAACTCCGGATGCGGCGGGCCGAGCTGCTGGCGCGGAAGGGCGCCCCGCAACTGTGGGCGGTCATCGACGAGTCGGTTCTGCTGCGTGTGCTGGGCGGTGCCGAGGTGATGCGTGAGCAGCTCACCCATCTCATGCGGATGGCCGAGCGCCCCAACGTCACGGTGCAGATCGTGCCGTTGAGCGTGACGAACGCGTCGGCTCCCGCCATCCCGGTGACGTATCTGCGCTTCGGCGGCCTCGATCTGCCCGACGTGGTCTACCTGGAACACATCAGGAGCGCCAACTTCCTCGAGGACCTCGACGAGACGGAGGAGTACCGGATCGCGCTGGACCGTCTCGCCGACGAGGCGCTGCGGCCCCGTGAATCCCTGGATCTGCTGCGCGCCACGATGCGGGACCGCTACCCGGAGCCGCAGTCCGGGGCGTAGCGCCAGGGGCCGGAACACCGCGCGGACGCCCGTCCCCGATCACCGGGGACGGGCGTCCGCGTGTCCGTGGCCGCGCGTCGGCGGCACGCGTGCCGCGGGGAGCCTACAGCGGGATCCGGCCCACGCCGCCGAACTCGACCCACTCCTTGGTGAGCTGACGGGGCGCCACCTCGGTGTCCGGACGCCAGGTGGAGACCTCCACCAGGCCCGGCTCCAGGATCTCCAGGCCCTCGAAGTACGAGGCGACGTCGCTCTCCTGCCGCACCCGGCCCCAGTGCCCCTGGGTCGCCCGGTCCATGAACTCGGTGACGGACTTGCGGACCTCGGGGTCCTCGCTGACCAGCTGGCACATCACGAGGAAGCTGCCCGGCGCGAGCCGTTCCCGGACCCGGCGCGCCACGGCGATCGGGCCGTCGGTGTCGCTGTCCGGGATGCAGTGGAACACGCTGTTGAACAGCACGCAGGCCGGCTGCGAGAAGTCGATCAGACGCTGCGTCTCGGCGTGGTCGAAGATCGCCTCGGTCTCCCGCATGTCGGCCTGGATGACCACCGTGCGCTCGTCCTGCTCCAGCAGTGCGCGTCCGTGCACCAGCACCATCGGGTCGTTGTCGACGTACACCACATGGGTGGTCGGGTCGATGCGCTGGGCGACCTGGTGGACGTTGTCCTGGGTGGGCAGACCGGAACCGTGGTCGAGGTACTGCCGGATCCCGTACTCCTGCGTGAGGACCCGGACGACCCGCTGGAGGAAGCGCCGGTTGTTCAGGGCCAGACGGCGCGTACTGGGCACCACCCGGTCGAGCTCTTCCACGGCGGCACGGTCGGCCGCGTAGTTGTCCTTGCCGCCCAGATAGTAGTCGTACATGCGCGCGGCTGTCGGCACGGTTGCGTCGATCTCGGTGGACAGCTGATTGCCGGTGTGCATCGTTCCCCCTGCGGAGTGCCGCGCCAACTGGACTGGCTGGACAGGGAATACATCCTAGGGAGCCTCGCACGAGTCGGACCAGCCCATCGGCGAACAAGACCCTGGAGGAAGGGCGTGACCATCGTTGTCATCACCCGGTGTCTCCGGGCGGGCGCACTGCGTCAACGCCCGCATCGGCGCAGGTGTGCCGGTATCGTCGGTTTCGTTCCCGTCGACGCGTGTGGCGGGTGAGGCCGGTCGGCCGACTCGGCCGCTTCCCCGGGAGGGAGCCATGGACATCATGGACGACTACTACGACCTGGGCACCTACCGCCGCCCCGTGACGACCGCCGTGGCTGAGGCCCAACTCTGGTTCGATCGCGGCTTGTTGTGGGCCTATGCGTTCAACCACGAGGAAGCGGTCGCCTGCTTCGAGAAGGCTGCCGCGGCCGACCCGGACTGCGCCATGGCCTACTGGGGCATCGCCTACGCCCTGGGCCCCAACTACAACAAGCCCTGGGAGGCCTTCGACGGCGACGACCTCGTCCGTAGCGTCGAACGCACCCATGCCGCGGTCGAATCGGCGCACGAGAAGGCCGCGGGAGCCACCCCTGTGGAGCGGGCCCTCATCGGCGCCCTGCGCGCCCGCTACCCCCAGGGGCGGGCCGTCGAGGACTGCTCGGTGTGGAACGGGCCCTACGCGGACCGCATGCTCGCGGTGTACGAGAGCGCCCCCGACGACCCGGACGTCGCCGTGCTCTGCGCGGACGCCCTGATGAACCTCACCCCCTGGCAGCTGTGGGACCTGAGGACCGGCCTTCCCGCCGCGGGCGCCCGCACCCTGGAGGCCAAGGCCGTACTCGACCGGGCGCTCGCCGGTGACAGCGGTGCCCGGCACCCCGGCGTCGTGCACCTGTACATCCACCTGATGGAGATGTCCCCCACGCCGGAAGCGGCCCTCATGGTCGCCGACCGGCTGCGCGGCGCCGTGCCCGACGCCGGACATCTGCACCACATGCCCTCGCACCTCGAGGTGCTGTGCGGCGACTACCGCCGGGTCGTGTCCGACAACACCCTCGCGATCGCCGCCGACGAGAAGTACCTCGCGCGGGCCGGAGCCATGAACTTCTACACCCTCTACCGCGCCCACAACCACCACTTCAGGATCTACGGTGCCATGTTCGCGGGCCTCTCGAAGACCGCCCTGGACGCCGCCGCACAGCTCGAAGCCTCCGTCCCCGAGGAACTGCTCAGGGTGCAGAGCCCGCCGATGGCCGACTGGCTCGAGGGCTTTCTGGCGATGCGCTTCCACGTCCTGATCCGCTTCGGCCGCTGGGACGACATCCTGGCGCTGCCGTTCCCCGCCGACCCGGCGCTGTACTGCGCGACCACCGCGATGCTCCACTACGCCCGTGGCGTCGCCCTCTCGGCGACCGGCGACATCGAGAGGGCCGAGGCCGAGCGGGAGAGCTTTTGCGCCGCGGTGGGCCGGGTGCCTCAAACACGGATGCTGTTCAACAACACCTGCCAGGACATCCTCACCATCGCGGCCGCGATGCTGGACGGTGAACTGGCCTACCGCAAGGGCGACTACGACGAGGCGTTCGCCGCACTGGAGCGGTCCGTCGAACTGGACGACAACCTTCCCTACGACGAGCCCTGGGGCTGGATGCAGCCCACCCGGCACGCGTACGGGGCCCTGCTGCTGGAACAGGGCCGGGTCGACGACGCGGAGGCGATCTACCGCGCGGACCTCGGCCTCGACTCCACCCTGCCCCGGCCGCTGCAACACCCGGGGAACGTCTGGGCGTTGCACGGGTTCCACGAGTGCCTGACGCGTACCGGCAGGACGGGTGAGGCCGCGCTCGTGGCCCAACAGCTCAAGGCGGCGGCCGCGTTGGCGGACGTACCGATCGAGGCGTCCTGCTTCTGCCGGCTGGACACCCGTCCGGCGGCCTCCGACGCGCACGCGGACGCCGGTGGGGACGGGTGCCACTGCGCCTGAGCCGTAGACCCGGTACGGCCGGACGCCCCGGTGCCGGGGCGTCCGGGGTGTCCGGGGCGAATCGGCGTGCCGGAGCCGTCAGCTGGCTTCCACGACCTCCTGGAACGACTCCATGCAGGGGAAGCAGTGGCGGTCCGTCGCGTCCCGCCGACGGGGTTCGTCCTCCTTCTCCACCCCGCACAGCGTGGTCGTTCTGTCGGTGGTCAGAACATGCCACACAGGCTCCCCCGAAGTGTCCGCACCGCACCACATCTCGTGCATTCCCAGCTCCCTCCGGGTAGGCAGGCCGCTTCCATACGAGCACGGCGCGGGCCGACGCGGCGTCCGGAGAGGGCCATGCGGGTGATGTGGGGGGCGAGTGCGTTTCCGTACGGCGGTCACCGTTGGCGCCGGCCCCGACGGTGACCGCATCTCCTGGTCCACCCCGGCTTTCCCTGCGCATACGGTGCCGGGCGCCGCCGGCCACCGCTGCCCACCGCTCCGCCCGCTGCCCCGCCCGCCGATGGACCGCTCCGCCCGCCGACGGGCCGGTGCGCCGTCGGCGGGTGGAGCGACGAGACCGGTGAGATTGCCGGTCCGCGCGGACTCCTTCCTCTCCGACAGTGGCAACCGCCAGCCCACCGGCGGCGCCCACGGCCGGCGCACGGTCACATCCCACGTCGTACCCCCGTGCACCGGCCACCGGGCGGCCCGCCGCCACAGAGAGGACTCCCCGCCGTGCACCAGCACCCCCACACCAGCACCGCAGGCCCGACCGCGCGCCCCTCCCGCACCCGGCGCGGCAGGACCGGACGGTTCGCCGGACTGGCCGCGGCCGTCGCCGCCGTCGTCGGCCTGAGCACCCTCACCGGTCCCGGCGCCCACGCCGCGGACAACCCCTACGAGCGCGGTCCGGCCCCGACGGAGGCCGGCATCGAGGCGCTGCGCGGCCCGTACTCCGTCTCCGAGACCTCGGTCTCCTCGCTCTCCGTCACCGGCTTCGGAGGGGGCACCATCTACTACCCGAGCAGCACCGCCGACGGCACGTTCGGCGCGATCGCCATCTCACCCGGCTTCACCGCCTACGAGTCCTCCATCGCCTGGCTGGGCCCGCGCCTGGCCTCCCAGGGTTTCGTCGTGTTCACCATCGACACGAACACCACCCTCGACCAACCCGACTCCCGCGGCGACCAGTTGCTCGCCGCACTGGACTACCTCACCGGGCGCAGCGCGGTCCGCGGCCGTATCGACAGCAGCCGCCTCGGCGTCATGGGCCACTCGATGGGCGGCGGCGGCAGCCTCGAGGCGGCGAAGGACCGTACGTCGCTCCAGGCGGCGATCCCGCTGACCCCCTGGAACCTCGACAAGACGTGGCCCGAGGTCAGGACGCCCACCCTGATCTTCGGGGCCGACGGCGACACGGTCGCCCCGGTCTCCAGCCACGCCGAACCCCTGTACACCGGCCTGCCGTCCTCCCTCGACCGGGCCTACCTGGAGCTGAACAACGCCACCCACTTCACGCCCAACTCGAACAACACGACGATCGCGAAGTACAGCATTTCGTGGCTGAAGCGATTCATCGACAACGACACCCGCTACGAGCGCTTCCTGTGCCCGCTGCCGCAGCGGAGCCTCACCATCGACGAGTCACGGGGGAACTGCCCGCACACCTCCTGACACCCCGTCGGACACCGACAGACCCGGTGGCGGCCCGCGTACGACGCGGGCCGCCACCGGCGTTGTGCGGGTGCACCGCCGGGGGACCGCCCGCTTGGGCGGCGGCACACGCCGCCCGCCGCGCATCTCGTGAGAAGCCCCAGGTGGAACGGCGGACGGGCCGCCTCCGGCACCCGGACGGACACCTTCCACCGCTTCTTACGCGTAAGTAACCTCACGGAAATGACCGGACAGACGACCCGTGGATCCGCTCCGCTCCGGTACCGCGCGGGACCCCGACGGCAGGCGTTCGCCGCCCTGCTGGACGGGCTGCGCACCGACGGCGGCGCCCATGTCGTGACCGGCGAACCCGGCGGCGGCCGTACGGCCTTCCTGGAGTTCGCGGCACGCGCCTTTTGCGCCGGACCGGTGTGGCACGTCCGCGCCGAACCGGCCTGTTCCCCGCAGCCCCACAGCGGTCTGCGCACCCTGCTGCGCGCCGCCCGCCACGTCGGGCGCGCCCCCGGCGACGGCACGGCGGGGGAGGTGCTCCTGGACATCCTGCGGGCGGCGTCCGCCCGTTCACCCCTGCTGGTGTGCGTGGACGACGCGCACCTGTGGGACGCCGCCTCACGCGCCGCACTGGGCCGGGTGGCCGCGCGGGTGCACGCGGCGGACGGCGTCCACCGGGTGGGCCTGCTCATCACCGTGCCCGGACACCGGCCCGTGGAAAGGGAATGGGCGACACTGCCGGTGCTGGAACTCACCCCGCTCACGCCCGGGGACGCGGCCGGACTGCTGCACGACCTGACGGACGGCGCCGTCGACCCGGTCGTCCGCGACGAGCTGGTGACCGAGGCGCAGGGCAACCCCGCGCTGCTGCTGGCCCTGGCCCACCGCCTCTCGCCCGCCCAGCTTCGCGGCGACCACGCGCTGCCCCGCCCCCTGGCCGACACCGGGACGCTGACCGCCGTCGCGGACGGATGTCTGAACGGCCAACGGGCCGACCGGGCCGACCTGTTGCTTGCCGTCGCGGCGGCGATGCGTGCCACGGGGGAGCAGGACGCCGAGGCCGCACTCGTACAGCAGGCGACGAACGGCCTCCGCGGCCGGGACGAGGACGTACCTCCCGGACCGTCCGGGCCGCCGCAGGCGCCCGAGCTGCTCGCGGTCCCCGGGGGCCGGCTCCGGTTCCGCAGCCCGCTGGTCGGCAGGGCGGTGTACGCCGGTGCCCCGTCCGGACGCCGCCGTGCCGCGCACCGCTCGCTGGCCGCGGCACACCCCGAACCGCACGGCGTGCCCGCACTGCTGCACCGCTCGTGGACCGTCCCCGGCCCCGACGCGGTGCTGGCCGCCGAACTGGAGGCCGCGGCCACCGACTCGACCTCCGGCACACCGTCCGCCCTGCGCCGCACGGCCCAGGTGCGTGCCGCCGAGCTGACGCCGGACGACGCGCAGCGGGCACGGCGTTACACGGCCGCCGCGGAACAGGCCCTCCTCGCCGGGCATCCGCCCGAGGCTCTGCGGCTGCTCGACGCCGCCGGGAGCCGGCCGGCGCCGGCCCCGGTACGCGGCCGCGCCGAACTCCTGCGCGGCAGAGTGCTCCTGGCCGACGGCCCGGTGGACGACGCCCGGGAGTCCTTTCTGCTGGCCGCCGGCCTCCTGGCGGGGCCGGGACCGGCCCGGGCCGACGCGGCGGTCCTCGGCGCGGCGGACGCGGCCTGGGCCGCCGGCGACCGGCAGGGCTGCCTCCGCGTTCTCACCCACGACATCCATGACATCCATGACATCCATGGCGTCTCCGCCCGGGCCGCCGTCACGGGGGCGCTCGATCTCCGTGCCGCGGGTGCGAACCCGACGGGCCCGCAGGAGGCGGTGGCAGGGGAGACGCCCGAGGGCCCTTCGGCCCGCCGCGGCGCCGCCCCGGCGCAGCCCCCCGTTCCCCCGCCCGCCCTGCTCCGCGACCACCGTGACGGCATGCGCGCCGTGCTGCTGGGGCGGTTCGACCTCGCCGCCGCCCCGCTGACCCGGGTGGTGGACCGGGGCCGTCCCGCCACCGAGCCCGAACGACTGCTGCGTTCGGCCGCCGCGGCTCTCATGCTCGGCGACGTCGGCGCCGCCCGCCGGGCCGGGGCGCGGGCCCTGGCGTCGGCACGCACCCTGGGCACAGCCACCCTCGAACCGAGAGCCCTGGAGTACCTTGCCTACGCCGAACTGCGCGCAGGGAGACACCAGTTGGCCCGGACCCATGCCGAGGAAGGGCTGCGCGCCGCGCGCCGAACCGGGCAGCGGAACACGGCCGCGCACCATCACGCGGTACTGGCGCTGGCGGCATCGATCGAGGGCGCCCGGGCGCGCGTCACCGAGCACACGACCGCGGCGCTCACCACGGCCCGGCGGCACGGTCTGGCCCAGGCGGCACTGCTCGCCCAGTGGGCGGCGGCCCGCGCCGACCTGGGCGAGGGCCGCCCGGAGGAGGCCGCCGACCGGCTCGGCCCGCTGGTCCGCCCCGGCGCGCGGCGCGGGCACTTCGCGGTGTGGATGCTCGCCGTTCCCTGCTTCGTGGAGGCCGCCGCACTGGCCGGCCGGCCCGAGGACGCCCGCGCGGTGGTCGAGGACTTCGCGCTGTGGGCCGGCTGCGGCGCCGACCCGCAGGCCCCCGCCCAGCTCCTGCGCTGCCGCGCCCTGCTGGCCGCACCGGAGGCCGCCGACGAGCTGTACCTGCGTGCCCTGGACCGGCACGACGAGACGTCCGGAGACTTCGAACGGGCCCGTACCGAACTGCTGCACGGAAAGTGGCTGCGCCGCCGGCGCAGACTGCGCGAGGCCCGCGCCCGGCTCGGGGAGGCGCTGGTCGACTTCGAACGCTGCGGCGCGCAGCTCTGGGCACGCCAGGCGGCCGCGGAACTGCGCGCAGGCGGTGTGGCAGCGAGCGGGCCGGGGAGCGGCGGACCGCGCCGGCACGGAGCGCGGGACCTGTCCCTGCTGACCCCGCAGCAACTGCGTATCGCACGGTGTGTCGCCGAAGGCGCCACCAACCGGGAGGTGGCCCTGAGCCTGTCCGTCAGCACCCGTACCGTCGACTACCACCTGCGGAACGTTTTCGCGACGCTCGGCGTCCGCTCCCGGGTCGAACTGGTCCGGCTGGTCGAACAAGCGGAAAAGACCGGTGCACAACTCTAGGGACCGACCGGACGGTATGCCATCCTTCGGGGCAGGACGAGTCGGGTGGCGGCCCGCCCGCGGACCTCGCGACCGGCCCGAAACCGGTACGGGGACCGTCACGCGGGTGCCGCCGGGAAGCCGAGCCTGGGGGAGATGCGCGATGCCACACGCCGTACGGCCACGGAGCCTGCCACGCCCGGGGCCCGTGCCCGCACCACGGGCGCGGGTACCGCGTGTGCGGTCATTGATCGACGCCGACGCGCTGAGCGTGCTGCACCGGGCCGCCCGGGTACTGCTGGACGACCTGCCCCGGCTCTGCGACCAACTGGTCGCCCTGCTCCAGGACCAGGAGCCCGCCTACCGGTCGGCGATCGAGAACGACGCCACCGAGATCTGGCAGGAGGTGCACCGCTCGCTGCGGCACAGCGTCGCCTCGCTGCTGGACCCGCGCGGGGTCAGGGACGCGGCGCGCCGCTGTTCCTGGAAGATCGGCGCCACCCGCGCCGAGCAGGGGCTTCCGCTGGACGCGGTGCTGCACGCCTTCAGGCTGGGCGGCTCCCTGGTGTGGCAGAGCCTGGTGGACGAGACCTCCCGGGCGGCTCCCGAGGACGTGCGGCTGCTGGTGCACGTGGCGTCCGACGTGTGGAACTTCGTCGACGAGCACTGCACCGTCGTGGCGGACTCCTACCGGCAGGCCGAGCGGCAACTGGCCTGGCGGCGGGAGAACAGGGTGCGGCTGCTGGCCGCGGCGCTGCTCGACGGGACCAGCAGGATCGCCGACCTGCCCGAGACCGCGCTGGCGCTGGAGCTGCCGGAGCGCGGCCGGTACGTGGTCGTCGCGGTCGCCGGCGGATTCGCCGCCTGTCCCGGTGCACAGGCGGCGCTCGCTCCGGGTGTGCGCGTGCACTGGCACACGGGCGTGGACACCGACTACGGCATCGCCCTGGTCCCCGACGACACGGAGCCGGTGGTGGAGGACGAACAGCCGCCGGGCGTACGGGTGGGGGTCAGCAGCGCCGTCGAAGGCCTCGCCGCGGTGGGAGAGGCACGCAGGCTGGCGGACACCGCGCTGAGCCTGTGCCCGGAGACCGGTGGCACGGTCCGCCTGACGGAACACCTGCCGGCGGCCCTGGTGGTGTCGTCCCCCGACCTCGGCGCGGCCCTGGCCGACCGGCTGTTCGGCCCGCTGGCACGGCTGGAGCCCGCCGACGCGGAGGTCCTGCTGGACACCCTGGCCACCTGGCTGGCCTGCGACGGATCCGCCCAGCGGGCGAGCAGACGCCTGTACTGCCACCGCAACACCGTCCTCAACCGGCTGCGCCGCTACGAGCAGTTGACCGGTCGTTCCCTCTCCCGTCCCTTCGACCTCGTCGAGGTCACCCTCGCCCTGACCGCCCGCAGGCTCCTCCCGCGCTGACCCGAGCGCCAAGGGGGCTGTACGCCTAGCGCTCCGGGACGTCCTTGACGAACACGATCCCGTCGGCCTTCTCCACCTGGGCCGGGTCGAGGGGGATGTACCCGAACCAGGGGGACACCCGGGGAGCGGGCGGGCCGGAGCCGAGGAGACCGGCCAGCCGGGGACCGCCGGCCAGCCAGCGGTCCTGCGGGAGCGCGTACAGCAGTCCCTCGACGGTGTCCGCGGGCGGAGTGCCCACGTCCCGGTGCCGGAGCGTGCCGATCGCCGTGGCGAGGAACGCGTACTCCGCGCCCAGGCGGGCGTCCACCAGCGCGCCCGCGCTCCACCACTCCACCGGCAGGCCGTCCATCCGCATCTCGCTCCGGCCCCGCTGGAGATGGACGTTGTGGGCATGGACAAGCGCGGGGCCCCGCCCGGCGACGGCGAGAAGGTTGTCGGCCATGATCAGGTCCCGCAGACCCATCAGCAGCGCCATCCGGCCCGGGGACGGGTCGGCCATCGCGTGGTGGTACCGCAGCAGGCCGGTGGCGGTACGCCCGTACAGGCGGGCCCGCTCCCAGGCGTCCCGCGAGGCCGCCCCGATCAGCTGCGGGCCCCGCGCGTCGAGCAGCGCCACCAGGTCGTCGGCGAGCAGCCGCAGCTGATCGGCCTCGGCCGAGCGCCCCACGGACCGGGAGGGGTCCCTCATCGCGGCGGGTTCGGTCCATCGGCCGTCCTCCCCGAGGAGGCGGTCGAGGGTTTTCGCGGTACAGGGGAGCAGGTCCGTGTCCACAGCGGCCGCGAGGCAGGCGTGGAGTGCGGTCAGGGCCTGCCGGGGGCTCGCGGCGCCGGTGATCTCCAGCGGGCCGTCGACACCGGCGAAGCGGAGCCGCTCGGACGCGGGCCGGCCCGTGTTGTACTCCCGCATCCAGCGCACGAGCTCGCGGTTGCTCGTGAAGGCGCCCCACCCGTGGCTGAACCCGCGCTCCATCGCCTCGTCGAGGGTGCCTCTGCCCGAGGTGACGTAGTCGTCCACGACCAGGCCCATCAGGCAGTCGCTCTCGATCGCGATCGTCCGGTAGCCCTCCTCTTCGACGAGCTGCCGGAACAGCTCGTTGCGCAGGTCCAGCAGAGTGTCCTCGCCGTGGGTGGGCTCCCCTAGGGCGAGCAGCCGTGGCCGGCCGGGGAGCAGGTCCATGGCGGCCGTGGCACCGACGGCTCGCACGGCGTCCTTCAACTGAGTAGCCATGCCCTCAACGCTATCGTTGAACTTTCGGTGGAGACTTTCCCGCGATACAGTCCGCCCCGTGGGGCGAAACCTTCAAAGCGGTGAACGGCTGCGGCCGATCGACCTGGCACGCCGCCACGGTCTGTCCACCCAGGCCGTCAGGAACTACGAGCAGGCCGGCATCCTCCCGCCCGCCGACCGCACCCCCCACGGCTACCGCGCCTACACCCCGCTGCACGCACGTGCCCTGGACGCATTCCTCGCCCTGGTGCCCGGCCACGGCCACGCGACGGCGACGGCGATCATGCGGTCCGTGAACCGGGCCGCGGTCGACGAGGCGTTGCGGATCGTCGACGAGAGCCACGCCCAACTGCTCGAGGACCGGCGCACGCTCCGTGCCGTGGAGAACGCCCTCGCCGGCCTGGCGCCCGGCACGGAGACCCACTCCCCGTCCGGGCCCGGTGGCACGTTCATCGGGCCGCTGGCACGCGAGCTCGGAATCCGCCCCGCGACGCTGCGCAAGTGGGAGCGCGCCGGTCTGGTGAGCCCGCGCCGCGACCCGCTGACCGGCTACCGCGTCTACGACGGGGCCGACGAACGCGACGCCCGGCTGGCCCGCCAGCTCCGGCGCGGCGGCCACCCGCTGGAGCAGATCGCCCCGCTCATCGCCCAGGTACGGTCGGCGGGCGGTCTCGAACCCCTGGAAGCCGCACTCCACGACTGGCACGCCCGGCTGTCCGCCCGCGGGCGCGCGATGCTGACCGGGGCCGCCGAACTGGACGCGTACCTCCGCGCACGCGGCTGACCCCCGGCCCTCGGCGTCTGCAGGCTCTCTCCCGGACCCCGGACCCCGGACCCTCGCCGCCCCGGCGCGCCGGAGGCGGCGGTCGTGCCTTCGGGAGGGCGGATCCGCCGCGCTGTTCCGGCCGCGGTCCCGGCGGCGGCACCGTGGCCGGCCGCCACGCCTCCCGGCAGCAGGTCCCGGCCGCGGCGTGCGGCGAACACCAGGAGCGCACGGCCGGCCACCGTGACCGGACCGGCTGCTCGCGGGATCCGGTTGCGCGCCCCTCCGAGCGTGCCCCTGGGCACCCGCACAACCCCTGCCCGCCCCCGTTGGGACGTCGCAGCGAGCGGGGCCGGAGGCCTGTCCGGCACGCCCGCGCCCGTGCTGTCGTGAGCTCCCCTTCCCGTCGAAGCCGTCGCCGCCGTGCGGTACGGCCCCGAGGAGCCGTGATGCCCGAAGCACCACCGGACGACCCGCCCGCGCTGCACGTCGAGAACGTCGACGTGACGTACGGGCGCGCCCTGTCCGCCCTCCGTTCCGTGTCCCTCACCGTGCCGCACGGCGGCGTCGTCACCCTGCTCGGCGCCAACGGCGCGGGCAAGACGACCCTGCTGCGGGCCGTGTCCGGCACACTGCGCCTGCACCGCGGCGCCATCACGGCAGGCCGCATCCGCTACGGAGACACCGTGCTCGACGGCAAGGACCCCGTGACGGCGGTACGCGCCGGAGTCGTCCAAGTCCCCGAGGGGCGAAGGGTGTTCGCCGGACTCACGGTCGACGAGAACCTGCGCAGCGGCGGACTCGGACTCGGCCGTCGCGGCCGGGCCCAGGTCCACGAGGCACGGGAGCGCGTGTTCACGCTCTTCCCCCGGCTCGCCGAACGCACCCACCAGGCCGCGGGCCTGCTCTCCGGGGGCGAGCAGCAGATGCTCGCCATCGGCCGCGCCCTGATGGCCGCCCCCCGGCTGCTGCTCCTCGACGAGCCGTCCCTCGGCCTCGCGCCCCGGATGGTGTACCGGATCGCCGAGGTGATCCGCGAGATCAACACCCAGGGCACCGCCGTGCTCCTGGTCGAACAGAACGCGGGCATGGCACTCTCCCTCGCCGATCACGCCCACGTCCTCGAGGTCGGCGAGACCCGCCTGTCCGGCCCCGCCGACGAACTCGCCCGCACCGACGCCGTACGCCGCCTCTACCTGGGCGAGGCGGCCGAGGACCAGGCCGAGGACCAGGGGGCGGCGTGAACGACCGCACCACCGCCGCGCCGCCCGTGCTCGACGTACGGGACGTCACCGTGCGCTTCGCCGGACTCACCGCCCTCGACGCCGTCTCCCTCACCGTCGAACCCGGCACGGTGCACGCGATCATCGGACCCAACGGCGCCGGCAAGTCGACCTGCTTCAACGTGCTGTCCGGCCTGTGCCGCCCGGCCGCGGGCACGGTGACCCTCGGCGGCACCGAACTGACCCGGCTCGCCCCGCACCGCATCGCCGCGCTCGGCGTGGCCCGCACCTTCCAGAACATCGTCACCACCCAGGGAACGGTCGCCGACAACCTGATGCTCGGCCGCCACGCCCTGACCCGCGCCGGCTTCGCCGCCACCGCGCTGCGCCTGCCGGGCGCCGTCCGCGAACAGCGCGAGCATCTCGCACGAGCCCGCGAGATCGCCGAACTGACCGGCCTCGGCGCCCACTTCGACAGCCCCGTCGCCCTCCTGCCGTACGGCGACCGCAAACGCGTGGAACTCGCCCGCGCCCTCTGCCTGGAGCCACGTGTACTGCTGCTCGACGAACCGGTGGCCGGCATGAACGCCGCCGAACGCGCCCGCACGGCCGAGGTCGTGGGCGAACTGCGGACCGAACTCGGCCTGTCCATCGTCCTCGTGGAGCACGACATGGGCCTGGTCATGCGCCTCGCCGACGACGTCACCGTGCTCGACTTCGGCCGGTCCATCGCCCACGGCACCCCCGACGAGGTCCGCCGTGACCCCGAGGTGCTGCGCGCCTACCTCGGCACCGACACCCAGGAGGAGGACGCGGCATGACCGTATTCCTGGACAACGTCCTCGGCGGCATCGCCCTCGGCGCGGTCTACGCACTGGTCGCCCTCGGCTTCGTCGTCATCTTCAAGGCGTCCGGCGTCCTCAACTTCGCCCACGGCTCCCTGCTCCTGTTCGGCGGCTACCTGACCGCGGTCCTCCACGACGATCTCGGCTTCGCCGGCGCGCTGGCGCTGGCGATCCTGACCACCGCCGCCCTCGCGGGCGCCCTCGACCGGTTCCTGCTGCAACGCGGCGGACAGGACGCGCACTCCGCCCACGTGCAGACCATCGTCACCATCGGCATCGACATCGTCCTGCTGACCGACCTGGCCCGGCGCATCGGCGGCGACCTGCTGTCCCTCGGTGACCCGTGGGGCGACGCCGTGACCGACCTCGGCCCGGTGACCGTCGCCGACAGCCGGCTCGCGGCGATCGTGGTGTCCACCGTGGTCATCGGAGGCGTGTTCGCGCTCTTCCGGTTCACCTCCTGGGGACTTTCCCTGCGGGCGGCGGCGGAGGATCTCGAGGCGGCCTCCCTGATGGGCATACGGCTCGGCCGGGTGCGCGCCGGCGCCTGGTGCCTGGCGGGCGCGCTCGCCGCACTCGCCGCCGTGTTCCTCGCCGCCTTCCCGGCGCCCGGTCTGGAACGCAGCACCGGCCTGATCGCGCTCAACGCGTTCCCCGCGGCGATCCTCGGCGGGCTCGCCTCCCCGCCCGGAGCCCTCGCGGGCAGCCTGCTCATCGGCCTGACCGAGGCGCTGGTCGTCGGTTACCAGTCCGACCTGCACGTCCTCGGTGAGGGCTTCGGCGACGTCGCCCCGTACGCCGTGATGCTGCTGGTGCTCCTGGTACGGCCCGCGGGGCTGTTCGGCGCGAAGGGAGCGGCCCGTGTCTGACCGCATCCCCGGAGCCCTGACCGGCCGAGGAGCACGGATCGTCCTCCTCGCCGTCGTCCTGTGCCTCCCGCCGTTCTACCTGGACGCCTTCTGGCTGCGCATCGGCCTGTTCTCCATGGCGGCCGCCATCGGCGCCGTCGGCCTCGCCCTGCTGACCGGCACCGCCGGACAACTCTCCCTCGGCCACGCCTTCTTCCTCGCCACCGGCGCCTACGGCTACACGTGGCTGGCGGGCGAGCCCGGGCCGGGACTGCCGCCCGCCCTCGCCGCCCTCCTCGCCGTACTGCTGGCCGGCGCGGCGGGCGGACTGTTCAGCCCCGTCGCCGCCCGGGTGCGCGGCATCTACCTGGGCATCGCCACCCTCGCCCTGGTCTTCCTCGGCCACCACGTACTGCTGACCGCAGACTCCGTCACCGGCGGGTTCAACGGACGCTCCGTGCCACCGCTGACCCTCGGAGGCTTCACCTTCGGGGCCGGCGACCCCGAACTGACCGTGCTCGGCGTGCCGTTCGGCGCGGAGGAACGGTTGTGGTTCCTGGGCCTGGCCCTGTTCGCCTTCACCTGGTTCACCGCCCGCGGCCTGCTGCGCGGACGCCCCGGCCGCGCCCTGGCCGCCCTGCGCGACAGCGAGACCGCGGCCGCCGTGATGGGCGTCGACGTCGCCCGCCACCGCTCGGCGGCCTTCGTGGTGTCGTCCATGTACGCCGGGCTCGCGGGCGTGCTCCTCGCCCTCTCCTTCCGCCGGGTCGTCCCGGACTACTTCTCCCTGGTCCTCTCCGTCGACTACCTCGCCATGATCGTCATCGGCGGGCTCGGCTCCGTCGCCGGAGCCACCGCGGGCGCCGTCTTCGTCACCGCGCTCCCGCTGCTCATGACCCGCTACGCCGACCAGCTCCCGCTGGTGGCCGCCCCCGGCTCGGCCGACGGCTCCGTCGGCCCCACCGAGGCCGCCCGCTATCTCTACGGCGCCGCGATCGTCCTCGTCCTGCTGTACGCGCCCGACGGCCTGCACGGACTGGCCCGCCGGGCCCGCGACCGCATCCGGCGCCGACGCCCCCGGGCCCCCGCCACGGACCCAGCCCTCTCACCACCGCAACCGGCCGCAACCGCACGACCCAAGGAGCACACCCCGTGAACACCACGCATCACCGGCGCCGCACCACCGGCGCCGCCCTCGCCGGAGCCCTCGTCCTGCTGCTCGCGGCCACCGGATGCAGTTCCAAGGCGGACGACGGCGACGGCGGAGGCGACAAGAGCGCCGGCGCCGCCGACGGCGTCCGCACCGGCCCCGGCATCGGTGCCGAAAGCATCAGGCTGGGCGCCCTCACCGACCTGACCGGCCCCTACGCCACGCTCGGCAAGAGCATCGTGCAGGCCCAGCAGATGTGGGCCGACGAGGTCAACGCCGACGGCGGCATCTGCGACCGCCGGATCGAGATCGTCGTCAAGGACCACGGGTACGACGTGCAGAAGGCCGTCACCGCCTACGCCGACCTCGCCCCGGACGTCGTCGCCATGCCCCAGGTCATCGGCTCGCCCGTCGTCGCCGCCCTGCTCGACGACATCGAGCGGGACAAGATGCTCACCTTCCCGCAGGCCTGGGCGGCCTCCCTGCTCGGCAAGGAGGCCATCCAGGTGCTCGGCACCACCTACGACATCGACATGATCGCCGCGGTCGACTTCCTCACCCGCACCAAGGGCCTGAAGAAGGGCGACACGATCGGCCACGTCTACTTCGAGGGCGACTACGGCAGCAACGCCCTGGAAGGCTCCACCTGGGCGGCCGAGCAGGCCGGCCTGAAGGTGGCCGGGCAGAAGATCCAGGCCACGGACACCGACCTGTCCGCACAGGTGTCCGCCCTGAGCAAGGAGGGCGTCAAAGCGGTCCTGATCAGCGCGGGCCCCGCCCAGACCGCCTCCCTCGTCGGCGTCGCCGCCTCCCGCGGCCTGCGCGTGCCCGTGGTCAGCAGCGCGCCGGGTTACGCACCGCAGCTCATGGAGACCCCGGCCGCGCCGGCCCTGGCGGCCATGCTGCACGTCGTGAGCGCCGCGCCCGCGGTCAGCTCCGAACTGCCGGGAGTCCAGCGCATGGTGGCGTCGTACAAGAAGGAGTTCCCGGACTCGCCCGTCGACTCCGGGGTGCTGTCCGGCTACAACGCGGCACAGCTCATGGGCGCCGACCTGAAGGCGGCCTGCGAGGCGGGCGGTCTCAGCCGCGAGGACGTCCTCAAGGCGCACCGTGCGCAGAAGAACGCCGACACCGGCCTCGGCACCGCGCAGAACTTCTCCGACGTCGACCGTCCGGCGAGCGTCGAGACGTATGTGCTGAAGCCCGACGCGAAGGCGGTCGGCAGCGTCGTGAACGTCGAGGACGCGCACACGGCTCCGGGTGTCGAGGAGTACCTGTCCGGGCGGTAGGCGCACCGTCCGGCCCGCCCCGGCGGACCCCGCGGAGGGGGACGCCGGGGCATCCGTGCGCTCGGGGCAGGGCAGGGCAGGACAAGGCAGGGCAGGGCAGGGACGGGAACGGGCGGTGCGAGGCCGGCGGAACGGCGGCCTCAGCCGGGGAGGAACCGGGGGGAACGGTCCGAGGCCGGCCAGACGTACGGCAGGTCGTCCGGCTCCCCGGGGAAGTACTCCGCGTAGAAGGCCGGGTCCTTGCGCACCAGGGCCGACCGGTGGCTGCGGTGCAGGGCGTCGTCCCCGAGCCAGGGCGGCAGTTCACCCGCCTCGGTCAGCTCCCGCTGACCGCGCACCGGTGCGCCGGGCCGGACGGCGGCCAGATCGGCGACGAGCGTGGCGGCGCAGCTGTCCTGGTGCCCCCGGGCACGCCAGACCCGGCAGATCTCGAGGCCGTAGCGCACCAGCGCCTCCTCGTAGCCGGTCCACATGCGAACCGCCGGGTGCCGGCGCCACCCGTAGCCGGGCACGATGAGGCCGCGCAGGACCTGGAGCGCCTCCACCCGCTGCTTGCCGAGCCGGCGCCGGTCGAGTACCGACGCCGACTCGTGGAAGCCGGGATAGGGCAGGAACGTCTGCATCGGGCCGTCCCGAGGGCTGGGGCCACCGGGGCCGCGGAACGCGGCCCGCCCCGTCGCAGTTCCCCTCCCGCCGCGGTGCACACCCCTCGGCTCAGCCCAGGTTGCCGAGACGGGCCTCAC
This sequence comes from Streptomyces sp. NPDC085927, assembly GCF_044540975.1. Classification (NCBI taxonomy): domain Bacteria; kingdom Bacillati; phylum Actinomycetota; class Actinomycetes; order Kitasatosporales; family Streptomycetaceae; genus Streptomyces; species Streptomyces sp. NPDC085927. The sequence continues at coordinate 284,538 of NZ_JBITSN010000005.1, forward strand.
GCCACAGGTCGACGCCGCCGTCGGTGGCGTACTTGTCGATCTCGGCCAGCTCCTCGCCGCTGAAGTCGAGGTTGTCCAGCGCGGCGACGTTCTGCTCCAGCTGTTCGGTGCGGGACGCGCCGATGACCAGCGAGGTGACGCGCCGGTCCCGCAGGGCCCAGGCCAGCGCCATCTGCGCCAGCGTCTGCCCACGGCGGGCCGCGATGTCGTTGAGGGCGCGCAGCCGGTGCAGCATGTCGTCCGTCAGCCACGCGGTGTCGAACGACTTGCCCTGTGTCGCCCGCGAACCCTGTGGCACTCCGTCCAGGTAGCGCCCGGTCAGCAGCCCCTGCGCCAGCGCCGTGAACCCGATGATCCCGAAGCCCTCCTCCTGGGCCACGTCCAGCAGCCCCTCGGTCTCGATCCAGCGGTTCAGCATGCTGTACGAGGGCTGGTGGATCAGCAGCGGAGTCCCGAGGTCCCGGAGGATGGCGACCGCCTCACGGGTGCGCTCGGCGTCGTAGGAGGAGATGCCGACGTAGAGCGCCTTGCCCTGGCGGACCGCGGTGTCCAGCGCGCCCATGGTCTCCTCGAGGGGAGTGGTGGCGTCGAGCCGGTGGGAGTAGAAGATGTCCACGTAGTCCAGGCCCATCCGCTTCAGCGACTGGTCCAGCGAGGCGAGCATGTACTTGCGCGATCCGCCGCCCTGACCGTAGGGACCCGGCCACATGTCCCAGCCGGCCTTGGTGGAGATCACCAGCTCGTCCCGGTGCGGGGCGAGGTCCTGCTTCATCAGCCGGCCGAAGTTGACCTCCGCGGCGCCGTAGGGCGGTCCGTAGTTGTTCGCGAGGTCGTGGTGGGTGATGCCGAGGTCGAAGGCGCGCAGCGCGATCTCGCGCTGCGTCCCGAAGGCCCGGTCGTCACCGAAGTTGTGCCAGTAGCCCAGGGACAGCAGGGGAAGGTCGAGTCCCGAACGTCCGGTGCGCCGGTAGCGCATGGTGCCGTTGTAGCGCTCGGGGTTGATCACGTGGTTCATCGGGTGGTCTCCGGGTGCGATTCAGGGGTGTCCGGGGGACTCTGGAACCCTGCCCACAGTGCCTCCGCGTGATCCGGAAGTCCAACCGATCCTCTTCATGGAATTCAGTGATGCCGCTTCTGAACCGTGGGACCAGGTGAGGGCCCGGTGGGAGGTGGCGGACCGCTGTACGGGACCGGCGGGCCGATTGACGGATTGCCGCCCTCACCGGGTGGGCAGGGAGGCAATGAGTGTCATGAGCACGACTAACCTGTCCCCACAAGGAGGTCGATCATGCGCATCCGTACGCTGACCGGAAGCCTGGCCGCGGTTCTGGCGCTTTCCTCCCCCCTGCTGTGGGGCGGCCAGGCCGTGGCCGCCCCGTCCGGCGCACCCGAGCAGACGTCGGCCGCCCGCCTGCTCACCTACGACGCGAGCGGCTCGGCGGAGTTCAGGTCCGCCGTCGACCGGGGTGCGGCGATCTGGAACGAGAGCGTCGACACCGTGGAACTCCGCCCGGCCGCTTCCGGGCAGCGCGCCAACATCCGGGTCCTGGCGGACAACGGCTGGCCGCGCGCCCTGCCCACCACCCTGGGCAACGGCACCGTCTACATCGGGCGCCAGGCCGTGAACCAGGGCTACGACACGGTCCGCATCTCGGCCCACGAACTCGGTCACATCCTGGGCCTGCCGGACCGTAAGCCAGGACCCTGCTCCAGCCTGATGTCCGGCTCCAGCGCGGGAACCGCGTGCACCAACCGTTACCCGAACGCGGCGGAGAGGGCGGCAGTCGAGGACAACTTCGCCGGTGCCCTCTCCGGAGCGCCGGAACAGGCAGGGGTGCCGGGGCCGGTGCCCCGAGCCGTGCTGATCAGGGACTGACCGGCAGTCCCGCCGTGCACGCCGGACCACCTCGTACGCCGCTCATCCGTCCGATGTGACTGCCGGGCCGAATGCGGCTATGGTTGACGCAGGTCAAGGCGCCGGAACTCCCGGAACCTTCCCGTGCGTTGGTGGTCCAAGGAAAGACGCCCCGCTTCCTGCGGGGAGATGCAGGTGCAAGGCCTGCCCAGCGCTCCACTGCAAGCCCCGCCCCCGAATGTCTGTTCGGGGGCGGGGCTTGTGTCGTCGGCGCTACGTGCCTCGGGGTCCGGTCGGGCCGTTGGGCCGGGTCACGCCGTGTGCAGGGTCAGCCCGTAGCGGCCCAGGATCTCGTTGATCGGCTGGAACCAGGTCTCGCCCCCGGAGGAGCAGTTGCCCCAGCCGCCGGAGGTGACGCCCTGCGCCTGGTCACCGCTGATGAACGAACCGCCCGAGTCGCCGCCTTCGGCGCAGACGCTCGTCTTCGTCATCTGATGCACCGCGCCCTGGCTGTAGTTGACGGTCTCGTTCTTGGCCAGGAGCCTGCCGCAGTGCCAGCGGGTCGTGGAACCCGAGCGGCAGATCGAGGCGCCGACCGGAGCCTCGTTGGAGCCGCGCACCAGCTGGTCGGAGACCGTTCCCCAGCCGAGCACGACCGGTACCGTCCACCAGCCGCTGCCCACGTTGACCCACGCGTAGTCGTTGCCCGGGAACGAGGAGCCCTGGAAGTTGCCGATGTAGGAGCCGTCCCAGCCCCGCACCTGGCCGCCCACGCCGCCGCAGTGCCCGGCGGTCACGAAGCCGCCGTGGACCGAGAAGCCGATGGAACAACGGACGTTGCCCGTGTAGTAGGGGTCGCCGCCCACCGTTCCGGCGGCGAAGGTCTCGGCGGCCGCCCGCACGGTCCGTACGGTGACCGGTCCCGCCTCGCGGGCCTCGGAGAGGAACCGCCGGACATCGTTGTCGGACCGCTCGCCCTCGACGACGTTCACGACCACCGTGTTGGCGGCCGGGTCCACGGACCAACTGCTCACGCCCGACGGTGCGTCGAGGCGGTCCAGGCGTGACACGGTCGCGTCGAGCCGGCGCGCGCTGTGCTCGACGGTACGGACGGCCGCGCCGGAGGACCGGAGGCTGCGGACGGTGGCGGCGTCGGCGTCCGGGGTGACGGCGACGGTCAGCTTCTCGCTCTTCGCGTCGAACCAGGCGCCGCCGTACGCCGGTCCGGCGGTCTTGCGGGCCTTGGGTTCGAGTGCGGTGGCCCGCTGTTCGGCGGCGAGCCGTTCCTCGGCCTCGGCGGGGGAGAGGCCGAAGTCCCGTTGCATGGCTTGCAGCAGGGCGGCGGAGGCCGGCGCGGATTGTGCCGATGCGGCGGAGGCGGCGGGGGAGCCGGAACCCGGGGTGTCGCTCGCCGAGGCGGGCGGAGTGCCGGCCGCGGTCCAACTGCCGATCATGAGGAGTGCGGCCACGCAGGCATGCGTGAGTCCGATGCGTCTCATGGAAGATGCCCTTCGTCGTTCCAACGAGGTGGGGGTGGAACAAACGCAATCTGAGAGCGCTCTCATTCGAGTCGGGCAGAGCCTAGCGGGCGCGGGCTATCAGGTCCATGCCAATGACGGAATCCGGTGCCTCGCTTGCCGGTTGCCCGCTCGTGACGGGTGTCGGCGGGCCTTGCCCAGGGGCAGCCCAGGGGGCAGTGGGCACGGGCGACCGGCCGTGCCGCCGGCTGTTCCGCCCACCGTGTCTTTCCGGCCTCCTGCTCGGCGGTGACCGGATCTTCGTACTGGAGACGAAGCCGGACGCAGGGGTGAACCGCTCTTACTCCGGGGCAGGAGGTGTGACCAGTGGTGCGGCAGCGGAACAATGGGGCCGACGTGCTCCGATGCGGGCCCAGTGACGATGCCCAGGCCTTGACGACGCGGGAGGCGCTCGGCGCTACTGGAAGGCGTCCCGGGCGTACGTTCTGTGGGGGGCTCGCCCGGTACCGGCCCGGTATGCCCACCCCCGCCGGGATGCACGTCGGGAGGTGACCGGTGCGGCCTCGATGGGCGGCGGCGATGCTCCTGCTGACGTCGGTACTGCTCCTGCACCTGTGCTCGCCCGCTCTCGGGGCGGAACGGCATACGCAGCCGGACCGGCACATGGCGGCACGCACCATGTGCGCACACCCCATGGCGGAATCGCCCAGGGCGACGCCCCACCCCCTGGTGGCCCGGCACATGGCCGCACACCCCACGAGCCCGGTCCACCCGACGTCGGTTCACCACACAGTCCCCGCGGGAGTCCCCGCGGCGACCCTCCCGGCAGTCGCCCCGGCCCTCATCCCGGAGGGTCCCGACCCCCAGCGCGCAGGGAAGCCCCCTCCCGGTGTCCCGGACGCCGCACTCCACCTCCGCCTCGCCCGCTCGCCGAGGACCGCCGGAGCGGCCGGGGCGGCACCGCACACGGCGACGGACGCCCAGGCGAACGCGGTTCCCCCGGAGCAGGCCGCCCGTGACGCGTATCCGTCAGGCACCCCACAAGGCGCGGAGCCGGTACTCCCGGCCCACGGCGCCAGCGCCCTGCAGACGTTCCGCTGCTGAACCGAGGCAGTACCGCCCGAGGCCTGCACCACGCGGCCCGAGCACTGCCCGGCGACCCCGCGCCCCGCACGGCACCGCAGCAGACAGGCCCTCGTGCGTCCCGGCACCCGTGACGACACAGGAGACCCGCATGCCCCGAAAGCACCTTCTCGTTCTGCGGCCGGACGAACTCGGCCCCGGCGAGCACAAGACATGGAGACACCTGCGCAGCGAGTCCGGCGCGCCGGAGAACCCGTTCCTCGACCCGGCGTTCACCACGGCCGTCGGGCACGGCAGGCCCGGTGCCAGGGTCGCCGTACTCCACGAGGACGGCACCGCCGTCGGCTTCTTCCCCTACGAGAAGGGGCGGTTGGGACAGGGCCGGGCCATCGGGCTCGGGGTGTCGGACAGCCAGGGGGCCGTCCTGCACCCCGGTGTCCGGGTCGACCCCCACAGACTCCTGGCCGCCTGCGGACTCTCCTCGTGGGAGTTCGACAACCTGGAGGCCGGCCAGCACCTCTTCGTACCGCACGCCACCGAGCGACTCGTCAGTCCGGTCGTCGACATCGGCGAGGGCTTCGCCTCCTACACCGGGCTGCTGCGGGCGAACGCGCCGGGCTTCCTCAAGCAGACCCTCGCCAAGGAACGCAGACTCGCCCGTCAGGTCGGAGAGGTGCGGTTCGTGTACGACGCGCGGGACCCGGACGCGTTACGGGCGCTGATGCGCTGGAAGTCCGCGCAGTACCGGCGCACCGGGCGCCGGGACCGGTTCGCGCAGCCGTGGATCACCGCTCTGGTGGAGCGGCTCGCGAGTGGCGACGACCCCGAATGCCGTGGGCTGCTCTCCGTGCTGTACGCCGCCGGCCGCCCCGTGGCCGCCCACTTCGGGCTGCGCTCGCCCACGGTCCTGTCCTGGTGGTTCCCGGCGTACGACCGCGACTACGGAAAATACTCACCCGGGCTGGTGCTGCACCTGCGGATGCTGGAGGCCGCGGCGGCCGACGGGATCCGCATGGTCGATCTGGGCAGCGGGCCGGCCCGCTACAAGGACTCGCTGAAGACCCGCGAACTGCCCCTCTACGAAGGCGCCGTGGTGCGCCCGGTGCCGGGCGGGGCCGCGTACCGCCTGAGCCGTGAACCGGCGCGGGCCGCCCGCCGCTTCGTCCGCGACCGCCCCCGGCTGGCCGGTGCGGCGAGGCGCGCGCTGGAGGAGGTGGGCCGGCTGCGCGACCGGTGAGGGGCTTCCCGCGTACGCCGAGGCCAGTACCCGGGGTCACTCCCGCTGTGGGACGCCCCGGGCGTCCGGGCCCGGCACCGTGGAGCGGGTGAAACTCAGCCGCCCCGCACGCCGGGCTCTCCTCGTCGTCCATGTCGTCTCCTCCGCGAGCTGGCTCGGGCTCACCCTCGGGCTGCTCGCACTCGGTGTCACCGCCGTCACCACCGGTTCCGAGGCCACCGTGGAGGCGTCCGTCCGCGCCATGAAGCTCTTCGCCGACCTGCTCCTGGTTCCGCTCGCCCTGCTCACCCTGGCCGGCGGACTGGTGCTGTCCCTGGGCACCCCGTGGGGACTGGCGAGGCACCGGTGGGTGTACACGAAGTTCTGGCTGACCCTGGCGACGACCACGGCGACGGTCCTCGCGCTGCGGCCGGGAGTGAACGCGGCGGTGACCGCCGTGGCCGCGGGGCGCCCCCTGCCCGACGCGGGCGATGTCCTCTTCGGTCCGGTCGTGTCCTTGTCCGCCTATGTCTTCATGACGGCGATCTCGATCCTCAAACCCTGGGGCCCGACCCGCAGGGGCCGCCGCCTGCGCGCCGGAGCCCGTGCCCCGGAACCGGCCGGACCGGTGGACGCCCCGGAACCGGGCGCCCACCGCCCTGTCGGTCGCGCCTGACACAATTCGAGGCGCCTGGCGCGTTTCCCGGAGCGGAAGAGAAGCACCCGCGCGGGGCACCACCGTGGGCCGGGGGAATGCGGCCGGAGATCACGGGTAGGCGCGCAGTGTGATCGGTGAGTGAAGGCGGATTGGATGGAAGCAGTTCCTGCCGGTGGAGAGGATCCGGTGTCCGGCGTACCGCGGCGGGCGTCCTATGTCCTGGACGGCGACGGCGCGTGGATAGCGGAGGCCCGGCGGCTGGCCGCCGCGTTCCTGACGCGGGCTCAGGCGGAGGACGCGGTGTCCGTCTCGGCCCGCGCGATGGAGGTCACCCAGCTCGTGGTGAGCGAGCTGGTCACCAACGCCCGCAAGTACGCGCCCGGTCCCGTCCGGCTGGACCTGCGCATCGTCGGAGACGCCCTTGAGGTGATGGTCCGGGACGGCAGCACCGCGCTGCCCGTGGCCGGGGTCGCGAACCCGGACCGCGTGGGCCGGCACGGCCTGGAGATCGTGCTGGCCGTCGCCCGCGGGGTGGACGTGCAGCCCGAGCCGACCGGAAAACGCATCACGGCCCTGATCTCCCTCATGGAGACCGGCGACCGGTGACGGCCGGCCGCGTCACACACCTCCGCGTCACACGGCCCCGCCTCACACGGCTCCGCGCCATCCACCCTGGTTCCCGTGCCCCTGCGTCCGGACCCTGCGGGTGCCCGGAACCACCGGCGACCGGACGGCGCACGGCGGCTTCCCGGCCCGGGGCGCCGGGCAGGAGCCCTGCGCCCCGGGCCGGGGCTCAGGCGCCGACGTAGGACGCGAGGTGCTCGGCGGTGAGGGTGGAGCGGGCGGCGACCAGGTCGGCGGGGGTGCCCTCGAAGACGATGTGACCGCCGTCGTGCCCGGCGCCCGGCCCGAGGTCGATGATCCAGTCGGCGTGCGCCATGACCGCCTGGTGATGCTCGACGACGATCACCGACTTGCCGGAGTCGACCAGCCGGTCGAGCAGACCCAGCAGCTGCTCGACGTCGGCGAGGTGCAGACCGGTGGTCGGCTCGTCGAGGACGTAGACGCCGCCCTTCTCCGCCATGTGCACGGCCAGCTTCAGCCGCTGCCGCTCGCCGCCGGACAGCGTGTTCAGCGGCTGGCCGAGAGTGAGGTAGCCGAGCCCCACGTCGGCGAGCCGGCCGAGGACACGGTGCGCCGCCAAAGTGCGCGCCTCACCGGCGCCGAAGAACTCCTCCGCCTCGGCCACCGACATCGCGAGCACCTCGCTGATGTCCCGGCCGCCGAAGCGGTACTCCAGCACCGACGCCTGGAACCGCCTGCCCTCGCAGTCCTCGCAGGTGCCGGCCACCCCGGCCATCATCGCCAGATCGGTGAAGACGACACCGGCGCCGTTGCAGGTGGGGCAGGCCCCCTCGGAATTGGCACTGAACAGCGCCGGCTTGACACCGTTGGCCTTGGCGAACGCCTTGCGGATCGGGTCCAGCAGCCCGGTGTACGTCGCCGGGTTGCTCCGCCGCGAGCCGCGGATCGGACTCTGGTCCACCGACACCACGCCCTCGCCACCGGCCCCCGACGGCGTGCACAGCGACCCGTGCACCAGCGAACTCTTGCCGGAACCGGCGACACCGGTGACGACCGTGAGCACGCCGAGCGGGATGTCGACGTCGACGTCGCGCAGGTTGTGCGTCGTCGCTCCGCGGATCTCCAGCGCCCCCGAAGGCTTGCGCACCGACTCCTTCAGCGTCGCCCGGTCGTCGAAATGGCGGCCCGTGACCGTGTCACCGTTCCGCAGCCCGTCGACGGTTCCCTCGAAGCAGACGGTGCCGCCCGCCGTACCGGCACCGGGGCCGAGGTCGACGACATGGTCGGCGATCGCGATCGTCTCCGGCTTGTGCTCCACGACCAGCACCGTGTTGCCCTTGTCCCGCAACCTCAGCAGCAGGTCGTTCATCCGCTGGATGTCGTGGGGGTGCAGGCCGATGGTGGGCTCGTCGAAGACGTACGTGATGTCGGTGAGCGGGGAGCCGAGGTGGCGGATCATCTTGACGCGCTGCGCCTCACCGCCCGACAGCGTGCCCGAGGGCCGCTCCAGCGCGAGGTAGCCGAGCCCGATCTCCACGAACGAGTCGAGGGTGCCGCCCAGCGAGGTGAGCAGCGGCGCCACCGAGGGCTCGGACAGGCCGCGGACCCACTCGGCCAGGTCCCGGATCTCCATCGCACAGGCGTCGGCGATGCTGATGCCCTTGATCTTCGACGACCGGGCCCCCTCGCTCAGCCGGGTGCCGTCGCACTCGGGGCAGGTGGTGAAGGTGACCGCCCGCTCCACGAACGCCCGGATGTGCGGCTGCATCGACTCCTTGTCCTTCGACAGGAACGATTTCTGGATCTTGGGGATCAGCCCCTCGTAGGTGAGGCTGACGCCGTCGACCTTCACCTTGACCGGTTCCCGGTACAGGAAGTCCCGCATCTCCTGCTCGGTGAACTTCCGGATCGGCTTGTCCGGGTCGACGAAGCCCGACTCGGCGTAGACCCGGACGGTCCAGAAGCTGTCCGACTTCCAGCCGGGAATGGTGAACGCGCCCTCGGCCAGCGACTTGGAGTCGTCGTAGAGCTGGGTGAGGTCGATGTCGGAGACGGCGCCCCGGCCCTCGCAGCGCGTACACATCCCGCCGGTGCGCTCGTAGGTCGCCTTCACCGCCTTTTTGTTGCCGCGTTCGACGGTGATCGCCCCGCTCGCCCGGACCGAGGCGGTGTTGAAGGAGAACGCGCCGGGCGGACCGATGTGCGGAGTGCCGAGCCGGCTGAAGAGGATGCGCAGCATCGCGTGGGCGTCGGTGACGGTGCCGACCGTGGACCGCGGGTCGGACCCCATCCGCTGCTGGTCGACGACGATCGCGGTGGTCAGCCCTTCGAGGACGTCGACGTCGGGCCGCGCCGGGGTCGGCATGAAGCCCTGCACGAAGGCGCTGTACGTCTCGTTGATCAGCCGCTGCGACTCCGCCGCGATCGTGTCGAACACCAGCGAGCTCTTGCCCGAACCGGAGACACCGGTGAACACCGTCAGCCGGCGCTTGGGGATCTCGACGCTGACGTCCTTGAGGTTGTTCACGCGAGCGCCGTGGACGCGGATCAGTTCGTGCCTGTCGGCGCCGTGCGGTGCGGGCGACTGCGTCTTCGTCCTCGTGGTCATGCCGGTGGTGCCGTCCTCTCGTCTGCGGTCCGTGGTCCTGGTGCCGGCCGGGGGCGCGGAGCCCCCGGCCGGCGGCGCGGCCGGGGTACGGCTCAACGCAGCTCCTGAATGCGGATCAGGTTGCCCGAAGGGTCGCGGAAGGCGCAGTCGCGCACACCGTACGGTTGTTCGGTCGGCTCCTGGACGACCTCGGCGCTGTCGGCCGCCTGCAGTTTCGCGAACGTGCCGTCGAGATCGTCGGTGGCCAGCAGGAGGCCCGCGTAGGTGCCCTTGGCCATCATCTCGGTGATCATGCGGCGTTCGTCGTCGGTGACCCCGGGATCGGCGGCCGGCGGGGTCAGCACGATGGACGTGCCGGGCCGGTCGGCGGGACCGACGGTGATCCAGCGCATGCCGCCGTATCCGACGTCCTTGCGCACCTCGAAGCCGAGGGTGTCGCGGTAGAAGGCCAGGGAGGCCTCGGGGTCGTCGTGGGGGAGGAAACTCGCGTGAATGCTGATGTCCATGGACGTCACGCTAGAGGCGCCCGCCCCCCGGGCGCTTCTTGATTCCTGACCGGTCTGGTCACCTGCTTCGCCACACACGCCGGCATCCCCTCCGTCGCGTCGGCGGCGAGGCGCCGGTAGGCGCTGGGCGGCATGCCGACGAGTTCGGTGAAGCGCGTGCTGAACGTGCCCAGCGACGAGCTGCCGACCGCGAAGCAGACCTCGGTGACACTCAGGTCGCCGCGGCGCAGCAGCGTCATCGCCCGCTCGATGCGCCGCGTCATCAGGTAGCTGTACGGCGACTCGCCGTACGCGGCCCGGAACTCCCGGCTCAGATGCCCGGCCGACATGTGCACGCCCCGGGCGAGCGCCTCGACGTCCAGCGGCTGCGCGTACTCCCGGTCGATCCGGTCACGGACCCGGCGCAGCCGTGCGAGATCGCGCAGCCGCTGTGCCGGGGCGGGTGAGCCGGTCATACGCGAGATCGTACACACGCCCGCTGTCCGGCCAGGGCGGAATCCGCCGGGGCGGACGGCCGTGGACGGAACAACAGGGCTCCCGGCATGGTTGTGACCGGTGCGCGTACGGCCGCGGCCGTACGGGATCATGAGTGCGAGGCGGACGGGTCCGTCGAAGGACGCGGGAGAAGGGCGAGACGAGATGACGAGGACCGAGGAGAAGGCGCTGCTGGCGGGCGGCTGTTTCTGGGGCATGGAGGAGCTGATCCGCACGTTTCCGGGCGTCCTGAGCACACGCGTCGGCTACAGCGGCGGCGACGTCCCCAACGCCACCTACCGCAACCACGGTACCCACGCCGAGTCGATCGAGATCACCTACGACCCGGCGGTCACCGACTACCGGACGATCCTGGAGTACTTCTTCCAGATCCACGACCCGAGCACGAAGAACCGGCAGGGCAACGACATCGGGCTGAGCTACCGCTCCGCCATCTTCTACTTCGACGACGAGCAGAAGCGCGTCGCCGAGGAGACGATCGCCGACGTCGACGCGTCGGGTCTGTGGCCGGGGCCCGTGGTCACCGAGGTCGCACCGGCCGGCCCGTTCTGGCTGGCCGAGCCCGAGCACCAGGACTACCTCCAGCGGTACCCGGACGGTTACACCTGCCACTTCGTCCGACCCGGCTGGCGCCTGCCCCGGCGCGCGGAGTCCTGAGCCGCTGAGGTCCCGGCACGTCGGACCGGGCGGCACCCACCACGTCCCACCCCAGGGGGCGCGCACGCGAGGCGGCGCGCCCCCTGGGGTGGGACGCCGGTGCTCCGGGCCGGCCCGGCCGGTACCGATCACCGGCACCATGATGGACGGACGCCGTTCGGTGACAGCCGCGATTGCTCCGTTCCCCGGGGTCCTCGCTCACTTCGACAGGGCGGGCGGGGCGCCTGTGGCACGGCCGCCGCGCCCTCGCTGCCGGGGAGGGACGCCCCCGCCCCGGTCCCGGCCGGGCCGGAGCGGGCGGACGCCCGTCAGCCGAACTGGCCGGGCTGGTAGTCGCCGGCGGGCTGCTGGTTGATGACGTTGATGCGGTTGTAGGTGTTGATGACTGCGATGAGGGAAATGAGCGCGACCAGTTGGTCCTCGTCGTAGTGCTTGGCCGCGTCGGCCCACGCCTCGTCGGTGACGCCGCCGGCGGCGTCGGCGATACGGGTGCCCTGTTCGGCGAGTTCGAGTGCGGCCCGTTCGGCCTCGGTGAAGACGGTGGCCTCGCGCCAGGCGGCGACGAGGTGGAGGCGCTGGGCGCTCTCGCCGGCGTGGGCGGCGTCCTTGGTGTGCATGTCGGTGCAGAAGCCGCAGCCGTTGATCTGGCTGGCGCGGATCTTCACCAGTTCCTGGGTGGCGTGCGGCAGGCCCGATTCGGACGCCGCCCTGCCCGCCGAGTTGATGTGCTTCAGTACCTTGGCGCCGAGTGCGTTGCCGAAGAAGTCGAGACGGGCATCCATGGTGATCTCCTGGGTCGCGATTGCGGTTACGTACTCCTGACGGGACAGCCCGCCGAGGTGTGACAGGACGCGCGGTGTGACGTACGTCTCCCTGCCGGAGAAGGTCCGCGGGAAGGGGGCCGGCGGGGGTGCCGAGGTCGCGGAGGTGTCGTTCGGGAAGCGGAGGGCGAGCGATAACCTGGCCGCATGCAGGACCACGCCTTCTCACCCGCCGGGAGCGGCACCGCCCTGCCGCGTGCCCGGGGCGCGCTCGGCGATCCGACGCGGCCCGGCACCGTCCGGGTGTTCTCCGGCGCCCGGTTCCCTGGACTGCGGTCCGCACCGCTGCCGGCGGTCGTCGCCGGGCATGTCGGCGGGCATGTCACCGAGGCCCGCGACGAGGACTGATATCCGGCCCGGGTACGGGAACAATGAGGGGGACTGGAAGCCCGGACGGGGAGCGGAGCGTCGGTGAGTGAGCGTCAGGAATGCGACTGGACGGACATGACGCCAGGAGATTTCGACCGGGACGCTCCCCTGTGCCTGAACGTGGGCACCGGACCCGTCGTGGTTCCGGCGGAACCCGACGAGTACGGCACGGTGCCCCTGTTCGGCGAGGAGGCACCGGCCCGGCGTCCCGGCCGGCGCCGGCCCCCGCTCGGCGGCGCGCCCGCCGAGCAGGAGCACCTGTTCTGATCCGGCCCGGGGCGCCGCCGCCGGCGGTCAGCCGGTGTGCAGGGTACGGGCGGGCAGCAGGACGTGGGCGGCGGACCGCAGGGTGTCCTGGTCCGAGGTGAACGCGTCCAGGGTCGCGGGGTCGCCGGGCTCGGCACCGGACGGCCAGGGCCGGGTCGTGAAGACGAGGTACACGTGCCCGCGTTCGCCGACGGCGTCGGCCCACTTCGGCGGTGGGACGAACTGGGCGTCGAAGCCCGGCAGGGTGAGCGACGCCGCGCCCGGCACGACGACGACACCGGACGGGCCGGTCTCCTCGGCGGCGTCGACGAGGCGACCCGAGGGAGACAGGCCCGCGCCGCGCAGCAGGTGCCGCACGGCGTCCGCGGTGGCGTCCGGGCCGCTCGCCCCGTTCCCCAGGGGGCAGGCGAGGAGGAAGGGGACGCCGCCGTCGGGTGTTTCCCCGCGCCAGGCCATGACGACGACGGAACCCAGGTCGGCGGGGTTCCATGGCTGCGCTGCGGTAGAGGTCGTGGACACCGCGGAACCGTATCGGCGCGGCGGTCCTCATCCGGTCGGCCGTCACCCGTCCGGGCGATGCCCGCGGCTGCTTTCCACACGTATGAGGGATGAACAGCCGCGCGGGGCGGCCGTGTTCGGAGTTCCGGGGCGAGGCCCGGTGGGCCGGGGCGCTCCGGACATGACGACATGACCGCATAACGACATGACCACATGACGACGCGGCAGATCACGAGCACGGGCAGGGGTGCGGTCGCGGGCTCCGCCGCGGGCCGGAGCCGCGACCGGCTCCGGTACAGGTCACCGCCGGATAACGCGCACTAAGGGTAGGCTAACCTTGCGGAGTGAAACCTGGTGAAGAGGCGTCCTCCGGCCTGCGTGGCCATGAGTTGGCGGCGACCGATGTGACCGTGGCGTACGACGGCGTGGACGTCGTCCACGCCGCGGCGTTGACCCTGCGGCCGGGCGAAGCGACGGTCCTGGTCGGTCCCAACGGCAGCGGCAAGTCGACCCTGTTGCGCACCGTCGCGCGGCTCCAGTCGCCCCGCCGGGCCACGCTCACGATCGACGCCGACACCGACGGCCTGGCCCTCAGCCCCCGCGAGTTCTCCCGCCGCGTGGCCCTGCTGCTGCAGGGACGGCCCACGCCCAGCGGTCTGAGCGTGCGCGACGTCGTCGAGTTCGGCCGCTACCCCCACCGGGGCCGCTGGGGCGGCGCCGACCCCGGCGGGCGGGCCGCGGTCGACCGCGCCCTCACCCTGACGGGCGTCGCCGAACTCGCCGACCGGGGTGCCGAACACCTCTCCGGCGGACAGCTCCAGCGCGTCTGGCTGGCCGGCTGCCTGGCCCAGGAGACCGGAGTCCTCCTCCTCGACGAACCCACCACCTACCTCGACCTGCGCTACCAGGTCGAACTCCTCGACCTGGTCCGCGATCTGGCGGACGACCACGGCATCGCCGTCGGCGTCGTCCTGCACGACCTCGACCAGGCGGCGGCCGTGGCCGACCGGATCGTGCTGCTCGCCGAGGGGCACATCGTCGCCGAGGGCACGCCCGAAGAAGTCCTGACGCCGGAGCGCCTGACCGAGGTCTACGGCATCCGGATCGAGGTCGGCACCGACCCGCTCACCGGCCGGCTGCGCACCCGCGCGATCGGCCGTCACCACACCCGCACCGAAAGGCTCAGCACCCCCTCATGAGACGCCTTCTGCTCACCGCGCCCGTGGCCGCCGCGGCCCTCCTGCTCACCGCCTGCGGAACCACCGAACCCGCCGCCACCGAGGCGAAGGAGTCCGCCGAGGCCATCACCCTCACCGACGCCTCCGGCGCCAAGGTCGAACTCGACGCCCCCGCCAAGAACGTCGTCGGCACCGAGTGGAACGTCGTCGAGACCCTGATCTCGCTCGGTGTCGACCCCGCCGGCGTCGCCGACGTCAAGGGCTACAAGGCCTGGAACACCGCCGTTCCGCTCACCAACGAGCCCAAGGACATCGGCACCCGCGGCGAGCCCAGCATGGACACCATCGCCTCGCTGAAGCCCGACCTCATCGTCGCCACCAGCGACCTGCAGCCCAATGCCCTCAAGCAGCTGCGCAAGGTCGCCCCCGTCCTCACGGTCACGTCCGCCGACGCCTCCGACCAGATAGGGCAGATGTTCGAGAACGTCGACCTCATCGCCCAGGCCACCGGCACCACCGAGCAGGCGGCCACGCTGAAGAAGGACTTCGACGCGAAGCTCGCCGAGGGCGGGAAGGCCCTCGCCGACGCGGACCTGGACGGCGCCGAGATCGCCTTCGCCGACGGCTACGTCACCTCCAACCAGGTCTCCGTCCGCCCCTACACCTCCGGCTCCCTCATCGGCGCGGTCAACGAGCGGCTCGGGCTGAAGAACGCCTGGAAGGCGGAGGGCGACAAGGCCTACGGTCTGGCCGCCACCGACGTCGAGGGGCTGACGGCCCTGGGCAAGGACGTCCGGTTCGCCTACATCGGCAGCGACGACGACCCCAACAGCGATCCCTTCGGCAACCAGCTCGCCAAGAACTCCGTGTGGAAGTCCCTGCCGTTCGTGAAGTCCGGTGAGGTCCACCGGCTGCCCGACGGCATCTGGATGTTCGGCGGTCCCGGCTCGATGGGGGCGTACACCGACGCCGTCGTCGAGGCGCTGACGAAGTAGCGCGATGGCCGTCACCGCCAAGCCCGGCCCCGTCCGTCCGGAGACGGCGCAGGCCCCGGCCGCGTCCCGGACGGGCGCGGCCGCGGTGACCGGGGCACTCGTGCTCCTGGTCGTGGCCCTCGCCGTAGTCGACATCACCCAGGGCACGGCGGCCGTCGGCCCGGCCGAGGTCCTCAAGGCGCTCACCGGCCGTGCCGATCCGGACGACGCGTCCGTCGTCATCGCCTCACGGCTGCCCCGGATGGCCGCCGGGCTGCTGGTGGGCGCCGCGCTCGGCATGGCCGGCCTCGCCCTGCAGGCCGTCAGCCGCAACGTCCTGGCCTCCCCGGACACCCTCGCCGTCAACGCGGGCTCCTACCTCGCCCTCGGCCTCGCGGCCGTCACCGGGGTCTCGCTGCCCCTGCTCGCCTCCTCCGGCGTCGCCTTCGCCGGCGGACTCGCGGCGGCGGCCGTCGTCCTCGGGCTGTCCGGGCTCGGGGCCGGAACGGTGCGACTGGTGCTCGCCGGCACCGCGCTCGCCCTCGGCCTCACGGCCGTCACCCAGAGCCTGTTGCTGCTGTTCCCGCAGCAGACCGAGGGCCTGTACCAGTGGAACCAGGGCAGCATCGCCCAGAACGGTTTCGACGGCGTGCTCCAGATGCTGCCCGTCGCGGTCGTCGGCCTGGCCGGCCTGCTGCTCGTCGCCCGCCGGGTCGACGCCCTCGCCCTCGGCGACGACACGGCGCGCGGACTGGGCGTTCCGGTGCGGGCGACCCGGGTCACCGCCGTGGTGCTGGCGACGCTGCTCTCCGCGGCGGCCGTCACCCTCGCCGGCCCCATCGGGTTCGTCGGCCTGTGCGCCCCCGCCCTGGTCCGGCCCCTCGCACGCCGGTTCCGCGGCATGCACCGGCTGCGGGCGGGCGTGCCCGTCGCCGGACTGGTCGGCGCGGCGCTGGTCCTCGGGGCGGACGTGCTGCTGCGTACGTTCGTGAGCGCGGACGTCTCCGTCGCGGTGCCCACCGGCGTCGTCACCAGCCTCGTCGGCGCGGTGTTCCTGGTCGTCATGGCGGCCCGGCTCCGCGACACCGCGGGCTCGCCCGCGCCGGACAGGCTGCGGATCCGCAGCCGCGCCGTCTTCGTGGCCACGCTCGCCGTGCTGGCCGTCGCCCTGGTCGGCCTGACGATCGCCGCGACCCTCGTCGGCGACAGCATGCTCCTGCTGGGCGACGTGCTCAACTGGGCGCAGGGCCGGGCCGGACGGACCGTCTCCTTCGTCCTCGACACCCGCGTCCCCCGCGTCCTGGCCGCGCTCCTCGCGGGAGCGGCCCTGGCGCTCGCCGGCACGCTGGTGCAGGCCGTCACCCGCAACCCGCTCGCGGAGCCCTCGGTCCTGGGCGTCTCGGGCGGCGGCGCGCTCGGCGCCGTCGTCCTCGTGACCACGGTGCCCGTCGCCGGGGCGTGGAGCGTCGCCGGTGCGGCGTTCGCGGGGGCCGCCGTCACCGCGGTCGTCGTCTTCGGGCTCGCGGCGCGCGGAGGCTTCCAGCAGAACCGGCTGGTGCTCGTCGGCGTCGGCGTGGCGGCCGGGACCACGGCCCTGATCAGCCTGCTGATCGTGCTCACCGACCCGTTCAACGCCACGAAGGCCCTCACCTGGCTGTCGGGCTCCACCTACGGCCGGACCATGCCCGACGTCCTGCCGCTGGCCGCCGTGCTCGTCGTCGGCATCGCGGTGGCGGCCGTACGGCACCGGGAACTCGACCTGGTCTCCCTCGACGAGGACACTCCGCGGCTCCTCGGACTGCACCTGTCGCGCGGCCGGCTGGGCTTTCTCGTCGTCAGTGTGCTGCTCACCGCCACCGCGGTGGCCGCCGCGGGCACCATCGGCTTCGTGGGCCTGGTCGCCCCGCACGCGGCGCGGGCCCTCGTCGGGCGCCGGCACACCCGCGTCCTGCCGGTCGCGGTGCTGCTCGGCGCCGTACTGGTGTGCACCGCCGACCTGTTGGGCCGCACCGTGATCGCACCGGCCCAACTGGGCGCCGGCCTCATGACGGCCGTCATCGGCACGCCGTACTTCCTGTACGTGCTCGTGCGCAGCCGGCGGTAACGGAGGAAGCCGGATGCCGCCGGGCCCTCGGGGCACTCGGCGGCATCCGGCCGGTCCGGGCGGGAACGGTCAGCCGAAGGCCCTGACCGCCTGGTAGTACGTCCACGCGGTGCTGGTGCAGGCGGTCTTCGTGGCCCCGGTGTAGCCGGCGCAGACGCGCTTGAGGTCTTCGTGGAAGGCGTTGTCGAGGCGTGCCTTGTTGGCGTCGAAGGAGCCGGCCGCCTTGTAGTTGCGGTAACCGAAGTCGTGGCGCGCGCAGGACGTCGCGAAGGGGAAGCCGAACGGGTTGTCGGGGGACGTGGAACAGTAGTCGGTGCTCCAGTCGAACCCGTAGGCGGCCCAGGCGGCCTGGTTGGAGCGCGCGGCGACCCACTGGTTGTGGCTCGACGCGCTGGTCTGCGTCCAGCCGGAGAGGACCTGCGCCTTGTCGGCGGGAGCGGCCTCGGCGGCTGCGGCGGTACCCAGGACACCGACGGCGGCGAGAGCCGACGCGGCCAGGGCGGTGGCGAACTTGCGGTGCATCCCACACCTCCACGAGACTGCGGCCCGACCACCGGGCCGCAGGTTCATGACAAGAAGATGCCCGTGGCGTCCACGCCTTCACACCACGAGCGGCTCAACAGTCTGTCAACGTTCGGGTCGGCCAGGCGTCGTGCTCGTGTCGCGTGGACCAACTCCCCGGCCGACGAACGGAGTCCGGGCTCGCGGGACCGACGGGCGGAGCGGAGAATAATCGCTGGGCCCGTGGGGGCGGGGGAGTTATGCTCCTGGTGATGATCACTCACTTCGTTCCGAGAACGGGGGTTCCGTCCGCGCAAGGTGAGCACTGATGCTCACACCGACCGCGAACGGGGACACCCGTCTTCTTCTCTGGCTGCGCGTGCGGAAGTTCGCCGTGCCGCCCTCCATGATCGAAACCGCGACCGCCCGCCGACGCGTCGGCGACTGGGCGGGGGCCTGTGCCGCCGCGGGCATCGACGTCGACCTGGACCTGCGGTCCCTGGCCCGCACCCATGGCCAGGCCCTCGCAGGCGAAGTCCGTTCCGACCTGCGCCACTTGGCACCCGATCTGCTGCGCTGGCAGTTGCCGCGGATCGCCCCCGACGGGCTGTTGCGTCCTGGCCTGACCATCGCCCTGGCCCGGTACGGCAGCAGCGCCGATGGGGGCGGTGACGGCCCCCGGGCCGGCACCGGGACCAGTGCGGTGCACCTCGTGGTCCGGACTCCGCCCGCCTGGGCGGACGGAGGCCAGCGGTTCGGCCTGGAGCTGTGGGACGGCCGCCGGCTCCGGGACGACGCCCGCCGCCACCCGCACCCGCGTCCGAGCCCACGCTTCCGCCTCGACCTGCACCGCCACCTGTGGGACGCCCGCCGGAGCGGCGAACTGCGGTCGCGCTCCGGGGCGGACCGCCCGGCCGACGCCGACGACCGGGCGCTGCCGACGGGTTCACCGGAACTGCTCCCGTCCGGCCATCGCTGCGCCGTCGACCGGTGGCGCGACGAGGCCGCGCTCGTCCTGTGCGACGCGGGGCGCACGACCGGCGCGGTCGTCGCGCGGATCGGCAACGGGCGCCGACTGCTCCTGCACCTGACCGACGGCGGGGACGGCGCCCCGGCACCGCCCGTCCTCCGGATCTCCTCCGCGCCCGCCGACGGCAGCGCCTCCGCCCTGCCCCTCCTGCCCTACGCGGCCACCCACGTGCTCCCCGACCTGGAACTCCTCCGCACCGGTGCGCTCGACCCCGGCCGGCTGCACCCGCTGGTCGCCTCGGCGCTCGCACCGGGTTCCGCACCGGATCCGGTGCCCGGACCGGCGCCGACCGGTTCCCGGCGCGCAACGGACCCGGCGGACGAGCCGCGTCTCGTGGAGTGCCGGGGAGAGCGGCACCGGATCGGGCCGGTCGACGGGGTGCTGGCAGCGCTGGACCACGACCCGGCCGAGACCGGGCGGGAGGAACTGCTGGCCGCGCTGACCGGTACGCCGCTGCCCTGCTTCCAGGCCATCGACCGGGCACACCGCCGCCCGGACTGCCTCACCGGCGTACGCGAACGCCTGGACCACGGCGACATCACCGGCGCGCTGGCCGTGGTCGAGGGACTGCTCGGTCCCGGCGCGCGCCTGCGTGACGGCCCGTTGCGCGACGAACTCGAGGCGGCCGCCGAGCGGCGGATCGCCTACGGCCTGTACCGGGCGGGACTCGGCGAGCCCGCGCCGGGCCGGCTCCCGCCCGGCAGCCGGTGCCCTCACGGCCACCGTCCCCGTCCTCGCCTCGCCATGTGACGCACCAGTGACACCACCGGGGGCGCTTCTCCCGGCGTCCCTGCCGCCCCGCCCGCGCACCCACACCCACACCCATGCTCGCTCCTCACGCCCACAGGTGATGATGTATGACCGCATATGCGCCTTCTGTCTTCCGTCCCGTCCCCCCGCCCGCTTCCGGCACCGCCCCGACGTCCTTCGGCCCGCCCCGCGCCTCCCGGCTCGACGTCGCCGGTGATCTGCTCGCCCTCCTGAGCGACACCACCACCGAACCCCGCCCCGACACCCAACTGGAGGCCCTCACCCTGGCCGTGGCCGCCGACCTGCCCGTCCTGCTGTGGGGCGAGCCGGGGATCGGCAAGACCGCGGCCCTCACCCAGCTCGCCACCGCACTGGACCTGCCGCTGACCACCGTGATCGCCAGCGTGCACGAACCGTCCGACTTCTCGGGGCTGCCCGTCGTCGGGGACGACCCGGCCGAACAGGGAGTGCCGATGGCTCCGCCGGACTGGGCCGTGCGCCTGGTGCGGGCGGGCCGCGGACTGCTGTTCCTGGACGAGCTGTCCACCGCTCCTCCGGCCGTGCAGGCCGCCCTGCTGCGCCTGGTGCTGGAACGGCGTATCGGCGCCCTCCTACTCCCTCCCGGCGTACGGATCGTGGCCGCCGCCAACCCCCGCGCCTCGGCAGCGGACGGCTGGGAACTCGGCCCGCCCCTGGCCAACCGGTTCGTGCACCTTCGGTGGACCCACGACCACGGGGTCGTCGTCCGCGGCCTCGGCGGGACCTGGCCCCGGGCGACCCTGCCACGTCTCGACCCGGAGAAGCTGCCCGAGGCCGTGGACCTCGCCCGCCGCGCGGTGTGCGGGTTCCTCACCGCCCGCCCCCCGCTGGTCCACCGGCTGCCCGACAGCGAGACACGCCGGGGCGGTCCCTGGCCCTCACCGCGCAGCTGGGACATGACCCTGCGTCTGATCGCCTTCGCCACCGCGGCCGGCTCCGCCCGCGACGTACTCTCCCTGCTGGTCAGGGGCACCGTCGGCGACGGTCCCGGACTGGAGCTGCTGGCGAGCCTGGACCGGATGGACCTCCCCGACCCCGAGACGCTGCTCGCCGACCCGGCGGGCGCCGAACTGCCCGAACGGGGAGACCTGCGCCAGGCCGTGCTCGACGGGGTGGTGGCCGCGGTACGCGCACGCCCGGAGAAGTCCCGCTGGGACGCCGCGTGGGCGCTGCTCGTCCGGGCCGTGGAGACCGGCGCCCCCGACCTCGTGGTCGTCCCCGCCACCACCCTCGCCACCCTGCGCCGCGAGGACTGGGACGTACCGGAATCGATCGAACGCCTCACCGGAGTGGTCGCCCTGTCCCACCGGGCCGACCGGGCGGCGGCCCGCTCCGTCACCCCGGCGAGGGCGGGCCGATGACCACACGCACCCGCGCCACGGCCGGTGACACCACGGCCGGTGACACCACGAGCAGCGACACCACGTCCGGTGACACCACGGACATCCATGCCACGCGCACCGGCAGCACGCGCACCCGCCCCACGACCCCACCACCCGTCCGCACCCTCGACGCCGACAAACTCCTCGCCGCCCGTCTGCACGCCGCCCGCGCCCGGCCCTACCTGGCGACGGCACTGTTCGCCCTGCACCCCGTCGCGTCGGCACGGGTACCGACGATGGCCGTCGACCGGCACTGGCGGTGCTACGTCTCGCCGGGCTTCGTGAACCGCACCCCCGAGGAGGAACTCGCCGGTGTCTGGGTGCACGAGGTGTCGCACCTGCTGCGCGACCATCACGGGCGCTGCGACCGCTACGCACGGGCGCACCACCTGAGCGGCCCGGCGGAACGGCTGCGGATGAACATCGCGGCGGACTGCGAGATCAACGACGACGTGTTCGGCGACGGCCTGGTCCGGCCCCGGGGCGCGATCACGCCGAGGAGCCTGCGGCTTCCGGACGGAGAGCTGATGGAGGACTACCTGGGCCGGTTCCGGCTCGGGCCGTACACCCAGGGCATGGCCTGGCTGGACTGCGGCAGCGGCGCCGACGGGCTGGAACGGGAGTGGGACCTCGGGCCGGACGGCGCGCACGGCCTCAGCGAACAGGAACGCGACGCGGTCCGGTTCCGGGTCGCGCAGGGCATCAACGCCCGGCCGGGAGACGCCCCCAGGAGCTGGCAGCGATGGGCCGAGGAGGCGTTCCAGCCGCCGCAGCCCTGGCGGGAACTGCTCGGTGCGGCACTGCGCGCGGCGGTCTCCGGCTCCGGCGCGGGCGACGACTACTCCTACGGCCGTCCCGCACGCCGCTCGGCCGGCCTGCCCGGTGTCGTGCTGCCGAGCCTGCGGCGCACGCCGCCCCGCGTCGCGGTGGTCATCGACACCTCCGGTTCGGTCAGCGACGCCGAACTGGGCAGCGCGCTCCGGGAGGTCGCGGCGATCTCCCGGGCGGTGGGCGGCCGCCGCGACATGGTGTCGGTGGTGTCGTGCGACGCCGCGGCCACAGCCGTGCGGTCCCTGTGCCGTGCTGAGGGGATACCGCTGGTGGGCGGCGGCGGAACGGATCTGCGCACGGGTTTCACCACGGCCCTCGGATCGCGCCCCCTGCCGGACGCCCTCGTGGTGCTGACCGACGGTCAGACACCCTGGCCGGACCGGCGGCCCCCGTGCCGGACGGTGGTCGGCCTGTTCCCCCGCCGCCACCCGGCCGACTCCTCGTACGACGAGGACAGCCCCGGGTACCGGCCGGACGCACCGCCCGACTGGGCCCGGGTGGTGACCGTCGCCGAGGGCCCCGGCAGCCGGTGAACCAGGGCCCGAAGGACGTCAGGTCCCGGTCACGTCCGTGACCGTCCACCGCCGGTTGGCACCGGAGTTGGACTCCCAGGTCGTCACCGCGGCGCCCTCGTGGGTGACCTGGCCGCCGACCTCCAGGAGGCGTCCTCCTTCCTGCCCCCGCTGACCACCGTCCACCAGGACTTCGCCGAGCTGGGCGGCGCTGTGTGGCGGCCGTCCTGAGCAGGATGCGCCATGACGGCCCCGAGCGGGGGACCACCCTCGTCCCGACCCGCCTGGTACCGCGCGCCAGTACGGCACCGCCGCCGCCGGCGACGCGGGCGCGGACGGGCGGCTGAGGCGGCCCGGTCCGGCTCAACTCGCCCTTTCCGCACTCAACTCACCCTGTCTACAGGCGTGTTGCTGTGCGAGACTCATTGATCGCCAGCGCCGTGATCCGCCGTGGGAGGGAGTTCGTCATGCCGGCCGGCAGGTCCAGCCATCCGCAGATCGACACCAGCAGGGCGCACCCCGCGCGGGTCTACGACTGGCTGCTCGGCGGCAAGGACAACTACCCCGTGGACGAGGCCGTCGGCGAGAAGCTGCCGCCCCAGGCGCGGGACGCCGCCCGGCAGAACCGCCGGTTCATGCACCGGGCCGCGGCCTGGCTCGCCGGGCAGGGCGTCGACCAGTTCCTCGACATCGGCACCGGCATCCCCACCGAGCCGAACCTGCACCAGATCGTGCAGACCGTCGTCCCGGCAGCGAAGGTCGTCTACACCGACAACGACCCGATCGTTCTGCGGCACGCGGAAACCCTGCTGATCAGCAGTCCCGAGGGGGCCACGGACTACTTCCAGGCCGATGTGCGCGATCCCGGGAAGATCATCGACCACGCCCGGACCGTCCTCGACTTCGGCCGTCCGGTCGCGCTGTCCCTGATCGCCCTCCTGCACTTCATCCCCGACGACCAGGAACCCCGCGCCGTCGTCGGCGAGTTGCTCTCCGCGCTCCCGCCGGGCAGCTACCTGGTGCTGTCGCACGCGGCGTCCGACCGCCACGCGGAACTGGCCGCCCGGGTCACCGCCGAGTACGCCCTTGCCGGCATCCGCCTCGGCTTCCGCACCCGCCCCGAGGTCGCCCGCTTCTTCGACGGCCTGGACCTGGTGGAGCCGGGCCTGGTCACCGCCACGGAGTGGTTCCGAAAGGCCCCGGCCCCGGCACCCGAGGACAGCGGCATCTACGCGGGCGTCGCCCGGCTCCGCTGACCCCGCCCCACCCGCCCGGTCCCGCCGCGGGCACCGCCCGGTACCGCGTCCGGCCGCGGATGACACCGTGGTGAACACCCTGGAGTCCCGCGGAGTGCCGCCCGGCGAGGCCCGGGACGTCGCCCGCCAGGTCACCGAGGCGGTCTCGGGAGGCGGCGACACCCGGGTGCCGGAAGGCAGCGGTGAGGCCGGCACCGCCATGCGGGACGCGATGCCGGCCGTGCGGATGGACTTCGCGCAGGCCGGTCAACGGGTGTTCCACGGCATGGCCGTCGCCCTGGGCACCGCCTTCCACATCGCCCTGCGCCACCCGGGCGGCCGCACGGGCGCGGTCCCCGCCCCGCAGGACGAGCGGCACACCGCAGCCCCGGCACCCTGACTCCACATCCGGCCGCCGTGTCACACCGCACTCGCCATGTCCCACCGCACTCAGCGCGTCACGCGGCAGGCCGGACATCCCCGCATATGAATTTGTCGTGCACCTTGCAAAGGCGGGTCCGTTGTTGGTTCCATCGGGTTAGGAAAGTTTCCTAACCATCGCCCGTGCGAACGGAGCCCCCCACATGAGAACGGCACCTTTCCGGCTGCGCCCGGCCGCGGCCGCCGCCGCCCTCGGCAGCGCCCTGCTCCTCCTCCTCGCCACCGCCCCCGCGGCCCCCGCCACCCCCACCGGGCAGGCCGCCCCACCCCGTACGGAGACAATGAACTCCCAGGCCGGCACGGCCGCGGCCGACTCTCCGGTCGCCGCCAACGGACAGCTCGAGGTCTGCGGCACCAAGCTCTGCAACGAGCACGGAAACCCGGTCCAGCTGCGCGGCATGAGCACGCACGGAACCCAGTGGTACGCCCAGTGCCTGACCGACGGCTCGCTCGACGCCCTCGCCCACGACTGGCGGGCCGACGTCCTGCGCGTCTCCACCTATGTGCAGGAGGGCGGCTACGAGACCGACCCCGCCCGCTTCACCGACCTGGCCGACTCCCTGATCCGGGAGGCGAGCGAGCGCGGCCTGTACGTGATCGTCGACTGGCACATGCTCAGCCCCGGTGACCCGAACCTCAACCTCGAGAACGCGCGTCGGTTCTTCACCGAGATCGCCCACCGCAACCAGGGCCGGAACAACCTCCTCTACGAGATCGCCAACGAGCCCAGCGGCGTGAGCTGGCCGGCGATCAAGGGCTACGCGGAGCAGATCATCCCGGTCATCCGGAACATCGACGCGGACGCCCCCGTTCTGGTCGGCACCCGCGCCTGGTCCTCGTTCGGCGTCTCCGAGGACGCCGACGAGGCCGAGGTCGTGAACAACCCGGTCCACGCCTCGAACATCATGTACACGTTCCACTTCTACGCCGCCTCGCACCGCGACGCATACCTGGCGGCCCTCTCCCGCGCCGCCGACCGGATCCCCGTCTTCGTCACCGAGTTCGGCACCCAGAACTACGCCGGGGAGGGCGCCGACGACTTCGCGATGGCGCAGCGGTATCTCGACCTGATGGCCGAGAAGAAGATCGGCTGGGTCAACTGGAACTTCTCCGACGACCACCGCTCCGGTGCCGTCTTCACCGCCGGCACCTGCGAGAGCAACGGACCCTGGGCCGGCACGGCGTCCCTGAAGCCCGCCGGAGTCTGGGTCCGCGACCGTGTCCGGACCCCGGACGGCTTCCCCGCCGCCTGACCCGGGGCCGCTTGACCCGGCCGCCCGGCCCGGTTCCGCGCCGGACCCGCCGTGCCCGTCCCACCCGCCCGAGGACCTCTTTCGGGCGGGCGGGACGCCGGCGGTCTTCCCGCAGGCCCGCAGGCCCGGCCCCCGTCACCCCAGCGGCACCGTCACCTCGCCCGTTCCCCGGGCCTCCGGCCCGCCCGCCACACGCACCGTGAACGGCCGCTCGGTGCCCGACGCGGTGACCCGCAGGACGTCGCCGTCGCGCACGACCCGGAAGGACGCGGCCCGCGCGCCCGTCGTGTCGGGCACGGTGACCCCGGCCTCGTAGCGGGGCGAGGCGGGCGGGTGGACGAGCAGGACCGGCGCGTCCAGCCAGTCGCCGTCCGGCCGCGCGTCGTCGGAGGCCAGCGGCAGCACGGCGCCCTCCCTGACGTACAGCGGGAGGCTGTCGTAGCCGTGCCGTTCGGTGCGCCAGCGCGGGCCGGTGACCTTCTCGCCGCTCAGCAGGTGGGTCCAGGTGCCCTCCGGCAGGTAGACCTCCACCTCGCCGCCCGTGTCGAACACGGGGGCGACGAGCAGGTCCGGGCCCAGCATGTACTGGCGGTCCAGCTGACGGCACGACGGGTCGCCCGGGAACTCCAGCACCATCGGCCGCATCATCGGCACCCCGGTGTCGTGCGCCTCGACGGCGGCGCCGTACAGGTAGGGCATCAGCCGGTGCTTGAGCAGGGTGAACCGCCGGGCGACGTCCACCGCCTCGTCGCCGAACTCCCACGGCACCCGGTACGACGTGGAACCGTGCAGCCGGCTGTGCGAGGACAGCAGACCGAAGGCGAGCCAGCGCTTGAACACCGAGGGGTCCGGCGTGCCCTCGAAACCGCCGATGTCGTGACTCCAGAAACCGAAACCGCTCAGCGACAGCGACAGACCGCCCCGCAGCGACTCGGCCATCGCCTCGAAGGACGACCAGCAGTCGCCGCCCCAGTGCACCGGGTACTGCTGCCCGCCGGCGGTCGCGGACCGGGCGAAGAGCACGGCCTCGCCCTGCCCGCGCTCCTTCTCGAGAAGCTCGAACACCGTCCGGTTGTAGAGCTGCGTGTAGTAGTTGTGCATCCGCTCGGGGTCCGAGCCGTCGTGCCAGACCACGTCGGTGGGGATGCGCTCGCCGAAGTCCGTCTTGAAACAGTCCACGCCCTGGTCGAGCAGGGGTTTCAGCTTCGACTGGAACCAGGCCCGCGCCTCGGGGCTGGTGAAGTCGACCAGGCCCATGCCGGCCTGCCACAGGTCCCACTGCCACACGTCGCCGTCGGCCCGGCGCACCAGGTGCCCGAGAGCGGCGGCCTCGTCGAAGAGCGGCGACTTCTGCGCGATGTACGGGTTGATCCAGGCACTGATCCGCAGGCCCTTCTCCTTGAGCCGGGCCAGCATGCCGTCCGGGTCCGGGAAGACGTCGGGATCCCACTGGAAGTCGCACCACTGGTACTCGCGCATCCAGAAACAGTCGAAGTGGAACACCGTGAGCGGGATGCCGCGTTCGGCCATGCCGTCCACGAACGACGTCACCGTCTCCTCGTCGTACGAGGTGGTGAACGAGGTGCTGAGCCACAGGCCGAACGACCAGGCCGGCGGCAGGGCGGGACGGCCGGTGAGGGCCGTGTAACGGGTGAGGACGTCCTTCGGGGTGGGGCCGGCGACGACGTAGTACTCCAGCGACTGGTCCTCGACGCTGAACTGCACCTGGCCGACCGACTCCGAGCCGACCTCGAAGGACACCGCACCGGGGTGGTTGACGAAGACGCCGTAACCGCGGGACGACAGGTAGAACGGGATGTTCTTGTAGGACTGCTCGCTGCTGGTGCCGCCGTCGGCCTGCCAGACGTCGACCGTCTGACCGTTCTTGACGAACGGGGTGAAGCGCTCGCCGAGACCGTAGACCTGTTCCCCGACACCCAGTGCCAGCCGGGTCAGCATGTGGTGTTCCGCCCCGTGGCCGGTGGTGACGAAGGCGGTGTTCCTGGCGTCCGCACGGGTCAGCTCACGCCCGTCGGTGTCGTGGAAGGTGAGCGCGAAGGGGCCGGACCCGTCGAGGCGGAGCGTCAGCGGACCGCTGGTCAGCTCGGTGACCGGGCCGTCCTGACGGACCGTCCCGGCGCCGTCGGCGTCGCCGCCCAGGGAGAAGTCGGGCCCCGGCCGCCGCTTGCCCGCGTGATGGGTGACGCGGACACCGATCACGCCCTCGGCGGGGGAGAAGCACTCGACCGTGACGAGCGGGGCGTTGAGGGTGTCGCCCCTCCGTGCCACCTTCCGTACGGAGGCGTAGGTGGTGAAGCGCTTCGATTCCGGGCGCACCTCGCGTACCTCGGTGGCGTACGAGATCTGGACACCGTCGCGGATGCGCCAGAAGCCGTCGGTGAACTTCATGATCTTCCTCGATGGGGGAGGGGGCGATGGCGGGAGGAAAGCGGTATTTGACCAGGAACTATGACAGGTTCACGGGTTTCTGTCACGCCCTGGCGCAGGAAGATCGCATCGCCGGGGGGCTAGCGCGACCGGTGTCCGCCGGCGTATTAGTAATCAGGCAAAACAAATTACACCCCACCTCAGAGCCGAGTTTCCCACGAGCAGGGTCGACTAATCGTCGAAGCGCTTCACCAGCTCGGGTCCCCCCTCGGCCGCACCCCTCCCACGAGCCGCCCGGCCCGGCGGAACGCCGAGCCGGTCCCACCCAAGGGCACCCACCGTGACAGCACATCCTCCGGTCGCCGCACAGCGTGGTCGGCGCCGTCCACGCAGAGCCGTCACGTCCTTCGCCGCCGTCGCCGCACTGGTCGCCGGGGCGGCACTCACCGGCTGCGCACAGCAACGGGACAGTGACGTGTACACCGTGATGAACTCCTCGACCGACGAGTCCTACCACCGCTGGGACGCCGAGGCGATGGCCCGCTGCGGCAAGCAGCTCGGCATCCGCATCGAGCAGCAGAGCGTCCCCGCCGCGCAGGTGATGACGAAGGCGCTGCGCATGGCCTCGTCGAAGTCACTGCCGGACATCGTGCAGTTCGACGC
Source organism: Streptomyces sp. NPDC085927 (assembly GCF_044540975.1). NCBI lineage: Bacteria > Bacillati > Actinomycetota > Actinomycetes > Kitasatosporales > Streptomycetaceae > Streptomyces > Streptomyces sp. NPDC085927. The sequence continues at coordinate 312,915 of NZ_JBITSN010000005.1, forward strand.
CTCCGAGATGCCGACCTTCGCCGAGGCGGACGGACTCGTCGACCTGCGCACCCTCGGCCTCGAAACCGACGAGATCCCCCGGGGCATCGTGGAGTTCGGCTCCTACCGGGGCACGTACTACGGTGCGGCCCGCTCCGTGAACACCCTCGCCCTCTTCTACAACAAGGACATCCTGGACCGGGCCGGCCTGGAGGTCCCCGCGACCTGGGACGAGCTGCGCGACACGGCGAAACGGCTCACCGAGGGCAAGCGCTACGGCCTGGCGCTCAGCGCGGGTGGCGCCGAGGACGGCGTCTTCCAGTTCACGCCCTTCATGTGGTCCAACGGCGGCGACGAGACCGAGCTGGACAGCCCGCAGGTCGTCGAGGCGCTCGACTACTGGAAGGCGCTGCTCCAGGACGGCTCGCTGTCCAAGTCCACCGTCAACTGGACCCAGGCCGACGTCAACGACCAGTTCATGGCCGGCAACGCCGCCATGATGATCAACGGCCCGTGGCAGGTCGAGACCCTCAACACCGACGAGTCCCTGCGCTGGGGCATCGCCCAGATCCCCGTCCCGCAGGCCGGTGACGCCTCGGTGGGACCGCTCGGCGGCGCGGTGCTCACCGTGCCGAAGACCGGTGACGAGGACCGCGAGAGGACGGCCGGCCGGATCGTCGCCTGCCTGGCCGGTGAGAAGGAACAGCTCACCTACGCCCTGAACAGCTGGATGGTCCCGGCCCACGAGAAGGCCGCCGCCGTCTGGCGCGACCGCGTGCCCGAACTCGACGCGCTGGCCGACCAGGTCGCCGAGGCCCGCTCCCGCACCGGCAGGCTCGGCGCCGGCTGGTCCTCCGTGTCCCTCGCGCTGCAGAGCGCCTTCCAGTCCGCCCTGACCGGCCAGTCCAGCGAGGCCGCCCTGAAGCGCGCCCAGCAGCGGGCCACGAGCGGGAACCGAGGTACGCGCCCATGACCACCGCCACCGACACCGCCGCGGCCTCCACGAAGACGCCGGAGAAGGCCGCCGCCCCGGACCCGGCCCGGCTGCGCCGCCGGCGCCGGCTCGCCCAGTGGGGCTTCGTCGCCCCCGCCGTCGTCTTCATGCTGCTGTTCTTCGGCTACCCGCTCGTCCGCAACGTCGTGATGAGCTTCCAGCACTACACCCCGAAGACGTTCTTCACCGGAGAGGCGCCCTTCAACGGTACCGACAACTGGTCGGCCGTCCTCCAGGACGCCCTCTTCGGCAAGGCGCTGTGGCACACCCTCGTCTTCACCGCGGGCTCCCTGCTCGGCCAGTTCTGCGTCGGGCTCGCGCTCGCCGTCTTCTTCAGCCGCAGGTTCCCCCTGAACGGCGTCCTGCGGTCCCTGATCCTGCTGCCCTGGCTGGTGCCCATGGTGGTGTCCGGCATCGTCTGGCGCCGCATCCTCGACCAGGACACCGGCGTACTCAACACCTTCCTGGGCACCATCGGCCTCAGCGGCGACACCCCCTGGCTGACCAGCCCCGACATGGCCCTGCTGTCGGTGATCCTGGTCAACATCTGGATCGGCATCCCGTTCAACATGGTCATCCTGTACGGCGGCCTCCAGGAGATCCCGAGAGAGCTCTACGAGGCGGCCTCCCTGGACGGCGCCTCGGCCTGGCGCGCCTTCCGCTCCGTCACCCTGCCCATGCTGAGACCGGTGGTCACGGTCGTCCTCGTCCTCGGCTTCATGTCGACGGTGAAGATCCTCGACCTCATCCTCGCCCTCACCGACGGCGGCCCCGCCGACGCCACCCAGACCCTGGGCACGCTCACCTACCAGAACTCCTTCGTCCAGCTCGACTTCGGAGCGGGCGCCGTCGTCGGCAACGTCCTCATCCTCATCTCCGCGGCGTTCGCCGTGTTCTACCTGCGGGCCAACCGCACCGACGGGAAGTGACCGACATGGCCGCTCACACACCCGCCCCCGCCGCACCACGCGCGCGGGGACGCCGCCTGGGCTCCACCGTGGCGGGCCTGCTCGTCCTGGGCGTCATGCTCTTCCCGCTCTACTGGATGCTCAACACGGCACTCCAGCCCGAGTCCGGACTGCTCCAGGTCGACCCGGTCCCCGGCAGCCTGGACCTGTCCGGCTTCTCGAAGGCCATCAGCGACCAGGGCGGAAACCTGCTCACCTCGCTGGTCGTCTCCCTCGGCGCCGTCGCCATCTGCCTCGCCGTCTCCGCACCCGCCGCCTACGGGCTGGCCCGCTTCGGGCTGCGCGGCACCCGCACCATCGTGTTCGGCACCCTCATCACCCAGATGGTGCCGGGCATCGTCATCGCCAACGCGCTCTACAACTCCTACGTCGACCTCGGCCTGGTCAACTCCCACTTCGGCCTGATGCTCGCGGACGCCTCGCTCGGCATCCCCTTCTCCATCGTGCTGATGCGCGCCTTCATGGTGTCCATCCCGGGCGAGGTCGTCGAGGCCGCGCAGATCGACGGAGCCGGCCCGCTGCGCACCTTCGTCCGCGTGGTGCTGCCGATGAGCCGCAACGCCCTGATCACCTCGGGCCTGTTCGCCTTCCTGTTCTCGTGGAGCGACTTCATGTTCGCACTCACCCTGAACACCACCGACGACGTCAAACCGATCACCCTGGGCATCTACCAGTACATCGGCGCCCACGTCGGCGACTGGGGCGCGGTGATGGCGGCGTCCGTGCTCTCCGCCGTGCCCGCGGCGATCCTGCTCGTCCTCGCCCAGAAGTACATCGCCGCCGGTATCACCGGAGGCTCCGTCAAGTGACCACCGCACGCCCCGAGGAGGGTCCCCAGCACATGTCCGACTTCCCGAGCTTCCCGCCCGGATTCGTCCTCGGCGCCGCGACCGCGTCCTACCAGATCGAGGGGGCGGTCCGGGAGGACGGCCGCGGCCCGTCGATCTGGGACACCTACAGCCACACCCCCGGCCTGGTGGAGGGCGGCGACACCGGAGACGTCGCCTGCGACCACTACCACCGCTACCCCGAGGACGTCGCCCTGCTGCGCGACCTGGGCGTCGGCTCCTACCGCTTCTCCGTCGCCTGGCCGCGCATCGTGCCCGACGGCGGCGGACCGGTGAACCCCAAGGGCCTGGACTTCTACGAGCGCCTGGTCGACGAGCTCCTCGCCGCCGGCATCGAACCCGCCGCCACCCTCTACCACTGGGACCTCCCGCAGGCCCTCGAGGACCGGGGCGGCTGGCGCGTACGCGACACCGCCGAGCGGTTCGCCGAGTACACCGCCGCCGTCGCCGAACGGCTCGGCGACCGCGTACCGCGCTGGATCACCCTCAACGAGCCGTGGTGCAGCGCCTTCCTCGGCTACTCCGTCGGCCGCCACGCCCCCGGCGCCCGCGAGGGCCGGGGCGCCCTGGCCGCCGCCCACCACCTGCTGGTCGGCCACGGACTGGCCGTGCAGGCGCTGAGGGCGGCCGGGGTCCGTGAGGTGGGCATCACCCTCAACCTCGACCACCACCTGCCCGCCACCGGCTCCGCCGCCGACCGGGCCGCCGTCGTCCGTGCCGACACCCTGCACAACCTGGTGTGGACCGAACCCCTCCTGGCCGGCCGCTACCCGGACACCGAACAGGACACCTGGGACGGACTGATCACCGGCCAGGACTTCCGCCGCGACGGTGACCTGGAACTGGTCTCGCAGCCACTGGACTTCCTCGGCATCAACTACTACCGCCCCATCACCGTCGCCGACGCCCCGTACCGCGAGAGCGACCCCGCCCGGCGCGTGGCCACCGACAACCGGTACGAGGAGGTCCCGACCCCCGACGTCCGGCACACCGCGATGGGCTGGCCGGTGGTGCCCCACACCCTCACCGACCTGCTGGTGGACCTCAAGGAGCAGTACGGGGACGCGCTGCCGCCCCTGCACATCACCGAGAACGGCTCCGCCGAGGACGACCGGGTCACCGACGGCGCCGTCCACGACCCCGACCGCGTGGCCTACCTGCGCGACCACCTCACCGCCCTGCGCGCCGCGATGGACCGGGGCGTCGACGTCCGCGGCTACTACGTCTGGTCCCTGCTCGACAACTTCGAGTGGGCCTACGGATACGGCAAGCGCTTCGGCATCGTCCGCGTCGACTACGACACCCAGCGGCGCATCCCGAAGGACAGCTACCACTGGTACCGGCGGATGATCGCGGCACAGCGCCCCTGACGGACCACGGGCGACAAGCGACCGCACCGGGGCCGTCCCGTCATGCGACGGCCCCTTCCGGTTCCCGGTGCGAGGCCGCCCGCGGCGAACCCCGCCCGGCCCTGCCGGACCGCCGCAGTCAGCCCGCCCGCGCCGGGCCGCCGTCGGCGCCGGCCTCGGGCACCGTACGGAACTCCACGTCGACGACTCCGTCGACGTCGCGGCACATCTCCTCGAGTTCCTCCGCCGTCGCCCGGGACGACAACTGCCCGATGAGGCTGACGTGACCGTGCGTCACGTTCACCTCGACGGCCGAGGGCGCCTCGCCGAGCGCCCGCACCAGCACGTCCTCGACGATCTCCGTACGGATCGCCCGGTCCTCGCGCACGAAGACGCGCAGCAGGTCGCTCCTGCTCACCACACCCTTCAGCCGCCCCGCCGGATCGACCACCAGCAGTCGCTTGATCCCGTGCCGCGCCATCACCCGGGCGGCGTCCACCACGCTCCAGTCCTCGGTGGCGCACAGCGCGGGCGACGTCATCAGCCCGGCGGCGTCGGTGGCCCACGCCTTCTCCGGCTGGGGCACCAGGCCCGGCCCACCGGCCTCGCTCTCCTGCCGGCCCCACATCTTGTGCAGCAGATCCGCCTCGGACACCACGCCCACCGGGCGGTCGTCGGCGTCCACGACGGGAACGGCTGTGATGTCGTACTCGAGCAGCAGGTGCGCGATCTCCTTGAACGGTGTCGCGCCCTGGATCCGGACGACCGCACCGCTCATCACGTCGCGCACCTTCTGGTGGCTCATCGTGGTGGTTCCTCTCTGCTGCCGGCGCAAGACCGATGTAGGGACGACCCGTGTGCGCCTGAGGCCGTCACCAACATCATTGTCGGTCGGGACGCGTGAGCGGAGAAATGACGGAGGCCCGCGACGGCAGTGCCGCCGGCGGGAAGGGGCCACGGACACCGGGCCGGCCCCCGCCCGTCACGAGTCATGAGGAGCGGGGGCCGGCTCGGTGCGGTCAGCAGATCCGCGGGAGCTGTTCCCCCATCGGCATGTCCACCACGCGGGTGCCGCCGAGTCCGGTCCGCGCGACGACCATGCCCGGATGGTCCGCGACCGCCTCACCGATGATCGCGGCCTCGGAACCGAGGGGGTGCGCCTTCATCGCGGCCAGGACCGCGTCGGCGTGCTCCCGCGGCACGAAGGCGACGAGCTTGCCCTCGTTGGCCACGTACATCGGGTCGAGCCCCAGCATGGCGCAGGCACCGGCCACGGGCTGCGGCACCGGAACGGCGCGTTCCCGGACGACGACCCCGCACCCCGAGGCCGCGGCGATCTCGTTGAGCGAGGCGGCCAGGCCGCCGCGGGTCGGATCGCGCAGCACCCGCAGGTCCGACGTGACGGACAGCATCGCGTCGACGAGCCCGCCGAGCGCCGCGCAGTCGCTCTCGATCCCGACCTCGAACCGCAGGTTCTCGCGCTCGCTCATGATGGCCACGCCATGGACGCCGATGGCGCCGCTGATCACCACGACATCGCCGGGAACCACCCGCTCCGGACGCAGGTCGACCCCCGCCGGGATCAGGCCGATGCCCGAGGTGTTGATGTAGACGCCGTCACCGTGCCCCGCCTCCACGACCTTGGTGTCGCCCGTGACCACGCGCACTCCGGCCGCCCGGGCGGCGGCACCGAGCGCCTCGGCCACGCGGGAGACGGTGTCGAGTTCGACCCCCTCCTCCAGGATCAGGCCGCACGACAGGAAGGCCGCACGTGCCCCGCTCATGGCCAGGTCGTTGACGGTGCCGTTGACGGCGAGGTCACCGATGCTCCCCCCGGGGAAGAACAAGGGCCGGACGACGAAGGAGTCGGTGGAGAACGCGAGCCGGGCACCGCCGAGTTCGACCACGGCGGAGTCGGTCAGCGCGTTCTGCGCGGGCCCGCCGAGCCCTGGAAGGACGACCTGTTCGATCAGCTCGGCGGACATGGCGCCGCCCCCGCCGTGGCCCATCACCACGCGCGGCCGGTCGCGCACCGGCGCCGGGCAGGTCCAGGAGAGCAGGTCCGGGTGTGCGGTGGTGTCAGACAACGGAGCTGTCCTCCCGGCTCGGGACGGTCACGGCCGCCGCGCCGCCGGCCGTCGGTACGGCGGCCGGCGCCGGGCGGGAGCCGGGCCGGGCCGGCAGGTCCAGCCGCCGGTACAGGTAGTACGCGGCGCAGGCACCCTCACTGGAGACCATGGTGGCGCCGAGCGGCGTGCGCGGGGTGCACGTCGTCCCGAACGCCTCGCACTCGTGCGGCTTCAGCAGCCCCTGGAGCACCTCTCCGCTGCGGCACTCGGCCGGTTCGAGCGTGGTGATGTCCCCGACCTGGAAGCGGGGCTCGGCGTCGTAGTCCCGGTAGCGCGCCGACAGGCGCCAGCCGCTGTCCGGGATGACGCCGATGCCGCGCCAGGCGCGATCGGCGACCTCGAAGACGTCGTCCAGCATGGCCCGCGCGGCGGGGTTGCCCTCGGGCGGGACCGCCCGCGGGTAGGCGTTGTCGACCGTGTGCTCCCCCCGTTCCAGCTGTCGCACGGTCCGCCGTACGCCTTCCAGGACGTCCAGGGGCTCGAAACCGGTCACCACGATGGGCACCCGGAACCGCTCGGCGAGCGCCGGGTACTCGGCTGTTCCCATCACGCTGCACACATGCCCGGCCGCCAGGAACCCCTGCACCCGGCAGTCCGGCGACTGCATGATCGCCTCGATCGCGGGCGGGACCCGGACATGCGAGACGAGCAGGCTGAAGTTGCGGATGCCGCGCCTGCGGGCCTGGTGCACCGTCATCGCGTTGGGCGGTGCCGTGGTCTCGAAGCCGATGCCGAAGAACACGACCTCCCGGTCCGGGTTCTCCTCCGCGAGCCGGAGCGCGTCGAGCGGGGAGTACACGACGCGCACGTCACCGCCCTCGGCGCGGACCTGGAACAGGTCACGGCCCGTACCCGGGACCCGGAGCATGTCGCCGAAGGAGCAGAAGATCACCTCCGGCCGCGAGGCGATCTCCAGCGCCTTGTCGATCACCTCCAGCGGCGTCACGCACACCGGGCAACCCGGCCCGTGGATCAACTCCAATTCATCGGGCAGCAGTTGGTCGATGCCGTGCCGGATGATGCTGTGGGTCTGGCCGCCGCACACCTCCATCAGCGCCCACGGCCCGGTCACCGTCGCCCTGATGTCGTCGAGCAGCCGCGCCGCCAGATCGGGGTCCTGGAACTCGTCGATGTACTTCATCGCTGCACCTCCCGGCCGAGACCGTCACTGCCGCCGGCCTGCGCGGCCTGCTCCCATGGATCGCCGAACTCCTCCTGCAGCATGCCGAGGTTCTCGAACAGCTCCAGGGTCCGGTGGGCCGACTCCTCGTCCAGCCGCTGCAGGGCGAAGCCCACATGGACGATGGCGTACTCACCGACCCGCAGGTCGGGCAGGTACTCCAGGCACACCTCCTTGACCACTCCGCCGAAGTCGACGGTGGCCATCCGGGTGCCGTCCCGTTCCTCGATGCTCAGCACTTTGCCGGGTACCGCCAGGCACATACGTGTCTCCTCTCTTGTCGTGGCTCGTGGCTCGTGGCTCGTGGCTCGTGGCTCGTGGCTCGTGGCTCGTTGCTCGGTGCCCGCGCCCGTCACCCGGTCCCGGCTCGTGCCCGGGCGCCCACCACCATCTGTCCGAGGGCCAGTCCGCCGTCGTTCGGCGGGACTTCACGGTGGCGCAGCACGGTGAAACCGTCCGCGCGCAGGTCGTGCGCGCAGGCCGAGGAGAGCAGCGTGTTGGAGAACACGCCGCCGGTCAGCGCGACCGTCCGCAGACCGGTGGCCTCCCCGGCCGCCGCGCACACCGTCCGCACCAGGCGGGCGACGGCGAGATGGAAGCGAGCGGCGATCACACCCACGGGCACGCCCTGCCGTACGTCCTCGACGACCGCGGTCAGCAGGGGTCCCGGGGCGGCGGTGAGCGGCGCTCCCCCCGGGTCCGGAGGCCCTTCCAGTCGGAAGACGTAGCGCGGGTCGTCGGCCACGTCACCGGCGGCCACCGCCGCCGCCTCCAGTTCGATCGCCGCCTGCGCCTCGTATCCCACGTACTGGCAGACCCCCGCCAAGGACGCGACGGCGTCGAAGAGCCGGCCCATGCTGGACGTCGGCACACAGTTCAGCCCTTGCGCCAACTGGGCTCCCAGGACGGTAAGTTCACCGGGCGGGCAGGCGACCGTGCACGGCAGGTCGGAGCCGGCGGCGATGCCCGCCGCGTGCAGATGCGCCAGTGCCATGCGGTACGGCCGTCGCACCGCCGCGTCACCACCGGGCAGCGGTACGTAGGCCAGATGGGCGAACCGCCGGAAACCCTCGTAGTCCGCGACCAGGAACTCGCCGCCCCACACGGCACCGTCGTCCCCGTACCCGGTGCCGTCGCAGGCCACCCCGATCACCCGGTCACCGGCCGCCACGCCGTGCTCGGCCAGGACGGAGGCGATGTGCGCGTGATGGTGCTGGACCCGGACCACCGGGCGGCCCTCGGCGTGCCGCCGCGCCCACGCACCCGACCGGTACCCCGGGTGGCCGTCGGTGACCAGCACCGTCGGACGCACACCGGTCACCGCCTCCAGCTGCCGCTCGGCACGGCCGAACGCCTGCTGCGTGGCCAGGCCGTCCATGTCCCCGACGTGGGCGGACAGCCAGGCCTTGTCGCTCTGCGCGAGGCAGAAGACGTTCTTCAGATCGCCGCCGACGGCGAGCGCGGGGACCACCGGCACGGGCAGGGTGACCGGCAGGGGGGCATAGCCGCGTGAGCGGCGCAGCACCAGCGGCTCGCCGTCACAGACGCGGACCACGGAGTCGTCGCACGGCACGTGGATGGGCCGGTCGTGCGTGAGCCATGCGTCGGCCAGACCGGCCAGCCGTTCCAGGGCGTCCTCGTCGTCCGTGACGATGGGTTCCCCCGACACGTTGCCGCTCGTCATCACCAGCAGACGGGGTGCCCCCGCGGGCGCCGTCGCATCCGCGGTCCCCAGCAGCAGGTGATGCACCGGGGTGTACGGCAGCATGATGCCGAGATCGGGACTGCCCGGCGCGACGGCGCCGGCGGGAACGAGCGTGCGGGGTACGGCCCGGGCGCCGGTGCGCCGTCGCATCAGGACGACGGGCCGCGCCCGCCCGGTGAGCAACTCCCGCTCCGCGGCACTCATGTGCACCAGGTGCTCGATGTCCCGCACGTGCGCGGCCATCAGCGCGAACGGCTTGTCCCCGCGGGCCTTGCGGCGGCGGAGTACGGTGACCGCCTCCGGCCGGGTGGCGTCACAGGCCAGGTGGTAGCCGCCGAGGCCCTTGACGGCGAGGACGGCTCCCGCGGCAAGCAGTGAGCGCGCCCCGGCGACGGGGTCGTCGCCGGGAGGCGCGGTGACACCGGGCCCCGCGACGAGCCGCAGGCGCGGACCGCAGGACGGACAGGCGACGGGCTGTGCGTGGAACCGCCGGTCGGCGGGATCGTGGTACTCGCGGGCGCAGTCGGGACACAGGGGGAAGCGCGCCATCGTCGTGTGCTCACGGTCGTACGGCAGACCGGTGACGATGGTGAAACGCGGCCCGCAGTGCGTACAGGTGACGAACGGGTGCCGGTGGCGCCGGTCGGCGGGGTCGCCCAGCTCGGCGAGGCAGTCGTCGCAGGTCGCCGTGTCGGGCGCGACGAGCGTGCGGACGGGACCGTCGGCGCGGGACGGGACGATGCGGAACCCGCTGTCCGCGACGGCGGTGATCCCGGTCGTCTCCACCGATTCCACCACCGCGAGCGGGGGAGCGTCGGGCAGGAGGCGGGAACAGAACAGATCGACGGCCGCGGGCAGGCCCTCGACCTCCACGACCACGCCGTCGCCGGTGTTGGTGACATGCCCGGTGAGCCGCAGACCGGTGGCCAGCCCGTACACGAAGGGGCGGAAACCCACCCCCTGCACCACGCCCCGTACGACGACACGGGCGCGCCGCACGTCGGCCGTCACGCCGGCGGGCGGGAGGGTGCTCACGCCTGCGCCCGGGCCATCACCGGAGCGTGAACGGGGTCCCCCTCGGCCGCCGCGAGCGCCCGGTCGACCAGGACACCGGCCCCCTCACCGGTGCGTGCGGAGGTGAGCACCACGTCCACGCCGGGATTCACCTGCTCCACGTGGGCGCGGAAAGCGGCCTCGTCGAACTCGGCGGGCCCGGCGAGGTCGGACTTGGTGACCATCACCAGCTGGGCGAGACCGAACGAGGTGGGGTACTTGAGCGGCTTGTCCTCGCCCTCGGTGACGGAGGCGAGGACCACGCGCAGCGACTCACCGAGGTCGTAGGAGGCCGGACAGACGAGATTGCCCACGTTCTCCACGAACAGCAGGCGGGTGCCCTCGGGCAGCCAGTCGTGCAGATGCCCGGCGAGCATGTCCGCCTCCAGATGGCACAGCCCGTCGGTGAGCACCTGCTTGACCGGGACACCCGAACGGGCCAGGCGGGAGGCGTCGTTCTCGGTGGCGAGGTCCGCGGTCAGGGCCGCGGACCTGATACCGCGCTCCCGCGCCAGCAGCAGTTCACGTTCCAGCAGGGCCGTCTTGCCGCTGCCGGGGCTCGACAGGAGATTGACCACCGTCGTCCCCCGGGCCGACAGTTCGGTGCGCAGGATGCCTGCCGCCATGGTGTTCTTGGCGAGCACGGCCTGCCGGAGGTCGACTGTGCGGCACATCATCAGCTCTCCTCGTGAAGGGTTGCCGGGGCAGGTGCGGGGGCGGGGGCGGGGGAATCCGCGGCCCAGTGCACTTCGGTGATCCTCAGCTCGCGGCCCGACAGCAGCTCGGTGGCGCCTCCGCGACAGGAGGCGCAGATCATGTCCGGGGGCATCCCGGTCTCCCAGGTCCGCCCGCACGGCGCGCACGACGCCCGGCCGGGAACGAACCCGGTGACGAGCTCGGCGCCCTGGAGAACCGTCCCGGAGCAGGCGAGTTCGAAGCAGAAGGCGAGTGCGTCGGGGACGACTCCGGCGAGTTCGCCGATGTCGAGACGGACCTTCTGCACACCGTGCGCGGAACGGGACCGTGCCGCCTGCTCGACCTGGTCCACGATCGACAGGGCGACGGACATCTCGTGCATCGCCTCTCCGTCCTGGGCCGGGGTCGTGTCGCACCGCCCAGTAGTAGGGGGCTCGCACCGCCCGCCCGACCGGCACGCCGGGACGAGGCGGACGCATAGCTCTTTCGGGGCACGCCGGTTGGGCCGTCGAGCGGGCGTCCGGTGTGTCACATCCTGCGGATGCGCAGATAACGCCGGACGTCCGGCCAGACGTTCGCGACGAGCGCTGCCAGGGCCGCTGCGGTGACGGCGGCCGTGGCACCGCCGACGAGGCGCTTCTTCATGCTTGCTCTCCTGAGGACGGAAGGTGTTCTCGCCGGCCGGCGGGGCTCGGCCGTACGACGGGGTGTGCGGGCCGGACGACGGCTTCGTCCCGGATCAGTTCGCCGACCATGCGCACCGCCCCGGGCACGGCGTCGGCCACCCGCGGGCTGAGGCCGATGCCCTCCTCGACGGTCGCGGGTTCGCAGCCGACCACCAGGGTGCGCCGCGGCGGCACCGCTCCGGTGCCCGCGCACAGGGTGCCCAGCAGGGCCAGTACGGCATCGGGCGACATCCGGTGGCCGTCCAGGGCGACACCGTCCGGTGGCTGCCGGCCCGCGGGCTCCGTGGCGTCGATCAGGTACAGCGTCCCGGGTTCCCCTCCGCGTGCCGTCGCGTCGAGGAGGACGAGCGTGTCGTAGCCGTCGAGGAGCCGGTACGCCAGATGGACGCCGCGGATGCCGATGTCGGCGACTTCGACGCCCGCCGGGCACCCCTGTTCGGTCAGCCGACGGACGGCCTCCACCCCGAAGCCGTCGTCGCCGAGGAAGATGTTGCCCACCCCGGCGACCAGGGTGTGCGGACGGGCCGCCGGGCCGCTGGTCATGAGGTCTCCTCGCGGTCCACGACGTCGACCTCGTCGGGCTGGAAGTAGAGGTACCGGCCCTGTTCGCGGCGGATGTCGGCGCCGGGGTCGTCCTCGAGGGTGACCGCGATGTGCACGCCGCCGTCGACATCGTGCAGGACCGCCTCGACCAGGGCGCGCCGGCCGGCGACGAACAGGTCCTGGGCGTCGGAGTGGCGCAGCCCGGGCCGCAGCACGACGCGGCTGCCCGCCCGCACCTCCCGTCCCTCGACCAGGACGTGATCACGGGCGGGATCCACGGAGGCGTCCGCGCCCGGATCCCACCAGGGTGTGTCCTGCCGTACGAAGCCGTCCTCCCGGAAGACGCCGGACGCCCCGGCGCCGTCGCCGGACCCCGGCACGTCCGGCGTCGGTGACCGCGGCGCGGACACCCCGGGAGCCCCGGGCGTGGTGACCTCGCGCAGGCTCCGCACCGCGCCGTGCAGTCGCTCCAGCATCTCCGCCGGCATCGAGTCGGTGAGGTCGATCACCGCTACCGCCCGGTCGTCGGTGCCTCTGGCCTCGCGCTTCTCCTCGTCGGTGAGGGCGGCGGTGCGCAGCGCGAGGATCTCGTCGATCTCCGTGGCGTCGTACAGGGCGCCGGGACTCTCCGGGGCGATGGCCGGATGGTCCTCCAGGATGATCGGAGAGGAGAGCACCAGGTCACGGGAGCCCGGCTCACCGGCCGGTACGGGCCAGGTGTGCAGATTGCGGCAGGCCGCCGCGGCGCCCGTGGCCCACTGGGGCGGGTCCGCCAGCGACAGGAACTGCCCGGAGTCCAGATACAGCAGTGTGTGGGTGGCGACCAGGGAACGGGGCAGCGCCGCGTCACGGCCGGCACCGTCCTCGGGCAGCCAGCCGCTGGTGTTCTCCACGACCACCCGCAGCCGTTGCGTGGCGTACGGTCCGTCCAGCGGGCTCGCCGACAGGCGCAGGACTCCGTCGATCTCCTCACGGCGCCGCACCAGCCGTCCCACGACCGCTCCCGTGGCGTCCGTGACGGGCTCGGTCTCCTCGGCCGCCGGACGGGCGAAGGGCACGACGGTACCGGTCCTTGTCAGCTCGTCCACACCGACGACCAGGCGGACCCGCTCCTCACGGCCCTCGTCCCACGGCACCAGCACCCGGTCGTCCAGGGGCAGTTCGCGTACGGTCTCGAAACCGCCGTCCGGCAGGGCGCGCTGGACCGTGCGCCGCTGGGCGTGCAGGAAGCGCACCTCGACGGCGAGGGCCGCGCCCCGGCGGGGCTCCATCAGCAGTTCGGTCCGCTGGACGTCGTGCTCCGCGGCGACCGCCGTCCAGGACGGCGGCACGAGCACGCCGAACTGCCAGCGCAGCCGGTTCTTGGCCGCCGAGGCACGGTACGGGTAGAGCACGTACCCCTCGAACAGCACGGCGTCGGCGACGTGGCGTGCCACCGCCAGCCGGGCCTCGGCCCGGGGAGTGAACGTCGTCGTGGTCACGGCGTCCTCTCCCCGGCCGCGTGCAGCAGGTGCTCGACGGCCGCCTGCCACGAGGGCAGCGCCTGCCGCGACCGGTGGGCGAGCAGCGCGTCCATGGTGTCCCGGGGCAGACGGATCCAGCCCGATCCCGGGAAATGCTGCTCGACCATCTCCTGCCAGGTCTTCACCGGCATCCGGAACGTGGCCTCCCGGTCCCAGGGGACGGGCTCGACCTGAAAGCCGCCGGCTCCGGTGAAGGCCGTACCGGAGAACAGCATCAGCAGCGGGACCTCCCCCTCCTCCAGCGCGTGGAAGTAGCGGGAGGAGGCGATGTCCATGTCGTAGGTGCAGGGCACCACCAGATCGGTCTCCGTCTCGCCGGTGAACCCCTGCACCATCACGGGCACGTGGGCGAACTGCACGGGGTGGAGGCTGCTGCCCCAGCGGGACCGCTCCCCGAACAGGTCGGCCAGTGCCTCGGCCTCGGCGTCGCCGTAGCCCCGGCGCGAGGGCTCGATACGGATCTGGCAGCGCAGCGCCAGCGCGTGGACCCGGGTGCCCGGCGAGGCGGTGATGCGCAGCCGGAACACGAGCGTGGGGCCCGCGGCGTACGGGTCGGCGCGCACACCGGTGCACGCGAAGGTGAACCCGGTCACGACCGGCCACCCCCGAACTCCCCGGCCCGGCCCCGCACCCGGGCGAAGAAGGCGTCCAGGTCGGCCCGCGCCTCCGCGCCCCCGTCGAAGCCCTGCCACGTCAGTCGCATACGGCCCACCAGTTCGTAGCAGATGTCGATCGGCACCAGGTAGCACTCCACCCGCCCCTGGTGGCGGCGCAGCAGCAGTGCCTCCACGTCGGGTTCGAGGACTCCGGCCAGGGGCGAGCCGTCCAGGACGGACTGCCAGGAATCCGGCTCCAGTTCGCTCTCGGTCGCTCCGGCCGGGCTCGGATAGAGCGCGACCAGGCGGTCGAGTGCGGAGTTGCGGAAGAAGAAGACGACGCCGACGGGGATGCGCAGCCGCTCCCAGGTCTGCTCGTCGAAGCGGTGCCCCGGGTCGCTGAGGCAGCGGCCGGGAACCGTGCGGAAGCGGCCCGTCGGTGCGCCCGTACGGTCCAGGAGCTGGGCGCAGGGACCGCAGGCGCAGGCCAGCGCACGGTTCTCGACGTCCACGAGGTGCCGGTGACGCTCGTCGGGCAGCACCGCCGCGCACAGCTCGCAGCGTTCCTCGCGGGGCGGACGGGGCCCGGTGAAACGGAACAGGCCCCGGGGCGCGGAAGGCTGCCGGAGCCGTTCCGGTCCGGCCGGCAGCGCGCTCACGGCGCGGTGGTGGCCGGCGGCCGGCCGTTCGGGCCGGACGGGCCCGGCGGGCCCGCACCGATCTGGAGGAGGACCGGTTCGCGTTCCGTGTCCGCCTCCAGGACCACCGCGGTCACCTCCGGTGCGAAACAGGCGAGGACGTCCCGCGCCGCCTGCTCGACGGCCTCACGGGTGCCGCCGCAGCCGCCCGATCCGGTGAGCCGCAGCCGCAACCCGCCCGTGGCCGGGTCGAACCCGGCGCTCTCCACGGGATGCGGGACCGCGTTCAGCGCCCGCGTGATACGGGTGGGAACGTCGTCCGGGTGCAGCCGGTGCAGGACCAGGAGGCTCGCGACGAGTTCGTCACCGAGGAGGGCGTCCCATGCCTCCCGGGCCGGCCTGTCCGGATCACGTCCGAGCAGGTCCAGGAAACGGGCGAATCCGGCACCGTAGAACTCCATGAGGCCCCGCACGAGTTCCTCGGCGGCCTCGCACGCCGCGCGGTCGCCGGCGGCGGCGAGACGGTCGAGGATCTCCTCGACCGCCCGCCCGGCCGTCTCCGCGTCCGTCCCGCCTCGCGCCCCGCTCATCCGCCCAGACCGCTCAGGCCGGTGGGCACGTGCATCGACTTCACGGTCCTGCCGTCGCCGACGTACATGTGGACGCCGCACGGCAGACACGGGTCGAAGCTGCGCACGGCGCGCATGATGTCGATGCCCTTGAAGTTCTCGGGGGTGTTCTCCTCGAAGATCGGCGTGTTCTGCACCGCGTCCTCGTAGGGACCGGGGGTGCCGTAGGTGTCACGGGTGGACGCGTTCCACGGCGTCGGCGGGTACGGGTGGTAGTTGGCGATCTTCCCGTCCCGGATGACCATGTGGTGGGAGAGGACACCGCGCACCGCCTCGGTGAAGCCGACGCCGATGGACTCGTCCGGCACCTCGAACTTCTCCCAGGTCCGGGTGCGTCCGGCGCGCACCTCCTCGAGACCCTTCTCCGCGCAGTGCAGGGCGACGGCGGCGGCGTAGGCCTGGAAGTAGGTGCGGGCACGGTTGCGCTCCAGCGCGTTGCTCCACTGCGGGATCTTCCACTCGAAGGTGGTCTCCGGCTTGGTGAGCGTGCGGGGCAGGTTGATGACGACGCTGTGCCCGGTCGCCTTGACGTACCCGATGTCGACCAGCCCCGACAGGGCCGTGGACCACAGACGGGCGATGGGTCCGCCGCCCGTGTCGAGCGCCAGGTGGTCCTTGCCGTCGAACCAGCGGGGGGACATCACCCAGCTGTACTTGTCGTCGAAGTTCCGCTTCTGCGGTGCGGGGATGGTGTGCTGGTTCCACGGGTGGCGAGGGTCGACCGGATTGCCGAGCGGGTCGTGGGTGACGAACTGCTCCTTGCCCGCCCAGTCCTCGTAGTACGAACTGCCCAGCAGGATGCGGATGCCGAGGTTGATCTCGGTGAGGTCGTTGGTGACCAGCTTGCCGTCCACGATCACGCCGGGGGTGACGAACATGCGGCGCCCCCAGTCCGTCATGTTGGCGTAGGTGAAGTCGCAGTACTCGGGGTCGTTGAGCGCGCCCCAGCAGCCGAGCAGCACGCGCCGGCGGCCGACCTCCTCGTAGCCGGGCAGCGCCTCGTAGAAGAAGTCGAACAGGTCGTCGTGGAGCGGCACGACCCGCTTCATGAACTCGACGTAGCGCATGAGGCGGCTCATGTAGTCCGTGAACAGCTGGACCGAACCGATGGTGCCGACGCCGCCCGGGTACAGCGTGGAGGGGTGCACATGGCGGCCCTCCATGAGGCAGAACATCTCCCGCGTGTACCGGCTGACCTGCAGCGCCTCCCGGTAGAACTCGCCCTCCAGCGGGTTGAGCGAGCGCATGATGTCGGCGATGGTGCGGTAGCCGTGCTCGGCCGCGTGCGGCGCCTCGGTGCGCTCGGCGAGTTCGAGCACCCCCGGATTGGTCTCGCGGACCATCTTCTCGCAGTAGTCGACCCCCACCAGGTTCTCCTGGAAGATGTTGTGGTCGAACATGTACTCCGCGGACTCGCCGAGGTTGATGATCCACTCGCCGAGGTGCGGCGGCTTCACCCCGTACGCCATGTTCTGCGCGTACACCGAGCAGGTGGCGTGGTTGTCACCGCAGATGCCGCAGATACGGCTGGTGATGAAGTGGGCGTCGCGCGGATCCTTGCCGCGCATGAAGACGCTGTAGCCGCGGAAGACCGACGAGGTGCTGTAGCACTCGGCGACCCGCTTCTGCTTGAAGTCGATCTTCGTGTGGATGCCGAGACTGCCCACGATCCGGGTGATCGGGTCCCATGCCATCTCCACCAGGCCGGTGCCGTCACCGGTCGTCGTCGAGGTCGCCATTGTGTCGGTGCTGCCCTTCGGTCGGTCGGGTCGGTGAGCGGGTCTTCGCGTCAGGCGGGGCGGGGGAGCGGGGGAGGGGCGCTCACCACGGCGGCCGGTAGCCGGTGGTGATCTTCCGGCCCGTGTGCCGCCACTTTGGCTCCTTGTCCACGGTCTTCGCCGTGATGGTCCGCAGCTTGCGGACGACCGCCCCGTAGGCGCCGCTGGCGGTGCTGGAGAGCTTGGCGCCGGGGGGTTCGTCCATGAACGGCATGAACTTGTCGGGGAAGCCCGGCATGGTGCAGGCGATGCAGATGCCGCCCACGTTCGGGCAGCCGCCGATGCCGTTCATCCAGCCGCGCTTGGGCACGTTGCACTTCACGACGGGCCCCCAGCAGCCGATCTTCACCAGGCACTTGGGGGAGTCGTAGGAGGTTGCGAACTGCCCCTGCTCGTAGTAGCCGGCGCGGTCGCATCCCTCGTGCACGGTGGCCCCGAACAGCCAGGTCGGGCGGAGCTTGTCGTCCAGCGGGATCATCGGCGCGGACCCGGCGGCCTGGTAGAGCAGGTACGTGAGGGTCTCGGCGAAGTTGTCGGGCTGGATGGGGCAGCCCGGCACGCAGACGATCGGCAGCCCGGCCTTGGACTTCCAGTCCCAGCCCAGGTAGTCGGGCACCCCCATGGCGCCGGTCGGGTTCCCCGCCATGGCGTGGATGCCGCCGTAGGTCGCGCAGGTGCCGATGGCCACGACCGCCAGCGCCTTCGGGGCGAGCCGGTCGATCCATTCGCTGGTGGTGATGGGCTGGCCGGTCTCGGGATCGTCCCCGAAGCCGCACCAGTAGCCCTCCTTCTTGATCGCCTCGTTCGGGATGGATCCCTCGATCACGAGGACGAACGGGTCGATCTCGCCGCGCTCCCCCTTGAAGAACCATTCGATGAACGTGTCCGCGCCACCGACCGGTCCGCACTCGAAGTCGATGAGCGGCCAGTGCACGGCGATCTTCGGCAGTCCGGGCAGGGCGCCCAGAGCGATCTCCTCGATGCTGGGCTGCATGGCCGCCGTCAGGGCGACCGAGTCACCGTCGCAACTCAGCCCGGCGTTGATCCAGAGGATGTGGATCGGCTTCTCGTCCGTGCCGGCCGCGCTGGACGTCTCAGGCGCCTCACTGGTGGCCGGGGTTGCTGCGTTCATCAACGCCTCCTGGGGAGGAATTACGGCAGAGCCGGTTGACCGGCCGGGTTCCTTGCCAAGCGTCGACCCGCTCGCCCGCCTCCGCACGCGTGGCGGCCGGGCCGACAGGAGCCGATTCCTTGCGCACGAACGCCCGGCGCAGCGCGTGGTACGGCGCGTCGGGGTCGAAGAAAATTCTGCGCATGCGGGCGAGTTCCCGCGCGCGTACCGCGGCCAGAGGGGTGACGGCCTCCCGGCGCTCGTACTCCGCCTTCTTCGCGGCGAGGCGTGACTGCGCCCCCGGGGAACCCGCCCAGCGTTCGGCCAGCCGGGTGACCTCGGCGGTGAAACGGGCGGGAGGGCACTCGATCAGCCGGTCGGCCAGGCCGATGTCCCGGGCCGAGGCACCGCTGACCGGCAGCGCCTCCCGGGTCAGCCGCTCGGCCGTCGCGGCGCCGACCCGGCGCGGCAGGCTGTACGTCCAGTACTCGGATCCGTACAGGCCCATGCGCCGGTAGTGCGGGTTGAGCACGGAACCGGAGCGGCACCACACCTCGTCGGCGGCCAGCGCCAGCATGACGCCACCGGCGGCGGCGTTGCCACCGATCGCACCGACCACGAGGCGGTCGGTGGTGTTCAGGACGGCCTCGACGAGGTCGTCCATGGCGTTGATGTTGGCCCAGGACTCCGCGGCGGGGTCCGAGGCCGCCTCGATGACGCCGAGGTGGATGCCGTTGGAGAAGAAGTCGCGGGCGCCGCCGAGCACCAGCACGGCGGTGGGCCGGTCACAGGCCGCCCGGTAGGCCTCCAGCAGGCGTCGGCAGTGGCCGGTGGACATCGCTCCGCCGGGGAACGAGAAGGACAGCACTCCCACCGGCCCCTCCTCCCGGTAGCGGATGTCCGACCAGCCGGCGTCGTCCGCGCAGGGCAGTACGGGAGCGGGCAGGTCCGGCAGCCGCGGCAGCCGGCCGTCCAGGGCGTGGACCGCGGGCAGCTTGCAGGCCCTCGGCGCACCGGCACCGGTACGGGCCCGCAGTTCGGGAATCCAGACCGCGCCGTCCGCCGTGGCCCGGCAGATCGCGCCCGCCCGGGTCGCCAGCAGTTCGCCGGGCCGCCCGCGCAGGCCGCGCTCGGCGTGGCCGCCGTGCAGGAACCACTCCCCGCCGAGCAGCTCGTCCAGGACGCCGGGCTGGGAGTCGGCGGCGCGCAGCTTGCGCAGGACCGTCTCGGTCGCCTCGTCGGCCCACGCGATGCGGCGCGTCTCCTGGCGCATCGGAGGGCGGGTCCGGGCACCCGGCGTGCTCGGCAGGGTGCGCTGGTCGAGGGGGGCGCAGCTGCCGGACGCGAACCGCTCGACCGCCGTCAGCACCGCGTCGAGAGCCGCGTCGGACAGCTCGTTGCGGTACAGGTCGCTCTTGCCCACCCGGGGCACGGGGAAGGTCGCCGTGGCCCAGACGGGCCCCGCGTCCATCTCCTCCTCGGCCTGGAGGACGGTGACACCCCACTCCCGGGCGTCCTCGTGGACCGCCCAGTCCAGGGACGACGGTCCGCGGTCCCCGACGGGCCCGGGATGGACGATCAGACAGGTCCTGGCCGTCCACACCTCTCGCGGTACGACCGTCTTCAGCATGGGCGCCACGATCAGGTCGGGTTCGTGCCGGCCGACGGCGGCGACCACGTCCGGGCCCCGGGGCGTCACCTCCACGGCCACGGCGTGCCCGCGGCCGTGCAACTCGGCGTGCACGCGCTGAGTGAGACTGTTGTACGCGCTGGCGATGAGCAGGATGCGCATGACGACCCTTCCCGGGGTACCGCGGCCGTGACGGTGGGGCGACCGGCTGCCTGCGATCGTCGGCCATGGCGGGGCGCGAGCGTCGACATGAATCCCGCTTCTCACTCGACAGAGTGACCGCTCCCGCCACGTGGCAGACGGCCGCCGGGCTCGCCCGCGCTCACGCCGGGCCCACCTCCCGTGGGCCAGCCGATATGCCCGCGATGGGAGCAAGTGGGAGACTTTTACTGTCCTGGGCACTCAGGAGACGTGCCGCCTACGACTACGACAGCGGACAGGTGGGCCGAGACATGGCCAAGGAGCGCAAACCGTCGAAACCCTCCGGTGGCGGGGCAAGCCGTCACAAGGGGACCGAGCACCACGGCTGGTCCCCGGACGTCGACGAGACACGGCAGCAGGAGAACCCGAGCGCTCACCGGTCCTTCCACACGGAGGAGCACGCCCCCTCGCGCGGACCGGGACGCAAGCGCACCGAGGAGGAGCACACCTCGGTCCCCGGTGACGTCGTGCGCAGTGACGCCCGGCGCGGCGAGGAGTACGGCGCCGAGCAGGAGAAGGGCGTGCGGAGCACCGGGCGCCGGGGCCGCTCCGGGCGCCCCAGCGGCACGAAGGACGAGGACGCCTTCACCGGGGTCGACCCCGACGACTCCGACACCGGACACCGGCCGGGTTGACGGACGGCGGGCGCCCGGCCGCGGCGGGGCCGCGCGGCCGGCCCGTGCCCCCGGACCGGGTCCGGGGGCACGGGCCGGCGGTCTCGTCGGCCGTAGCCGGCCGCGGCGGCGCCTGCGTTCAGCGTCCGGCCGCCTGCGTTCAGCGTCCGGACGTCGGCGCGGGCGGCGCCGGTATCCCCTCCTCGGTCACGTACTTCGTGCCGTCGTCGTACTTGGTGACGGTGAACGAGTCCAGCACCTCGCCGACCTCCTTGTCGGTGGTCGACCGGTCGTCCCACTTGGCCGCGACGACGGCCTCGTAGTGGAGCCGGTCCTTCGTGACCCTGATCCCCTGGAACGTGGAGGTGTGACCGGCGCGGACCACCTGCGTCGCACCGTTGCGGGTCCACACGTTGTCGTCCTCGGGGGCGAGTTCGTAGTACTTCGGCCCCGAGACGGCCACCGTGTAGACGGGCCCGGTCGTCACGCCGGGCATGCCGGTGGCGTCCTCGTCGGCGAACCCGCGGGCGTACACGTGGTCGTGGCCCATCAGCACCAGGTCGATGCCGCTGCTCCGGAACACGGGGAGCCAGGCGTCGCGCACCGCCTTCTCGTCGCGGCCCTCGGCACCGGAGAAGACCGGCTGGTGGAAGACCGCCACCGCCCACTTGCCCGGATTGTCCTCGACGGCCGCGTCCAGCCAGCGGCCCTGCAGGTCCAGCCAGAGCTTCTCGGGGTCGGGGCAGTTCTCCGTGCACGCCGGCAGGTCGTCCGGGGTCATCAGCCGGCGCGCGTCACCCGTGCCGGCGTTGAGGGAGAGGAACCGCACCCCCTGGTAGTCGGTGTAGTACGCGGTCTCGGCGAGGGCTTCGGCCATGTGCGCCTCGTACGCCGCCCGCTGCCGTTCGGCGGGGCTGTTGTCACGGGCCGGGGTGCCGCCCGGACCGTTGCCCGGGTACTCGAACGTCGACTTCCACTTCTTCAGGAAGGTGTCGCCCGCGTACTCGTGGTTGCCGGGCGCGGCGATGACGTTGGTCGTCCGGCTGTAGCCGTCCATCGCGCCGAACCAGTCGCGCCACTCGCTGTCGTTGCCCGAGGTGTTGACCAGGTCGCCGGCGTTGACACTGCCCACGGCGTCCGGGTAGCGGTCGTAGGCCTGCTTCACCACCGGCGCCCACTTCGAGGACAGCTCGTTCTGCGCGTCGCCGAAGTAGAGGAAGGTGAACTCCTCGCCCGCGGGACGCGCCGTGGTGAACCGGTGGGCGGGGCTGAACCGGTCGCCCGTGCCCACCCGGTACTCGTACTCGGTGCCGGGTGACAGGCCGTCGAGGACCGCGGAGTGCGTCCGCACCTGCTCGCCGCCGGCGGACAGCTCCTCGTTGGCGCGGGCCCGGACGGTCCGCCACTGTTCGCCGCCGGCCTCGCGGACCCGCACCTCGCCGGAGGTGAGGGCGGCGGCCGTGCTCCAGGTGACGGCCTGCGAGTTCTCCGGCTTCTCGGTCGGCGTCAGGACGATGCGCTCCGGAGCCGAACCGGGAACCTCCAGGTCCGGCTTGTCGGTGAGCGCGACGTCGAACACGTGCATGACACCACGGTCGCTGCCCTGCGGCAGCACGACGGCGGCGACCCGCTTCGCCGGATCCAGCAGCCGGGGCCGCGTGGCGAAGACCTTGGTCTCCACGGTGTCGGCACCACCCGAGGCCCGGTTGCGTCCCGTGGTGGTCACCAGGGGCTCGTTGCCGAACTGGTGGTTCGTCCCCGGCGTCCAGTCGGTGAACTGCACCGGCACCGACTGCGTGGAGCCGTCGGTGTACTCGACGACCGCGGTGCCCTGCGCCGGCCCGTTGGTGGCCAGACCGAGGAAGGAGACACCGGTGGCCGCGACGCCGCCCAGCCCGATGCGCTGGCCGTGCGGAATCCAGTTGTCGGGCTGCCCGGGCCCGGTGTCGGGCCAGGTGAACTCGACGCCCGTGTCGCCGAGCGGCAGTGTGGCCCCCGGCGCGGCCCCGGCCGCGGCCAGCCGCTCCCGTGACAGCGAGTTGTCGCTCAGGTCCAGCGAACCGAGGGTGCCCCGGCCGTCCGGGGTGATGCCGATGTTGTTCCGGGCGTCGGAGCCGTCCGTGTACGACGGGGGGACGTCGGCGGCGCCGGTGCCCCAGGTGCCGGGCGTCCGGGCCATGCGGAAGTCGAGCGTGCCGCCCTCGCGGGTGAAGCGCTCGTCGATCCAGGACCGGGTGGTGGACCGGCCGTTCACCTTCAGCGACGTCACGTAACGCGCCTCGTCGCCACCGGGCGACTTCAGCGTGATCCTCCGCCTGCTGTCGGCGCTGTCGAGGGTGACCCGGTCGAACATGGGCCCGCTGACGACCAGTTCGGAGGTGCCCGGGACGGCGGGGAAGAGACCGATGCCGGCCCAGACGTACCAGCTGCTCAGCGAGCCGAGGTCGTCGTTGCCCGGCAGGCCCCGCTCGGTGGTGTCGTACATCTCGTCCACGGCCCGCCGCAGCACGTCCGCCGTACGGTGCGGCCGCCGCAGCCAGTTGTAGACGAACGGCATCGTGAAGCTGGGCTGGTTGCTCAGATAGGCACCGGAGGTGTTGTACACGCCCGCGTCGAGAACGCGGGTGTGGTCGTCCAGGGCCTTGGTGGCGGCCTCGATGCCGCCGCGCTTCTCGATGAGCCCGCCCACGTTGTGCGGCACCATCCAGCCGTACTGGTAGCCGGTGGCCTGCTCGAACTGGTTGCCCCGCTCACCCAGGTCGAAGCCGCGGTCGAATCCCGTCCGCTCCCGGGGCCGGATGTGGTCACTGGCGTCGTCGAAGACGTTCTGCCAGTTCTGCGCCCGCGCCATGTAGCGGTCGTACGTCCCCCGGTCGCCGAGGCGCTCCGCGAGCCGGGCGATGCCGAAGTCGTCGACGGCGTACTCGAGCGTCTTCGACGTCGCGGAGTCGCCCTTGCGGTTCTCGATGAAACCGGCCGCCGCGTACTGGTAGGCGTGCCGGCGCAGCGTCGAGTCGGCGGGCAGGTCCTGCGTGGACTTCATCAGGCCGAGCGCGGCCCGCCGGTCGTAGTCGGTGGAGCCGAACGCGTCGATGGAGGCGACGACGGACTGCAGCGAGTCGCCGCTCATCTTCTGCTGCGCCTGGTTGAGGTGCGGCCAGTTGGGCCAGTTGCCGGTCTGGCGCACCATGTCGGTGATCGACTGGTTGATGTCGCTGCCGACCTTCGGGAACAGCAGGGCGATCAGCTGGGCCTGGCTGCGGTAGATGTCCCAGCCCGCGTAGGTGACGTAGTGGTGACGGCCCTTGGCGACGCGGCGCACCTTGCCGTCGTAGCCCCGGTACTGCCCGTTCACGTCGTCGAAGACGTTCGGGTGCAGCAGCGCGTGGTAGAGCGCGGTGTAGAACTTCACCCGTTCCTCACGGCTGCCACCGGCGGCGTCGACCGTGCCCAGTGCGTCCCGCCACACCCGCGCGGACTGCGCGCGTACCTGGTCGAAGCCCTTGCCGCGGGTCTCGGCCGCCGCGTTGTGGGCCGCGTTCGCGACGCTGACGTAGCTGAGGCCGGTCTTCGCGGTGACCTTCGCCCCGCGGTCGAAGACGAGGTAGGCGCCCGCCCCGTGCTTGGTGTCACCACCGGAGGCGCTGTCCGCGCCCGGCCGGGTCTCGGGGCCCTGCCAGGTGCCGTGGGCCTTCACGGGCCGGTCGAACGTGGTCGAGAAGTACGCCCGGTAGCGTCCGCCCTCGTCGCACACCGAGGCGGTCTCCACCCACCCGCTGACGGTCCTGCCCTCGACGTTCACCTCGCTGCCGAAGACCCGGTTGTTGGAACCGGCCACGTCGAACAGCAGCGTCGAGGAACCCTCGGAGGGGAAGTCGTACCGGCTCACCGCGGTGCGCGTGGTGGCGGTCAGTTCGGTCTCCACACCGTTGGCGAGATCCACCGAGTAGTAGCCGGGGTCCGCCTTCTCACCGTCGTGGTCGAAACCCAGGTAGTAGTCGGTGATCGACCCGGCAGGGCTGGACGGCAGGGAACCGTCGGGGAGTTCGCCGGTGTAGGGCAGCACCGGGAAGTCGAAGCCGCTGTACCGGCCTTCGCAGCCCGTTCCGGAGAGCCGGGTCATGCCGAAGCCGCGGATCCTGTCAGCGGTGTACTCGTAGCCCCCCTTCTGGTCGCCGTCCGAGGAGCGGTAGGTGGTGGGGGAGGACTGCACCATGCCGAACGGCACCGTGGCTCCCGGCCAGGTGTTCCCGTACGCGCTGTTCCCCTTGTTCTGCGTGGGGTCCAGCCCGGTGCCGATGAACGGGTCGACGGCGTCGAACGCGGCGACCTCACGGCTCTGGGAGGCGGCGGCACCGGACGCGGGAACCAGCCCGGTCACGAGCGTGCCCAGGGCCACAAGGGCGGCCAGGAGTCTGCGGCGCCCCGGCGGGGGCGACGGTGGATGCGGCCTGTCGGACTTCCACATGACGGGGGATGCCTCTGCTCTCGGTGGATGTGACAACGTTGTCCGTGTGGTTTCCGAGGCCACTGCGGATCGCGTGCCTACAGTTCAACTCCCGCAGTGCGCAGGAGGGAAGCCCCCGGGAAAGACCGGATGAACACCGGGAGAAGTGGCGCGTGCATGCCCCGGAGAGCGGGGGAGTCGCCCAGGGGTTCACGCGTCCGCGCGAACGGAGACGAGGCCCGCCTTGTAGAGTTCGGTGATCCGGGCCGCGCAGCGCCCGACGCCGTCAGGAGAGCGCCATGGCCAAGGTCACCGTCACACTCGACGCCGAACTCGTCGTGGAAGTCATGGTTCTGGCCGGAGTGGGGTCGCCCCAGGACGCCGTCGAGGTCGTGGTGCGGGACTACATCGCCCGCGGTCACCGTACGGAGGCACGCGCCGGACTCACGGACCAGAACCTGCGCGAGACGGACGCCAAGCCGCAGGAGCCGCAGGGCTGAGCCCGGATGCGGGCCCCGGACAGGGGCCCGCACCACCGGAACTCCTCGCAGCGCGCCGGGCTTCGGCCCGTCGACAGGTCAAGGGGTCCGGATGCCCGCCGGGCGGGCGGGGCGTCCGAAGCGGGCGGGGACGCCCGGCGAGTAGAGGACGCTCACGGGGCCGCCCACCGGCTTCGGCAGGCCCGCCGCCGTCACCAGGTCCTCCTCGCACTCGACCGCCTCGGCGCGGTGCAGGGACCAGCGGGGATGGGCGTTGGGCAGGTACATCGACCGGCCGAAGAAGGCGCCGTGCAGGCCCCAGCGGGCGGTCAGGAAGTGCTCCAGCCCGGTGGGTTCCCCGATCCGCTCGCCGACCCGCACGGTGATGCGGCTGCGGGCACCGCGGGGGCCGGGCCAGCGCCGGGAGCTGGTGTACGTGACGGTGTCGCCGCTGTGCCGGACGGTCATGCGGGACCAGAGGTAGGGCATCCGGAAGCCGGC
Organism: Streptomyces sp. NPDC085927; assembly: GCF_044540975.1. NCBI lineage: Bacteria > Bacillati > Actinomycetota > Actinomycetes > Kitasatosporales > Streptomycetaceae > Streptomyces > Streptomyces sp. NPDC085927. The sequence goes on from NZ_JBITSN010000005.1 coordinate 339,192, forward strand.
CCGGGCGACCGCCACGGGCAGCAGCCGGGAGGCGTCCAGGGAGAGGAACACCACGCCCCGGCGCCCGTGTTCGTCCACCGAGTAGAGGCGGACGTTGGTCTCGGGGAAGGTGCCGAGGTAGGGGATGCCGGGGAGGCGCAGCCATCCGACCCGGTGCATCCGGAAGGCGACCAGCCCCACGTAGGTGACGCCGTCCAGGGTGTCGGGCACGGTGCCGGGCGGCAGCAGAGGAGCCACGTCGGCCGGGTCCACGGCCCAGTGGAGGAAGGTCAGGTCGAGCCACGACTGGGTGAGCAGCGGACGTGCGATCGCCTTGGGCGGGTCGGCGGTGATGGGTTCCGGGGGCCCCAGGGGCGGGGGCGGCGGGGTCGACGGCATCACAGCAGTATCTCAACCGCTCCGGGAAGGGCACGCTGTCGGGGCCTCAAGCCGTACGACCGACATGCGACGTACGACGACCGACGTAAGACGTACGTCGGTCGGCGCACGCGGGAGCGGCGGCCGTCGCCACGGCCGCCGCTCCCGCGGACTCGCCCGGGTCGGGGCGTGGGCGCTACTTCACGCCGAGACCCGCGTCGTCCACCTCTTCCTTGTTCTCGGTCTTGAGCACCTTGTTCAGCGGTGCCAGGTCATAGATGCCGTCCAGGGTGGGCTGCTTCAGCAGACCGGCCTTCACCGCGTGCTGCGCCTGCGAGTCGAGCGTGGAGGCCAGCGGGTCGTCGAGGAAGGTGATGGACTCCCAGGCCGGGTCGAGGACGTTCTCCGGCAGGGCCTTGCCGGACAGTTCCTCGAGGGCCTTGTTCGCGGACGCCTTGGCCTTGTCGGGGTTGGCCTTGATCCAGTCGTTGGTCTTCACCGAGCCGCGCAGCACGGCCTCGACGACGTCTGGGTGCTCCTCGAGGAACTTCTGCGACACGATGATGTTCGTGATCACGAACTTCTTGTCGGGCCACAGGTCGGCCTCGTCGAGCAGCACCTCGGCGCCCTCCGCGACCAGCCTGGACGCCGTCGGCTCCGGCACCCAGGCACCGTCGATCGAGCCGGACCTGTAGGCGTCGGGCGCCACCTTGTTGTCGGTGCGGACGACGGAGACGTCGCCCTTTCCGCTCTGCGCGTTGACCTTCCAGCCCTTCTCCGCGATCCAGTTGAGGAACGCGACGTCCTGGGTGTTGCCGAGCTGCGGGGTCGCGATCTTCTTGCCCTTGAGGTCGTCCTCGGACTTGATCCTGTCCGGGTTCACCACCAGCTTCACGCCGCCGGAGGCGGAACCGCTGATGATGCGCAGGTTCTTGCCCTGGGACTTGGTGAATCCGTTGATGGAGGGGGAGGGGCCGATCCAGCCGATGTCGATGGAACCGGCGTTCAGCGCCTCGATCTCGGACGGTCCGGCGTTGAAGGTCGCCGACTTGATCCTGGTGGCGCCGAGTTCCTTCTGCAGCAGGCCCTCCTCGATGCCCACCAGCGCGTTGGCGTGGGTGAGGTTCGGGAAGTAGCCGAGCTTCACCTCGTCGACGGACAGCTTCTCGGCGTCCGCCGCGACCTCGGACTGCTTGCCGTCGTCGGTGGACTCGGAGCCGTAGCCGCACGCGGTGAGCAGGAGGGGCAGCGTCGCGGTGACGGCGATGGCGCGCAGGAGGGTGTGCGGTCTGGCGGCAGACACGGAGGTGTCCTTTCGGGGATGGGTGAGGAGACGAAACGGCAGGGTGCGTTCCGGCGGGCCCGCCGGAACGCACCGATGGGTGCGCCGGGCGCCGGGCCCCCGCTCACGGCCGGGCGGGACGTACGGCGCGGACGGACGAGGGGACCGGCGGACGGGGCCGGGGCGGGCGGGGCGGGGCGGTGAGCTGCGCGGAGCCCGCGCGCCCCGTGAGCGGGCCGCCTCGGACGTGCCGGGAGGCGGACGGTCCGCTGGGACGGACCGTCCGGAGTCCGACGGCCCGCGGTCGGGCTGCCCGGAGGGGGACTACCGGGGTGCGGAGCGACGACAGATGGCGCTCGACGTGCGGCCGAAGTCGATGTGGCGGCGCGAGGTGAGGCGGGGCAGCAGGCGAGCCGCACGGTCGAGCGTACGCATGGCCACGGCCACCCCCTGATCCCTAGTTTTCCTACCTGGTTGATAGGGATCGTGGCAGAAGACGACGCCCACCCCAAGGGGGTGTTCATATGATGGATGGACTCATCTCGCAATCTGATACGCGGCTGGTCGGCCGGTCCCTCAGGGGTTCACCCAGGCGTCCGGGGCGTCGGTCAACGCCGCGACATCGGCGGGCAGTTCGGCCGCGGCGACATCGGCCAGCGACACCCCTTCGAGGATCTCGCGCACATTGGACCGCAGCGCGATCCACAGGGGCAGCAGCGACTGGGCCGGCCCGGAGTAGGACAGGTCGGGCGGGCGGACCCCGCGCACCGAGACCAGCGGCCCGTCCACGACACGGATGACATCGGCGATGCTGATGGACTCGGCCGGCCTGGCGAGCCGGTACCCGCCGTTGCCGCCGCGCTGGCTGAGGACGAGACCGCCCCGGCGCATGTCGTTCAGAATGCCTTCGAGGAACTTGTGCGGAATGTCCTGGGCGTCGGCGATGGCCTCGGTCTTGAGGGGAGCGTCGTCCCGTGAGGCGGCGAGCTGCAGCGCGGCCCGCACCGCGTAGTCCGCCCTGGCTGAGATCCGCATGTCCGTAGTATCCCGCACGCCGCGGCCGGTGTCCGGCGCGGGCCCCCGGATGATCAGGCCGGCAGGACGAACGGCGGATACGCGCCGTTGAGGAAGTAGTCGCCGACGTCGCGCAGCCGGTGCGAGACCGGCTCGTACAGGGTGTGGGCCCTGGCGTTGCGCCAGAACCGGTCGAAGCCCAGCCGCGCGGACATGGAACGGGCGCCGATGATGTCGAGGGCGCGGGACGTGGACTCCTGCGCGGCCCTGGAAGCGGCGGCTTCCGCCATCGCCACGAGGACCGAGATCTCCGCGTACTCGGCGTAGGCGAGCCCTTCCCCGCGCTCCAGCCCCGTCAGTACGGCGTCCACCGCCTGGTCCGTGAGCGCGGCCGCGGAACGGGTGAGGACGGTGAGTTCCCCGAACGCGGTGAGCGTCTGCGGATCCCGGGGCGGTTCGGCGGGCCAGGCGGGATGCCAGGGCCACTGCCCCGACCTGCTGTACTCACGGGCCTCGGCGAGCACGCCCTCGGCCAGACCGAGCCGGAGCTGCACGGAGAGGAGGCGGCTGACCGGGGACGCCAGCGCCGTCAGGGGCGAGAGGACGTCCTCGTCCGCGGACAGCGAGCCGAGGACGTCGTCGGCGGTGACCGGCACGGCGTCGAACTCCATGGACCCGCCGGCCGCCAGCCGCTGGCCGAAGGTGTCCGCGTCCCCGTCGACACCCACGCCGGGCAGAGTCGGATCGACCGTGACGGCCAGTGGTTCACCGGTGTCGGCCCGGACGGCGCGCACGGCGAGCCGGTCGGCGACCAGGACCCCGGCGGCGAAGCTCTGCCGGCCGTCCAGCACCTGCCCGCCGGCCTTCCCGGTCAGCGTCAGCGGGGGCTCCTGGTGGGCGAAACCGCCGCCCCAGCACCACTGCTCCGCCGCCGACCGCCGCTCGATCCGCGCGGCACGGGCCGGATCGGTGAAGAACCGGGCGCTCCACGACAGGAAGTAGTGCGAACCGAGCAGTTGGCCGATCGCGCCGTCGGCCGCGGCTATCTCCCGGACGACGGCGTAGGCCGTACGCCAGTCTGCCCCTCCGCCGCCGAACCGGGCCGGCACCAGCAGGGCCAGCAGTCCCGCCTCGCGCAGCCGGGACACCTCGTCGACGGGAGCCTTGCCCGCCTGTTCCCTGGCCGCCGCGTCGGTGGCCAGGTCGTCCGCCGTCTCACGGGCGACGCGCAGCCAGTGCGCACGGTCCGGCCCGGTCCGGTCGGAGTCCTGCCGTCCGAAGGGGCGCCGGTCGGGGTCCTGGACGGGGCTGGACGGTGCGGGGGCAACGCCCATGACGGTGGTCTCCTCGAGGTCGGCCGCTCGGCGCGGCGCGGGCACGCGGTGCGGAACCTGGATTCCGCTCCTCATCCTGTGCACCCGCGCCGGGCCCCGTCAACACTTCCCTAGTAAATCGATAGGGAAAGTGGGGAAGGGAGGTCGGTTATCGGTCACGACGGTCCTCGGGCGCGCTCCGGGCGTCCGGTGCCGTCGCCGTGACCAGGCGGGTCCGCAGCGTGGCCGCCCGTTCGTTGAGCCTCTGCAGCGGCGTGGGCGGCAGCGCGCGGGCAGAACCGCGCGCGTAGTGGCGCTCGACGTAGAACTGCCCCGTGCTGAGCACGGTGGTGACGGCGACGTACCAGAGGGTGGCGACCATCAGCAGCGGGATGATCTGGTACGTCTGGTTGTAGACCAGCTGCACCGAGTACAGCAGGTCGTGCACGGCCAGCACGCTGACGATGCTCGTGCCCTTCAGGGTGCCGATCAGCATGTTCCCCGCGGTCGGCACGATCGAGCGCATCGCCTGCGGAACGACGATCCTGCGCAGCACGCGCCGCCGCGGGATGCCGAGCGCCTGGGCGGCCTCCGTCTGGCCGGCGTCCACGGACAGGATGCCGCCGCGTACCACCTCGGTGGCGTACGCCGCCTCGTGCAGGGTCAGGCCGATGACGGCGGTGAGGGTGGGACCGAGCAGGTTCACCGTTTCGACGGTGGCGAACTGGGGCCCGAAGGGAATCCCCAGGCCGAGCCTCGGGTACAGAGCGCCGATGTTGAACCAGAACAGCAGCTGCACCAGCAGGGGAGTGGACCGGAAGATCCACACGTAGCCCCAGCTCAGTGTGCGCAGCACCGGGTTGGCGGAAAGCCGCATCACGGCGAGGGGCGTGCCGAGCAGAAAGCCGAGCACCATCACCACACCGGTCAGCCACAGGGTGAGCAGCAGCCCGTCGAGCACGGCGGAGGTGGTGAAGTAGCGGCCGACCACGTCCCACTGGAAGGCACGGTTGCGGGCGACGGAGTTGACCGCCATCGCGAACAGCAGCAGCGCGACAGCGGCGGCCACCAGCCGGCCGGCGTTCCGGCGCGGCACGATCCGCGGCAGCGCGTCACCGCACCCCGGGGCTGTCTCCCCGCCGTCCGCCTCGGCGGCTTCCACAGCCGGGACGGCCGTGGCGGAGACGGTGGAAACGCCGGAGAAAGGCCCGGAGGGGGACTTGGGGGAGGAATCGGGGGAGGAGTCGGTGGTGTCCGAGGACGAGACCATCAGAAGGCTCTCCAGGTGAGGGAGGCACGGGCGCCGGTGGCCGCCCGGCGGCACATGGACGCGGCTCCCGCGTGAACGGGCGCGCCTACGGCGTGCGTCCGCCCGCGCAGTGGCAACCGGTGTCGTCGTGCTCGGCACTGACCGTGTCCCTCAACACGGCCCGCCGATCGTAGGTGCCCAACGCCCGCTCATGTCAACCGTGTTCGGCAGCAGAACGGCGGCGGTCCGGTATCCGGGCGGCAGTTGACGAGAAGCGCGATGTACTGCTCAATGGGTCGCATGAACGCCGCGCAGCACTTGGTGACTCGCGACCACATCGACTTCGGTCGTGTGTGGTCCGCCCAGTGTTGCGCCTGACGCGGCAGCGGGCCGTCCGGCCGGCCCATCCCTTCCTCGGCACCCCCGTCGTGGGGCCGGACCCCCTCCTGCGCGGAACCGCCGTGAGCGGGCGTCGGGAACACCCGACTCTCCACCCCGAGTTCGGGGACGGCCGGTCCCGCCGGACCTGACACGCGCTGCCGCCGCCCCGTTCCCCCAGCCCCGGCTCATGCCCCCGGCGTCGTCACACCTGCTCGGCCCACCCCGGCACCCGGCGCACCGGAGCGCCGCCGAGCCCGGCTGCGCGAAAGGCGGCCGTCCCGCCCGGGGTTCCGTGCGCTCCTCCCTGCCGGCCCTGCTGCTCCCTGCCGACTTCCTACCGCCCCGAGCCGCCCCGGCACCGCTTCCGGGCCGGCCGGCGGCGTCCCAGAACTCGAGGAAAGGCCCTCTCCCATGCCCGTGGAGTTCCTTGGCATCGCGGCCACCAACAACGGCACCGAGACGACACCGCGCTCCGGCGCGGCCTTCGACAAGGAGTACACCCTCCGGCTGGCCCGTGCGCACGAGGACCACGGCTGGGACCGGGTCCTGTTCGCCTACGCCGCCGGAGCGCCGGACCCCGCACCGGCCGCCGCCTACATCGCGAGCAGGCTGGACCGTCTGCAGATCCTCCTCGCCCACCGGCCCAACGTCTCCTACCCGACCTTCGCGGCGAAGACCTTCGCCACCCTCGACCGGATCAGCGACGGCCGGCTGACCGTGCACTTCATCACCGGCGGCAACGATCACGAACAGGGCCGGGAGGGCGACACCCTCACCAAGGACGAGCGGTACGCCCGCACCCGCGAGTACATCCGGATCGTCAAGAAGATCTGGACGACCCACGAACCCTTCGACCACGAGGGCGACCACTACCGCTTCCACGACTTCGTCAGCGAGGTCTTCCCGGTCCAGCAGCCCCGGCCGAACGTGTCGTTCGGCGGCTCGTCACCCGCCGCGTACGTCGCGGGCGGTGCCGAGGCCGACATCTACTGCCTCTGGGGCGAACCCCTGGCCAGGACCGCCGAGCAGATCCAGGCGGTGAAGGACGCCGCACGGGCCGCCGGCCGCACCGACGTCCCGCGCATCCAGGTGGCGTTCCGCCCGATCATCGCGCCGACCGAGGAACTGGCCTGGGAGAAGGCCCACCGCACGGTCGGTGCCATCAGGGAACAGGGCAGGGCGCGACTCGCGCGGCGTCACCGCTCCCTGGGCCCGCACGCCGTGCCCCAGAACACCGGCTCGCAGCGGCTCATCGCCATCGCCGAGGCGGGCGAGCGCTACGACCGCGCCCTGTGGACCCCGACGGCCGCCGCCACCGGGGGAGCGGGCAACTCCAACGCCCTGGTGGGCACCCCGGAGACGGTGGCCCAGGCGCTGCTCGACTACTACGACCTGGGCGTCGACATCCTGTCCGCCCGTGGCTACGCCCTGCTCGACGACGCGATCGACTTCGGCCGGTACGTGATCCCGCTCGTCCGCGAGGAGGTCGCCAAACGCGACGCCGAACGCGACGCCGAACGCGCGACCGGCCGGGCGGCCGGCGTCCCGGCCGCACCCGCGGCCGCGAACGGATGAAAGGCCCTGGACCTGTGAACCGTCGCACGAGCAGAACCCGCCTGCGCCTCGCTGCCACCGCCCTCACGCTGCTGCCCGTACTGGCGCTGACCGCCTGTGGATCCGGCGAGCCCTCCGGTACCGCGGCGGCGGGCACCCAGGTGTCCGCCGCGCCGTCCGACAACCCGGTGGCCGCCGTGCGCACGGTGGAGTCCGCCGCCGCCCTGCTGCCCGCCGACGTCAGGGCGTCCGGCACGCTGCGCGTCGGCAGTTCGATCGGTTTCCCGCCCGGCGCGTACTATCCCGACGGCTCGGACAAGCCGCCCGCCGGCCAGGACATCGACATCGCCGACGCGGTGGCGAAGGTCCTCGGCATCGAACTACAGCGGCAGGACGCTTCGTTCGAGACGATCCTGCCCGCCCTCGGCAGTGGCAAGTACGACGTCGGCACCGGCAACTTCGGCGTGACCGGCGAGCGCCTGAAGACCGTCGACTTCGTCACCTACATCAACGACGGCCAGGGCTTCGCCGTGGCCAAGGGCGACAAGGCCCTCGGGAAGCGGGTCACCGACCTCCTCCAGCTGTGCGGGCTGACCATCGGCACCGGCGCCGGCACCACCTTCGAGGCGACCCTCGCCGCACGGAAGGACCAGTGTGCCGAGGTAGGCCGGAAGCCGTACGACGTGAAGGTCTACGCGGAGAACGCGGCGACGCTCACCGCGCTCCAGCAGGGCCGTATCGACGTGATCATGTCGACGATCAACGGCCTGCGTTACCAGGCGGCCCAGCCCGCGTCGCGGACCACGTTCCTCGGTGAGTTCCACCGGCTCGACGTCGGCTTCGCCTTCAAGAAGGGCTCCCCGCTCACCAAGGCGTTCCAGGCAGCCGTCAACGAGTTGATCGGGAACGGAACTTACGCCCGGATCCTCAAGAAGTGGGGCACCGACGCCTCCGCGATCGGGACCTCGCGGATCAACCCGCCCGAACACACCTGACGAGTGAGCAGGAACGCCACGATGGGACTTCCCACCGAATCCACCGCCGCACCGCCCGGCGCGTCCTCCCCGGGCCGCGGCCGCCCCTCGGCCGCACCCGCCCCGGACGGTCCGGGCTCGTTGAAGGTCGTCCCCGCACGCCACTACGCCCGGTGGGCCGCGAGCGTCGCCGTGGCCGTCCTGGTCGCGCAGTTCGTGCACGGGATGGCCACCAATCCCGTCTGGGAATGGGCCGTCTTCGGTGACTACGTCCTCTCGGAGACGATCGTCCAGGCGGTGTGGGTCACCCTCCAACTCACCGCGTATGCCACGGTGCTGGGCTTCCTCCTGGGTACCGTCATCGCCTTCATGCGGCTGTCCCGCAGCCCGCTGCTGCAGACCGTCGCCTGGACCTACATCTGGATCTTCCGGTCGATCCCGATGATCGTCCAGCTGGTGTTCTGGTTCAACCTCAGCGCTCTGTACAAGGAGTTGGGCATCGGTGTCCCCTTCGGTCCGGTGTTCTGGTCCGTCGACAGCAACAGCCTGATCGGCACCATCGGGGCCGCCGTCATCGGGTTGACACTGCATCAGGCCGCCTACGCCGCCGAGATCGTCCGCGGGGGAGTCGTCTCCGTCGACCCGGGACAGCTGGAGGCCGCGGCCGCCCTGGGCATCCCGCGGCTGCGCCAGATCCGGCGGATCGTGCTGCCGCAGGCGATGCGCGCCATCCTGCCCACGGCCGGCAACGAGATCATCGGCCTGCTCAAGGGCACCTCGGTCGTCTACGTCATGTCCATCGGCGAGCTGTTCTACCAGGTACAGGTGATCTACGGCCGCAACGGCCGGGTGATCCCCCTGCTGCTGGTCGCCACCGCCTGGTACGTGGTGCTGACCTCGCTGCTGTCGGTCGCGCAGTACTACGTGGAGCGGCACTACGCGCGGGGCGCCGACCGCACTCCGCCGCCCACCCCGCTCCAGCGCGTCCGCCGCCGGCTCCGCACCCTGCGCGCGGCCGCGGCACAGCGCGAACAGCCCGTCGTACCACTGAAGCCCCTGGGAGGCAGCCGATGAGCGCGGTGACGAGCGAGCCGACGAGCCCGGTGACGCGCCAGGTCATGGTGGACGTCCACGGCGTCCACAAGAGCTTCGGCCCGCTGGAGGTGCTGCGCGGCGTCGACCTCCAGGTCCGCACGGGCGAGGTCACCGTGATCCTCGGCCCGTCCGGCTCCGGGAAGTCCACGCTCCTGCGCACCATCAACCATCTGGAGAAGGTCGGCCAGGGCTGGATCGCCATCGACGGCGAACTCATCGGCTACCGCCGCTCGGGCGGAAAGCTGTACGAGCTGAAGGAGAAGGACGTCCTCAAGCAGCGCACCGGCATCGGGTTCGTCTTCCAGAACTTCAACCTCTTCCCGCACCTGACCGTGCTGGAGAACCTCGTCGAGGCGCCGGTCTCCGCGCTGCGCCGCCCGCGCAGGGAGGCCGAGGCGACGGCCCGGCGGCTGCTCGCGCGGGTCGGGCTCGACGACAGGGCCGGCACCTATCCGCGGCAGCTGTCCGGCGGCCAGCAGCAACGGGTGGCCATCGCCCGCGCGCTCGCCCTCGAACCGAAGGTGCTGCTGTTCGACGAGCCCACCTCTGCGCTCGACCCGGAACTCGTCGGCGAGGTCCTCGACGTCATCAAGGACCTGGCCCGCACCGGGACCACCATGATCGTCGTGACCCACGAGATCGGCTTCGCCCGCGAGGTCGCCGACACCGTGGTGTTCATGGACGGCGGAGTCGTCGTGGAACAGGGGCCGCCCGCGGCCGTGCTGGACGCTCCGCGGCACGACCGCACCCGGGCCTTCCTCTCCAAGGTCCTCTGACCCGCCGCCTTCCTGCTCCCCCTCTCCCTTCCTCGTCCCCACCTTCCCCTTCGCCTTCTCCTCCCCGTCCCGCACCCAAGGAGTACGCCCATGACCACCTCGCCCGTCCGCCGCACCGCCGCCGCGCTGGGACTCACCGCCGTCCTCGGTCTCGCCGCCTGCGGCAACCCCTCGGACGGCGGGACCACCGAGGTGAAGCAGACGTCCGGCGCCCTCACGAAGATCAACCTGAGCCCGGACCAGAACCGCGTCACCACCCAAAAGGTGGACTCCATCGCCGCACAGGTGCCGGAGGAGATCCGTGGCAGAGGCACGCTGGAGGTCGTCAACTCCTCCGGCTCCGCGGCGCCGTTGACCTTCCACGCCACCGACAACAAGACCGTCATCGGCGTCGAGCCGGACATCGCCTCGCTGGTCGCCGACGTCCTCGGCCTCGAACTGCGGCTGAACCCCGTCTCCTGGGAGAACATCTTCGTCGGCCTGGACAGCGCCAAGTACGACGTCGGCTTCAGCAACATCACCGTCACCGAGGAACGCAAGGAGAAGTACGACTTCGCCACCTACCGCGAGGACAACCTGGCCTTCGAGGCGAAGAAGAACAGCGGCCTGAAGATCACCGGGGCCGAGGACGTGGCGGGCAGGGCCGTCGCCGTGAGCAGCGGCACCAACCAGGAGAAGCTGCTGGTCGAGTGGAGCAAGGACAACGAGAAGGCCGGCCGGGAGCCGGTGGACATCAAGTACTACCAGAACGACAGCGACATGCATCTCGCGCTCCAGTCGGGCCGCATCGACCTCTACCTCGGCCCCAGTCCGACCTCCGCCTACTACGCGGCCACCACCGGAAAGACCGAGGTCGTCGGCTCGTACTCCGGCGGCGGCGCCACCCTCCAGGGCCTCATCGCGGCCACCACGAAGAAGGACAGCGGCCTGGTCGACGCGCTCGCCGGCGCGATCGACGAGATCATCGACAACGGTACGTACGCCGAGGTGCTGGAGCGCTGGGGGCTGACCGACGAGGCGGTGACCGACTCCGAGATCAACCCGGCCGGCCTGCCCACCACCAACAAGTAGGCGCCGGACGGGCACCCGGGCGTACTCCGTGCTCCCCGGCACCCCCGGGTGCCCGGCTCGGGGCGAGCCGCAGGGTGTCGTGGTCACCCTGTGGACACCTCTTGACGCGGAGCGCGGCCGGCTCGACACTCGATGAAGGATTCCTAGTGAACAGGTAGGGAAACATGGGGCGCCTCGAACCGGTCACCGGCCGAGTGAACCGCGCGCCCCGACGGTCGCTTCTTCTGACCTCCCGCCGTCACATCGATCTGCTGCGCGTCTGCAGCGCCATCGGGTCCTTCGCCTAGCCGGCCTCGCCTCCGCGCGTCCACACCCCACCGCTCCGCCTCACGGGCCCCGCCCGTCGTCGTGCCGGTGTGCCACGCGCCCTGCACAGACGACGTTTCCTCCGCGCCCCCGTCCGCGCGCCTGCCCTGGGGAGAGCCATGTCCGTCATCTCGCCCGCCACGCACACCCCAGCGTCGTCCGCCCCCGCCTTCCGGGGCCGGATCGGCCGGGACGCGCGCAGCGGTCACTACGCCGTGCCGCGCCGCTATCGCCTCCACCTGTCCACCGCCGACCCCGCCTGTCTGCGCATCGCCATCACGCACACCCTGCTCGGCCTCGACGAGGCCTGCGCGGTCACCGTCCTGCCCGCCGTCCCCGACCGCCCGGACGGCGGGTACACCGAGCTGTCCCCGCTGTACGACGCCAGTGCCCACCGCTACACCGGACCGGCCCTGGCACCGGTGCTCAGCGACGACTGGTCGGGGCGGATCGTGAGCACCCACGCCCCCGACATCGCTCGCGACCTGGCCCGGCGGTTCGACGGCGGCCGCTCCGCGGCGTACCCGTGCGGCGCGGAGTCGGAGCTCGAGGCCGTGGAGCGCATGTGCGCCCAGGGCATCGACGAGGCGGCACGCTCCGCCGGGCCGGCCGCGGCCGGCCCCGCCGCACGCGCCGAGGCGCTCGGCACCCTGCTGCGCACGCTGGGCTCACTGAACAGCTGGCTCGTCGACCGCGACCACATGATCCGCGACCGGATCACCGTGGCGGACGTGGAGCTGTGGGTCACCCTGGTCCAGCTCGACACCGTGCACCGCCACCACCTCGACGCCGAGGCCGTACGGGACATCGCCGCGTACGAGACCCTGTGGGCCTACGCCCGCCGGCTGGCCGGCCACCCGGCCTTCGGCGGCCACCTCGACGTCGACGCCATCGCCCGCCGCCACCGCGCCCACTGCCGTGCCCCGGTGGCCACCGGAACCGCCGTGCCGATCGTCACCTGGCCCGGCCGCGCCCCTTCGGGCGCGTACACCGACGGGCCCTGACCCCCGTCCGGACGCGGACGCCGGGCGCCCCGGCGTCCGCGTCCGCGTGCCGTACCCGAGAGGACTCCGTTCCCTTGGCCCACCCCATCGACCTCAACGACGAAGCATCCGCGCCTCCCGCACCTGCCCCGGCCGTGTCCGGGCCTCCCGTACTCGTTCCTCCCGTACTCACATCCGCCGCACCCGCCGCCGCCCCGGTGCTCCCGGACACCTCCCGGCTCGACAACGCGGTGTGGGCAGCCTTGGACGGGCCGCACGCCCACCTCGCCGAGCGGGCCGGCCGGGCGGCCCGCTACCCGGCGGACGTCTACGACTTCGCCGCGCTCGCCGATCCGGCCGACCCGGCCGCCTGGGACGACCTGCACACCCTCGTCGGGCCGGGAACCACCGTCCGGCTCAAGCCCGCCGACGACGTCCCCGACGGCTGGCAGGTCACCGGCCGCGGCACAGCGGTACAACTCGTCGGCACGGCGCTGCGGACCGAGCCCGCCCCCGACGCGGTACGGCTCGGACCCGCGGACGTGCCCGAGATCCTGGACCTGGTGGCCCGCACCCGGCCGGGACCCTTCCTCGGCCGGACCGTCGAACTCGGCACCTGTCTCGGCATCCGTCACCGGGGCAGACTCGTCGCCCTGGCCGGTGAACGCATCCGGCCCCCGGGTGGACGGAGATCAGCGCGGTCTGCACCGACCCCGACCACCGCGGCCGGGGCCTCGGCACCCGGCTGGTCCGGGCCGTCGCCGACGGCATCCGGGAACGCGGCGACCACCCGTTCCTGCACGCTGCGGCGGACAACACACCGGCCATCCGTCTCTACGAGACCATCGGCTTCACGGTGCGCCGCCGCGCCACCCTCCTCCAGGTCCGCAGTCCCGAAACACCCCCCGTGGGGCGGACGCCGTGAGCCCCGGCGCGATACGAGACGCCCCACCACCCGGCCCCGCGGCATGCCCCGGACGGCAGCCGGCGGGCGGACCGCGCGTGACACCCGTGACTCGGGCCCCGCGCACCCTCCGCCTCCACTCCCGGCCCTGCATCGACTTCCAGCGCGTCGCCGGCGCGCTCTGTCGCCCCTGACCCGTCGCCCCGAAACCGCCGCGGCCCCTTTGCGTACCGGGCCCGGTGATCCGTACGGACCTTCAGGAAGGCACCCCTCGTGTCGTCGACCCCCGCTTCCCGTCTGCACCTCGCCATCGCCCTGGACGGCACCGGCTGGCATCCCGCCTCATGGCGTGAGCCCGTGGCCCGGCCCAGGGACCTGTTCACCGCCGCCTACTGGACCGACCTGGTCACCGAGGCCGAGCGCGGCCTGATCGACTTCGTGACCTTCGAAGACGGTCTCGGCCCGCAGTCCTCGCACCCCTTCGACCCGGACGAGCGCACCGACCAGGTCCGCGGCCGCCTGGACGCCGTCCTGACCGCCTCCCGCGTCGCCCCGCTGACCCGGCACATCGGGCTGGTGCCGACCGTGGTCGTCACGCACACCGAGCCGTTCCACCACTCCAAGGCCATCGCCACCCTCGACCACATCAGCTCCGGCCGCGCCGGTGTACGCGTGCAGATCACGGCCCGGCCGAACGAGGCCGCGCACTTCGGCCGCCGCACCGTCCCCCGCATCGACGGCTACGACAGCCCCGGCGCCCGGGGCACGCCGGCCGATCTCTTCGACGAGGCCGCCGACTACGTGGACGTCGTCCGCCGCCTCTGGGACAGCTGGGAGGACGACGCCGAGATCCGGGACGTCGCCACCGGCCGCTTCGTCGACCGCGACAAACTGCACCACATCGGCTTCGAAGGCAGGCACTTCAGCGTCAAGGGCCCGTCCATCACCCCGCGCCCGCCCCAGGGCCAGCCGGTCGTCAGCGCCCTCGCCCACGCGACGATCCCGTACCGTCTCGTCGCCCGCCAGGCCGACATCGGCTACGTCACCCCGCACGACACCGGCCACGCGCGCGCCATCGTCGCCGAGATCCGCGGCGAGCAGCAGACGGCCGGCCGTGCCGCCGAACCCCTGCACCTCTTCGGCGACCTGGTGGTTTTCCTGGACGACGACCCGGCGGCCGCCCGGGCCCGCCTCGACACCCTCGCCGGGTACCCGTACACCTCGGACGCCCCCGTCTTCACCGGTACGCCCCACGAACTCGCCGATCTCCTCCAGGAGTTGCACGGAACGGGGCTGAGCGGCTTCCGGCTCCGCCCCGCCGTGCTCGGCCACGACCTGCCCCGCATCACCCGGGCGCTCGTGCCCGAACTGCAGCGCCGGGGCGCCTTCCGCCACACCTACGAGGCGAGCACCCTGCGCGGCCTCCTGGGCCTCGAGCGCCCCGTCAGCCGCTACGCCGCCGCAGCCACCGCCTGAGCCGGAGGACAGCCCCGACCATGAGCAAGCCGATCAAGCAGATCCATCTCGCCGCCCATTTCCCCGGCGTCAACAACACCACCGTATGGAGCGACCCGGCCGCCGGCAGCCACATCGACTTCAGCTCCTTCGTCCACTTCGCGCGGACCGCCGAACGCGCCAAGTTCGACTTCCTGTTCCTCGCCGAAGGGCTGCGCCTGCGCGAGCAGGGCGGAAAGATCTACGACCTCGACGTCGTCGGCCGCCCCGACACCTTCACGGTCCTCGCCGCTCTCGCCGCCGTCACCGACCGCCTCGGCCTGACCGGGACCATCAACTCCACCTTCAACGAACCGTACGAGGTGGCCCGCCAGTTCGCCTCACTCGACCACCTGTCCGGCGGCCGGGCGGCCTGGAACGTCGTCACCTCCTGGGACGCCTTCACCGGCGAGAACTTCCGCCGCGGCGGCTTCCTGCCCGAGGAGGAACGGTACTCCCGCGCCAAGGAGTTCCTCGCCACGACGATCGAACTCCTCGATTCGTGGCACGGCGACGAGATCCTCGCCGACCGGGCCACCGGCACCTTCCTCCGCGACGCCCGCGCCGGAGCGTTCGTCCACCGAGGACAGCACTTCGACATCCAGGGACGCTTCAACGTCCCCCGCTCGCCGCAGGGCCGCCCCGTCGTCTTCCAGGCGGGCGACTCCGAGGAGGGCCGCGAGTTCGCCGCCGCCGGCGCCGACGCGATCTTCAGCCGGTACGCCACCCTCGCCGAGGGCCAGGCCTTCTACGCGGACGTCAAGAACCGGCTGGCCGCGTACGGCCGCAGCCGCGAAGACCTGCTGATCCTCCCCGCCGCCACCTTCGTCCTCGGCGACACCGACGCCGAGGCCGCGGAACTGGCCCGCGAGGTGCGCCGCAGCCAGGTCAGCGGCGCCACCGCCCTCAAGCAGCTCGAATGGGTGTGGAACCGGGACCTCTCCTCGTACGACCCGGACGGGCCGCTGCCCGACGTCGACCCGCTGCCCGGCGAGAACACCGTGGCACGGGGCCGCGCCCAGGTCCGCATGTACCGCGATCCGCAGACCACCGCCCGGCAGTGGCGGGAACTCGCGGCGGCGAACAACTGGTCCATCCGCGACCTCGTCATCCACACCGGCAACCGCCAGACCTTCGTCGGCTCCCCGGACACCGTCGCCACCACGATCGACGACTTCGTGCAGGCGGACGTGAGCGACGGCTTCATCCTCGTCCCGCACCTCACCCCGGGCGGCCTCGACGGCTTCGCCGACCGGGTCGTGCCGCTGCTCCAGGAACGGGGGGTCTTCCGCACCGAGTACGAGGGAACCACCCTGCGCGACCACCTCGGACTCACCCACCCGGACACCCCGCGCGCGGGGCGGGCGGACCCGCCGGCGCAGTGGGACCCGGTGACCGTACGGCAGGACGCCGAACCCGTCCCCACCGACCACTGAGGAGCACCGCCATGTCCGTGGACATCCCCCTCGGCGTGCTCGACCTGGTGCCGGTCTCCTCCGGTTCCACGGCGCCCCAGGCCCTGCGCAACTCCATCGACCTCGCCCAGGAGGCCGAACGCCTCGGCTACGCCCGCTACTGGTACGCCGAACACCATCTCAACCCCGGAGTGGCGGGCACCTCGCCCGCGGTCGTCCTGGCCCTGACGGCAGCCGCCACCTCCACCATCCGCCTGGGCTCCGGCGCCGTCCTCCTCGGCCACCGCACGGCGCTGTCCACGGTCGAGGAGTTCGGTCTGATCGACGCGCTGCACCCCGGCCGTCTCGACCTCGGCCTCGGCCGCTCAGGCAGCCGTCCGCCCGGTGGGAGCCATCGGGCCGGTGGCGGCGCTCTGTCCGGCGGGCCGTCGTCCGCGCCGCCGGCCCGCCCCCCGGTGGCCGACGGCCGCGCCCCGAACGGGCTCCTCATCCCGCCCCGCTTCTCCTACGAACAGCTGATCGGTTCACCTCGGATCGCCCTTCAGCGCGAGCTGCTCATGCTGCCGGGCGCCACGTCGCAGGAGTACGCCGCCCAGATCGACGACATCCTCTCCCTGCTCGCCGGGACCTACCGCTCGCCCGAGGGCGTCGAGGCGCACGTCGTGCCGGGCGAGGGCGCGGACCTCGAGGTGTGGATCCTGGGCAGCAGCGGCGGCGAGAGCGCCGAGGTCGCGGGCGGGCGCGGCCTGCGGTTCGCCGCGAACTACCACGTCAGTCCCGGCACCGTGCTGGAGGCCGTGGCGGGCTACCGGACCTCGTTCCAGCCCTCGAAGATCCTTGACGCGCCGTACGTGAGCGTCTCGGCGGACGTCGTCGTCGCCGAGGACGACCGCCGCGCCCGCGAGCTCGCCGCCGGCTACGCCCCCTGGGTCCGCAGCATCCGCAAGGCGGAGGGCGCCATCGCCTTCCCGACCCCCGGGGAAGCCGGGGCGTTCGACTGGACGGAGGAGGACCGGGCGCTGGTCCGGGACCGCGTCGACACGCAGTTCGTGGGGTCACCGGGCAGCGTGGCCGACCGGCTGGAGCAGCTCCAGGAGGCCACCGGTGCCGACGAACTGCTGATCACCACGATCACGCACGACCACCGGGACCGCGTCCGGTCCTACGAGCTGCTGGCCCGGGAGTGGCGCCGCAGATGAGGCGGCTTCGGGCGGTACCGCGGGGCGTGCGGGACGCGCGGCGTGGCCGTCAGGCGGCACGCCTCCGTTCGCCGACGCCGTCGAGTCCGCCGCTGCCGAGCCCCGCCACCGGGGCGGGCGCGGGAGCCGGGACGACCGGCCCGGTGGCCGCCGTCCCCCGCACGGGGGACTCGGGGACGGCGGGCCCGGCCTCGCCGGCCTTCGGCTCGGGTGCCGCGGGCTCCGTGACGGCGGGTTTGCGCAGCAGGAGGAGTGCCGCGTCGTCGTGCAGCCTGCCGCCCACATGCGTCAGCAGCTCCTCGTGCAGGGCCGTGACGGTGCGCGTGGGGTCGTCGCACAGATGCCGGGCGAGCCCCTCGGCGAGCGGGTAGAAATCGCGGTCGGCGTCGCGGGCCTCGGTGACCCCGTCGGTGTAGAGCAGCAGTTGGTCCCCGTCGCCGAAGGACAGCACCTGGAGGCCGGGGGCCTCACCGGCGAGGGCGCGCAGCCCCAGCGGCGGCGCCGGCCGCGCGGGTTCCACCGCCACCACGTCGGAGCCCCGGACCAGCAGGGGAGGCGCGTGCCCGCAGTTCACCAGCTCCAGGCGTCCCGGCTCCGGGTGTCCGGCGACCACGGCGGTGACGAAGTCGTCGTCGCCGAGGTTGCGGGCCAGGCTCCGCTCGATCCTGCCGACGACGGCCAGAAGATCGGGTTCGTCGTAGGCCGCCTCGCGGAAGACGCCGAGGACCAGTACGGCGGTCTTCACGGCCGACAGTCCCTTGCCGCGCACGTCGCCGACGATCAGCCGGACCCCGTAGGGGGTCGGGATCAGGGCGTAGAGGTCCCCGCCGATCCGGGCCTCCGCGGCGGCGGCACTGTAGTGGACGGCCACCTGGAACGGGCCGACGGTGGCGGGCGGCGGCTGGAGCAGGGCGTGCTGTGCGGTCTCGGCGACGGAGCGGACGGCCGCGAGGACCCGCTCGCGGCGGGCGCGCACCGCTCCGGCCAGGCTGCTGGCCAGGGTGACGCTCGCCAGTACGGCCAGCACGGCGACCATGTTCCCGCCGGTCACCCCGTCCCTGACCCCGAGTACGACGCTCAGCAGGGTGGCGAGGAGGCCGACCCCGGCGATTCCGCGCCATCCGCAGGTGGCGGCCGCCAGGGCGGGCCCGGCGGCGAGCATGGGCAGCCAGATCAGGCTCGTCCCGCCGACCAGGTCGATGAGCGTGATGAAGCAGACGAGCAGGAAGGGCAGGAAGGGCAGTACGGGCAGTACGGGCGTACCGGCGGCCCGGTGCGCGAGCGCCCGGGTCCGGGGGAACGACGGCCGGCCGGCCCTCCGGACCCGGAAACGCCGTACTGGCCGGTGGCCGTCACGATGCTGTCGGGCGTGACTCATGTGTCGTCCGAAATCCTCACTGTGCCCGGCGTGCGTTCCTTGGTGTCCTGCTCCTCCAGGAAAGTCGGTGTGTACCGGACATCACAAGGGGACGATTTTCAGATAGTGAGAGAAAGGCTTCGGGTAATCCGGTCGGCGACGGGAATGAGCCGCGCCCGGATCTCCTCGAGCCGGGAGACCCGGTCCGCCCGCAGGGACACGCCGAGCGAGCCCAGGGTGTCTCCGCTGTAGACGGGAATCGCGGCGCAGACCGTGCCCAGCGTGTACTCCTCCAGGTCCGTGACGACGGGGGCCACCGGGCTCGAGTCGATTCGGCGCAGCAGTTCCGGCGCGGTGGTGATCGTGCGGGGCGTGAGATCGTTCAAGGTGTGCCGGGACAGGTAGTCCCGGCGGGCCGCGTCGTCCAGCTGCCGCAGGACGGACTTGCCCAGCGCGGTGGCGTGCCCGGCGTCCTCGAAGCCGACCCAGAGGTCCACCCGGGGAGCGCGGGGACCGTCGGCGATCTCGGCGACCCGGATCTCGCCGTCCTCGTAGAAGGTGAGGTAGGCGGCGGCCGAGAGCTCGTCCCGCAGGGCGGCGAGCGTCGGCCGGACACGGCTGAGCAGGGCCTGACCGCGGCCGTCGGTGTGCAGCGTGTGCAGCCGCTCGCCGAGGACGAACCCGCCGTCGTCCAGCTTGCGCAGGTATCCGTCGTGGACCAGCGTGCGCAACAGGTGATAGGCGGTGGCCAGAGGCAGCCCCGACTCGCGCGCCAGCTGCTTCGCCGGCGCGCCGGTCTCGTGCGCGCTCACCGCCTCCAGCAGGCGGAAGGCGCGCTGCACGGAGGTGATGAGCGTGGGGCCCGTGCCCATGGCACCAGCGTGCGCCAGGCCCGCACCGCAGGCAAGGCCGTTCCACGAACCCCGTCCCTCCTCTCCGGCCGCTTCGGAAGGAAGGCGGTACGTGTCAGGCGCCACGACCTGGATACGCGGTGGGTACAGCATCACCGGTCAGCACCACCCCCGCCCACCACGGCCGTCCGGAAGGTTCCTCGACGCCATGGACAGCTCCCCGCACGACCACGGTGCCGACGGCACGGGCAGCGCCCCGCCGGCCGCGTACCGCTCCGAAGTGACACTGAACGTCAACGGAAAGCCGCACACCCTCCTGATCGACCACCGGCGCGTCCTGCTGGACCTCCTGCGGGAGGACCTGGACCTCACCGGGGCCAAGAAGGGCTGCGACCACGGCCAGTGCGGTGCCTGCACGGTCCTGGTCGACGGCCGCCGTGTCAACAGCTGCCTGCAACTGGCCGTCTCGCTGGACGGCTGCGACGTGCTGACGGTGGAAGGACTCGCCGACGGCGACCAGTTGCACCCTCTGCAACGGGCGTTCCTCGACCGGGACGCCTTCCAGTGCGGGTACTGCACGCCGGGACAGATCTGCTCGGCCGTCGGTGTCCTGGCCGAGGCCGCGGCCGGCCATCCCTCCCACGCCACCGCCCCCGCCACGCCCCCGGGGCGGCCGGTGGCACTGGACGACGCCGAGATCCGCGAGCGGCTCAGCGGCAACCTGTGCCGCTGCGGCGCCTATCCGCACATCGTCGAGGCCGTGCGGGACGTGGCCCCGTGAAGCCCTTCGGATACCTGCGGGCCACGACCGTTCAGGAAGCCGCCCGAGCGCTCGCCGAGCACCCGGACGCCCGCTGCCTCGGCGGCGGCACCAACCTCGTCGACCTGATGAAACTGGGTGTGGAGCGGCCCGGCTTCCTCGTCGAGGTGAACCACCTGCCGCTGGACACGGTCGCGGAACTGCCGGACGGTTCCCTGCGCGTCGGCGCGACCGTCCGCAACAGCGACCTCGCGGCCCACCCCCTGGTCCGCGACCGGTACCCCGCGCTGTCCCAGGCGCTCCTCGCCGGTGCCTCCGGTCAGCTGCGCAACGCCGCCACCACCGGCGGCAACCTGCTGCAGCGGACCCGCTGCCCCTACTTCCAGGACGTGTCCAAACCCTGCAACAAGCGGACCCCGGGCAGCGGCTGCGGCGCCCGCGACGGCACGCACCGCGATCACGCGGTGCTCGGCCACTCCGACCACTGCATCGCCACCCACCCTTCGGACATGGCCGTCGCGCTCGCCGCCCTGGACGCACGCGTGGAGCTGTACGGCACCGAGGGCACCCGGAGCGTCCCGGTCGCAGAATTCCACCGGCTGCCCGGCGACCATCCGGAGCGGGACACCGAGATCCGCCCCGGTGAACTCATCACCGGCGTGGTGCTCCCCGCCGCCACGGCCTCGCTGCCCTCGGCCTACCGAAAGGCCCGCGACCGGGCCTCGTACGCCTTCGCCCTGGCGTCCGTCGCCGCCGTCCTGCGCCTCTCGGACGACGGCACCGTCGCCCAGGTGGGCCTCGCCTTCGGCGCGCTCGCCCACCGGCCGTGGCGGGCGACCCGCGCCGAGGAGGCACTGCGGGGCGGGCCGGCGACCCCGGACGCGTTCGCCCACGCCGTCGGCCTGGAACTCCGGGCGGCCCGGCCCTTGCGGGACAACGGCTACAAGGTGGGCCTCGCCCGCGGTCTCGCCCTGGACGTCCTGACCCGGCTCGCCGGGCCCACCAGGACCTGAACCGGCACGTCGAGGAGGACACCATGACCGGTACCGGTTCCCCCCTGGGTGCTCCGGCCGAGCGCCGCGAAGGACACCAGAAGGTCACCGGCAGCGCCCGCTACGCCGCCGAACACCCGCTGCCGGGCCGTGCCCACGCCTGGCCCGTGCCCGCCACGATCGCCCGCGGCCGGGTGACGGCCGTCGACACGGCGGCGGCCCTGGACCTGCCCGGGGTCCTGACCGTGCTCACCCACGAGGACGCGCCCAGGATCGCCGAACCCGACGACCCCACGCTGGCCGTGCTGCAGGACCCCCGGGTGCCGCACCGGGGCTGGTGCGTCGCACTCGTCGTGGCGCGCTCCCCCGAGGAGGCCCGCGCGGCCGCCGGGGCGGTCCGTGTCGAGTACGCCGTGGAGGAGCACGACGTGGCCCTGAGGGCGGACCACCCCGACGTGTACGAGCCGGACACCGCCAACGGCGGCAACCCGGCCCGCAGGGAGCACGGCGATCCCGAGGACGCCTTCGCCTCCGCGCCCGTCCGGGTCGACGCCGCCTACCGGGTGCCGCCCCTGCACAACCACCCCATGGAACCCCACACGAGCACCGCGCACTGGCAGGGGGACCGGGACCGCCTCGTCGTCCACACCTCCAGCCAGGGGACCACCACGGTGCGCGCCACACTCGCCGCGCTCTTCGGGATGCCCGAGGACCGGATCACCGTCACCGCCGGCCACGTCGGAGGCGGCTTCGGTTCCAAGGGCACTCCCCGTCCCGACGTCGTGCTCGCCGTCATGGCCGCCCGCCGGACGGGCAGGCCCGTGACCGTCGCCCTGCCCCGCCGTCACCTGCCCGCCTCCGTCGGCCACCGGGCGCCCACCCTGCACCGGATCCGCCTGGGCGCCGGGACCGACGGCCGGCTGACCGGCCTGACCCACGACGTCGTCACCCACAGTTCCCGCATCAAGGAGTTCGTGGAGCAGGCGGCGGTCCCCGCCCGCGTGATGTACGCCGTACCGGACTCCCGTACGCTCCACCGGCTGGTGCGGCTCGACGTGCCCACCCCCTCGTGGATGCGCGCCCCCGGCGAGGCGCCGGGGATGTACGCCCTGGAGTCCGCGATGGACGAGCTGGCGGGCGAACTGGGCATGGACCCGATACAGCTGCGCCTCGTCAACGAACCGGACCGCGAACCGGACAGCGGCAAGCCGTTCAGCAGCAGGCACCTCACGGAGTGCCTGCGGGACGGTGCGCGGCGGTTCGGCTGGGCCGGGCGCGACCCGCGCCCCCGCTCGCGCGCCGAGGGCCCCCTGCTCGTCGGCACGGGCGTCGCGGCAGCCACCTATCCCGTTCTCGTGGCACCGTCCACCGCCGAGGCACGCGCGCTGCCGGACGGAACGTTCGACGTACGGATCAACGCCACCGACATCGGCACGGGAGCCCGCACGGTGCTCACCCAGGTGGCGGCGGACGCCCTCGGCGCGCCCCTCGACCGGGTGCGGACCGAGGTCGGCGACAGCGACCTGCCCTCCGCGCCGCTGGCCGGCGGCTCCTCCGGAACCGCATCCTGGGGCTGGGCCGTCCACGAGGCGTGCACCCGGCTGGCGGGAGCCCTCGCCGCCCGCACGGGTCCGCTGCCCGGCGAGGGGCTCACCGTCCACGCGGACACCACGGGCCGGGCCGACGCCGACAGCCCCTACGCGCGCCACGCCTTCGGCGCGCACTTCGCGGAGACCGCGGTGGACCGCGTCACCGGCGAGGTCCGGGTGCGCCGGCTGCTGAGCGTCTACGCCGCGGGACGGATCCTCAACGCCCGCACCGCGCGGTCCCAGTTCATCGGCGGCATGATCATGGGCCTGGGCATGGCACTGACCGAGGGCAGCACGATGGACACCGCCTTCGGCGACTTCACCGAGTCGGACCTGGCGGCCTACCACGTGCCCGTGCACGCCGACGTGCCCCGCATCGAGGCGCACTGGATCGACGAGGAGGACGCCCACCTCAACCCCATGGGGAGCAAGGGGATCGGCGAGATCGGCATCGTCGGCACCGCGGCGGCCATCGGCAACGCCGTGCACCACGCCACCGGCATCCGCTTCCGTGACCTCCCGCTGACGCCGGACAAGGTGCTGACCGCCCTGGCGGGCTGAACGGCCTCGCCGCACGCGCCTGTCAGGGCGGAGGCCCGGGGCGGACCGCGAGGACCGCGATGTCGTCGTCGCTGCCGGCGGCCAGTCCGATGAGCAACTCGTCGCAGAACACGTCGAGGGGCTCGTGGGCCAGCCCGGCGGCGTGTCCGCGGAGCCGGTCCAGGGCATGGTCCAGGGACTCGGTGCGGCGTTCGATGAGGCCGTCGGTGTACAGCAGCACGGTCGAGCCGGCCGGGATCGCGTCATTGGCCTGGGGACGGACCCGCTCGGGGTCGATGCCGAGCAGCAGTCCCGCCCCGTCCTCCAGGTAGCGGGTGCGGCCGTTCGGGCCGACGAGCAGCGGCGGCAGATGGCCCGCGGAGGAGTGCACGAACTCCCAGAGGCCGTGCCCGAGTTTCTTGATCAGGCCGTAGACGCAGGTCGCGGTGGCCTCCTGGTACAGGGTGTGGTTCGCCATGTCCAGGCGGCGCAGAACCTCCCCCGGCGGCTCCTGACGGTCCACGGCGATACCGCGCAGCATGCTGCGCAGCTGGCTCATGGCGATGGCGGCGTCGAGGTCGTGCCCGGCGACGTCGCCGATGACCAGCGCCGTGTCCCCGTCGGGCAGGGCGAAGCAGTCGTACCAGTCGCCGCCGACCTCGGCCGTGGCGGAGGAGGCCGCGTAGCGGGCGGCCAGCTGGAGACGCGGGATCTCGGGCAGCGCCGGCAGGAGCGAACGCTGGAGGCGTTCGGCGATCTTCCGCGTCTCCTGGTGGAGGCGGGCGTTGTCCACCCGCAGGCCGATGGCGCGCACCAGGTCGTTGACCAGCGGCAGGTCCTCCTCGGTGAACGGCCTTCCCCGCCCCTTCCGGACGAGGGTGAGCGCGCCGATGACCTTCCGGGGCGACCGGAGCGGGGCGACCACCGCGCTGTTCGCACCCAGTTTCCGGAACAGCTCCACGTAGTGGGCGTCCAGCGGGCTCACGGCCCGGCCCGGGAGCGGGAGTTCGGTGAACAGCAGGGGGCCCGCCCCGCGCAGTACGCGGGCCAGCGGCCCCTGGGAGGTCTCGGACAGCGGCGGAAGCCGGCCCTCGTACTCCTCGGGCCAGGGACCCTGGGGCGCACGGTGCATGACGCAGACCCGCTCCACCTCGTCCTGCGTGGTGACCAGGTCCACGAGGCACCAGTCGGCCAGCCACCGGGTCAGGATCCGGCCCACCCGTCGCAGGCCCTCGTTCAGGTCCGGAAGGGTGCTCAGCGTGGCCCCCGTCTCGGCCAGCAGGGAAAGCCGTTCCAGCTCGGACGCGCCGTCGGCCCGGCCCATGCCCGTTCTCCGGTCCTGCCCGTGTGAGGCGGACCAGGGGGCACCGCCCGCCTCCCGCAGGGCCCCGGCCCGGAACCGGCCGGGCGGACGCACCGGGGGTGAGGACCCTCTCGGAGAGAGCCGGGCCACGAACACGGTGTGACCGTCGCCGGTCTCCTGGCTCTCGACGAACAGCCGGACGGGGATCAGCCCACCGTCGCGGTGCAGCGCGGGGAGCGGCAGCGACCGGCCCAGGATCCGGGGCTGCCCGCTGAGCAGCAGGGACGTGAAAGCCATGGTGTGACGTCTGCGGAGATGCTCCGGGATGAGCGCGGTGAGCGGCCGCCCGACGAGATCGTCCGCGGTCCAGCCGAGCAGGGCCGCCGCCGACTCGTTGACCGCGATGATCCGGTTCGACTCGTCGGCGGCGATCGTCGCGACCCGGCCGGCCTGCACCTGCCCGGCGTCCCACAGCACCGGCTCCGAGGTGCCGGCGCCCGGTTCCCGGGGCATCACCGTCCACGCCGTGGGGCGCCCCCCGGCGAGCTGGCCGCCGATCTGGTCGAACAGCCACTCCTGGAAGCCGCGCCCGCGCGGAAGCGCCGGCAGCGTCAGAAGGCGCTCGTCACGGGCGGCCTCCTCGGCCACGTCGAGAACCTCGCGCAAGATCTCCATCGGAGGTCCGGAGTCCGACGGCACCCACAGGGGCAGGGAACCGAACTCCGCCTCGGTGTGCTGCCGGTGCAGCGCGGCCGTCACACCCGCACTGATCACGTCGTTCAGGTCCAGGGCGACCGCGAGGTCCTCCGCCGTCACGCCCGGGACGTCCCCGGAGGCCAGGGCCAGGACCAGCTCGTTCAGCAGCGTGTGCCGGTGCTGCGTGCAGGTCAGACAGAGCGCCGCCGGCACATCGAGGAGCGTCACGGTCTCACCCTGCCCGAAGCGGGGTGCGGCGGTCGCCCACCCGTCCGACGGTGGCGGCGACGGCGATCCCTCGGGCCGCAGCTCGAACCACACCGTCTTGACCGCGTCGTCCGTGTCGACGCCGTGCCGGGACGCCAGCCGCTCGACCAGCGCCAGCCCCTGCCCCGTACCGGTGTACGCGGGGCTCCCGTACGGCACGAGCCCGCGCTCCGGCCGCCGATCGCTCACCCGCACCAGGACCCCGCCGTCACCGGACCGGGCCGTCACCTCGATTTCGGTGCGTGCGTGCAGCACCGCGTTCGTCACCAGCTCGCTGACCAGGAGCTGCGCGGTGTCCAACGTGTCCGGTGCGGCACCGTCGAGCGTGGCCCGGACGAACCGCCGGGCCTCCGCCACGCTCTCCGGCTCCGGAGGGAACCACTGTGACGGCGCCCCGGGGGCATTGAGTTCGCCCATGGAATCAGTCTGCCTCACGGCACCCTCCGCCGCGTGCACGCTCACACGACCGGCCGCGCGACGGCGACGGCTCCGGGGACCCGGCCTCGTGCCGTCCGGCCGACGAACCAGGCCGGCCCGCTGTCGGACCGGTACTCCACCGGCGACGCGGAACCGGGCGTGGTCGGCAGGGCCCCGCAGGTGTCCACCGACCCCGTCCGGCCGACGTGGGCAGGCATCGGGGAGATGGTGACCGGGCGTCACCCGGCCGGCCGTCGGAAGAGCAGCCAGGCACCCTGCCTGTTCCGGACCCGCCGTCAGGCCCGCCGTTCCGGCCGGGTGCTCCGGTCGAGGGTGATCCGCGCGGCGACCGGGAGATGATCGCTGCCGGTGCCGGACAGGGTGCGGATGTGGCGGACGGCGGCGGAGCGGGCCATCACCTGGTCGATGCGGGCCAGGGGAAGCCCGGCGGGGAAACTGAGGGCGAAGCCGCGTTCCGCCACGTTCATCCGGGAGGTCAGCGGGGCCAGGCCGCGGTCGTCGACGGTGCCGTTGAGGTCGCCCAGCAGGATCACGGTCTCCAGCTCCTCGGCGGAAAGGGCCCGCCCCAGCAGGCGGGCGCTCTCGTCCCGGTGGGCCGAGGCGAGGCCGCCCGGCCCGATCCGGATCGAGGGCAGGTGCGCGACGTACACCGCGATGTCCCCGTGCGGGCTGCTGACCACGGCCCGCAGCCCGCGGCTCCACGGCTCCGTGATCCCCCGGGGCTTGATGTCCGGCAACCGGGCATCGGTGAGCGGATGCCTCGACCAGAGCCCGACGGTGCCCCGGACCTCGTGGTACGGGTAGCGCGGGGCGAGGGTCCGCCGGTAGACCGGCAGCGCCGCCGGCACCAGCTCCTCCAGCGCGATGAGGTCGGGGCCGGCGCCGGCCAGGGTACGGGCGGTACCCGCCGGGTCGGTGTTCTCGTCACTGACGTTGTGCTGCACCACCACCAGATCCCGCGCCCCGGCCCGCGGTTCGGGCAGGAACAGCCCGCCGAAGAGATACGTCCAGGCGGTCACCGGCAGCAGCAGGGCCGACAGCGCGGTCGCCGAACGCCGCACCAGCGCCGCCGTGAACAGCACGACGACCACCAGCCCCAGCCAGGGCAGGAACGACTCCAGCAGACTGCCCGCCCGGCCCACGGAGTTGGGCACCGCACGGTGGAACACCAGCAGCCCCGCCGTCAGCGCCGCGGCCGCCGCGATCACCCGTCCCCGGCTCCGGACCGACCCGCCGCGCGCGCCCCACCGTCCGCCGCCCACCCGTTCCTCCCCGTTGTCCCGCCGCCCCGCCCACATGATCCTTCTCCCCAGGACGCGCTTCCGCGTGACGCGGTTTCCCTACCTGGGTCACCTCCAGGTTCCCCAGTTACCGAAAAGTGCGTTCTTCCATGTCAGCGGCCACTCTCTTACGGTTTCCGAGTAACCACAGGTGACCACGACCGCCGGGCCGTCACCGGCCCGGCGGCAGCGAGCCCGCGGGCTCACAGCACAAGGAGGCAGACAGCATGGCCATCACCCTGGTCAACCCCGAGGGACTTCCCAAGATCGACGTCTACCGGCAGGTGGCGATCGCGTCCGGTTCCAGGATGGTCTTCATCGCAGGGCAGGTCGCATGGGACGCCGACGGCGTCACGGTCGGCGCGGGCGACCTCGCCGCCCAGGTCGAGCAGTGCTACCTCAACGTCGCCACCGCCCTGGCCGCGGCGGGCGCCACCTTCGCCGACGCCGCGAAACTGACGGCCTACGTCGTCGACTGGACCCCCGACAAGATGGCGCAGTTCATGGAGGGCGCCACCCGCGCCGCCCGGAAGCTGGGGACCGTCCCGGCGGCTCCGGCCACGCTGGTGGGCGTACAGGCACTGGACATCCCCGACCACCTGGTCGAGATCGAGGCCGTCGCGGTCGTCGAGTGAGGCCGGCGCGGACCTCGACCGCGGTCCGCCCAGGACGACGGGAACAGTAACGGCCCCCGGAAGTCGGCGTGTTCCAGGGGCCGGTGGGCTGGTGACGCTGCGAAGAGCGTGATCAGCGGGTCGTGCGCATATGGTGCACTTCGCTGGCGACCGCCGCCATCAGCTCGGCATCCAGGACCGACGCGTCGGCGAGACGGGTCGAGGCGGTCAGGGAGTTCAGCAGCGTCTTGGTGACCCGCACGGCAGGCAACGAGCGCCGCAGCAGTGGTCTGGCCCACTCGTCGACCGCGGCGTCGAGCGCGTCCTCGGGCACGACCCGCTGCAGGATCGACAGGCCGAGGGCCTCCTGGGCGGCGAGGGGGCGTCCTGTGAGGATGAGTTCGCGCACGGACGCGGCGCCGGCCTCACTGACCAGCCGTGGCAGCAGGCCGCCCCACGCCGTGGGCAGACCGAGGGCGAGTTCGGGCAGCCGGAAGGTCGCGGTGTCGGCACCCACCCGCAGGTCGCAGGCGAGGGCGAGGGCGAAGCCGGCCCCGATGGCCCTGCCCTGGACGCGTGCGATGGTGACGGCGGGGTGGGACGTCAGCGCGTCGCACACCCGCCGGCCCTTGACGCCGGAGACGCGGATGCCGTTGCCGGTGGGGTCCTGGGCGAGGTGTCCGGCGAACTCTTCGCGGTCCCCGCCGAGGCAGAAGTCCTGCCCGGCGGCGGTCAGCACCAGGACGCGTACCGAGGGGTCCTGGTCGTCGAGCACGGAGAGCAGGTCGTCCAGCATGGCTTCGCTGACGACGTTGCCCTGCTCGGGAACGTTCAACTCGACGGTGAGGACAGGACCCTGCCTGCGGGTGTGCAGGGTCTTCAGTATCCGGACGTCGGGATCGTGGGGGTCGTCGGACAGGAGCGGGGTGTTCATACGGTCACTTTCAGGGAGGTGATGCGGCGGAAGACGACACGGGAGGTGTCGTACGAAGGGGGAGCGGAGGGCCGCAAGGTGGGGAATCGTTCCAGCAGCTGGGTGAGGAGCTCACGTGCCTCGAGCCGGGCGAGGCCCGCTCCCAGGCAGTAGTGCGCGCCGCCGCCGAAGGTGAGGTGCCCCCCGTTGCGCCGGAGGTCGAAGACACCGGGGTCCGGGTTGCGGCGGGGGTCGTGGGCGGCGGAACCGTACAGGACGTGGACGGTGGTGTCCTTCGCGACGGGCACCCCCGCGAGGACGGTGTCGTCGGCGGCGATCCGGGAGTTGACGAACACGGGAGGGTCGTAGCGCAGCGTCTCCTCGATCGCGTCGTCGATGTGCTCCGGATGCTGCCGCAGCCAGGCTGCGCGCGACGGATCCTGGGTCAGCAGCCAGACGGCGTTGGTCATCAGCACCGCGCTGGTCTCCAGGGAGGCGATGGTGATGAACATCGTCAGGTCGTAGATGATCCGGTCCGCGGCGGCCCGGTCGTCCGGGTACCGGGCGTCCCAGTAGTGGATCCAGCCGGTGAGGGCGTCGTGGCCGGGGTTCGCGCGGCGGTGCCGGATCAGTTCGGTGAAGTAGGCCCGCATCTCCAGGGTGGCCTGGGCCGATATCGCCAGTTCGCTCTTGGTGGGGAGCAACTCCTGCGCGTACACCTGACGGTGGGTGAAACTCAGGATGCGCGCATGGTCCTCCGGGTCGAGGCCGAGCCACCGGCCGACGGTGCGGATGGGCAGTTGCTCACCGACGAGAGTCCCGAAGTCGGCCTCACCGTCGGCCTCCAGCCGGTCCGCGAGTCCGTCGAGGAGGCCCGAGGCCAGGGCGGCGACCGCGGGACGCAGTTCCTCGAGCGCGGAGCGGTCGAAGGGATTGCCCAGGGCCCGCCGCTGGCAGGTGTGGGCGGGGGCGTTGAGCCGGGGCAGGGTCCTGGTCATTTCGCGGGTGGCCGGGGCCTCCCAGCGCTTCTGGTCGGGCTGGCGCTCCTGCCAGGCGAAGTCGGGGACGAGCCAGTTCCTGCCGCGCAGGACCTGGCTGCACGCCTCGAATCCGGTGACGAAGTAGCCGCCCCAGGGGGCACGCACCACGTCCCCCATGGAGCGCATTTCCTCCCAGATGGGGAGGGGGTTGGTCTGGCCCTCGTCGGAACGCAGTCGACGGAGGAGGGAGATGACGGCTCGGCGGTCGGTGGACGTGGTGCCGGGAATGGTGCTGATGCCACCTATGTCGCCAACGGCGGTCACGCGGGGCTCCTTTGGCTGGATGCTGCCGGGTTCCGCCGGAACCTACCCTTCCACCCTCCTCCGTCATGCGCCTCAGGGTGTTGCTCCTGTCACATGCAGTGCATCAGACACGGAAGACATCGAGGAAACTGCTCCAGAATCCCCGCTTCCGTCCCGGTTCCTGCCGCATCGGGACGGACGGTGCCACGGCCATGGGCTGCTCCGCACCGGGCGCCGAGGCACGGTTCTGCAGAGCCGCCGCCATGCGCGTGGCCGGTGACGGGCTGAAGGTCGCGGGCAGCGTCACCAGCGCCCGGTGGAACGGCCCCGGCCGCCACTGCAGTTCCTCCCGGGGCACGGCCAGCGCCAGGTCGGGCAGCGCGTTGAGCAGCCGCTCGATCGCGGTGGTCGCGATCACGGTCGCCGGGTCCTTGGCGGGGCAGGCGTGCGGTCCCGCCCCCCACGCCAGATGCGCGCCCTTGCTGTGGGCGCGGCGGGCCTCGGCGAGCGCGGGGTCGCCGTTGGCGCCCGCGAAGGAGATGACGACCGGGGTGTTCGCCTCCACGACATGGCCGCCCAGGTCGACGTCCTGGACCGGGTAGTGGGTCGCGTAGTTGGCGATCGGGGTCTCGTTCCACAGCACGTGGTCGAGGGCCTCCTCGATCATCATGCCGCTCTGCCGGCCGCCCGCGCCGGACAGCATCAGCAGCAGGGCGTTGCCGATGAGGTTGCGCTCGGGCTCCACCCCGGCGCCCATCAGCATCACCAGCTGGTCCTTGAGCTCCTCGTCGGTCAGCCCGGCCGGGTGCTGGATCAGCCACGAGGTGACGTCGTCGCCCGGCTGGCGCCGCTTGAGGGCGATCAGCTCCATGAGGCAGGCGGTGAGGTCCTCGTTGGCCCGCAGGGCGTCCTTGCCGTCGAAGATCGCGGACATCGAGGTGGTGAGGGTGTCACCGATGTCCGCGGGGCAGCCGAACAGCTTGTTGAACAGCAGCAGCGGCAGCAGCTTGGCGTAGTCGTTGAGCAGGTCGGCCCGGCCCCGCTCGCTGAACTGGTCGAGCAGGTAGTCGGCGATCGGCTCCACGTCACGGCGGACCCGGGTGATGTTGAGCCTGGCCAGGCTGTCGGTGACCGCCTTGCGCAGCCGCAGGTGCACCGCGCCGTCGGTGAACAGGCAGTTCGGCCGGTACGCCATCATCGGCAGCACCGGGTTGTCCATCCCGATGCGCCCCTCGTTCAGGGCCTTCCAGCGGCGGGCGTCGCGGGCGAAGAGCTCGGTGTTCTGCAGGACGCGCAGCGCCATCTCGTGCCCCACGACCAGCGTGGCGTCCGCACCCGGGGCGAGCTCGACCGGGCCGGCCGGAGCGTGGGCCCGCAACTGGTCGTAGAGCGCCTGCGGATCGGCGGCGAACGAGGCGTCGTGCATGGGGCATCTGCTGCCCGCGGGCGCAGATGTCTGCTGAAGATCCATGAAGTCTTCCTTGATGAACCGGGAGCGTCAGCTCTCGGACGGGGTGGGCGCGAAGCGGTCAGGCCGCGCGCTCGAGCAGATGCCGGACCAGCGCGATCAGTGCCTTGGCGGAGGACCGCTGGTCGCGGGCGTCGCAGTAGACGACGGGGGTGTCCGGGAGCAGGTCGAGCGCCTCACGCACCTCCGCCTCGCTGTAGGTGGCGGACGCGTCGAAGGTGTTGACGGCGATGGCGTACTCCAGGCCGTACCCCTCGACGAGGTCGATGACGGGGAACGTCTCCTCCAGCCGCGCGGGATCGACCAGCAGCAGTGCTCCCAGCGCACCGCGGGCCATGTCCTCCCACAGCTGCATGAAGCGCTGCTGCCCCGGGGTGCCGAAGAGGTACAGCACCAGGTCTTCGCTCAGCGTGAGACGGCCGAAGTCCAGGGCGACCGTGGTGGTGGTCTTGCCCGTCACGCCCCGCAGGTCGTCGACGTGTACGGAGGCCTGGGTCATCTTCTCCTCGGTACGCAGCGGAGTGATCTCCGACAGCGACCCGATGAGTGTCGTCTTGCCCACGGCGAAATGCCCGACGACGAGGATCTTGGCGGCGTTGGTCACCGCACTGGAGACGTAGATGGAGCCCTGGGCCGTCTCAGCTGATGAGGGATTGGAGTCCATGCAGAACCTTCTCGAGGGTCGCTCTGTCAACGTTCTGGGCCCGGGGCGGCTCGGCGCGGTGGAGCAGGTGCCCCTGTTCGGACAGGTCGGTCAGCAACAGACGGGCCACCCCGACCGGCAGCCCGAGGTGGCCGGCCACCTCGGCCACCGACAGGTAGCCCCCCGCGCACAGGTCCCAGATCGCCGTCACTTCGGGCCCGGCCCCGAGCGGAGGAGTCCGCTCGGGAGCCAGCGTGACGAGGGTGTGCAATGCAAGATCGTCCGAGGACGGCAGGCTCCGTCCGCCGGTGATGACGTAGGAGCGGACGAAGTCGCTGGAGACGGATTCATCCTCGCCGGGAGCCGTCATGAGGCGCCACCACCGGTCGAGCGCGGTGCGACGCTCATCGCCTTGCTGAGCGCCACCACCGTCTTCTGCATACGGAACGACACGGCTTCCATGTCGACGTCGGGAGCCGCCGAGACGGCCAGGTAGGCGCCCTGACCGGCGGCGCTCAGGAAGATCCAGCCCCCGTCGTACTCCAGCAGCGTCTGCTTCCAGAGGCCGTTGCCCGAACCGACGAAACCGGAGACCGCGCGGCTGAGGGACTGCATGGAACTCATGGCCGCGGCGTTCGTCTCCGCGTCGTCACGCGAGATGTCGTCCGAACGCTGCAGCAGCAGGCCGTCACCCGAGACGAGGACGGCGTGACGGGCACCGCGCACCTCGAGCACGTCGTTCAGCACCCACGACAGGTCGGTGTTCACCGCTGATCAGGTCCTTCCATGGTGTTCGTGATCCGGCCGAGCTGGGTTCCGCGGGCGAACGCGCCGAGGCGCGACGCGGTCACCTCGCTGGCCTGCTCGGGCGTGGGCTCGTCGGCAGTGGCCGTGGCGTCCGGCGAGGGCACCACCGAGATGGGGCCCTGCCGCCGGCGCCGCTTGGGAAGCCCGCCGTTGGTCCTGCCCACCACATGGGAGGGACCCACCGGAACGGGGGCGAGCCGCTGCGGGGCGGCCTCCTCCCCGGAGGTTTCCTGGACGGGCTCGGCAGGCGCGGGCGCCTCGGCGGCAAGGAGACTTTCCGGTACACGGATCACTGCACGCACTCCGCCGTAGGGGGACACCGAGCCTACGGAGACGGCGAAGCCGTACCGCGCCGCGAGCATGCCGCACACCGCGAACCCGAACCGGGGCGGATCGCCCAGACTCGTGATGTCGACCGCGCCCTCGGGGGACAACAGCGCCGCCGCCCGGTCCTTGGTCTCCTGGTCCATGCCCAGCCCGGCATCGTCGACGATGAAGCACACACCCGTCGGAACGGCCTGGATGTTGACCTCGACCGGCGTGCCCGGGGCACTGTAGGTGGTCGCGTTGTCCAGCAGTTCGGCCAGCACGACGGCCACCGGTTCGACGGCCTTGGTGGAGACGGAGACGCTGACCTGGGCGTGGATGCCGACCCGGTTGAAGTCCTTGATCCGTCCCTGGGCGCTGCGCGCCACGTCGTACACGGTCGCCGCGCCGTCACGCCGGCCCAGCCATCCGCCGCACAGGACCGAGATCCCCTTGGCCCGGCGGCTGAACTGGCTGCCGGTGTGGTCCACCGACATCAGGTCGGCGAGGACCTCGGTGTCGTTGCCGTACTTCTTCAGCAGCTCGTCGAGCAGCAGCTGCTGCTCCTCGGCGAGGGACTGCAGCGTTCCCATCGCCGACTTCAGTACGGCCTTGGTCGACGACTCGGCATCCGCGCGGACGTCGGCGAGGTCGCCCTGGTGCCGCGCGTTGAGCGCGGCGATCTGCCCCTGCTGCTGGGCGAGTTGCCCCTGGGTCTGCCCCAGGCTTGCTTCCAGGTCCTTCCTCGTTCTGCGGAGAGCCAGATTGGTTCTCCGCGCCCTCATCACTGCGAACACCGCAGCGACGAGCACTACCAGCAAGATCCACAACAGTGGATCCCGGATCAATGACGTCATGAGACTCTCTTCAAGTCGCACCGCGCCGGGAGTGCGGAAGGTCCACCGGTCCGTACGGGGCGACCCGGCCGTCGAACGGCTCGGGCCCACGGGTGGACCACACCTCACTCCTTGACGATGGGGCCTTAGAGACTGTCCCCCGTACGCGTTCATGACGCGCCGTCAGTCTGCTGAAAGTCCGATGATCTTATCAGCTGCATATGCACAAAACGCATGCCTCATGCATCACTCGACGACTCTCACCAGACCCTCACACGCATGCCTTCCGTATGTCACCGGCACGGAACGCGCGCTGCCGGATCCGGAGGAAACCGGGCCGGAACCAGCAGGGAACCCCGGCAGAACTCCGGGGGGAACCGGGAGGGTGCCGACCCGGCCCGCCCGCAGTTCCACCCCGCCGACGGATCGTCAGGGATGTGGCGATCAGAACGCGTCGAACCGTACGCGGTCACTGTCCCGGTCGGAGAGGAACGACGCAAGGGCGCTCCCCTCCGCGGCGACGGCGGCCCGCTCGGCCCGCGAGAAGCGGCGCAGTGGAGCGACCACCACGGCGCCGTCCTGGAACTCCCAGGTCGCGGCGGCCCGCCCGTCGACCAGCACCACCCGGGCGCCGGTGACCGACAGGCCGCGGTGCGCGTCGTCGATGACGCGCCCGCGGTCGTGGTAACCGAGGACCGCGTTGTCGAACGCGGGCAGGAACCGCACCGGCGCCGGCGTCGCGGCGTCGGGGCGCGGCAGGCCGGGCAGGTCCAGCAGCTCCCGCCCCCGCTCGTCGCGGAACGACACCAGTTCCCCGCGCATCGCGGCGACCGCGGCCGGCAGCCCGGCCAGGCCGGACCATGCGCGCAGATCGGCCGTGGCCGCGGGGCCGTACGCCGTCAGATAGCGCCGTACCAGCGCCCGGCCCACCGGGTCCGAGCCGTCCGCGGGGAGCGGGTCGACGTCACGGCCCAGCCACGAGGTGACCAGGGCATTGCGCACCCCGCCCTTCGTCCGCCACAGCCCGCGCGGCGGCAGCTGCACCACCGGGATCAGGGCGGCGAGCAGCATCTCTCCCAGCGCGCGCGGCCCCGGCTCCGGCCAGCGCCCGGCGAGCTCCCGTGCCAGGGCACCCATCGAACGCGGCTCGCCGTCGGACATCAACTCCGTTCCCGCCGCCTTGAGTGCACCGAGATCGACCCCGGCGAGCTCGCGGCGGTAGACGCCGAGGACCCGCTGGCGCAGCATGGCGTCGTGCCGGGCCCGCCGGGCCAGCAGATCGTCGGCCGTGACGAGATGCACCGTCCGGCGCATCAGATGGGCCCGCACCACCCGCCGCCCCGTCAGCAGCCCCGACAACTCCGGTGCCTCGAACCCCCGCAGCCGCGACCAGAGCCCGACGAACGGCTCCTGCGGTTCCTGCGCCTGCAGACCCCCGAGGTGGGCCACGGCGTCGAGCGCCGGCAGGTCGGCGCGGCCGAGCAGCAACTGCCGGGCGAGCGTCGCACGGTTGAGTGCCCGGACGTCCAGCACGGTCACTGGACGACCCCGCAGCGCGCCGGCACCTGATTCGTCACGATGACACCGTTCCTTTCGACTTCCTTCGATTCCGTACCAGAGACAGGCCGTGCGAGAGACAGGCCGTGCGAGAGGCAGGCCGTGCGAAGGGCGGGGCCGGGCCCGGGGCGGGACAGGCCCCGCCCGCCCGTCAGCTCGACGTCTGTCCGTCCAGCGTCTCGCGCAGGATGTCCGCGTGCCCGGCGTGCTGGGACGTCTCCGCGATGAGGTGCGTCAGCACCCGGCGCACGCTGCGCACCGCTCCCGGCTCGTTCCACGGCGCCTCGGGCAGCGGGTGCGCCGCCGACAGGTCGGGCACGGAGGCGATGATCTCCTCGCTCCGGACGGCGACCCGCTCGTACCGGGCGACGATCCCGGCCAGGGTCTCGCCGGGCAGCATCCGGAAGGCGTTGCGGTGGTCGATCGCCCACTGCGGGATCTCGCGTGCGGTACCGGCCGCGAGGTCGGCCCAGGTGACACCGTCGGGCAGGTCGTGGCGCATCGCCGAGGGTCCCTCGAGAACGAAACGCATCCACTCCTCCTCGATGGAGGCGACGTGCTTGATCAGCCCGCCCAGGCACAGCGCGCCGACCGTGGGCCGCTCCCCCGCCTGCTCGTCGCTCAGCCCTCGCGTCGTGGCGGTCAGGGCGGAGCGGGCGGACGCGAGCGAGGCGAGCAGATCGGCCCGCTCCTCGCCGACGGCGGACCGGGGAGCGCTCGCGGCCGTGGCGGCGATGCCGGTGGCGGTCGTGGGGGTGCTGTCCGTGGTGGTGGTCATGGTGAGGAAGCCTTCCGGGTCGCGCTTGTCGTCCTGCGGTACGGGACCACCGTGACAGCCGTAGAGGTCAGGGTGTGTCCTCTACCGGAGGCATCATGGACGCCATGCCGAAGACATCAGCGCGACTGCTGGCACTGCTCTCCCTGCTCCAGGCGCGCCGGGACTGGCCGGGGGCGCTGCTGGCCGAGCGGCTGAGCGTCAGCCCGCGCACCGTGCGCCGCGACGTCGACCGGCTGCGCGAGCTCGGCTACCCCATCGTGGCCGTCAAGGGTCCCGACGGCGGTTACCGGCTCGGCGCCGGTACGGATCTCCCGCCGCTGCTGTTCGACGACGAACAGGCCGTCGCCCTCGCGGTCGCGCTCCGGATCGCCACCACCACCGGCGCCGGCATCGAGGAGGCCGCGGTACGCGCGCTGAACACCGTCCGCCAGGTGATGCCGGCCCGGCTGCGCCACCGCGTCGACACCCTTCAGGTCACCGCGGTCGAACGGCCGGGAGTCCGCCCGGACCTCCAGGCCGACAGCAGCGTGCTCATGACGCTCAGTGACGCGGTCCACGCCCGCCAGGTACTGCGCTTCTACTACACCCCCGCTTTTCCGCCCGAAACGGTCGCCCAGGACCCCCCGGGACCCCCGCCCCGCCGGGTGGAGCCGCACCATCTCGTCACCCGGGGCGGACGCTGGTACCTCGTCGCCTGGGACCTGGACCGCGAGGACTGGCGCACCTTCCGGGCGGACCGGATCACCCCACGGACCCCCGCGGGTCCCCGCTTCACTCCGCGAGAACTGCCCGGAGGAGAGGTGTCCCGCTTCGTCGCCGCCAGGTTCCGGGGCTCCGACGGGTCGGGGGAGTGGCCCTGCCGCGGCCAGGTGATCCTCGATCTGCCCGCCGCCGAGGTGTCCCGCTACGCCCGCGACGGAGTCGTCGAGGAACTCGGTCCCGACCGTTGCCGGCTCACCCTGGGCGCGTGGTCCTGGGCGGGCCTCGCCGCCACCGTCGGCCTCTTCGACGCCGGCATCGAGGTCGTCGGCCCGCCTGAACTCAAGGCCGCCTTCGCCCGCCTGGGCCGCCGGTACACCACCGCCGCGGCTGCCCCACCCACCGCCGCTGCCGCCCCCGCACCGCACGGCGGACCCACCGCGCCCCGAAATCCGTTGGACAACACACCGGCAGCCGGGGAGCTTTGACAGCACGCAGCAGCAGGACATCTGGGATGCCGACGCCGCACAGCGCTACGACACACCCGGGACCGGCATGTTCGCGCCCGAGACCCTGGGACCGACCGTGGACCGGCTCACCCGGCTCGCCGAGGGCGGAGCGGCACTCGAGTTCGCCGTCGGGACCGGCAGGGTGGCGGTACCCCTCGCCGAGCGAGGTGTTCCCGTCACCGGCATCGAGCTGTCGCGCCCGATGCTGGAGCAGCTGCGCACCAAGGCGGACGAGGCGACGATCCCGGTGGTCCTCGGTGACATGGCGACCACCCTCGCGTCGGGGGAGTACCGCCTCGTCCACCTCGTCCACAACACGATCGCCGACCTGCTCACCCAGGCCGAGCAGGTCGAGTGCTTCCGCAACGCGGCCCGCCACCTCGTTCCCGGCGGCCGGTTCGTGATCGAGTTCTGGGTGCCGGAGCTGCGCAGGCTCCCACCGGGCCAGGCGGCCACGGTCATGCGGTCCGAACCCGGCTACATCTCCTGGACACGTACGACGTGCTGCACCAGCACGTGGTGTCGCACCACTTCGGGTTCGACGGAACCCGGACGGCGCGGCTGGACCGCACCCCGCACCGCTACATCTGGCCGGCCGAACTCGACCTCATGGCCCAGCTGGCCGGCTTCGGCCTGGAGACCAGGCGCGCGGACTGGACCGGCGCCCCCTTCACGGCCGAGTCGCGCTCCCACGTCTCGGTCTACCGCATGCCGCCCGCCCCGTGACCTCGTGGTGCCATGGGCATCGACCTGCGCCCGGACGGGCCCGGAGCGGCCACGGCCTGACGGCACGGCACGGTGCCCCGGTCAGTCCGTCCGCGGGTCCGTGACGTGGGACCTGCTGCTCAGTCCGTGCAGGACCATCGACCGGGCGGTGCGCACCGTGATGTCGAACGAGTCACGTTCGGGATTCCACCACTCCGCCGTCCAGTTGAGCGCTCCCATGACCAGCCGCTGCGCGGTGCGGAGGTCGAGGTCCGACCTGATCTCGCCGTCGGCGTCCGCGTCCTGGATGAGCCCTCGCCACAGCGTTCCGTACTTGGCGTCCTCGGCACTGTGGCGCGTGCGGATCTCCTCCGGGATCTGGCCGGAGTTGCGGATGACGGCGGTGGCGAAGTCCGAGAGCTGGAGGGCGACGTGCAGGTGCGCCTCGACCGCGGCGCCGATCCGGTCCATCGGCGGCGTCCCGGCCGGCAGCGCGTCGAGGACCTCGGCGACATGCTGGTGCAGACGCTGGACGCCCACCCACATGACCTCTTCGATCAGCTCTTCGCGGGACGGCCAGTAGTAGTAGATCGCGGGGGCCTGGAGCTGCGCCTGCTCGGCGATGTTGCCCAGGCGGGTGCCCGCGTATCCCTTGCGGCTGAGCACGTGCGCCGCGGCGTCCAGGATCCGCTCGCGGGTGCGCCGCGACTTCGGATCGGCGCCTCTCGCGGCCGACTTGGTGGTTTTCCGGGGCATCGGCCGATCATACGGCGCCGTTCGGCGGCCTGTGCCCGCCGGCAGCCGCCGCGGCCCG
The DNA here is from genome assembly GCF_044540975.1 of Streptomyces sp. NPDC085927. Lineage (NCBI taxonomy): Bacteria > Bacillati > Actinomycetota > Actinomycetes > Kitasatosporales > Streptomycetaceae > Streptomyces > Streptomyces sp. NPDC085927. Next base: position 378,564 of record NZ_JBITSN010000005.1, read on the forward strand.
GAAGGGGTGGAGCTGCGCGTGGTCGAATTCACCGGTCTGGTCCTCCTTGTGGGGGGCGGGCGTACGGCCTGTGAGCTGGTGCACCTCGGTGGAGCTGCCGCCTTGCCCAGTTTTTAACATAGTATAAATTAAATCCGGCGTTGCGCGGGAAGCGTGGCGTGATCACGGCTGAGGAGGGTCCGACGTGACGGTGTCCCGACTGGTTCCCGGCAGGGCCGAGCACAGCGGCCCGGCCCGGCGCAGGTCGTGCCTCTCGGTGCCCGGGGGCGACGAACGCAAGCTGGCCAAGGCCTGGCAGGCGGAGGCCGACGAGATCGTCCTCGACCTCGAGGACGCGGTGCCCGAAGCGGGCAAGGACGCGGCCCGCGCGGCCGTCGGCGCCGCCCTCGGCCACCCGGACCGTCCCCGCGGCGCGCCACGGGTGGCCGTGCGGGTGAACGCGCCGCGCACCCCCTGGTGCCACCTGGACATCCAGACCTGCGCCGCGGCCGGCGAGCTGCCCCTCTCCCTCGTGGTGCCCAAGGTGGAGAGCCCGGGCGACCTGGAATTCGTCGACCGGCTGCTCGACGGTGCCGAGGCCGCGGCCGGCCGCCGCGCGCCGATCACGGTGCAGGCGCTGATCGAGACCGCCGCAGGACTCGCCAACCTCCGTGAGATCACCGCCGCGTCCCCCCGTCTGACCGCGCTGATCCTCGGCTACGCCGACCTGGGAGCCTCGCTCGGCCGTGGCGCGCAGGCGCCGCCGGACAGCTGGCTGTGGACGCAGGAAACCCTGCTCGTCGCCGCCCGGACGGCGGGACTGGCGGCCGTCGACGGCCCGTTCCTCGGCGTCGCCGACGACGAGGAGTTCGGGGACCGTGTACGCCGGGCACGGGATCTGGGATTCGACGGGAAGTGGGTGATCCACCCCCGCCAGCTCAAAACGGTCAACGCCGTGTTCACCCCGTCCGGCCCGGAGATCGACCATGCCCGAGCCGTGCTCGACGCCCTGGACGAAGCGGCGGGACGGGGCGCGGGCGCGACGACCCTGAACGGACAGATGCTCGACGAGGCCGTGGCCGTCGCGGCCCGCCGCGTCCTCGCCCGAGCGCCCGGAGCGACAGGAGCACCCGAAGTGACCACAGTGTCCGAGACGACCGCAGTGCCCTCGGTGTCGGGTGCGGAAGGCGGGCCCGGCCGATGACGCGTACGGAACCGGCAGCCGAAACCACCGCTCCCGACACGGTCGCGGAGGGTCCGTACTTCGAGGAGCTCCAGGTCGGGCAGGTCTTCGACACCGCCCCCGGGCTCACCCTGTCGACCGGCCACGCCGCCGCGCACCAGACGATCGTCGGTGACCGCCTCCGCCTGCCCCTGGACGCCGCGCTGAGCGAGGAGGTCACCGGCGCCGCGCCCCTCGCGCACCCCGCGCTGGTCTGGGACGTGGCGATCGGACAGTCGACGCTCGCCACGCACCACGTGAAGGCCAACCTGTTCTACCGGGGTCTGGTGTTCCACCGGGCGCCCCTGATCGGCGACACCCTGCGCACGTCCACCGAGGTCGTCGCGCTCCGGCAGAACCGGCCGCGCCCCGGCCGCCGTGCCACCGGACTGGCCGCGCTGCGGATCACCACGGCGGACCAGGAGGGCAGGCCGGTGCTGGACTTCTGGCGGTGCGCCATGCTCCCGCTGCGCGATCCGGACCGGGTGACGGGTCAGGACGCGGAACTGGACACCGTGGGCGAGCCCCCCTCGGCCTCCGCTCTCACCGGCCTGGCCGCAGGCTGGCGGCTCGACCGCTTCCGGACCCGCAATCCCGGAGTGCACTTCGAGGACCTGAAGGAGGGATCGAGTCTGCGGGTCGGCGGCGGCGACGTGATCTCCAGCGCCCCCGAACTGGCCAGGCTCACCCTCAACGTGGCGCAGGTGCACCACGACGAGCGGGCCGCCGGCGGGGCGGGACGTCTGGTGTACGGCGGACACACCATCGGCATCGCGCTGTCGCAGGCCGCACGGGCGCTGCCCAACCTGGTCACCGTCGCCGGCTGGCACGGCTGCGACCACATCGGCCCGGTCCGCGAGGGCGACACCCTGCGCAGCGACATCACGGTGGAACGGCTGGAGCCGCTGCCGGACGGCGGCGGCCTCGTCCACCTGCGGTCCCTCGTCCGCAGGGACACGACGGGAAGCGACCGGGACGGCCACGACGGTCGCGAGGGCCGTGACGGCCAGGACGTGCTGGACTGGCGGTACGTGGCCGTCATGGCCTGAAGCCGGAGCACGCATCCGCACGGTGCGGTCATGGACCTGCTCCTCGGCCGCACCGCCGCACCGGCGTCAGGGCCTCGCCTCGGGCCGGAGGCCTTCGAAGGCCATGCGCAGCACCGCGTCGGCCAGCTCGCCCCGGCGGGCCTGCGTGAGATCCTCGTCGTCCGTCGACTGGTACCACTCGGCGATCGAGTTGACCATGCCGGACAGCAGCCGGCTGACGAGACGCGGATCCGGACCGGGCGCGAGATCCCCCTCGGCCGTGGCCTCCGCGACCAGATCCGCGACGATGCGGTCGAACGCGCGCCGCTGACGGAGCGCCCACCGCCCGGTCTCCGTGCTGCCCTGCACTCTCAGCAGCAGTGAGACGTACGGCAGCGCGTCGATCAGCAACCCGACCTGACCGGTCACCAGATGCCGGAGCCGGCCGGCCGCCCGCTCCGGCCGGGCCAGGCTCTCCTCGGCGACGGCGAAGAGGGGGACCACGGCGCGGTCCAGGGCCAGCCGCAGCAACTGCTCCTTGCCCGCGGTGTGATGGTAGATGGCGGACTTCGCGAGCCCGGTCGCCCGGGAGAGGTCCTCCATGCTCGTGCCGTCGTAGCCGCGCTCGTTGAACACCCGCGCCGAGACGGAGACCAGAAGGTCGAGATCGTACCGGGGGCGCCGGGCGGGCGGAGCCGTCGGGTCCGTGTGGGGCATGGGATCTCCTCGGAGGTGGACGACGGTTGCTTTCCCTGTCTTGAATCTATTATAAATTAAACAGTCGGCTTCCGAGTTCCGGCGTGGTCTGAAGGATGTGGGTGACCGGTGACTACTGGACCTTTGACAGGACTCCGCGTGGTGGAGCTGGCCGGCATCGGGCCGTGCCCGTTCGCCGCGATGACCCTGGCCGACCTCGGTGCCGAGGTGATCCGTGTCGACCGGCCCGGCGGCGGCGAGTTCTTCCCCGGCCATGAGCGTACGGACGTCCTCAACCGGGGCAAGAAGTCCGTCGTCCTCGACCTGAAGCGGCCGGAGGCCGTGGAGGCCGCGCTCGCCCTGGTCGCCGGCGCCGACGTCCTCATGGAGGGATACCGGCCGGGCGTCGCCGAGCGCCTGGGCCTGGGGCCGGACACGTGCCTGGAACGGAACCCGCGCCTGGTCTACGGGCGCATGACCGGCTGGGGCCAGACGGGACCGCTGGCGCAGACCGCCGGCCACGACATCGGCTACGTCGCCGTGACCGGCGCACTGCACGCCATGGGGGAGGCCGGCGGGGCACCCCAGATCCCGCTGAACCTCGTCGGCGACTTCGCGGGGGGCGGCGCGTACCTGGTGATCGGGGTGCTCGCGGCCCTGCGCGAGGCCGAGCGCGACGGACGCGGCCAGGTCGTGGACGCGGCGATCGTCGACGGCGTCGCCCACCTGCTCTCCGGAACGCACACGATGATGGCGACCGGAACCTGGCAGGACGAGCGCGGCGTCAACCTGCTCGACGGAGGCGCGCCGTTCTACGCGGTGTACGAGACCGCGGACGGCCGTCACCTGGCCGTGGGGGCGCTGGAGGGCAGGTTCTACCGCGAACTGCTGCGCCTGCTGGACCTGGACGAGGACCCGGCCCGCCAGCACGACCGCAGCGGCTGGCCCGCCCTGCGCGGCCGCCTGGCGGAGCGTTTCCGCAGCCGTACACAGGCGGAGTGGACCGAGATCTTCGCGGACTCGGACGCCTGTGTCGCCCCGGTGGTGGGTCTGGAGGAGGCGGCCGCCCATCCGCACCTGCGGGCACGGGGCACGCTGGTGGAGCGTGAGGGCGTGCTGCAGGCGGCCCCGGCACCCAGGTTCTCCCGGAGCGCGGCGACCCTCGGCGGGCCGCCGCCGGCCCCGGGCCGGGACACGCGTGAGGTCCTCACCTCCTGGGGTGTCGCGGACGCCGCGGCCCTGATCGACTCCGGAGCCGCGGTCCAGTCCTGACGCCGGCGCAGAGCCCCCGCGGCGGGGGGGCCCCCCCCCCGGGGGCCCCCCCCGGGGCGGGGGCGCCGCCCCCCCGGGGCGCGGGGCCCCGCCCCCCCCCCCCCCCCCCCCGCGGG